>CAJUCE010000014.1 GCA_910584865.1 uncultured Acetatifactor sp.
CTTGCAAACCGCTTAAACACTAGCTTTCTAAATCCCATTTCATCACTCGAACTCTATCGTAGCCGGCGGTTTAGAAGTCAAATCGTACAACACCCGATTCACCCCCCTCACCTCATTAATAATCCTGCTCATCACCCTGTTCAACACCTCGAAAGGAATTTCCGCAGATTCTGCTGTCATGAAATCGGCAGTCTTCACTGCCCGCAATGCCACCGCATAGTCATAGGTCCGCTCATCGCCCATAACTCCCACCGAGCGCATATTTGTCAAAGCGGCAAAGTATTGATTGATCTCACCATCCAGCCCCGCATTCGCAATCTCTTCGCGATAAATCGCATCGGCATCCTGGACAATGCGAACCTTTTGGGCCGTTACCTCCCCCACGATACGGACTCCCAATCCCGGTCCGGGGAATGGCTGTCTGAAAACCAGATTCTCTGGTATCCCCAGCTCCACTCCCACTTTCCGAACTTCATCTTTGAACAGATTCCGGAGGGGCTCCACGATTTCCTGAAACTCAACACAATCCGGAATTCCTCCCACATTGTGATGAGATTTAATCACCGCAGACTCTCCTCCCAAACCGCTCTCTACTACATCCGGATAAATAGTCCCCTGCACCAGGAAATCCACTGCACCGATCTTTTCCGCCTCTTCCTCAAATACACGAATGAATTCTTCTCCGATAATCTTCCTCTTTTCTTCCGGTTCACTCACACCTGCCAGCCGGGAGTAAAAACGCTCCTTTGCATTCACCCTTATGAAGTTAAGTTTATAATTTCCCGCAGAACCGAATACCTTTTCCACCTCATCCCCTTCGTTTTTCCGCAGCAATCCGTGATCCACAAACACACATGTCAGTTGTTCTCCTACAGCCTTGGACAGCAGAACCGCTGCTACGGAAGAATCCACTCCGCCGGATAAAGCACACAATACCTTTCCCTGTCCTATCTTGTCACGAAGTACTCTGATATTTTCCTCCACAAAGGAGTCCATTCTCCAGTCTCCTTTGCAGCCGCAGATATTCCTTACAAAATTATACAGCATTCTGGACCCTTCGGCGGTATGGAGTACCTCCGGATGGAACTGAATTGCATATAACTGCCGGCTGGCACATTCCGCCGCTGCCACTGGACAATTCGCCGTAGCGGCAACGGCTCTGAATCCGGGCGCCATCTGCGCGATATAATCGAAATGGCTCATCCAGCAGACAGTATGCGGCGTGACATTTGCAAATAAACCGGAAGTAGTATCCACATCCAGCTCTGTCTTACCGTATTCCCGTGCTTCTGCCCTAGCCACCTTTCCTCCCAATATATGCATCATCAGCTGTGCCCCATAACACAGTCCCAGCACGGGAATCCCCAACTCAAACAATTCTGCCGGGCAGGCTGCCGCTCCCTCTTCATAACAGCTGCTTGGTCCGCCTGTCAAAATAATACCTTTAGGCTTCATGTCCCTGATTTTGTTTAAATCTGTTTTATATGAATATATTTCACAATATACCGAACATTCTCTAACCCGCCTGGCCACCAGCTGATTATACTGTCCCCCAAAATCAATGACTACTACCAGTTCTTTCTCCATACATCCTCCTTCGTTCCGCCCACCGCTGTACTTACAAGCATACAATCTTTGCCAAAATCACACGCCGCTATCGCCTTTCATTATAAAATATCCTGAAACGTAAGTCAAAGTTTTTCCGCAGTTCCTGATAATTTTCCAACGTTTTTTCCCGGCAACATTTTTCCTGTGCAGTTTTCCGCTGGCGTTAACCTTGAAAAATGCCGGCTGGAAGTATCATTTTCTTTTCATTTCTTCCACACTGCCCTTATCCGTTTTATCATTTATTCCCCTGTTCTCCGCTGTCAAATCTGAAAGAGGGCGGAAGCTATATCCCATCTCCTCCCACTTCGTCAGCAGTTCATCCATAATATCCCCATTTGTCTTTGATGTGCTATGTAACAGTACGATAGCTCCCGGATGGATCCGTCCGGTAAGCTTTTTAAAAGCTTCTTCATGACTGGGCTGATCATCCTGATTCCAGTCCACATAGGCCAGACTCCAAAAAAAAGTGGAGTATCCCAGTTCCTTTGCCATCTGCAGATTCACGGTACTGTACTTACCCTGTGGAGGCCGGTAATACATGGCCAGTTCCGTTGCTGTGATTTCTTTGAAAAGTGACGCCACTTCATCCATTTCTTTTTGAAATGATGCCATATCCGAAATTTGAGACATATCGGGATGATGATATGTATGATTCCCTACAGTGTGGCCGTCGGCTACCATCCGTTTCACGATATCCGGAGCTGACTCCAGAAAATGTCCCACTACAAAGAAGGTAGCCGGCGCATTATGCTTCTTCAACGCATCAAGAATCGGTTCTGTATTTCCATTTTCATATCCGCAGTCAAATGTCAGATAAATTACCTTTTCATCTCCCTCGCCGCAGAAATACGCACTATATTTTTTCAGTTCCGCGGCGGTGGTATTTCCCGTAGGTTTCTCCCCCTCACTCCCAAATCCCAGTCCCCAGTTTTCGCTCTCCTGTACCGAAGACGCTGACGCCTGTTGCAGCTCTTCCATAAATTCTCCTACAGATCTTCCCAGAAAAAACATCGCACCCAAAAAAAGAAACGTAGGAACCGCTTTTCTCCAATTAAAATTCCTGATCTGCGACGCCCTCTGAAAAATATCTTTTACATAAATTGTCTTCACTCTTCTGCTTTCCTTTCCGCATCTATTTCTATAATATATGTGCGGAGAGCTTTGCCACATGCCATTCTTCTTCCATTGCCCAAGAAAATCAATGCCGCACGGGTATCAAATTACTGCAGAAACAAAATATAATTAGGTATTAACTATATGGAAATTTATGACGATATGTGTTATAGAAATATGGATTGTGGTATATTCTTATGCAAAGGAGTGATGACAATGGGGGTTCGTATCAATGTAGATTCAAGACAGGATTATTCTTATCTGTTCCAGAGCCTTTCATCCAGCGGCGGAATGGGCAATCTGAATTTTCTTTCAGATTATGCCAGTATTAAGAACGGCAGCTACGGCAGGCTTATGAAAGCTTATTATGGCACAGGACAGACTTCGAGCACATCGTCCGGCGGCACTGGCAGAAGTTCCTATAACATTCTTGAAAAGCTTGAGCAGGAAAAGCGCAACCCGAAGGTTTCCAAAGATGTGCAGGAGGCAAATTCCAACCTGACATCAGGGCTTGCCACTTTGAAAAATTCTATTGCGACACTGCAGAATGACAGTACTTATACAGACACAGACAATGGCCAGAGTGCTGCGGCCAAGGTGGTCTCCGCCGTGAAAGCATTTGTAACCGATTATAACAAGGTTGTGAGTGCGGCAAAGGATTCCTCTCTGACAAACCAGACAGCCTACGTGACAAATATGATGAGCGCCACAGCAGCAAACGCCGATAAGCTCGCTGAAATCGGTATCAGAGTCAATGCAAAGGGCACCCTTGAACTCAATGATGCAAAGCTGAAGGAAGCGGACATCTCTACTATCCAGGAGATGTTTTCATCTGAAAATATCATGAGTTATGGTTCCAGACTTGCGTCCCGTGTTCAGTTTGCAGGCAGCACCTCTACGTCCGCCGCAAATAAGGATACCAGTACCGAAACGGATAAGACGCCGACGGTATCCGGTGCGGCAGGAGTCAAAGCAGACGGCAAGGCGCTTGCATCTGCTGATTTATATAAGGAAATAACGGATAAGGACGGTGTCACCGGATACGATATAGCGAAAATTTTTTCCACGGCAAAAAGCTTTGTGAACAATTATAACAGCATGCTGAAGACTGCCGAGTCCAGTTCAAATTCCGGCGTAGTCGCAAACCTGTCTTACATCAGGCAAAAGACAGCACAGAATGCAGACACACTCAAGCACTTCGGAATCAGCGTGGACGCGAAGGGCCGGATGGCAATCAATGAAGATACCTTCAAAAAGTCCGATATGTCCGAGGTACAGAAATTTTTCAAAGACTACGGTTCTTCTATTGCCAGCAATGCTTCGCTTGTAGATTACTATATGACGACACAGGCAAATGCCTCAAACGGTTATACCGCCGCCGGCGGATATAATGTACAGGGCAGCTCCGGTTACACGGGCACCATCTGATTGATTAGAAAACGAGGAATGCGAAGTAACCAAATAATAATTGGTGATTTGCATTCCTTTTTCACAGTTGTCACCCTTCGAAGTTTATACAAAAAATTTTAATAAAGACAGGCAATATTACTACACCATGAAGGGAATCGAAAAAATGAATACCGCATCAAAAAACATACTGAAAAAAACTGCCGGCAGCTTGTTTACGGCGGGACTTGCTGTCTGTCTGGGTTCCGGTTTGAGTATCATTTATCTGGAGTGCATCAGGCTTTTGTCGGACAGTGTCTTAACAAAAAATGCGGGCAAAATATGGAGCATATTTGCAGTATTTTCGGTCAGCATAATGATATCAGCGCTGCTCCTCTGCGTTCAAAACAGCAAGGCTTTGACAATTAAGCAAAGACTGATAGAATCTCTGGAGCAAAATGCCGTGGACATCTGGCTTGGCTCTAATTATAAAAACAAAGAAAATACCGAGAAAATGCTGCCCATGATTCGAAATGATATATTTACATATTCTGAGCAGCTTTCAGAATTTATATTAAAAGGAATGGGAACTGCCGTTTCAATTATTTTGACAAGTATCTATGTGCTTATGATTGAGCCATGGCTTTTGGCGCTGACCGTTTTCCTATCTCTGGTGGCCATTTCCATAAGCGCCTACAGGGGAAGAAGGCTGCCGGAACAGAATGGCAAGCTTTACTTTCATATGGGCGCAATTTATAATCACAATGCAGAACTGGTGCGAAATCGTGAAGCGGCCTATGTTCTCAATGGTGCACGGGTTATTAAACCCTATCAAAAGGAGATTGCAGACTATAAAATCGACCAGGCAAAAATTTTAGGCACAATGACAATACAAAAAATATTAGGTTCAGCGAACACCATTTTGAATACCTGCGTCATACTTGTCATCGGGGGATACGGAGTTTCCAGAGGCAGTCTTGAAATCAGCGATTTAATTGCGCTTTTGGCTGCTGTGGGATTTTTCACCAATACCCTGTATCAAATTCCCGCCTGCATTTCAGCTTATCAGCAGCTTAAGGGAATGGACAGCAGAATAACCGCTTTGCTGACCCCGCAAGCCACAACTTTCGATGGATTTGAGGATATAGACAAAATTACTTCCATTTCGGCCCAAAATGTAAGCTTTGCCTATGAAGATGGGAATGAGACATCTCCTGAAAGAGATAAATTTCATAGAAAAAGTCTCATGGAAAACATAAATTTTAATTTGGAATCAGGGGAATGTCTGATTCTAAAGGGATCGTCTGGCTGCGGCAAATCCACTCTGCTGAAAATTTTTGCAGACATTTTAAAAGGCTATAGCGGAAATATCATCTGCAACGGTAAAAAACTGAAAAATATAAAAGAAAACTCCTTTTGGGATAGAATTTTATATTTAAGCCAGGAACCGCAGCTTATTTCCGGCACAGTAAAAGAAAATATCACAATGTTTAAAGAGGCGGATGAAAGCAGGCTCAGCTTCGCGTTGGAACAGGCCGGATTGAAAGACCTGATTCCCAAGTTTCAAGAAGGTATAGAAACTCCTGTTTCCATGCTGAATCTGTCTTCGGGGGAGCAGCAGAGAATATGTCTTGCCAGAGCCTTTTACGGGGATTATGATGTAATCATTTCCGATGAAAGCTTCTCCGCGGTAGACCCTGACTCACGCAATGAGATATTTGGAAGGCTCCTGGCACAGCTTGAGGAAAAATCCCAAATCCTGCTAATGTCCTCGCATACAGATTTTGATTATGATTCCGGGAGCTCTGTAAAAATTCTCAATATGCAGTGATAAAATCTTGCACAAAAACAGGATAGACGGCATGACTGGCTGTGCAAAGTAACCGGCAAGAATTCAATGCCCGTTTATATGGGAGGAAATATGCATGAAAATGTTAAACCGACTGAAATCCACATCCATTATCTTAAAAAATCATAAGCTGAAATTTGCGGCTCTGCTGATGGCATTTTCTTGCATATCCTTTGCTGTACCTCTGACTGCGCCCTTTATGATACAATTTATCATGGGCAAAATAGAAAGCGGCATGCCCGTGACTCCATTGATGATTTTTTTATTGATCACGGTCGTTTTATTCATGCTTACATTGGATTACATGATAAATGTATATGGAAATGTAATGTGTGCAAACCTTATTTACAGAGGCTCAGCAGATTTGTATCAGGATCTGTTTGCACTGCCCTACGGTGAAAGAGAAGCAAAATACAAGGATGAGGATCTGCTCCAAAATATTACTGCATTTACCGATTCCGCCCTCTCCTTATGGGTTATGATCATCAGTCTTGTCATCAGCGTGATTGTAATGGGCGTCCTGCTGATTTTATCGGTGAATGTTCATTATACCGTTTCCTTTTTTATTTTGGCTCATATAGGCATCACTGTTTTTGCAGGCAGGAAAATCAATGGCATATCCGAAACATATGCCTCCCGGCTCCAGACCTTTGAAGCTGAAAAAAATAAAAATGTTGAAGAGCTGATACATCAGGCAGATTTTATCAATATGAACAACCTGCAAGGCATCATAAAGCAACGTTTTGACCAGACCAGAAAGGATATTTTCCGTGTTCAGTCCGAACAGCTGAAAAAGAATAATTTTTACCTTTCCCTCCAGAAAGTAATAAGCGAACTGATAAGCGGATTTATTTATCCCGTTCTGGGATTTCTGCCCGGCAGTGTCAAAATAGCAGGAGGAAATCTGGCATCCGTTAAAAGTATTATTGAAGAATCAGGAAAGCAAACCCAGAATATTCAGCAGATGGCGGCATATATTCCATATAATACCGTACCAATCGACAATGGGAAGGAGCTTTTTGGCCTGAAAAGGGAAAAAAAGCTTTCCCAAGAGAAAAAATCTCAAGCTTATGACAATAGCTGTGCCCTGGCCATTAATGGGTTATGTTTTGAGACAGAGGGCAGAAAAATTCTGTCGGATATCAATTTAAATGTAAAAGAGGGAGAGCATATTGCAATTATGGGTGAGAACGGCAGCGGAAAATCCACATTGCTTCGCTGTATTATGGGGATGTATGCCCCCACATCCGGCAGCATAATACTATTGGGTAAATCCCCCGCAAATGATGCTGCATATTTTAGAGAGAACTGTATTTTCGCATATATGCCCGCCGCTTCTCAGCTTTATGAAACTACCATTGACGATAATATTGCAATGGGCAGCTTTCGTGAGATAAGCTTGGAAGAAATAAAAAACGCTACAGGAGTCTCTGACTTTTCAGACAGTGAAACTTCTTCCGTATCCCAGCTTTCAGGAGGGGAGCAGCAGAGAATCAATGCCGCCAGAGCCTTTTCCAACAGCGACGCAAAACTGATTCTTCTTGACGAGCCTACGGCGTCCTTAGACAGGGAACACGCCGAGAAGTTAATGCACTATATAAGAAGCAGCAGAGCTACCGTTATTTATACAACTCACCGTGAGGAAGAAGCGGCGTTTGCTGACAGGGTTATCCGTATGTGCGGAGGAAAGGAACTTTGTACTGCGGAGGACTAAAAGGATGCTTTTGCAGATGACAGAGCCGTCATATATGACGGCTCTTTTTATCACGCAAAACACCGGTTCTATGTGACACAGTTAGCAAAAAACGTCCTGCAATAATCCATATATCTCACACCCCAATCAGCGCATCAAACGTCCCCACCAGGTTCAGCCTCCCATACCCCCACTCCCGATTCGGATAAACCGTATCAAAATTTCTGGATGCCCCGCGGATAAAATAATTTTTGATCTCCCTGCTGGCCACCATCCTGTTATTTCCCTGAACCACCGCCCATTGCATAAACTGCGCAACTGCACCTGCCGTAATTGCAGCCGCAAGGGAACTTCCTGTCTCTGCTCCCCGTATGGTGGATACATTTACTCCCGGCGCCGCGAAATCCGGATTTACAGCACCCGTCCTCGTAAATCCTCTGCCTGAATCGATGTAAAAGCTGTTATTCGCCGCATTATAAGTGGATACACTGATAATATCTCTCGCCATAGCCGGTTCTGTCAATGTAATGTAAGGACTTGCCTCCAGAAACTGAATCGGTACATTCATAAACTGAGTAATCGGCAGCCACATATGAAAAGTTCCATTGTAGCTTCCCCCAACTGCCTCCACAAAAAAGGTCCAGATACCCGGCGTAGGCAGCGACACACGAATTACAATCACTTCCTCACCGGACGCAGGCTCCACCAATGTCCCCGCTATGGTGATCCTGGTTCTCTCATAGATAAAGCTATAAGTAATACTGCCCTGTATACCCAGCCGTATGGGCGGAATATTTTCCCCTCCCGGAGAACGGACAGATACAGTGAAAACATCCGGTACATTTCCCCACAGTTCCAGAATAAATCCTTCTGCATTATCCGCCACCCTGATTTCAACAGGCGTACCCGCATCGCCTCCGGCCCGTCCTGTCTCCAGACTTCCCTGAAAATGATGTCCTGCATTCCCCTCATTGCCCCCGCAGACTACCACAGCCCTGCTGCGCTTTGCCGCAATGATGTCCAGATAGCTGGGTAAAGGTCCGTTTCCGGCATGATCTCCATAATTTGTACCCACTCCCAGGCAAATCACTACCGGTCTGCGAAACACTTGGGCAAACTGATCCGCATAATGTGCCGCCAGCATAATGTCAGTCTCCTCATACGCAGGTACTCCCGGAGGTATCATATAAAAATTACGCAAATACTGTTTGGCCTCTTTCAGCTTTACTACTACAATATCGGCGTCTGGAGCAGCCCCCACAAAGCTGATTCCGTTTCCGATTCTGCTCCCTGCCGCCACGCTTGCCATCGCACTCCCATGACCGTTCTCATCCCTGCTGGGTACGATGCTGTAGGGATCCTCCGCCTGAAGAGCCCGGTTGATCTCTTCCCTGCTGTATTCCGTCCCATAATAAAATCCTGCCGGAGGCACCCCACTTTGTATCGTCTGATCCCAGATAGCCAGAATGCGGCTATTTCCTTCGTTATCCAGAAATGCCGCATTCGTATAGTTAATTCCCGTGTCAATGATACAGATTACCACTCCGCGCCCTGACAAATTCAGAGGCTCTCTCTGCACCTGCGTGATGCCGCTGACGATCAGGCTGTTGGGATCAAAGCCGCGGTTTACCGCCTCCTCCTGCATCAATCCGTACAGCTTTGGCACCCTTCTATAGTCAAAAATATAATCATTTGCATTTCGTATATCCGTCTCACTCAAATATACGATATTGTACAAATTTTCAATGTTGATATAACACAGATCATCCTCATTTTCATCCAAAATACGGACCGGGAAATCCGTAATTACATCAAAATAATTATTGGAAAGAATCCTGTCTCTACAATCCATCCGAAATCCCTTTTCGTAGACTGATGCAATCGCTCTATTATATGCAGAAACGGGCCTTTCTGTTCTCCATTCAATGCATGCGTATGAAAATCATATCTACATCCATGCCTCTTCGGCCACCAAAACTACCGCAGTACGCGGCGGAACCTTCAGCCTGCTTCCATATTGAAAGTCCGTCTCCCCTTCGATATCCTTTCCGTCCGCATATTCCACAAAGGTATTCACACAGACTCTCCATCTCAAATGTTCCGGCAGACTGGGCAGTTGTATCTCCAACGGTTTCCAATAGGCATTCATTCCGTAGAAGACAATATCATCCGCCGTATCCTCTTCATTTCTGCCCGCATACATAATGCCGATCAGCCTGCTGGTATAGTTAATTCTTGCATTCCAGGGATAATCATTATGAATACTGATATCCGGGAAACCGCACTCCACCATTTTCATAGGCTTTCTCAAGACAGTATGCTTCTTCCGGAAAGCAATCATATACCGAAAAAAATCATGAATCTCCTCATACTCTTCCTGCCTGCTCCAGTCAAGCCAGGAAATAATATTGTCCTGACAATAAGCATTGTTGTTCCCGAACTGTGTATTGCAAAATTCGTCTCCGGCATAAAACATTGCCGGTCCGCGGCTGCACATAAGCGTCACAAATGCATTTTTCACCATGCGGCGGCGTAGCTTTTCAATCTCCGGATCGGAGGTCTCTCCCTCCGCACCGCAGTTCCAGCTGTTGCCGTTATTATCTCCATCTGTATTATTCCACCCGTTTTTTTCATTGTGTTTGACATTATAGGAGTATAAATCATATAAGGTAAAGCCGTCGTGACAAGTCAGGAAATTCACTGATGCGCTCTGTCCCCGCTTCAATGAATCATACAGGTCTCTGGATCCTGTAATCCTGGTAATGGCAGCTCCCGCCATTCCCTCGTCTCCCTTAAGGAACCGGCGTAGATCATCTCTGTATTTTCCGTTCCACTCCGACCATCTGTTATATGCCGGGAAATGCCCCACCTGATACAGACCCGCCGCATCCCATGCCTCTGCAATCAATTTGACCTTCCCAAGAATGGAATCACAGGCAATCTCCTGCAGAATAGGCGGGTCTGCCATCGGCTCCCCAGTCTGATCTCTGGCCAGAATGGATGCCAGATCAAACCGAAAACCGTCTACACGGTACTCTGTCACCCAATACCGCAGGCAATCGATAATAAATCTGCGCGTCATGGGATGGTTGCAATTCAGAGCATTTCCGCAGCCACTGAAATTGTAATAATGACCGTCCGGAGTCAGAATATAATAGATATTGTTGTCGATCCCTTTGAATGAAAAATTAGGACCGTCTTCATTTCCTTCCGCCGTATGGTTAAATACCACATCCAGAATTACCTCTATCCCGTTTTCCTTCAATTCATAGATCAGCTGTTTCAGTTCATCCCCCTCGTGGTTATGCTCCACCACAGAGGAATATCCCGTGTTCGGAGCAAAGAAACAGACCGTATTATATCCCCAATAATTATAGAGCTGTTCCCCCTCCACAATCCGGGCGTTCTCCATCTCATCGAATTCAAATATGGGCATTAATTCCACAGCATTGATTCCCAGATCCTTCAGATAGGGAATCTTCTGCCGCAGACCTTCATAAGTTCCCTTTGCGGTCACCCCCGAGGAATCATGCTTAGTAAATCCCCTTACATGCATTTCATAAATGACCAGGTCCTCCAGAGGAATCTCCAGCTGTCTGATATTTCCCCAGTCAAAGTTATTTTCAACCACTCTTGCATGATACACAAAATTTTCGCCTTCCTCCGGCCGCTCCCCCCAGTTCCTCTGCCCGGTTACAGCCTTTGCATAAGGATCCAGGAGGATATTATTCTTATCAAAAAGCAACCCCTTTTCCTTATCATAGGGGCCATCCAATTGAAATGCATATTCGAATTCCTCAATCTTCAGGTCAAATACCAACATGGAATAGGTATTTCCGATATGATAAGATTCCGGAAATTTTAATTTTACAAACGGTTCTGTCTCCTGAGGATGAAACAGCAGCAGAGTACAACTCGTAGCGCCATGGGAATGAAGCGTAAAACTGACTCCGTTCGACGCAGCTGCCGCACCATCTCTATTGTAAAATCCCGGACGAACCTTAAAGCCGTTTATTTCATCCAGAGGCTGTAATTTTATACCCCTCTGTGGTCTATGGTCCACATAATCCATATTCATTCCTCGCCTAATATCAGTTTTGCACCCTCAATATAGAAGCATACCCATTTTCCGGAAGATAAAACCGGCGCCGTAGATATTTCAAATATCTACAGCGCTGTCATTCCTTTTCTATGAGAGTTTAATTCATATGGTTCTCAATACATGCAACAATTCCCTCCTGAACAGGAGCAACCTTCTTCAAAAGTTCTCTGGCTTCCTCCGGTTTTCCATTCCGCAGCAAGCCCAGAATTTCAGTATACGACTCATAAATAGGAGTAAGGGAAAGATTTCCCGCCGTTCCTTTGATTGCATGCGCTCTTTCGATTGCCTCTGTACAGTCAGCCGCATCAAACTCCGTGTCTACCGCCTGGCTCTTCATCATCTTTACAAAGGATCCCAAAAGTTTTGTATACAATTTTTCATTTCCCATAAGACGTTTCAGGCCATCGTCCACATCTACGCCCAGCGTCCGCAATTCATCCAATAAATTCATCTCTATATACCTCTTTCTTTCCTTCCTAAGGAAGTGTCCCTGTGCCGACGTTCCGGATCAATACTTTCCAAAACCGTCCCCAAGGGATATTACCTGCTCATTAGCATTGGAAACAGGCGCTCCATACCCCGAAGATCCCCTGGAAGCCGTGCCCTGTCCGTTGCCCAGGTTATAGATGGATAACATCTCACGCATCCGGGATGCCTGATTGGACAATTCCTCGCTGGCCGCCGCACATTCCTCACTGGTAGCGGAATTCGTCTGTACCACCTGTGATACCTGTGTGATTGCCTGCTCTATCTGTGCCACTGCAGTCGCCTGATAATTGGACGACTCTGCGATACCATTGATGATATGCTCGCTCTCCTTAACTACCTTGGAAATCTCCTCCATGGCCTTAGCCGTGTCATCTGCGATCTTGGAACCTGCATTCACCTTGTCGATGGAATCCTCGATCAGGACAGAAGTCTCGCTGGCCGCCTCCGCGCTCTTGGCTGCAAGACTACGCACCTCTTCTGCCACCACTGCAAATCCCTTTCCTGCCTCTCCTGCCCTTGCAGCCTCCACTGCTGCATTCAGAGCGAGGATGTTAGTCTGGAATGCAATATCTTCAATGGTCTTGATGATTTTGGAAATGCTCTCAGAAGCCTTATTGATATCTTCCATAGCGGCTACCATGCTCTGCATCTGCTCATTTCCCTGCTTTACATCATGAATGGCACGCCCTACGAGATTTGCGGCGGAATTAGCCTGCTCTGCATTTTCTTTTGTCTTCTCTGCGATCTCGTCAATAGAAGCCGTAATCTGCTGAATTGCGCTGGCCTGCTCGGTGGAACCCTGTGCCAATGCCTGGCTTGCGCTGGCCACCTGGGAGGAGCTCACTGTAACCTGGGATCCTGCATCACTGATATTGGTAAGCGCATTGTGATTGTCCTCCACCAGCTTTTTCAGGGAATGTCCCAATACGTCCTCCGGGGACTTGGGATTCACCGTCACGGTAAGATTACCGTTGGATACCTCCTCCGCAATCTGTGCCTGATACTTGATATTATCTACCACCTTGGTATATTCATCTACCAGATCACCGAACTCATCATTATTGTACTTCTCAAGTTTTACATTCACATGCCCCTGCGCAATCTCCTTTGCGGCATCGGACAGCAGTATCAGGGATTTCTGGATGGTTTTAATCAAATCATAGGCCACATACAATGTGATACCGATAGATATCGCCAGTGCAGCAATGGAAAAGATCATGGAATTCCTTGCCGCAGCATCCCTGGCTGCCTCCTCCGCATGGGTAATCCTGCGCATGGACATAATTCCAAACACTGCATTAATCGTCGTCAATATGATAGGAATTAGAAATCCTCCTATCAGTCTGGTTTTTATTTTCATGTCTTTCATTGCAATCTACCTCTCATTCTTCACTCTTTTTTGGCTGATCCGCATCTGCAGGATCATCATCATACAACAGCTTTTCCGGATCCAGAAGCAGTTTCACGGAAGTTCCGACTTTGCCGATACCATATACATATTTATGATGTGCCTTGTCAGCGCGCCCTATGGTAGGCGGAGGCAGGATATTCTCCTCCTGGATCTCAGCCACCTCTGCGATCTGTTCCACAATCAATCCCACTGTAGTTGATTTCACATTGATGACCAGTATACATGTTTTATCGTTATACTCGCAGGGGCCCTGCTTAAACCGCAGTCTCACATCCACAACGGGAATAATTCTGCCCCTCAAATTAATCAATCCCTTGATATAATCTTCCGTCTCAGGAATCTTGGTGACCGCCTGATACTGAATGATCTGCTGTACATATTGAATGCCCAGACCGAAATACTCGTTTCCGGACTTAAAGGTCATATACTTTCCCTTCTGGGTATCCCTGCCGTCCGAACTTTCGTTTTCTTCGTCCTGCAATCCTAACAATCTGTTCGTCTCATCCATACGCTTACCGTCCCTTTCCCTTTATTTATTCTACCAGCCCAGGTGCATCCAATATCAAAGCGATACTGCCGTCGCCCAGCTGTGTACAGCCGGACAAGCCCTTGACCTTTTTGATATAGGAAGGAATCGGTTTTACCACGATTTCCTGTTCTCCCACCAGTTTATCAACCAACAGACAGATCTTTTTGTCCTCTACTTCAAGGATCAGCATCACTCCGTCTTCCACGGATTCCTGATATTCATCCAGTCCATACCACCTGCCCAGGCGTATCACCGGGAAGCAATCCCCGCGAATCATCACGAACTCGTCGCCGTTGGGTTCATGGATCATCATATCTTCCTTCACGCGGATAAACTGCTTGATCACGCCTGTCTCCATGACGAAGGAGGAAGAACCCACCTCCATCACAATTCCGTCGATAATGGCGAGCGTCAACGGAATCTTCAGACTCATGATGCTTCCGAAGCCCGGCGTACTCTCAATCTCCAGCGCGCCGCCGATAGCCTGAATATTCTGCACCACCACATCCATGCCCACGCCGCGGCCGGAATACTCCGTTACCTGCTCATTTGTGGAAAATCCGGGCAACGTAATGAACTGATATACTTCTTTATCCGTATAAGCGGCATCCGGCTTATTATCGTCCAGAATTCCCTGCTTTCTGGCCTTGGCAAGAATTTTCTCCCGGTCAAGCCCTGTACCGTTATCCTCCACGCAGATCCATACCTTACCGGCCTCGGTTCTGGCCGAAAGCGTCACCTTCCCCTTCTCTGTCTTGCCCTTTGCCATGCGCTCTTCATCGGTCTCGATTCCGTGGTCAACGGCATTCCTTACCAGATGCATCAGAGGGTCTGAGATATGTTCAATAATATTCTTGTCTACCTCGGTGGTCTCCCCAACCATCACAAACTCAATGTTTTTTCCCAGCTTCCTGGACACGTCAAACACGATACGGTTCATCTTCTGGAAAGTATTGGTCAAAGGCACCATCCGCATGGACATAATCACATTCTGCAAATCCGTGGAAATCGATGCCAGCTGCGCCGCCGCCTTGTTGAAATTGTCAAGGTTCAGACCAGGCACCTTTAAATCCGAGCTCTGTAATACCACGGATTCGGATATGACCAGCTCTCCGATGAGATCCATCAGCTGGTCCATCTTGCTGACATTCACGCTGATAAAGGAAGCCTTCTCTCCCTTGGGCTTATCCTTCGCCAGCTTCTTCTGCTTTCCGGGTTCCTTGGACTGAATGACAAAATCACCCGGAACAATCTTGGGTTCCTCTTTCTTCTCTTCTTTGGCGCCTTCTTTTGACGCCTCTTCCTTTGCGGCGGAAGCCGCCTCTATGACTTCTACGCTGGATTCCAGATCAATCTGCTGTGCCGCAGGCGCCTGATCCTCGCCAAAATCGAAGCCCAGAAGGAACTGATCGGCATCGCACTCATAGACTTCAACCTTTTCGATATCATAGCCCACACCGATCAGGTTGCGTACCTCTTCCTCCGTGCATTGAGCCTGCAGCAGGATGCGGAACCCTTCCTTAATGATGGTCTCGCCGCTCTTCTCATCCGTCAGAATGTCTTCCGGCGAATACAGAATATCCTCTGCAATCTCTTTCAGCGCATACACCGTTTTATACGCATGAACATTCGCCATCTCCGTTTCCGGGAAAAAGGTGATGAAAATCTTGTAAAAACGGCTGGCACTTGTAGCCACCGGCGCAATGTAGAAATGTTTCGGCTCCTCATGTACATTTACAGGCGCCTCTTTTCCCTCCGCCGCCGCTCCTCCGTTTTTGATCTTCTCCAGAAACTTATCCAGATCTGCAATGATATTGCTGGCATCTCCGTCCGCCGGATCTCCGCTTCGGATCTTTTCCATTTCATTGGAGATGAAATCCTCTACTTCCAGCACATGTTCCACCAGCTCCACATGAGGGACATTATCCGGATGCGACTCCCTCAGGTAAAAAAACACATCCTCCAGCTTATGAGAAACAGCCGTGATATTGTCAAACATCATAATTCCGGAAGAACCCTTGATGGTATGCATGGTCCGGAAAATCTCATTGATGCTGTCTTCGTCAAAGCAATCCGCATCCTTCTGTTCCAGAACCGTCTCCTGAAGCTGTTCCAACAGCTGGGTGTTCTCAAACAGATACATATCCAACATGCTTTCCGTATTAAAATCTTCAGCCATATACTTCTCCTTTCCTCTCTTATCTCTGTATCAATACGGGATTTCTCATCCGGCAGATTCCGGAGATTCCCTCCCTCTCCCTATACTCAAGACCGCCGGAATTTACTAATCTGTTCAGAACCAGCATATGAGGCCGGCAGTCTTTCATTGTAGGTTACTGCAAATCTCATTGCCGTACAGTCAAATCAGGTTCAGCTTCTTCATTGCCTGCTCAAAACGCTCCTGATCGATAGGCTTTCCGGAATATATGGTACATCCCAGCTCGAATGCCATCTTCACATTCTTCTCCTCATTCAGTGCCGTGGTCATAATCACCTTCACCGCTTTGTCTTCGGAAATGTTCTTCTGCTTCTCCAGATTACGAATCCCCATCAATGCCTGATATCCATCCATAACGGGCATCATAATATCAAGGCATACCAGATCATACGGCTCTCCGTCTTCCAAAGCCATCATAAATGCATCCACCGCTTCCATTCCGTCTACAGTGATATCACACTCACCATACTTTGAAAGAAATCCCGCCATAAATTTTCTCGTCGCGAAATCATCTTCCGCCAATAGAATCTTCATGCTCTATCTCCTTTACATTTTATTTAGCAATGCATATGTTCTTCCGGCGATATCGGAAAGTTTCTCCTGATATTCCACCGCCCCCAGATCATAAGCAACCTTGGGCATACCATATACCACGCAGGTGGATTCATCCTGTCCGATGGTCCTGGCGCCGGCTTTGCGCATGGACAAAAGCCCTTTCGCACCGTCCCCTCCCATTCCGGTCAGTATAATTCCCACCGCATCGGCTCCCGCCGCTTTCGCAACGGATTCAAACAATACTTCCACAGACGGGCAATGTCCGTTCACCTTAGGCCCCGGCTTCACTTCCACCTGATATCCGTTTCCCACCTTTACCAGATGCATATGCCTGTCGCCTCCCGGCGCGATCAACATGCTGCCCGGCAGCACCCTGTCCCCGGTTTCCGCTTCCTTCACCCGGATACGGCACTGATCATTGAGTCTTTTCGCATACATGCCGGTAAATCCGGGCGGCATATGCTGTACACAGACGATTCCCGGAATATCTGTCCCGTAATCCTTCACCACATTGAAAATCGCCTCCGTTCCTCCGGTGGAGGCGCCGATGGCTACAATCAAATTACTCTTCTTGGAAGATAAATGCTGCTGTTCCTGCACCACATTTCGCTTCACATTGCCGATTCTCGCAGTGGAGGCAATCTTCACCTTTACCAGAAGCTCATTTCTGATAAAATCTTCCATCTGCTTTCGGCTTGTCACTGTAGGCTTGGCAACAAAATCCACCGCCCCGGCACTCATTGCGTCAAAAACCTTATCGCTCAAAGAGCTGATAACCACCACTCTCAGCGGATACTGCGGCATCAGTTTCCGCAGAAATTCAATTCCGTTCATCCTGGGCAGTTCTACATCCAGCGTCATGACATCCGGATTATGTGCCAGGATTGCATCTCTCGCCTCAAACGGATCTTTTGCTGTGGCCACTACCTTAATGGCCGGATCCTTGCTGAGATTCTGTACCAGCAACTCCCTGAATACAATAGAATCATCTACGACTAAAACCTTAATCGGCTGCATAAAGTAATCCCTTCCTTATTTTCTGAATATAGATGGCCGAATAATCTGAAACGGTGTGCTGCTTCTGTCAATAGTTTCCGTTGTACCGATAAAGAAATATCCTCCCGGTTCCAGCGTATCATATACCTTCTGAACAAGCTGGCGTTTCGTGTTGTCGTCAAAATAAATCATTACATTCCGCAGAAAAATAGTATGCATTTTCTTCTTAAACGGGAACGGGTCCATCAGATTAAACTGACGGAATATGACCTCCTGCTTCAATTCCGGCGTAACCTGATACTGCGCGCCCCCTCCGATGGACTTGAAAAAGCGCTTCTTCCATTGCGGCGGAACGCTTTGCAGCTGTTCTGCGGAATAAATCCCCGCCAGCGCTTTCTGCAGTACCTTAGTGGAAATATCGGTGGCCAGGACCTTGGTATCCCACTGGGACTTCTCCATCCCGAAAAATTCTGCCAGTACCATGGCAATCATATACGGCTCTTCGCCGGAGGACGCGGCGCCGCACCAGATCCGCAAATCCTTCCTGGCAGCCTCTTTCTGCTTCAGCCAGGGCAGCACCTGACTCCTGAAGAAATCAAAATGTTCGAATTCCCGCATAAAGTAGGTATGGTTCGTGGTGAGGAAATTGACCAGCATCTTCTCCTGATTACCGGTCTTGTCATGCTCCACGGCGTTCATAAATTCGTCAAAACTGTGCCAGCCGCCCCTCTTGATATAGTTCTCCAGCCTTCCGTTTACAATGACTTTCTTCTGACTTAAGTCTATCCCATACCGCTGCTTCATAAAAACGGAAATTCTTTGAAACTCTTCATCCTTAATCACAAATCCTTTGACCTCCTGATTCCTCTATATCATATATCGGCTTACTCAGCATAGCTGACGCGATATTTTTCGGCATATTTTAAATATTTCAGGATTAAATTTTACGGCAGCCTCCCCTTCCATAATGTCCAGTGCCTCTTCCCTGCCGTAATTTTTCTTCTCCGTCAACGCACAATACACTTCTACAATGGATACTATCTGCGCTGCCAGAGGGATCTCATCTCCTTTAAGCCCTTCCGGATATCCGCTGCCATCCCAATTTTCATGATGAAAATGTGCAATATCCACCGCTGTGTTGAGAAAATCATTATAATCGCTGCCCACATGGAGATCTTCCAGAAGCCTTGCCCCTATGAGCGTATGTTCCTGTATGGTTTTGCGTTCTTCCTCATCCAGTACGGCCTGCTTTCTGAGAAGCTCCCACGGAACACCGATATTTCCGATATCACACAGCGGCGCCGCCAGCTCTATCGTCTCAATATCGGCATCCGAAATCTGGTCTTCAAACAAAGGAGAAAGCTGCATTCCCTGCATAATTATGCTGCAATTGCGCCGCAGCCGCTCTATATGTTCTTTTTGGTAGCAGGAATTCTGTGCCGCAATCGCTGCCAGGGCATAGAGCACATCCTTTTTTTCCTGCTCTATCTGCTTTACCTGTTCCTTCACGGAAGCCTGAAGCCTTCTGTTCGTATCGCTCAGTTCCTGATTCATCTCATGAAAACGCAGCTGGATCTCCACTCTTGCCTTAACGATCTCCGGAATAAAGGGCTTCGTTATATAATCTGCCCCACCCAGCTTAAGTCCCCTCACCACATCCTCCGGATTATCGAAAGCGGAAATAAAGATAATCGGAATATCTCTCGTCCTCTTTCTTCCTTTTAATATCCGGCACAGCTCATATCCATCCAGCCCCGGCATGGAGATATCGGACAAAATCAGCCGGGGCGCAGATTCTTCTACAATCTTCAGCGCGGCCTCACCGCTTTGTGCCAATACTGGGCAATAACCCATGTTCCCGACAATCTCTTCCAGGACAATCCTGTTGATTTCCAGGTCATCCACGATGAGAATCGTCGCCTGGCCCTTGCTGCTCATTCATCCGCCTCCTTTCCTATGCTCTGCCGGACTTTCATGTGAAGTTATGCGGCCGGATACGTGGGGGTTACTGCGTAATTAAGTCAAACTCCCCCAATTTATGATATTCGGCAATCACCTTGTCGTAGCTTCCTTTCTGTATCGCCATCTTCAGCCGCAGAATCGTCCGTTTGACCTCCGGCGGCGCCCCTTCCGTCAGCTGCCTGACGGTCTCCATGAACATTTCCGCCTTCTCCCAGTTTTCCATCTCCACACAGAGAATCAGCCTCGACAAATTCCTGCGCAATGCTTCCCGGTTCTCCGCCGTATCGTACTTTTTGAGGTTCGCCGCATTCTCCCCGTCATTTTCCATACGCGCCGCCATCTTCCTGTATACAGCCTTGATATCATCCGTCGGCTCCTGTGTCTGCGTTTCTTCCGCACCGGCCCAGATCGAAAATGAAAAAGTACTTCCCCTCCCCTTCTCACTCTCCGCCTCGATGTTTCCGCCCATCAGCTCTACCAGCTGCCTGCAGATGTTCAGTCCAAGCCCTGTCCCTCCGTATTTTCGGGAGATGGAAGCATCCACCTGAGAGAAGCTTCGGAAAAGTTTATCCATATCTTCCTCTGCCACACCGATTCCGGTATCCGACACGATGAAAAAAAGTTCCACCTTCTCCTCCACCCGTGCGGTCAGAAGCACCTGCAAAGTAATTTTACCCACAGATGTAAATTTCAGCGCATTGGAAAGGAGATTGTTGAGAATCTGCACAATGCGCAGCTCGTCGCCGATCACATATTCCGGCACCTGAGGCGATATCGTCACAAAAAAATCCAGACCTTTTTCGGTAATTTTATTGATGTGCTGGGCTTTCACATAATCTAACATGTTCCTGAAATGGAACCTGCGCGGCTCCAAAACAAACTTACCCGCATCCAGCTTTGAGAAATCCAGAATATTATTAATGAGCTTATTCATATCCTCACAGCAACGTTCCACCAGCTGCAGTGACTTTATCGTCCGTGCCTGCGTCACCTCTCCCAGCATCTCTCTCACATTGCCCAAAATACCATTCACAGGCGTCCTCAGCTCATGTGTCACATTGGCCACAAATTCAGCCTTGATCTTCTCTGCCCGCTGCGCTTCCTCCCGCACCTGGTTAATCTCCCTTTCCAGATGCTCTTTCGCCAGGATATCATTCGCCATACAGATATAGGTACCGGGGCCGCGGCCCTCTATCACCCTGGCCTCCACCGGAAAGCAGGTAAGATTCCTGCGGTATATCACCAGGTGTCTGATCTCGTCTTTGGGAAAAGCTCCCCATTCGAAACCATCCTTCGACGCTATAAAGCTACCCGGGAAAAGCGCACTGATATGCAGCCCGTCCAGATTCTCATAATCCAGTTTTTTCCGTGCTATTGCATTTGCATAGAAAATCGTCCCTGTCCGGTCATACATCAGAATCATCTCCAATGCGTCCTCTGCCGGAAACACGCCGTTTTCCGCTTCTCCCATACTGTTCCTCCGTTTTTTCAACGCTTGCAGGCAGTCTCTCCCTTCGGATTTCCGCCTTCATGAAAAAAGACAGCAAAACGCAATTACTACTTTGCTGTCTGCTTCTGTCACGAAAGACCAAATGTTTCGATTACTTCATTTACCCTGAAAAAGTCTTCTTTGACAAGTGCAAAAGCTTTCAGGATATCCGGTGAAAACTGACCGCCTTCACCCTCCATAATCATTTCATACGCCTTCGTATTCGGAAAGGGGCTCTTGTATACCCTGGGACTGACCAGTGCGTCATAAACATCCGCAACAGCAACGATCCGCGCACTCAGCGGAATATCCTCCCCTGCCAGATGGTCAGGATATCCTCTTCCGTCCCACCTCTCATGATGATGCCTGCAGATATCATAGCAGTAACGGTAGAATTCGCTGCTTCTGTTCCTGTAGAACTTCTCCAGCACATCGCATCCGATGGTGGTATGAGTCTTCATGATCTCAAACTCCTCATCGGTGAGTTTTCCCGGCTTGAGAAGAATAGCGTCGGAAATTCCGATTTTGCCCACGTCATGAAGAACAGAAGCCCTGGAAATGGCATCAACCTGCATTGCAGACAGCCCATATTGCGGGAAGTGATCCTTGATACAGTTGGCCAGAATCCTGGTATAATACTTGATACGCTTGGTATGATCCCCTGTCTCCAGATTTCTGGACTCCACAACAGAGCTGAGCGCATCGATCATGAATTCGTTGGTCTCACGGATCTCCTTCTCCTGCTCCCGGATGGCTATCTCCTGCTCTTTCAGCCGGATTTCCATATTCCGCTTGTTCTGATAGAGCTCAATAATATTGCTGCTTCTGCGGCGGACGATGTACGGATAGAAAGGCTTATGTATCACATCCGCCACACCGAAAGCATAGGCTCTCCCTTCACTGTCCTGAATCGTCTCCCCCGTGATCAGGATGACCGGTATCTCCTTGAGAAGCGATTTCTCCTCCATGTACTCCAAAACCTTGAAGCCATCCATAACCGGCATCACCACATCCAGCAAAATAAGAACAATATTATGGTTACTCTCAATCTGCCGGACCGCTTCCTGACCGTTCTCTGCCTCGATCAGGTCATAAACATCCTGATCCTCACGGAACATTTCCATCAAAATCTCACGGTTTATGCTGTCGTCATCCACAATTAATATCTGTTGCTTTTCCATTTCGCCACCATTACTCTTTATGTATTAATTCCACAAATATGATAACACTTTCCTGTATAAATGTCAATTCACTTCCCTTAGTTTTTGGTGGCTATTTATGGCAGACGCAGGAGTCCCAAAACACTGCCGGCAGGTTGATTTCATGCAGATTCTCCATGATATTTCAGCGCACTCCGGTGTATGAAAAAGCGTTTCTTTATACACTGTTTTTCTCGGTATCCCAAAATAGGGCGGCGCCATTCACACTTGATTTTTAAGCGGGAAAACAGTATAATGAAAACAGTTAAAAGCAACCCAAAATATCTTTCGGGAAAATAAGGCCGCAGGAGGTGCGCCATGAATACATATCCTCTTCTTGACACGAATTCCATACAGGAATTGGCAAACGCCCTGTCCGCTGCTCTGCAGCTTGGCGTCAGCATTCGTAGCTCTGACGGCAAATGCATCGTCAGAGGCAGCCGTTTCGAGAACTTTCGCTACAATGTCATCGGGACATCTCCCGCCGGCGAATCCGCCTACGAGCAGTTTATTTCCGGGCTGTACCTTTCTCAGGAGCAGACCCCTTCCATACACCATTGCCCTTTGGTGGGATTAAGCATCGCGGTCATTCCCATCATAATCGACGACGTCCCCATAGTCAGTATACTGGCAGAAGAGGTTCGCCTGGAGACGGAGATGCAGGACGATAATATCTACCGGGAGCTTGCACGCTCTCTCCAAATAGACGAAAGCACATACTTAAAAGGCATTCACAGCCTTCCGATACTTAGCAGTGCACAGCTTCATCATATCGTCGCTCTGCTGGCTCTGCTCGGAGAACGTTTCTGCAGGCTGGGACGCACAAACCGGGATTTAAAGTCTGTTGTCAGCTCCCTGGAGAATCAGGAATCTCTGTATCGGCAGGAAAAAAATGTTTTGGAAGAGCGCGCCGAACGGGATGCCATGACAGGCTTGTATAACCGCCGGAAATTTGAGGAAGCAGTCTCCTTTTATTCCCGCCAGAATGACCGCACAATCTGCATGATTTCGGCGGATGCCAATTTTTTGAAGCTTACCAACGATATTTTCGGCCATGAAGCCGGAGATATGCTCCTGCAGACCATTGCCAAATATATGAATGATCTGTCGAAAAGCGACTGGCTGGTGGCCAGATGCGGGGGCGACGAATTTCGCGTCCTGCTTCCTGATACGCGGCTGGAAACCGCTCTGGATTATTGCCGGCGAGTAGCGCGCAACTGCCGCCGGGATAAGACGTTAACCCTGCCGTTGTCTGTGGCACTGGGCGCCGCCGAATGGGACAGCGAAAAAGAAACGCTTCAGGACTGCTTCTCCCGGGCGGATGTGAAAATGTATCAGAACAAAACCGCTCTGAAACATGAGCTGCGCATTCCCAATTACATCATGGACCGTCTCTATGACAGACAGATTCTCATCAAAGAGGTGGTCACGGATACGGCCAAGATCACCTATGAATTTGCGCGGTATCTTCAATTTACGAAAGACCGTGCAAAAGAAATCAGTCTGGCGGCACAATACCAGGACATCGGTATGGCCAAACTGCCCGAATCCTTTGTCATCCGCGGCCAGTCCAGAACAGAGGAAGAAACCACCCAGATGCACATGCATGTAACCCACGGTTACACCATGGCAAGGCAGTTCGACGAGTTGTATAAGATTGCGGATATCATCCTCTGTTCCCACGAGAGCTGGAACGGTATGGGATATCCCGGCAACCTGAAGGGAGAACATATACCCGTCGAAGCCCGCCTGATCCGCCTTACCAGCGACTATGTTTACCGGACTCACCCTACTATCAGAGGAGGCTACTTCACTCCCGAGGAAGCAAAGGAGAAAATGACGGAAGACAGCGGAAAACTCTATGATCCGAATCTCACGCTTCGGTTTCTGGAATTCCTGCAAAAGCGGCAATAATGCCCTGGGCATGGCGGCCATTTCCTGCCGGGAATAGAGCGCCATAGAAAAACTGCGCTGTGAGACATTTCCAAAAATGTCCCCCTGCGCAGCTTTTTTATCAAAATTACCGATTTTATTATTCGCTTTTCTTCAAATCTTTCAGCGCGGCCCCGATTTTAATGGGATTGCCGTATCGCAAAGTCCCCATACGGTATATTTTCGCTCCCAGGAGCCCTGTCCCTGCAATGGATGCCGCAAGGATCAGGAAGGATGCCAAAATCTCCCACGGTGCTACCGTTCCCATGGCAATTCTGGCAAACATGGTGCTGTAGGAGCTGACCGGCAGAAAGGACAGAATCCGGATGATCTTCCCGTCCACATCCATCAGGTTAATCAGCGAGAAGAAATAAACTGCCATAATCACCACCATCAGACCGGATACACTCTTGCTCACATCCTCCGTCTTGCTCACCAGCGCCCCCATTGCTCCATAGAGAAATGCATAAAACAGATATCCCCCCAGTCCGAAGAAAGTAAATGCCAATATCACTTCCGCCGGAATGTGCAAAAACATATCCAGCATACCGCCCCACTGTTCCCGGTTTGCCTGGTAGGCCAGCAATATGGCTCCCAGCACAACTCCCATCTGAAACACTCCGCCGATGGCGCCGGCAATCACCTTTCCAAACAGCAGGCTGTCGGACGAAGTGCTGGTCACCAGAACCTCGATGGCCCGGTTGCTCTTCTCATTGGTGACAGAGACAGCGATCATCTGGCCATAATAAACGATCAGCATGAACACCACAATCACCAGGAAATAGCAATACCAGTAATTGCTCTCCGAGTCCTTGTTCAGCACTGTCTCGGTGACTGTGACAGGAACATCGTACATGGCAGTAATCTCCTCCAGATCCCAGCCTGTCCGACTGCAGTAATCCATCCGGTAAAACAGCTTCATAGCCTGGTCAAAAACCGCAGTATTCCGGTCGGTCATGGATTTGTTAAAGACATAGTACTCGTATTCCGAAGCTCCCGTGACCACAAATCCCGCTGCTGCTTCCCGGGCTTCCACCGCCGCTGCGACTTCCGTCTCGTCCCCGGCTTCCTGCCATATCACATCCGAAAACATGCCTTCCAGGATCTCTTTATGTACCACCCCTGCCTTGTCCAGATAGATAAAGGTATCCTTCTCTCCCTCCTCTGTCTCCTCCTGCCCGCTGTTGTCTCCCGCGATCTGTACGCCGGTAAAGTCGGACATATCCATAAAGCGGGGGAGGAAAAGCAGTATCACTCCCAGCACTGCCAACATTGCGGTCAGGATCATGAATACTTTATTGGTAAAATACTCCTTCAATTCATATCGCAGCACAATGATAAACTTTCTCATATCTCCTCACCCACCTTGCTCACAAAAATATCGTTCAGAGACGGCTCGTATCCGCCGAACTTCTCCACCTCCACATCGGAGCGGACCAATCGTTCCATGAACCTGCGCCTGTCCGTGTCCCCCTTCAGTTCCAGAATCAGGAATTCCTTCTTCTGCCCGACTATGCTCACACAATCGTCCCATTCTCTCCGGGTCTTCTCCGCCAGTGCCTCCATGGAATAATTCTCCGCTGCCAGCATCAGCCTGTTCCTGCCGTACTCTCTCTTAATCTCCCTCAGTTCTCCGTCCAGCACCACCTTTCCCTGATTGATCACTGCAATATTGTCGCAGAATTCCTCCACATAGCTCATCTGGTGACTGGAGAAAATCACCAGCTTGTTATCGCCGATCAGCTCATTCACCACATCCTTCAAAATCTGAGAGTTCACCGGGTCCAGGCCGCTGAAGGGCTCATCCAGAATCACAATATCCGGATTGCACACCAATGTGGACGCCAGCTGTACCTTCTGCTGGTTGCCTTTGGAAAGCGTCTCCAGCTTTCGTGAGGCATATTCTCCCACCTCCAGCCGTTCAAGCCACCTGACTGCATTTTCCCTGGCCTCCTTTGTCCTCATCCCCCGCAGGCAGGCCAGATACACCATCTGATCCATCACTGTCCTCTTGGGATACAGACCTCTCTCCTCCGGCAAATAGCCGATCTGGTGTTTCGCCGGAACAAATTTCGTGCCGTCCAGCAGAATCTCTCCGCTGTCGGCATGGAATACATCCATCAGAATACGGATCGTGGTCGTCTTTCCCGCTCCGTTTCTGCCCAGCAGCCCCAGCGCCTTTCCGCTTTCCACCTGAAAGCAGATGCCGTGGAGCACTTCCTTTTCCCCAAAGCTTTTGCGAATGTCCTTCACTTCCAGTTTCATCCTATTCTCCTATTCCGCTTTTTCTATACAAAAGATTTCCTGATTACAGAACAGACATGCCGTCTGTTATCAACAGCATTCTCAGCCCTGATACGAATCCTGATCCATAAATACCCCCCCTGCCAGAATTTTTTGCCCGTCCGCAAGCTGCTTTTCCAGCCTCCGGGTTTCCTCGTCCAGCAGCTCCATGCCCGCATCGGTAATCTGATACGTTTTCTTATCGCTCTCCGGCGTCACTACGATCATGCCGTCGGAGACCAATCTTCCCAGCATGGTGTAGAGCGTCCCCGTACCCAGAAGGATTCTGCCCTTTGTCAACCCGCAGACGTATTGAATAATGGCATATCCATGCCTGGGAGACAGGACCGCCAGCAACGTATAATAAATCGTCTCAGTCATGGGAATATATTTTTTCTGTAACGACTCACGCAATTGTCCGGCTCCTTTCTATCTCCCCTCGACATGTCGTGCATCGACATATCGAGTTCAGACTTAGAATAGCACGAAAAGCTTCCGATGTCAAGCAAAACAGATGAAACCGTATTTTATCGTATATTAATCATGTCTCTCCCGGGCGCAGTCAAAAGTCTCGCAGAATCTGGCTGACAAGGAAGGTTCTTCCTCCTCCGGATAAAAATGGGAGATGTCCCCAAAGGCGCTCATCCGAAAAGATGCCTTCCCCTGTCTGCGCTCTTCCGTGATTAACGTGGTCACAGAAGCCGGCGCCGCGCAGGTGTGATGCCACAAAATCATGGGCGACACATTCATCAGGCGGCTCAAAAGTACACATTCCAGCCCAAAGTGACAGAAAAAGACGATCGTATCCCGGTTGGGACGCTCCGCCTTGTAATACTCGCCGTCTCTGATATACCCATGATTTGCCAGCACATTGTCAAAGCCCCGGATCACCTGCCTGTACGCCTCTCCCACGTCGCCCTCCTGCATAATCTCCGTGTCCGCCCACTGGTCCCGCCGAAAATACGCCTCTTCTTTTGTCCAGTCCTGAGGCAGCCAATCCCAGGCAATCGTCCGTCTGACCCCGACGGTATCAGGCCGCTGAATCGTAGGCGGAAATTCCTGCAGCCATTCATATTCAACCGCCTCCCGGTTCATCTTTTTCAGGGTAAGCGACGCCGTGTCCTTCGCCCGTCCCAGCGGGGATACATAAAAGGCCGCCACATCCAGCTTCGAAATTCTCTCCGCCAGAAGAGCGGCTTCCCTCCACCCCTTTTCCGTGAGCGAATCCCTTCCATAATCCGGATCGCCATGTCTGATAATCAACAGTCTCATATTTTCCTCCTATGTTAGTTCCGCAGCAAGCGCTTCTTGCTGTTTTTTAGGTTCCGCAACAAACGCTTCCCGCGCCAAAAATTCCCTTATACAGCCACATCCAAAACCATCATCAGTACAAAGCCCGCTGCCATACCGATGGTGCCGATCCTGGAATAGCCCTCCGACTGCGCCTCGGGAATCAGTTCGTCTACCACCACATAAAGCATCGCCCCTGCGGCAAATGCCAGCAAGTAGGGCAAAATCGGAACGATCTGCCGGGCCAGGAGCACAGTCACCGCCGCACCCGCAGGCTCTACCGCTCCGGACAGCACCCCGTACCAGAATGCTTTCGACCGCGACATCCCCGCATTTCGAAGCGGCATGGATATGATCGTGCCCTCCGGGAAGTTCTGAATCGCAATTCCGATAACCAGCACATATGCCCCCGCCATGGTCATGCCCGTATTCTGTGTCAAAGCGCCTGCAAGCGCCACACCCACCGCCATCCCTTCCGGCAGATTGTGAAGCGTCACGGCAAATACCAGCATGGCAGTCTTTTGAAAATCCGTCTTCAATCCCTCCGGCTTCTGATTCTCCACACGAATGCGGAAAGCCAGGCTGTCCAGCAGCAGTAAGAATCCGATTCCCAGCAAAAATCCGGCTGCGGCCGGCAGCCAGACGATACCCCCGCGCGCCCTTGCCATTTCCATCGCCGGAATCAGCAGCGACCACACCGACGCTGCGATCATCACACCGGATGCAAACCCCAATAAAAGCATTTCCAGCCATGATGTCATTTTCCTTTTCATGAAAAACACCATGGCCGCTCCCAGAGTAGTCCCCGCAAAGGGAATCCCAATGATTATAAATTCCTCCATATCTGCCCCCATCCGTCCCTTGCAGCCGGAAATACTCCCGCCGCAATGTCATACTGTGTCATGTCCGAAGCCGGCGCTCAATCCGCCTTTCAGCCACCGTTTCGGCACTCTGCACTATAGTATGAACCGACGCATGTATAAAATGACGGATTCAGATATGGTACACGCTCATAATTTCCATCATACGGTCAATGCCTCTGGCGCAAAAGATCCCTGTCAAAATCCAACCAAAACCCCTCAGTTCCGGAAAACGGTCCAAAAGCTTCTCCCACAGATTACATCCATATAATAAAAGCCCATAGCAAAACAGATAATGACAATGGGCTGTCAGCTTCGGGAAGCAAAGGGAAAACGGCACCAGCAGCAGCCAAATCGCCAATACCGCAATGCTCTTCCAGGACAATCCCTTACGCCGCGCCGTTTCCCCCTGGGCCGCATAAGCCGCAGCAGCCAGAAACAAAAGCGGCGCCCCCGCTCCCAGGACAGGAGTCAGCCCCTCCAGGCCATCCAGCAAAACGCTGCCGAGTTTTCCTTCCGAAAAAGCCGGATGCAGCAGGATCTCATCCGTTCCGTCCAGCAGATGCACCACGGCTGCAGTGCTCACCGTAGGCAGAAAAGCCAGATACGCGGCCAGAAAGCGCAAGAATGCATCCGGCCGGAAGCGCTTCATGGCGATACAGGGCGCCGCCGCAACCGCCAGAAGGCACAGCATACCGATTCCTTCCACCAGCCAGTCAAAAATATCCCGTTTCTCCGCCCCTGCCTGAAACATCAGATACAGTCCCGTTCCCTCTGCGGTCTGCATATCATGAATGGTCATCCAGGCAAGGAAAAGCAGACCGGCTATTCCCGCCGTCTGCACCCATCTTCCCCATTTCTTCCATACGCCCTTTACCGCCATCTGCCCCACTCCCTTTCTGCCGTCCGCCCTTTGCCAATCTCATAATAGTCGGTACAAATTCCGCTACATCCAGAATAATATCCACATTGCCCGGCACCAATAGCACAGGGCCATACACCCTATATAACCGTACAGACGGATATTCTTTTTCAGGATTTCCCGAAGAACAGACAGACTCAGCACAATGCATATGGTCATGGTGCCGAAGGCAGCCCTGTCAGGATAATGGGGAGACAATACCATGGCGCCGTAGGACAAGACCGCCAGTGCTGCCAGCATCCACTGATCCGGCCGTAATTTCTCCTTCAGACATACCGTCCACAGCAGTAAAACCGCCGTAACCAATACCGCAGCCGGAAAAAGAAACTCTCCTCCCGCATGCAGCATGGAGCAAAACCGGTCGTACAGAACCTCCCCGAAAGCTTTCTTCTCCAGGGCATCCACCCTGACGAAATTCCCTGGAGCCGCAACAACAAGAATACTCCCTGCCAGGCAACTCACCGTACCTGAAATCATCCATGCCGGCAGCTTCTGCTTCTGGCATTTCGCCCTGTACACACCCGCTCCGGCCGCCACGCACAGACAGGCCGGGCCCATATTTTCATTGCTCCATCCGGCCATCAGCCCCAGGGGCAGAATCCACAAATCCGCCAGGGGCATACGGTTCGCCTCAGGCATCTTCACCTGCCGCAGATAAGGCAGGATAAACGCCAGAATCCATACCGCAGAATAGACATAATTGACGGTTCCGGACTGCCAGAACATACTCATCCTGGCGTTGGGATTCAATGCAACTATCAGAGAAGAAGACAGCAGAAAAGCAAATGGTTTCTTCCATTCTGCCGCCGCACAAATCATCCATCCCAGAAGCAAAAAGGCCGCCATATTCAGCATATCAGCCATGAACTCTCCCGACATCAGTGTCAGCTGGAGAATTCCATGGGTCATACAGCGCCCGCCCCAGTTTCGAAAATGCCATATCTGACTTTCAATGATATCCGACAATCCCCTCAAAGGCTGGTTGGTAACCAGATTGGTGCCATACCATTCGTCATCCATCATAAATGTGATTCTCCTGTGGCCAAACCACTCCGCCACAGCGAGAATCACAATTCCGGCTACGATGATGAAGCCCTGATATGTTTTTATTGCTTTTCTTTTTTCTTCCTCATGCACCGGAACACAAGCCTCCTGTATACAACAAAACGCAACCAAAAGATACGTTAAAATTATATACGCTTTTTCCCAATCAGGCAAGTCCCCTTTTTACATTCAGGCATCTGACCGCATTCAATACTGCCAGCACCATCACGCCCACATCCGCAAAAATGGCGATCCACATATTTGCAATGCCGAAAGCGCCCAAAATCAGACAAACCGCTTTGACCGCCAGTGCAAATATGATATTTTCATATACAATGCGCAGACACTTCCTGGAAATCCGCATCGCCAGCGCCAGCTTCATGGGATTGTCATCCATCAGGACAATATCGGCCGCTTCAATGGCTGCATCGGATCCAAGCGCCCCCATGGCCACACCGATATCTGCCCTGGACAGCACCGGCGCATCATTGATACCGTCTCCCACAAATGCCAGGTTCTCCCGGGGCGCCTTCTGCGCCAGCAATTCTTCCACTGCCGCCACTTTATCGGCGGGAAGCAGCTCGCTCTTGTATTCGTCCACCCCCAGCATGGCGGCTACATTCCTTGCCGCTATTTTGCCGTCTCCCGTCAGCATAACAGTCTTTTTCACCCCTGCTGCCTTCAGCGACGCGATTGCCTCCCTAGATTGCTCCTTTACCACATCGGAGATCAGAACGTATCCAGCATACATACCGTCCACAGCCACATGAACCGTAGTCCCCGTTTCCCTGCTCTCCCTCCGTTCAATGCCCAGGCTCTCCATCAACCTGAAATTCCCGGCGGCAACCTCATGCCCGCTGACCTGCGCCTTCACGCCATGGCCGCTGATCTCTTCCACATCGCTGACCTGTGCCTTATCCACTTCCTCCCCATAAGCCTCCTTCAGGCTCTTTGATATGGGATGATTAGAATAACTTTCGGCATAGGCTGCCAGTTCCAGCAATTTATCCCCCGCCTCTGTCCTGTCTGTCAGAATCCCTTTCAGGGAACCGCTTTCTACCGCCTTTTCAAATTCCGGCGCCGCCTTCACTTCCGTAACCTGGAAAACCCCTTTGGTCAATGTGCCGGTTTTATCAAATACCACATATTTTGTCTTCGCCAGCGTCTCCAGATAATTTGACCCCTTCACTAAAATACCGCAGGCCGATGCACCCCCGATCCCCCCGAAAAAGCTGAGCGGAATAGAAATGACCAATGCGCAGGGACAGCTGATGACCAAAAAGGTCAACGCCCTTATAATCCAGGTACTCCAATTGGCAGGATTCCCCATGATCAGATTCACCACCGAAGGTATCACCGCCAGCGCCAGCGCGCTGTAGCAGACGGCAGGAGTATAATATCTGGCAAATTTTGTAATGAAATTCTCTGCCCTGGCCTTCTTCATGCTGGAATTCTCCACCAGATCCAGAATCTTGGACACTGTGGATTCTCCGAATTCCCTGGTGGTGCGTATCCGCAAAAGGCCGGAAAGATTGACACAGCCGCTGATCACCTCTTCCCCGGCCGCCACATCTCTGGGCACGCTCTCTCCGGTGAGGGCACTGGTATTCAATGTGGAATGTCCCTCCGCCACGATCCCGTCGATGGGAATCTTCTCCCCGGGCTGTACCACAATGACGGTACCTGTCTCCACATCCTCCGGATCCACCTGTTCCAGATTCCCTGCCTCATCCTCCACATTGGCATAATCCGGCCGGATATCCATGAGAGCGCTGATATTCCTGCGGCTTTTCCCCACTGCCACCGCCTGGAAAAGCTCGCCGATCTGATAGAAAAGCATAACCGCCACACCTTCGGCGAATTCCCCTTCCATTCCGTTTGCCTCATTGTACACCCCCAGCAGCATTGCGCCCACCGTAGCCACCGCCATCAGGAAATTCTCGTCAAAAACCTCTCCGTGAAGAATCCCCAAAGCCGCTTTTCTCAGGATATCATAGCCGATAATCAGATAAGGCACCAGGTAAAGGGCAAACCTCAGATATCCTTCCGCAGGCACAAAATACAGAGCAATCATCAGCACTGCGGCTATAATAATACGGTATAATACTTTTTTCTGTTTCTTCGTCATTTTTCCTTACCTTACTTTCCCATAATCAACAGGCGCGCTCATTCCAAAAAGATCTCACAGTCATCCTCCACTTTCTTGCAGGCCCTGCGCACGGAACACATAACAGCCTTCTCATCCGCCCCTTCTGCAAATTCCACCTTCATCTTCTGGGTCATAAAGCTCACTGTAGCCCCCTGGACACCTTCCACCTTCTTCGCGGCTTCCTCCATCTTCAGAGCGCAGTTTGCGCAGTCTACCTCGATCTTGTACGTTTTCTTCATGATATCTCCTCCTCTTTCTCCTGATGATCCGTTTTTTCGGAACATCCTATCATATGAATCATTGTTCATATGTTTATATTACCACAGATTCAGAAAATGTCAATATGAAAAAGAAAACTCTTTTAAATAAAATGCCCTCAAACCCTTTGGGCTTGAAGGCATCTCGCAATTATGCATATTCTAAAATTTTCTTTCCGTTCCGGCTCCCTCCCGGCCCGCTTTCCGTCCCCGCCGCAGCACAGCCGGTTCACAAATCAGCTGCCGCTGATTTGCTTTAATTGGTCCGGATTCTCCAGGATCTGATTGCTGCGGATATCAATAATAGGCCCGCCCGTCCCCTCGATATACTCACGGGTAATGGTCACCCTGCCGATATTGTCATCCTTCGGGATCTCATACATAATATCCAGCATAAATTCCTCGATAATGGAGCGCAGTGCCCTGGCGCCGGTATCCCGCTCCATAGCCTTGTCCGCAATGGCCTTCAGGGCCTCATCCGTAAACTCCAGCTTCACTTCATCTAACTCCAGAAGCTTCTGATATTGCTTCAAAATAGCATTCTTCGGCTCCTTCAAGACCTTCACCAGCATCTCCTTGGTCAGCCCGCGCAGGGTGAAAATAATGGGAAGACGGCCGATAAACTCCGGAATCATACCGAATTTCCGGATATCCTCCACGGTTACTTTCTCCAGGATATTCTTCTCCTTGTCATACTTGTCCTTCAATTCCGCGTTAAAGCCGATGGAAGCACTCTTGCGCAGACGCTCTTTGATCACCTCTTCCAAATCCGGAAAAGCCCCGCCGCAGATGAACAGGATATTCCGAGTATTCACTGTGGTCAAAGGCACCATGGCGTTTTTGCTGTTGGCGCCCACGGGAACCTCTATCTCCGCCCCCTCTAAGAGTTTCAGCATTCCCTGCTGTACGCTTTCACCGCTGACATCCCTGGTGTTGGTATTTTTCTTCTTGGCAATTTTGTCAATCTCATCTATGAAAATGATCCCCTGCTCCGCTTTCTCCACATCATTGTCTGCAGCCGCCAACAGCTTGGAGACCACGGATTCGATATCATCTCCGATATAGCCTGCCTCCGTCAGGGAGGTGGCATCCGCAATCGCCAGAGGCACGTCTAACAGCCTAGCCAGGGTCTTCACCAGATAAGTCTTCCCGCAGCCGGTAGGACCGATCATCAGCATATTGGACTTCTCGATCTCGATATTGTCCATGGTGCCTGTGGCCACACGCTTGTAATGATTATATACCGCTACGGAGATCACCTTCTTGGCATGCTCCTGCCCTACCACATACTCGTCCAGACTGGCTTTTATTTTGTGCGGTGCCGGGATATCGCGGATATTCAAAACCGGCGCCTGCTCTTCTTCCTTTTTCTTCTTTTTCAGCTTCTGCTTGTTGGGAATGCCGCCGTCTCCCCGCAGATCCGCCAGGTTCACAAAGCTGATATTGGGAAATCCCTGCTTGGACAGCTGCTCCAATTCGTTCTGCAGCTGCGGATTGTTCAGCATTCCCTGGTAGTCAAACTGACTGACAGTCTCCATGGTCCTGTGCATGCAGTCGTTGCAGACGCAGATATTGTTGGGCAGCTTGAACATCTTGCCCGCCTTGCTCTCCGGGCGCCTGCAGACAAAGCATACATCCTCATAGTCCTTATTATCGCTCTTTCCCGCATTCTTTCTGGCAGAAGCATCCGGATGTCCCTCTGTCAGGTCCGTACTGCCTTCATCGCCTTTCTTCTCTTCCTCCCGGCCTTCGTTCTCTTCATTTTCGTTATATAAGTCTGACATCTCTCATTTCCTCACTTCCGTGCGCCCCGCGCCCTCTCCTGCATATCTCCATACGCAAAAGCCTGACCCGGACTGCTTCCTTTTTCCTGTATCCCTTTTCTTTCTCTATATACGTCCCTTCCAGTATACTTGAAAACGGCTGTCTGTACAAGTGAACTTTTTCTAAAGAAATAAAAAACGTTAAAAAATGTACAGAAAAACTGCCGCACTCCGGCCCTTAGACCATATATGCGGCAGCCTGTCAATCACTTGCTCTGCTCTTGCACTGTTTCTATTACTGATCTTCTTCCGGGCGGTTTCCCAGAGTCACCTCCAGTTCCACGTCCACATATTCTCCGTTCTCCACGCGCTTTAAGGTAATGGAAACAGTCTCTCCGGCTTTGTAATACTCCAGCGCCTTCATCAATTCCTCAGATGAAGACACCTTCTGTCCGTCCAGCTTCACCAATACGTCTCCCTTTCTGATTCCTACCTGCTCCGCTGCGGTATCCTCGAATACCTTGGCTACATATACCCCCTGAGGAATGCCGAACATCTGCTCCGTCGTGCCGTCCACCGTCTGCGGAGAAATTCCCAGATAGCCCCGCTCCTCTTCGGCCGCTTTCTCCGTCCTGGTCTGACGTTCCATCAGATCCGCAATGATGGGGCTGGCAGAACTGATAGGGATTGCATATCCCATACCTTCCACGCCTGTGGCCTTGATTTTACCGGAATTAATGCCGATGACCTCCCCCGTGATGGTCAGCAGAGCGCCGCCGGAATTGCCGCCGTTAATGGCCGCGTTGGTCTGGATATAGGTACCGGTGGTACCGTCCTCATTGGTCACCTCCCGGTCCAAAGCACTGACGATGCCGTTTGTCACCGACTGACCGTTGCCCAGCGCATTGCCGATGGCGATAACGGGCTGTCCCAGCTTCAGGCTGTCGCTGTCTCCCAGAGTGGCAACATTAATGGCCTTTCTGGTATCCTCCGTCAGACTCTCTAAAGATACCGCAATCACTGCCAGATCCATGTCAGAATCCTGCCCCTTGATATTGGCAGCCGCCGTTGTTCCGTCAATGAAAGTCACTTCCAGCGAATCTGCATTTGCAACTACATGATTGTTGGAGACGATCAGCAGCTCGCCGTCTTTCTCCTCTACAATAATGCCGGAACCCGCTGAGGGACGTGACTCCTCATAGGTGTATCCGAAAAAGGATGTGGTTCTGGTGGACGTATTGACAATGGATACCATGGCCGGCATCACATTCTCCACCACCCCCGAAATGTCGTCGCTGACATAGGTCACATAATTAATATTGTCCATCCTGGCCTCTTCGGCAGGATTCCCCTCTTGCTGAGTCTGCGATGTAATCGCTTCCTGATTTCCCGCCGGAAGCAATTTATCGGCTCCGAGCCGTACTGCATAGAATCCTGCCCCCGCAAATACGCCGAAGGTAATGCCCAGCCCCATGCTGACGATAAATTTACGGAAAGTACCTTTTTTCTTCTTTCCGCCCTTCACGTTTTGATCAGTGCCATAAGAATTACCGGTACCGTAACTGCCGGTCTGATAAGATGTGTAACCACCATTTTCTGAATTGGAATAGATTTCGTTTTCGTACATAATGACTACCTCTCTTTTCTTATAAAAATTTGTAATTTGTTGTTTCATCTTTATGTACATCAGTATAGCTTCCAATTGTGATGAAATTGTGTTTACAAAATGAAGTGATTGTGAAAAATACCTTTCTTTTTTCAGTCCCAATATTCCTGATTGTCCGTAATCTTCAGCACCAGTGTCCGGGGCAGCTTTTTATAATGCCTGCCCAGCAGATAACCGGCATATTTAAACCCGCACTGCAGGCAAAATCCCGGAAAACGGCGCCTTTGCCCCTGTTCCTTCAGATACCGCCATGTCTGTACTACCAGCCGTTTCCCCTCGGACTCCGAAGAAACTCCCGCAAATACCTCCGGATGATCCGCCTGGGAGACACCCAGATCAAAATTACGCCGCAGCTGCTGCCAATTGGTGTACTGATGAGAATGAATCACCTGTGCCTGTGCCTCATAGCGAATGGCATATCCGGCTTTTACCGCAGCCGCCGCATAGATCATATCTTCGTTAAAAATCGTATGACGGATAAAACCGCCCGTTTTTTCATATATGTCTCTCCGGTATGCCGCGCACACATTGGAACAGAAATAGGTCTTGATCCCCAAAGTCCCCAAGTCCGCAATGGTCTTCTCCCGGGAAACCTCCGGATAGTTAAAATACCGGGAAGCCCTCTCGAATACCGGGGAATCCGCCCCTGGAAGCTGCCTGGCGTAGCAAACCGCCCCATTTCCTGAAAAATGTCCTGTCAACCGCTCCACCAGACGATCATCCGCCGGCAGGGCGTCCTGTGTCATACAAATAAATATCTCTGCATCGGAATACTGCACGGCCTGATGCCTGGTTCCCCCGTGGTCAAATTCTTTCCGGGCGATATGATGTACCTCCGCATTGGGGTATCTTTCGGCAAATCCCGTTCCGTCCGTCAGTTCTCTGAAATATTTCTCCTCCGTATTTATAAGAATGATCTTGTTTACCGGTACAGACTGCGTTTCCAGCCTGTCCAGCAGAGACAATAGTCCGGCATCCGGTTTATAAACCGGAATAATCACATCGATTTTCAAAATTGTACATGCTCCTTTTCCCGGCAGTTCATCGCATTAAAAAAGTACCTTCGGCTCCTTGCCGATTCCATGTCCGTCTGGCGGCGGACTTTCCTACAATGTAAAAAGGAGCCGCCGCAAAAGGGACGGCAGACACGGCCCGGGGCACTCTCCCCCGCCGCTCTGCATCCGACTCCCCTCATGCAGCAACCCCTTCGGGATTACTGTTTCATTTATTTGCGCAGATACTGGGATGTCTCTGCCTCTATCACGGAACCATACTCTTTAACGCTGTCTGTCACGGTATAATCGTCATCGTCAAAAAGGAACTGATGCAGCCAGATGACATTGGATTCCAGATCCTGCGGGATAACGCAGCTCCCCTTTGCGCCGATATTGCCTGTGGTACGCAGATCCTCCTGAGGGAAACCGGCCTCCTCCACAATGCTGTACTTTGCAATATTTCCGATCAGATCCAGAATATCCTTAGAGTCGATACTGGTGTAAATATTACCGATGCAATCATTGAAAACCTTCGTCAGCGTGACCAGATCCGTCTTCTTGGCCTGTTCCTCAATGGCCTTCAGAACCGCTCTCTGACGGGCGGTACGCTTGAAGTCATCCCCTGCGGTGGCACGGATACGGCAGTATGCGGTAGCCTGGGTTCCGTTCAGCAGCTGATAGCCGGCCTCCTTCACGGGAGTGTAATCACATTTTAAGACAGCGGATACGCCGATCTGATAATTGTTCAGATGGGCTACCTCCTCCTGGGTAATATCAAGATAGATACCTCCCAGCCCGTCGATCACGCTGCTCAGCCCTTTATATCCCACTGCCACGAAATCCGTGATATCCATATCCAGATTCATATTCAGCATCCTGACTGCCTGCTCTGCACCGCCGGCTGCATAGGCCGTATTACATTTCCAATAATACTCCGCATTCCCCTTATAGGGTCCGATATTCAAATAAGAATCACGGTACACACTCACCAGCTTGATGTCGCCTGTATCCAGGTTAACGCTGGCGATCATGATACTGTCGCTCCGGCTGCCCTTGTACAGCTGACTGTCCGTCTCCGCATCCAGACCGAACAAAGCCACATTCATATAGCCGTGCATGGTGCCGCCTTCCTCCGTCTTCTCGATCACTTCCGTAGGAATCGCCAGATTCTTCGGATCCAGATTCGCCACCTTCGGTCCCTCGCTGGTTTTGTTCATCACCAGATACAAGATCACGGCCATGATCAAAATCACGATAATCTCAAACACAAAGAGAATAATCTTCCTCTTCTGTCTTGCCGCGCGCTGTCTTGAATTCATTCTTCCTGAAGTTGCCATAGTCCCTTCTCCTTTAATTTAGTCCCGCAGTGCCCTCCCCCCGTACATCGACAGGACCTGCTATTTCGTTTAGTATGCATTTTTATTAACAAATCCTGTGAAAAAAGTCATCAGGATTATCTTCAGATCAAAACCCAGCGTCCAGTTCTCAATATAGTAAAGATCGTATTCAATCCGTTTGCGGATGGATGTGTCCCCCCGCAGGCCGTTCACCTGGGCCCATCCGGTCAAACCGGGACGCACCTGATGCTTCACCATATATCTGGGTATTTCTTCTTTAAACTTTTCAACAAAAAGAGGACGCTCCGGCCTGGGCCCCACCAGGCTCATGTCTCCTTTTAATATGTTAAACAGCTGAGGCAATTCGTCGATGCTGGTACGCCGCAGGATCTTCCCTACAGGTGTTACCCTGGGATCATTTCTCACCGTCCACGCCAGCCGCTCCTGCCTAGGAGACTGCCGCTCCATACTGCGGAACTTATACATGTAAAAAGGCTTATTATGCAGCCCCACCCGCTCCTGTCTGAAAATCACCGGTCCGGGGCTTGTCAGCTTCACCAGCATGGCTGCAGTCAGCATAATTGGAGATGTAATCACGATTCCGCACAGCGCCCCTGCAATATCCATAATCCGCTTTATGATAATATTTCCCGTATTGGTCAGCGGCACATAGCGGATATTGATTACCGGCAACCCCATCAAATCCTCCGTATACGGCTTGGTAGGAATCAGGCTGTTGTAATCCGGAATGAATTTCGTATGCACGCCCGACTTTTCACAGACGGAAACGATGCTCTCCAGATTGTGATAATCCTTCAGCGAAAGGGATATCGCGATTTCATCCAGCTTGTTCTCCGGCAGTATCACTTCCAGATTCCCCAGACGGCCCAAAACCTTCACACCTTTGTACAGCGTTCCCGCAGGCACATGATCGTCCAGAATCCCGCAGGCTACATAGCCCCACTGAGGATTGTCGGTCAGTCTGTCAATGTATTCCTCCGCCGCCCTGGAATATCCCACCAGCAAAATATGCTTCAGATTGTATCCTCTGCTTCTGATCGTGCTTAAACCCTTGCGGAGAGCCAGCCGGAAACAGGATGTAAAAAAAACATTAAAGAAATAGAAAAGTGCCATTACGGAACGCGAAAAGTTGATTTCCCGTATAATCATATACAAGATAATGATCAACGCTACGATTCCGATGGTATTGGCCTTAATGATCCCGAATATCTCAAACCGCCGCCGCACCGTCCGCTTGGGCGCATATACACTGCAGGCATAATACAGCAGCATATAAATAGGAACAATAAAGAGCAGCAATGTAAAATAATCTCCTGCCGGAAGCACACCGATCCCCGGCCCATCTTCCAACAGATAGAACTTGAAAAAATAGGCTAACATAAAGGAAGCCGCGGTAATGGCGGCATCCAAAATTACCATCAATCGGTTAAATACTTTCTGATTGTCCTTTATCATAAGCGCCACCTACGGTAATACCTTACAATATTATTATGAAAAAAACAACTTAGGATTTTATGAAGCTATTTCTTAAGATTCCTTAAGAATACGCAGCGTATTGATATAAAACTGCCACTGAACGGCCAGATAATGCCGCAGATTTTTCCATTGAAACTTCACTTTCCGAGCCTTCCCGGCCGGGGAACATGCCTTCCTCATCCCCTCCCGGATTCCATTCCAATACTGTTCCCCTAACCCTTTTTTACAGAAAAATAAGAATTTAATGATAAAACCTGTCACTAAAAACGGTAAATTCCATATCCATTGAAGCAGCGGCATATTTTTTGCAATCACATATACGCTGTTGGAGGCGGCCATTTTCGCCTTCCATTCGTTATAGCGGGATCCGCTGGACGCACTGCCGTAATGAATGACTCTGGCCGACGGCTCATAATAACTGCGGTAACCCCGAATGCGGGCTCTCCACCCGATATCCAGATCCTCCAGATACGCAAAATGAGCCTCGTCAAAAAGGCCGATTTCCTCCAATATACTCTGCCTGTAGATGGAAGCGCCCCCGCAGGCGGAAAAAATCTCTGCCGGATGCCCATACGCTGCGGCAGGCTTCCCTTTCCCCCTGGCATATGCCCAGCCCAGGACGCAGTATCGGTCACCCGCATCATCCAGCAGATCGGGATCATCCCACATGACCATCTGCGCATTGACGGCAAAAGCCCGGGGCCTGGCTTCAATGGCATCATAAAGAGCCCTGACAAACCGCGGATACACTTTGGTATCATTGTTGAGCAGAACGACATATGGTGTCTTCGCCGCCCGGATGCCAACATTTACGGCATGACAAAACCCGGTGTTGGAGGAAAGGGCAATCACCTGCACCTGAGGAAATTGCGTCTTCAGCAGCTCCAGGCTCTTGTCCCCGGAGCCGTTGTCCACCACCACCACCTGATATGCGGGACTGTCTTCCTGAGAGAATAGGGCTTCCAGACAGTCCTTTAGAAATCTGATTCCATTGTAATTGGGAATGATAACCGTTACCTGTGCCATATTGATACCACCAATCAAACCTTATCTCTTTTCCTTGTACTTTACTTTGTCAAAGCCCTGGCGCCCTTCCGGTCGATACGAACGCCTTTCCGGTCGACACAGACGTCCTTCCGGTCCCCGGGCAGATACAGAACCCGATATCCCGCTTCATGCAGCGCCCTGCCCAGAGCCAGGCTCAGTTCCCGAATATCGCAATCTTCGGGCAAAAGCGCCGCATCGAAAATATCCTCACTCGGTACTTCCTGGTAAGGCACTCCTGTAATCCGTTCAAAAAGATCCCTGCATTCCGGGCGCACCTGGATATTGCGCAGATCCACGGCATATGCATCCTGCGGCAGTATCGCACGGTGGAGGTAACCGCTGTAATGAATCGGAAGGTTCTCGTACAGCACGGCGCCGCCCCTGCGTGACGGACTGCCTCCGATCGCGCCTGCATGACGTACTTCCCTGCCGTCCGGAATCCCTGCCACCCCATGCCCGTCCATCAGACTACTTCCGCGCACGTCTTCCCCTGGGACTGCTCTTCCTTCCGGCTCCTCTGCCACCTCATGCCCGTCCGTCAGTCTGCCGCTGGCCACTCGCCCTTTCCTGACCACCCTGCCTCCCACGGCTCCCACATCCGTTCGGCTGTCGAAGACAGAGCCCTCGTACCGCAGCGCATAAAAACCCACATGAGCGGTTTGGACCGCTGCGGCCTTCCACCCCGCCCGATCCGCATAATCCTGTATAGCCCGGCGCCCGCCCTCGTAAGCATACAGCTTGCTCCGGGGATTTTCCGCTGTGGAACCAAGATGGCATCTCCAGTGATACAGCACGTCAGGGACATGCACAATCGCCGCTTCCTGCTCTCTGAGGACATACGCTGCCCGCAATACCAGATCATAATCCTGGGCACCTTCATATTCTTTACGGAATTTTAATCTCCCAATCAATTCTCTATCCATCACCAGAAAATGACAGATATAATTGTTGGAAAGAAGCAGATCCAGATTAAAATCTTCTTTATAATTAGGCTCATAATATTTTGTTCTGTCTCCGTTGCATTTATCTTCATCGGAATAGAGCATTTGGGGTCTTATCCCCCTCTGTATGCCTTCTGTCACTGCCTTTGCCATTTCGTAGAGCGCACTTTCGGTCAATACATCATCGTGATCCAGAAGCCCTACATAATCTCCGGCGGCATAGAAAAGCGCCTGGTTGGTATTTTCAGCGATTCCTGCGTTTTGTGCCAGACTGATATACCGAATCCTGCCCCGGGCAAAAGCCAGACTGCCTTTTTCCGCTCCCTTCTCCCCGGGGCCGCTGTCCTCCTTACAAAAATCCACCCCTCCATAATCCGCTATCTCCCGCACCACCCGCTCTACGCTGTCGTCCTCCGTGGCGTCCGCCAGAATCAGCTCCCATCCGGGATAGGTCTGACAGCGCAATGAGTCCGCCAATTCTCTCAAAAATATCGGCTTCGTCCTGTAAAGCGGAACAACAATACTGAATGTGACCGTATATCCTCTCTCCCTCCAGAGACTGCGCTGTAACATCAGCTCTTCCTCTGGAACCGGCCTCCAGATATAGGACGGAGCTTTTCTTTCCTCCAATCTCTCCCAAACGGCATACCAGGTTTTCCTGATGCCGTTTCTCTGCAGATAATATATGGTTTTTTTCAGATTTGCCACGCTGATTCTGCCCACGCTACCTCCCCCTGACACCTTCTCATACCGTCCGGTCTGCTACCGAATCCAGCCCATCTCCTCCAGGGATTTCATGACCCCTTCCGGACCGGCAGACGTATCCCCCTTTTTCAGCAGGCTGAAAATCCCTGCCCGGGTTTCCTCCGGACAGGGATCTTTCGCTTTTTGTAAAATACAGCCAGTTCCCGAAAAGCTTACAGTACAGCCTTCAGATCCTCAGTCAGCTCAGCCAGTTTCTCCTGTGCATCCTCAAGGCTCGTGCCCTTCACGCCCATATAGAACTTGATCTTGGGTTCTGTCCCGGAAGGACGCGCGCAGCACCATGCGTCATCAGGAAGCTCGAAGTACAGCACATTGGACTTCGGCAGGCCGGTCTTGCCCTCTTCTCCTGTAACCATGTCCACAAGACGATCCGTGTCATAATCCCTGAACTTCAGCACCTGGCGCCCGCCGAAAGCCTTGGGCGGGTTCTTGCGGAGCTTATCCATGATTTCCGCGATCTGCTTCGAACCGTCGATGCCCTTCAGCGTGATAGTATACTGAGACTCCTTGTAATAGCCGTACTTCTCATAAGTATCCAGCATCATATCCCACAGGGTCTTGCCATGTTTCTTGCAGTAAGCGGCCACCTCACAGAGGCACATCACCGCCACGATGGCATCCTTATCCCTGGCATGGGTTCCGGCCAGACAGCCGTAGCTCTCCTCCAGGCCGAATACATAATTGTTGCTGCCGCTTCTCTCGAAGAGCTTGATCTGCTCGCCGATGAACTTAAATCCGGTTAGAACCTCAATCAGCTTTACGCCATAGGTCTGCGTAATAGGCCGGGTCATATTTGTGGTCACAATCGTCGTCACAAGCGCAGGATTTACCGGCATGGTGTTTGTGGCGGTTCTCTCTCTCAGAATATATTCCGCAATCAACATACCGGACATATTACCGGTAAAGGACACATATTCTCCGGTTTTGGAATCCTTGGCATAGACGCCCAGACGGTCCGCATCAGGATCCGTGGCCAGGACAATATCCGCATCCTTCTCCTTTGCCAGACGCAGGGCATAAGTAAACGCCTTGGGATCCTCCGGGTTGGGGTAATCCAGGGTAGTAAAATTCGGATCCGGATTCTCCTGCTCGGGAACCACATATACATGTTTAAAGCCAAGCTCTGAAAGAATCCGTCTTGCAGGGACATTGCCCGTACCGCACAGAGGAGTGTATACGATCCTGATATCATCCGCCACCTCCGCAATAACTTCCGGATGGATGATCTGCTTCTTCAGTTCCGCCATGTATTTATCGTCAATCTCTTTGCCGATGACCTGATACAGTCCCTTTTCCATCGCTTCCGCCTTGTCCATGGTCTTCACGGTATGGTAATCCTTGATGGCCTGTACTTCCCCGATGATCTGCCTGTCAAAGGGCGCCGTTACCTGAGCGCCGTCTTCCCAGTATACCTTGTAGCCATTGTACTCGGGCGGATTATGGCTGGCCGTCACAACGATACCTGCCGTACAGCCCAGCGTACGCAGCGCAAAGGAAAGTTCCGGCGTAGGACGCAACGCGTCAAACACATATGCCTTGATGCCGTTGGCCGCCAGACAAAGCGCCGCCACATCCGCAAATTCGGGAGACATTCTCCTGGAATCATATGCGATGGCAACCCCTTTGGCCTGGGTTCCGTTCTTCAGAATAAAGTTGGCAAGCCCCTGTGTTGCTTTCCGGACCGTGTAGATATTCATACGATTGGTGCCAGCGCCGATGATCCCTCTCAATCCCCCGGTACCAAACTCCAGTTCCTTATAGAACCGCTCTTCGATTTCTCCCTTGTCCCCTTTAATCGCCAAAAGTTCATCCTTGGTGGCCTGGTCAAAATAATCGTCTTCCAACCAGAAATTAAACTCATCCATAAAACTCATCTTGCTTCTCCTCTTTTCTGCGCGGAGCTTGATTTTAAAAGCATTGTTCACCGCCGCCTGAAGTCATGCATCCATAACCCGCGCCTGTATGGATATCCGCTTTTCCTTATTTTAACACATCCGTGCAAATATTGCCACTATCTTTCTTCTTTTGGCTTCAGCCAGCGGCCCATGGCGGCAACCAGCTGCGGTACATCCAACGGCTTGGTCATATGCTCGTTCATTCCGGCTTCCCGGCTGGCCGCAATATCTTCTGCATAAGCATTCGCCGAAAGCGCAATAATTGGAACGGCCAACGCATCCTGCCGGGTGAGCTTTCGGATCGCCCGGGTAGCTTCATATCCGTTCATCACCGGCATCTGTATATCCATGAAAATCATATCGAAATACCCTTCCGGCATCTCGCCGAACCGCCGCAGACCTGCTCTGCCATCGGAGGCACACTCCACCAGGGCGCCCGTGGCCCCGATAATCTCCATGGCAATCTCCTGATTGATTACATTATCCTCCACCAGCAGCACTCTGTTCCCCTGAAAAAGTTTGTCCGAGAGCGTATCTTCGTCCGCAATATCCGACTGCCCTTCCGCTCCGCTCTTCCCCTGCTGTTTCAAAAACAACGTAACCGTAACTTCCGTGCCTTTGCCCTGCGTACTCTCAACCGATATATTCCCTCCCATCATTCTCACGATATTCTGCGCGATGGTCATTCCCAGCCCGGTGCCTTCCACCCTACTGATACGGGAATCCTCCTCACGGCTGAAGGGTTCAAAAATATGTGGTATAAACGCCTTCTCCATCCCCACACCGTTGTCCCTGAAAATAAAATCATAGGAACAACATCCATACTTTCTCGCTTCTCTCTCCGTGACTTCCAGCTCCAAAATTCCGCCGGAAGGAGTAAATTTTACCGAATTCCCCAGGATATTCAGAAAAACCTGCCGCAGGCGCGCCCAATCTCCTATCACCTCTTCATGCGTAATCCGCACGGCTTCCGCCTTCAATTCCAACCCCTTTTGCTGCACATCCGGCAAAATCGTATCCGTTACATTTTTCACCAGATCAGACAGCCGGAATGAATCTGCCGCAAGATCCACATTCCCGGCCTCCATTTCATTCATGTCCAGAATTTCATTCACCAACGCCAGCAAATTAGTGCCGGATATCCTGATTTTCCCCAGACAATCCTCAACCCGCTCTCTGTCTTCCATATGCTCGGAAGCAATCTGGGTCATACCGATAATCCCGTTCATAGGGGTCCTGATATCATGACTCATGCGGGAGAGGAATTCGCTCTTGGAAGCATTGGCATGATTTGCCGCCTGGCAGGCAGCCTCCAACGCCCGCTGCTCCCGCATCTCCCTGCGCTTGCTCTCAGTCACATCCTGCGCCACATACACGATATCAGTGGCTCTCCCCATCTCATCGGCCTGTGCCATCACTGCGGTAGCACGAATCCAGCCGTAATCCTCCGGATCCGCATCTGTCTGCTCGGTCCGCTTTCTGTATGCAAAGGTCACAAACGGCTGATCCGATCCCAAGACCTGCCGCAGATTCCGTATACTCAAGGTATACAGATAATTCGCCCTGTCTTCCGGATGTACAAAAGTATCCGCATAGGTGCGCAGTGCCGTCATATAATCCGACTGTTCGCCCAATATCTTCTCCACCTCTCCAAGCTGAGTCACACTGCGTAAAATCTGTCTGTCCAGATTCGCATAATAGGTGGCAAAAAACATGCTGCTGAGGCTCCCTATGATATTCGCCTGTTCTTTGGCCTTCTTTTTGCGTTTTTCCTCCTGGAGCTTCTCTCTGGTAATATCCCTCCCCAGAATATTGACTAATATCTGCCCATCTCTCCGGATATAGGTCACATGCTGTTCCAGCCATTGTACAGGGGATCTGTTCAGGCGGTACTGGCAAATCTCCTCTGAATAATCCCGGGTCTTCCTGGCCTGCTCCCGAAGATGCGCCGGTTCCATCACCTTCCGGAATATATCCATATCTTCCCGGCAAATAGACTTTGCCAGAGCCTGCTCATAGAAATGGGTATAGCTTCCTGTCCCCGCATTCTGGGGCTTGGCGCTTTCGTTGAGCCAGAACCTTTCGCATTGATCGCTTTCCAGCTGGACTGTGGTCATGATGCCGAATCTGGATTTTAAAATCGCCGCCATCTGCAGATCCCGTTGCAGAAGAATCTTCTCCTGACGTACCCGTTTATCCACATCCTGAAGAGCCAGAACCGCATAGCCCTTCGCTCCCTGATTTCTGCCGAAATAAGCGATCACTGCCACATAACGATAGCCCTGACCGCTATGCCACTGGCACAGCATATCCGTTTTCTGCACCCCCGTATCTCTGGCCTGGCGCAGTCCTTCCAAAGAAAACTTCTTCGAAAACGACTCCTGATCCTCCTGACATACCTGCCTGCGCAGACGGGAATCCAGAACCACATCCCACTTCAATGTCTGAGAATTCCACCCCTCCTGACTATATCCATCTTCCCGAATCAGGTTCACCATGCCGTCGCCCAAATCGATGGCATAGACACCAAAGTTCTGCTCCCCCAGCGTACGGGTAACCTCCTGAAGCCTGACGCTGGCCTCATCCAGCTCCAGGCTTTCTTTCAGCATATCCTGTACATCCTTCATATAAAGCATCACGATCTGCTCCTGATCCGTATAACCGGAATCAGGAACCACTTCCATCAGATTCCACCGAAAACCCTCAGGAGAACGGCGTCTATAGCTGCAGAACAGCATTTTCCGCCCTGCAAGCAAGGCACCCTTCAGATATTCCAGATGGGTAAAGCTTAAAAAGCGGTCCCTGTCATCCGGATGCAGTATCCCATTCTCCTTAAATTGCGCCACCCACTGCGAAAATGTCTCTGCCCCATTGTCCGCCGCCCAGTCTTCGGCAGCGGGCTTTACAATATCATATGTATTTTTTGTCAAATTCACCCGCAGAATCTTGCGGTATATGGAACTGAGCTCATCCTTGTGAGGCGACACCGTGATCACAAAAGCCGGTATTTCATCCGCCCACAGAATTTGTTTCGCCGAGATATCCATTGCCTTTCCTACAGGTCCGTCACAGCTTACTGTCTGGTTTTCCTGCTTATCTCCGATACTCTCAAGGGGGCAATTGGCACACGAATAGGTCCACAGTCTGTCACAGGCTATGCCCTTCTGCACTTTGGGTACCATCTGTTTCATTCTGCTGTTGTAATACAGAATTTCATGATTATCTTCCCGAACCACATAAATCCCGGCGCCTGGTATGGAATCTAAAATTTTCTCGTAATCTCTGCTGTCCATGTAAATTCTCCCTGAACCCGATACTTCACAATCTGTTCCTATTTTATCATGGAACGGCGCAATAATCAAGTTCGGAGACCTCTTACATCTACCATTTTCACTCCCCGGCCAACAAAGTCACAGGCACAATCCGCCGGATTCTCAATGACAGCAGGCAGGCTGTCCCGAAAGCAAACAAAACCACTCCCATGCCGGCCGCCGCTATAAATCCAACAGGAACCGTAAACGTACATTTCACAATCCCAATCCCGCCAAGGAACAATGCAGTCAGCGGATTGATAATCCCTGCACAGACCGTCAGCCCAACCGCGGCAGAGCAAATTACCGTCGGCATAAAACTCATCGCAGTCTGTACCACCAGCTGCCCGGTGGAAAATCCCAACGCTTTCAGGATTCCGTAATCCCGCTTCTTGCCATTCAGCAGAGTCCTCACTAGTAAATACAGCACAAACACAATAATAATGCCGCTCAGGCACAGTACCGCCGCTACTATGATAGCCATCAGGGAGACATAGACCGATGCACTTCCGTTAACCACTGAGGAAATATTAACCGACGCATTCACGTTTCCCCCTAATTGTCCGCCGATCTCGTTTTGAAAAGCGTCCACATCCGCCCCGTCCGCCACATTAATGTAATAGCTTACATTATCAAGATTTCCCATGCGCTGAAAACCGCTCCGGGTCAACAGACAGTCCTTTCCCAGATTGTTGCTCATCTGGGTAAATCCGCAGATGATGTAATCCGCATCCCGCCCCTTTGCCGTGAGCGTGATCTCATCCCCGATTTTCAGGTTCTTCTCCCCGGCATATTTTGCCCCCACAGCAATTTCATTTTCATAGAGAGGCAGGCGGCCCTGAAAGCATATATTCTGATTATTGATTCTGGAAAAATCCTCCGAAATCGTAGCTATTAAAAGATTTCCCTCCTCATCCTTATGCGCCACAGTCTCAGAGTGAAACAGATACGCTTTTTCTACGGACGGATGCGCTTCCATCAGGCTTAGCAATTTCTCCTCCGCCTCCGTATTGACGTTGATGCAGGAATCCGCCGTTTCTCCCACGATCAAATTGATAAAGGGTTCCATATCCACAATGACGTTTTCCACCATCAATCCGGCGAACACCACTACAAGAGAAAGTACCAGCATGGTAATGCAGACCGTGATATTCTGCTTGACTCCGGAACAGGTAGTCTTCAGCGCCAGAGCCAGCTGCAGCGGCATGTTTGTCTTTTCCAGAGGGATATGGTTTTGTTTGAAGCTGTGCGTCATTACACCCTGTCTGAGAGCGGCGATAGGGTCAATCTTCCGTATCCTTCCGGAAGACAGCCGCACTGCCAGGGAGACGGTCCCGCCTACGATGCCCAGAGTGATCCCGGAAGGCAGGGGCAGAAAATGCATGGCATACGGAATCCCTGTCTGAGTAATCATCATTGCATTGACTGCCGGAAATAAAATGTAGGAAAGCCCGATCCCTGCCGCTGCTGTCGCCAATGCAATCCCCGCAAACTGCAGCTGAAGAGAGGCCTCAATCTGCCGGCTTGTATATCCGATGGCTTTCATCACTCCCAGGCTCCGCATATTTTCCTGAATATCATTGATCACATTGGATGCAATCACCACCATGGCGATCACAGTCACAAAAAACGCCATAGCGCTGACGATACCGGAACAGATCATTTGAGAGATATACCGGGAAGAGGACACCAGAGAATACGAATTGCTCACGGCCTGCAGCCCGGGATAGCGCCCTGCGATTACATTCTTCAGCCAAGTCTCGAACTCCTCGCTCTCCTCTTTCTCCCGTATCCGCACCGACACAAGGGTGGAGGCCGGCGCAACTTCCTGTTCCTCCAGCTCTTCATAATACTCCGGCGTCAGCACCAGCGCGCACATCGAGCAATTATGCGATCCCGCCATGATACTGTTAAAAAAACCGCAGACGGGATAATCGACTTCAGCGCTCCCGATCTTGAGTGTAATGGTCTGATCCGGCGCCAGATCGCCGTCGTTTTTATACAGCATAGGCAGATACAGACCGCCTGCGGCCTCTCCCTCCTCCAAAATCTCGATCCTGCCCACCGGGCGGTTCAGTGCCGCCTCCTTCTCCAGAATGACAAACTGTGTATTTATCTCGCCTCCGTTATAGCCAAAGCTTCCCACCATATTCAGGGCATCATCCAGATCATACTCCGTCACACGGCTGTCCTTCTCCAATGTCTCTGCAATAAAATCCCGCAGCCCTTCATCTGCGCTGCTCACCGCCAGCGTCACATGCTCCGCATTCAGCTTCTCATGATATCTGTCGAAATTCTTTTTGTAATCCATAGAAAGCATCAGCCACAGATTCAGCATGGCCGACGCCAAAAAGAGCAGAACAATAATCGCTGCTGTCTGGCTCCTGGCGCGCCTCAGATTGAAGAAAGCTATCAAAAATGATTTGCGCATCTTACCACCCCATTTCCGCAAGAAACCCGGTCAGCTTCTCATGTCTGGCCCTGGCGCCGTGCACATATGGTCCCAGGTCACACTCTCCCAGGACAGTGCCGTCCTTCAGATACAGGATCCGGTTCCCCCGTCTGGCAGAACGCATGTCGTGGGTGACCATTACCACACTCTGCCCCCGTCCGTTAAATCCGGTCAATGTGTCCAGTACGTCCAGGCCGGTCTGGGAGTTCAGCGCCCCCGTGGGTTCGTCGGCAAAAAGGATCCGGGGGGAATTGATCAGTGCCCTTACAATGCCCACACGCTGGGCCTCTCCGCCGGATAGCTGGGCAGGAAATTTGCGCCATGCCTCTTCCTCGATATCCACCGCCGCAAACAGTTCTTTTGCGCGCCGGATCAGCTCCTTTTTATCCCGGTTCACCAAGAGGCCTGCCGCCAGCACATTGTCCATCACACTCATACTGTCGATCAGATAGATCTGCTGGAAGACAAAACCGCAGTTACGGCGCCGAAACACCGCCAGTCCGTCGGAATCCATGTCTGATATCACATCCGTTCCGAAGGTAATTTTGCCCAGACTGGGCGTATCCATTCCGGACAATGCATAAAGAAGGGTGGATTTTCCGGCGCCGCTGGCTCCCATTATAACGGTAAAGTCCCCCTCATACAACTGCAGATCAATATTCCGAAGAACATGCTGCATTGCTCCTCCGCTGGAAAAAGACTTGCTCAAAGCCTCGGTTTGTAACAGAACTTTTTTCATAAATAAAGTATTACCTGCCTTTCTGCAGCGGCTGTAATACCTGCCGCCATGCATTCTGTGTCTTCCATTATCCCGCTTTGATTCTTAAATGTCTTTATCCATTCCTTAAGGGATCCTTAAATCTATCCGCCGTATGACCGTCAGCCCTCATCTCGCAGTCTCTGCGCCGCTGCGGTATCCGCTCAGCAGGATCATCACCGTGACCTTCAGCCCCTTCCCTCCGTTTTCCACAACAAGCGCTCCCTGCATGGCCCTCATAAAATAGTCGGAAATATACAGCCCCAGTCCGGCCCCTTCTATTTTCTCCGTATTCTTCCCGCGCTTAAATTTCTCCTTCAGCAGGGGCAGCTCTTCTTCGCCGATTCCGCCGCCCTGATCTACTATCTCCACTGCCAGACATCCGTCTCCTGTCCGCAGCCTGATTTCTATTTCCGTATTTGCGTATTTATAAGAATTGGCAAAAAGATTATCAAAGACCTGCTGCAGACGCAGCCTGTCGGCATACAGCAGACATTCCGGAATATCGGGAATCATTGCCCGGTGCAGATAATCCGCGCTTTCCAAAAGCTCCCGCAATTCGCCGGAGGGCATGTCAATGGGTGTTACGGACAACTGCTCCATTTCTTCCAGCGCCGCAGTAAATAAGTTGCTGACTAATGTATTGATCTGCTCCGCCTTGCGGATGATCTGCAGATAATTCTCCCTGATACCTGCCGCCATCGGCCGCCCCTGTTCCAGGGCGGCGCCGGAATCTCTCCCCACCCGCTGCGCCAGCGCTGCACCCACCTCAGCCGCAGCCTGGATACTTGCAATGGGCGTTTTGATATCGTGAGAGAGCTCTGCCACCAGCTCCTTCTTGGCGGCATTGGCCTGTGCCTCTGCCCTCCTTGCCCTTTTCAGTTCTGCCCGCATGATATCAAAGCTCTCCGTAAAAGCACCGAACAGATTAAATCGATCCATTTTCAGCGGAATGTCCAGATTACCCTCCGCAATCCTTCCCGCAAAATCCTTCAGCTGCCGAAAGGGCCTGATCACATTTCTCTCCAGATAGAAATAGTAAACGAGACAGGCGCCTGTCTGGACGGCGATTAAAATCCCCAGTCCCGCAACTGCCGCCTGTCTCCCGGCTTGCTGCTTTCCTGCAGCGTCATTGTATATCAATACTTTGCCTTCCCCAGGAACATCCAGAATCGTATCCCTGTGAAGAATTGCCTGATGAATACTCTCGCTCAGACCCGGCTTCGTCCGAAAAAGGACAGCCCCGCCGCCGTCCAACACCACATAATCCAATGCCGTCCGATTTCTGTGCGTCTCTAAATTTCTCCAGTCATCCTGAAGAGTGTGGATTACTTCATTTACCGCTACCGCATCCTGCACTTCGTCATAATCCTGCATGGCAAAATGCCAAAGCACTGCCAGCTCTGCCACAAAAAGCAATAGCAGAAACAGGCAAAACTGTTTTCGCATATTTACACCTCTTGCTCCCTCTTCTATTCAGCTTATCCATCCTGCCCGTTGCCGCAAAAGCGATACCCGTCCCCCCAAACCGTAAGGATATACTCCGGCCTTCCCGGATCCTTCTCGATAGCCTCCCGGAGCTTGCGGATATGCACGTTCAGCGTTCCATCCCCTGTAAACCTGTCTTCCCATACCTGTTCAAACAACTCCTGCTTGGAGATCACCCTGTTCTCATTTCTGACCAGATAGGCCAGCAATTTGAATTCCATTGAAGTCAGGCGGATACTCTTCCCCTCTATCAGCACCTGCCTGCCAGGAAAATCGATTGTCAGACTGCCTCTCACATAGCGGTCATTCTGTCCGTAACGCTTCAATACCGCCTTCACCTTCGCCAGCAGTACTCTCAGGGAATAAGGCTTTTGTACATAATCATCTCCGCCGATATGGAGCGCTACGATTTTGTCATCATCGCTTGTGCGGGCCGAGATAAAAAGAATCGGTACATCCGTCTTCTGACGGAGCTCCTTACATAGCGCGAAGCCGCTTCCGTCCCCCAGATTAATATCCAATAACAATAATCTCGCGCTGTTTTCCAGAAAGAAACTGCGGCACTCAGCGGCACTGTGCACCGCTGCGGTGCTGACGCCGAATAGATTAAAATATTCCGCAGTGCTGTCCGCCAGCAGCTTCTCGTCATCTATCATCAGGCAATCATATACCATGGTTTCTGTCCCTTCCTGTTTAGAAATTGCCGGCTTCTCCCGCTCAAAATATGCTTGTGGGACACCACCTTCAAAAGAGTCGGCGCTTCAATCCGACACCTTAAGGGAAAAGTCGCTCCTGTCCAGCGAAAAATTGGGGTTAAAATACGGATCTCCGGCCTCCAGCTCCGCCTTCCACTTCTCCCGAAAAGCTTCCGATTCCCGGTTATAGCGCTGTGCACGCTCCCCGTCCGTATCCAGCCCCCTGGATGCAGATTCATAATGAAACAGCTCCGCAAAAGGCGTAAAGATATTGAGCAGCCCTCTTTCCCGCAGTTTCAGGCAAAAGTCCACATCATTCAGGGAAACTGCGAAATTCTCGTCCAGCCCGCCCACCGCAATATACAGGCTCTTCTTTACCATCAGGCAGGCGCCGGTCACCGCTGTCATATCCTGTGCATAGCACAGGCGCCCCATATAGCCAAGGTTCTGGCGGTGCTGCTTGTAATGGACATGTCCGGCAGTTCTGTGGGCCCCCAGGCCGATGACCACACCGGCATGCTGAATGGTTTTGTCCGCATAGTAAAGCTTCGCCCCTACTGCCCCCACGTCCCGGCGCTGGGCATACATCAGCAGCTCCTCCATCCAATTCACGGTGATGACTTCCGTATCGTTATTTAGCAGCAGTATATATTCTCCTGAAGCATACTTTACTCCCAGATTGTTGATAGCGGAATAATTGAAAGCTCCCTGGTATCGGGCAATGACCACCTTTCTGTCTTCGCTTCGCAGAAATCCGTCTCCCACCATATGCTCCACAATCCTGCCGCTCCCGGCCGGTTTCTCTACACCTGCGCTACGATCCCTATTTCCGCCGGACGCAGCATCCTCCCATCCGCTTCCGCCGCATACACCGGCCGCCTGCATAGCCTGCTTATAGTCATATCCCAGAAGCCGGCTGTAATATTCCGCAATCGCATCCGTGGTACTGTTATTTTCTACAATGATGATCTCGTAATTATCATACGTGGACTTTTCCAATATAGAACTCACGCACCGGCGTAAATCCTCCGTATGATCCCTGTTCGCAATCACAATGGATATCTTCGGCGTTCCGATGATCTGATAACGGATCCGGAAGATCGTCTCGAATGCCCTGGTGCTCTCGATCTTGAAATGCTCATAACCATGTTTTCGCAAGTGCTCCGCCACAGCCCCCTTTGCCGCCTCGATTGCATAGGGCTTGGCCCCGATATCAGACGCCACGGAGCCGGGATGGCTTCTCCAATAGTACATCAGCCGAGGCACATGGACCACCTTTTTCGCATTATCTGTCAGACGCAGAATCATATCATGATCCTGGCTGCCGTCAAATTTTTTCCGGAACAGCTCCGTGCCGTCCAGCAGCTTCCTGGAGAAAACGCTGAAATGACAGATATAATTATTCGCACACAGATTATCCGGCGCATAGTCCGGCTTAAAATGCATGGTCAGCATATGATTGATATCACCGCTTCGGAAGGTGGTCTCATCGCAATACAGATAATCCGCATCCTGTTCATTGATCGCCTTCACATATTCGTACAGCACGCTGGGATGCAGCAGGTCATCCTGATCCAGCAGACCGATATACTCCCCTGTGGCCATCTGCAGACAGGCATTGGTATTCCCTGCAATGCCGTCATTTTTATCCAGATGCCTGTAGAGAATCCGTCCCCGGGCTCTTGCGGCGTATTCTCTGCAGATATCCCCGATATAACCATGTGCCCCATCGGAACCATCCGCAAGACAAAGCTCCCAGTTGCCATAGGTCTGATTCATCACAGAATCCAGCATCTCAATCTGAAATTCCCTGGGATTATTCCATAAAGGCACCAGAATGCTGATCTTCACCATCCTGGGGAACACCGCCGCGCTCTCCACTGCCGCCTGCTCCGGCGAAGGGAAGCTCTCCGTTCCAAACTGCCTCATAGCCTCCCTTTCCCGCTTTTTGTAAGCTACCTTCAGCAGTACCCCTTTCGGTCCTCCGCAATTTCGCAGCCTGTCTCTCTGGCGAATTACCCAATGTATTCCGCTTCTAGCCGGTTTGCCAAGCTTCCACAGCGGATTGTTTTTGATACGGTTCAGCTTCCATTCCAGTTCCTCGTTTTTCGCCTCCAAATCCGCCACCCGTCCCGCCAGATCCGCACATTTCAAATGCTCCTGTTCATATGCCTTTCTGTAATCTGTCTCTCCCATATCTCACTCGTCTCCCTGCACAGCGTCCGGCCTCCCGGCTCTCCGTTTCTCCGGCACCTCCCTCAGCACCGCACTGTACCATAATTACATGCGCATCCTTATGCATCAATACTGCACATGTGCACAGCAACGCACATGGCAAGATGGCCATTCGGCCGCTATATGCCTGGAATAAGGTCATTGCGCCTTACCAAAACCGCCTCCTGCATCCTGCCGCCATGTCCTCTGCAATCTGCATGGGCAGACGTACGATTTCCAAGCGCACCCGCAGCACATTTTCTTCCTTCCGCTCCAGCCGCTTCAGCGCCACATTGATATTGGGATCCTCCGTGGCGAAAACAATGCCGGGGCAATCCTTCTCCCCTTCCGCCCGGGACTTCACAATGCTGCCGTTGGCATAGAGGAGCTTTCGCTTATGCAAAGGCACCGTGGCCCCGTTGAAAGTCATCTCCCGAATTTTCACCGAACATGGATACATTCCGGGATCAATCCGCAGCATTTCCACATCTCCTCCTACCTTCAGCTCCAGCCCGATTATCCAGTCCCCCTGATAGGCATCCCTGACAAAATAAGACTCCTCTTCCCTGTAGCCCTGGCCCCTGTCTTCGTATATCTGGACACGGTTTACATCCTGTGAATCCTGATATTTCTCCAGCCAGTCCTGGGGGCGCATCACCCTGCAGCCGATTTTTTCCCGCATCTCGGCCATGGATGAACGGTCTCCTGTGACAAAACGCTGGAACGCCCCCTCTTCCTCCCAGAATTCCTTCTCCTCCCGCTCCGTAACGGATAAAGCCTCCCGAATCCAGTCCCTGCCGATCTTCTTTCTCTTTTCATCCTCCAGCAGATACCAATGGGCCGCTCTGTAGGCAAGACGCTTCACATCCATGGGCTTTCCGAAGGTCCACTCATAATCGATCAGCGTCCATTTTCCGTTCAGCAGCTTCTGTTCCTCCTCTGCCGGACTGATCAGAATATTGCCGAATACCAGGTCAAAATCCGCCGCCGGATATTCGCTGTTGTAGCCCGCCCTATCTACAAATTCCCGGAAATATTTCCGGAAAGTCTCCATATCATTCCGCTCCAGACATCTGTCCATAACCTCCAGGAGAGAAATTCCTTCCACAAATTCAAACTGTGCGCACAGCTGTCCGTCCACCTCTACCAGCTCGCATTCATTGATCTCCAGCTTTCCGCCCCGATACCGCTCCTTCAGGCTCTCGCAAGCCGCTGCCATTCCCCTGACATGCTCCTGCGCCGCAGGAACCATGGGATATTTGCGGACAATGTCCGGCTCCCTTCTGCTCCCGAACCAATTGGCCAGAATTTCTGTCCGGATGGCATATTCCGGAGCACGGTCATTGGAATATTTTACGAACTTCACGTCGAATCCCCGCCCGATCACCACCGCGAAGGAATTGGAAAACAAAGGAAACAGGCCGTCCTGGGAAATTCCGTCAAAGGCATTTTTCTCATTAAACAGCAGCAGCCTGTCGCTGTCGAAATTCCGCAGATTATTGAACAACTCCCCTTTTGCCGGAAGATACTCGTCACTGTACAAAGCGGTCATAAATTTATAGTCGGGATACGGATAATAAAAATGATATTCTCCTTCGCCGCTGTCAGCGAAGATACGCTCCAGCCCGGGCCTGCTGAAGGTACGCACGCCTCCCCCCGACACATAATTTTCAATTCCGGAAAAATAAGTGCCCAGATGATCTTCCCGGCACCCTGCAAAATATTTCAGTCCGAATTTATTTTCTATGGCGATGACAATCCGTCCCCCCGGCGCCAGATGGGCGGAAAGTCTGGAGAGAAGCGTCTCATATGGCCTGTCTCCCCCGATATAGCTTTTCCCGTATTCAAACATGCCGATGAGGCAGATATAATCAAAGTCCCTGGGCAGATCCGGTTCTATATCCTGAAAATTCCCCACATGAATCGTAATATTATCGCATTCTCTGTGCCTGTATGCGTTGATCAGACTCCGTTTTTTCGATAAATCCACACAGGTTACACTGCCCGCCTTTCGGGAGAGCGCTCCCGTGACGGCGCCGCAGCCGCTTCCCACCTCCAGCACCTTACAATCCTTGTGCATGGGAATCCAGTCCACGATATTTTCCCGCAGAGAGGAGAGATGATACAGAAACGGCCATGCCTTCCGCTCCTCGATCACACTGTCATATTCTCCGGAAGACTTGCTTTTCACGATGTCCAGCAGCTCATCCTCTATGCTTCCCTCACTGTAATAGTCTTTTCCGGAATACTTTCCGTAATCCAGCCTGACTTTTCCGATTTCTTCTAATTTATTCTCTGCCATATTTATACCCCTGCCTTACCAGGCATCCATTCAATGATCCTGCTTCAATGCCCGCGCTTATCCCCGGACCACGACTGCCGGCAAAAACGCAGGAACTGCCCCCCGCTCCGGTACATGAAAGGACTCCGGCTCCTCAAACCGTCCCCGGCACATCCGCATCTGTCACGGTAACCTCCGACTCCATATCGTAATATCCCACGGTATCCTTGTCCGACACTACCGTCACTTCCATCACGTCATATAATCGATGGTACACCTCAAAAGTATCTCCATTGTATCCTGTTACCCCCAGAGACAGCAGATACTCTCCCCCCTGAAGGCTCATCTTCTGGGTAAAGGTGATATCCTTCACCTGCCCCGGCTCTCCGCTCTCCAGAAAAGCCTTCTCAATCATGGTATTCGTCCCGGTAATTTCGACTCCCAGAACATTTTTGATCGATAAAGCAAATATCGGTGCCGGTACGTGGGTCCGGAACCGGACACGCATATGAAGGGTAAATTTCGCCCCCTTCAATATTGCCATAGCCTGTACGCCCCGTTCATCCGTCAGATAATAGTCTATTATTTCCGCCTGCTTTGTACCGTATTCCTGGGCATCGGGATTCACTCCCTGGCTCCTCTGGCCTTCCGGATTTCCGCTTTTTCCGTCAGCAGCCTTTGCCCCGTCCAAAGCGCCCTCTCCTTCATGGATTTCATACTGCCCCACCAGCACCCTTTTATAAGCATCGATCATTTCCTTGGGAGAACCTTCCCCCAGGAGATTTCCCTTGTTCAGCAGAAAGACTCTGTCACAGTATTTGCTGATAATACTCAAATCATGACTGACGAAGACAATGGTCTTGCCCAGCTTCTTAAATTCTTCGAATTTATGATAGCATTTTGCCTGAAAAAAAACATCTCCCACCGAGAGGGCTTCATCCACAATGAGAATCTCCGGCTCGATATTGATGGCCACGGCAAATGCCAGCCGTACGAACATACCGCTGGAGTAAGTCTTCACCGGCTGGTTCACATAGTCCCCGATATCGGCAAATTCCAGAATCTCTGGAAGCTTCTCATCAATCTCCTTATCGCTGAAGCCCATCATGGTACCGTTAAGATACACATTTTCAATACCGTTGTACTCCATATTGAAGCCGGCCCCCAGCTCCAGCAGCGCAGAAATCCGCCCTGCCACATGGACCTCCCCCGAAGTGGGAGTAAGCACGCCGGTAATGATTTTCAATATTGTGGATTTTCCTGAACCGTTGGTACCGATGATTCCCACCGTCTCGCCTCTGTAGATATTCAGGCTGACGCCGTTTAAGGCATAGTGCAGCTTGTGAGACTGTCTTCTGCCCAGCCCCAGAGCCTCCTTCACCCGGTCCCTGGCCCTGTCGTACAGCTTGTATATCTTTACCACATCTTTTATTTCGATTGCAGGGATATCCACCTCCTGCACCTGAATATTCGTCTCTCTGTCTTTCATGCTGCTCCTGTCCGCACTCCCCGGCAATTGCGTTGTACTGTACAGCCTTAAAAACACGCCGCTGCAATCGTCAGTTCCGTCACACTCTTATGGCTGGCATATAATCGCTTCTTTATCATACCAATCCGCCATGGCCATATTGGGCTCGCTGTAAGGATCCTCCGATAATTCTCCCGGCGACAGCAGCCATGGCCTGGTTTCAAGCGGCTTCACCGTTACGACGGGCCCGCCCTCCTTGATTGCCTCCACCCGTTCCAGATACTCTTGATGGAACCGCTGCGCTTCTCCGTCCCGGAGATAGCAGTAAGCGCCCCAGGAGGAATAATGAGCGATCTTATTCCCGTCTATTTTAAATATCCCCAAAATCATAATTGCCATGACAGCATAAAAAGCAATAGGAACACCGCCCCCTGCGCGGCTTTTCTCCGGCTTTCCGCGCTCCGCCTGCCTTGCCTGGATCCAGCCCAGCCAATATACTTCATTGATCAGAAAAAGAATCTGCCAGGTCAGCTTCACCGCATTCAACGTTCTGCCCAGGCCTGCGTGCCCCATCGCATACAGACTGGGCGTAAACCCCGTAGCATAGAGGCAAAATGACCAGGCAAGCAAAAGCCCCGGCCAGCGGAAATGCAGAGAAGACTTCTTCACCATATTCCAGATCACCGGCGCCAGCAACAAGGATATCGCTATGGTAATCAGCCCGGAAAATTCCCACAGATAAGCGACTGCCTCCTGAAAGGAACACAGCACCGCCTCTGCCGGTTCCAGCCCTGCTCCCTGAAAGGCCGCGCTTCTCTTGGCGTTTCCGGGCGCCGAGACATTTTTATAAAATGCATATCCATAAAGGGCCAGCGACGGAATGATAAGGCACACACGCCTGTTTTTCAGAACAGCGCCCAAAGCCAGCAAGCTAAGCCCCACCAGCAGCCCCTGAAGGGTTGAAACATAATTAGATCCTCCCGCAAGCACTGCCCCCAACAGGGACCACAGCACCAGCCCGGCCGCAGCCGCCTTCCCGGCACCGTTCATCAGCTTCACCCATGCGGCAATGAGCAGCAGAAGAAAGGAATGCATGCCCACATAATGAATGCCTCCGATATACCAGTAGTATCCCTCCTGGGCATGATACATCAAAACCACGGCCATGGCCGCAGTGACTGACTGCAAAAGCAGGCAGGTCCATTTGTCCGCCTTCAACACATCCGCAGCCAGCACTCTCACCAGCACAAAGACGGAAACTACAAGCAAAAGGATCAAAAACAATGGCCCCAGGGCATACCAGGACTCCTCCCATACAAAAGGCACGAAAGCCATAAAAAAAATCGAAGAAAAAGTCCCCTGCCAGGCCCACCATTCTGTGTGCACACAGTACAGCGCACCCTTCAGCGCACTTGAAAGACTATTCTCCTCCTGCAGAAAATTCCGCACAAACCGCCCGTAAATATAATCATCGTACCACGGCGCCGAATAAAATGAGAGTATGCAGAGCGGAAGCAGGAGTGCAAGCAACACCGCTGCCGCCGCAATGGCCGTAGTCTTTTGATCTGCCCTCCATGCCAGACATTTTTTTATTCTATCCTTCCATCTCTCCATTCCAATCCTCCGGATCTCTACAAAACATCTGCAAAATGCACCTTCAGTCTTCTGAAAACCGCCGCGCCCAGCCCAAACAACACCACTGTCACAATCCAGAAATACATCGTGGAAAAAAAGTCCTGAAAAAACCACTGCCGCCCATATATGGAGCTGCGGTATCCTTCCACCACATATACCAACGGATTCAGTTTCAATAGAAAGACCCATCCCGCAGGAGCAGAATCAATATTCCACAAAATCGGCGTAGCCCATATGCCGATTTGAAGCGCAATATTGATAATCTGCGTCAAATCCTTAAAAAAAACCACAATAGAGCATGTGGCATAGCAGAGTGCCAGAACAAAAATAAACAGGCAAAAGCTGTAATACACAATCTGAATCGTATACACGGTAGGATAATATCCGTAAAGCGCCGCCACCACCAACAAAACCGCCACAAAAAACACATGAATAAAGCTGGCGGCAATAATCTTGATGATGGGCAGGATGCTGATTTTAAACACCACCTTTTTCACCAGATAATCATACTCCCGCAGCGCATTGGTTCCGTTATTCAACGCCTCATTAAAATAAAACCAGGGCACCAGTCCGGCCGTCAGAAACACCACAAAGGGCACGCCCGCCGCCCCCCGGCCGCTGTTCCCCATCAGCTTGTCAAACACGATATAATACATGCCGACGGTGACCACCGGCTGAGCCAGTGCCCAAAGCGCTCCCATATAGGAGCCTGCATACCGCTTCTTGAAATCATTCCTGGCCAATTTCCAGATCAGATGCCTGCTTTGGTACAGTTCTACCGGAATCGTGGTAAATTTCTCGTACCACCTTGCAAATACCAGACATGCCACAAGAATCATTGCACAAGACAAGATTTTCTTCAGCAGCTCTTCCTGCGGATCCGCACTGGGTCCCGGATTCTGGTGCAATATGATAATCGCCGCCATCAGCAGTCCCAACAGCGAAAATATGGTGATTCCGCCCTTTTTGCTCACTCTCATGTCTTACCTCTTAAAACTGTCCAGACCGCCCCAATTCCGATCCCGTTCAATCATAATCAGTTCCATATCCTCGGGAACAGGCCATTCAATGCCGATGGCAGGATCGTCGTATGCAATCCCCCCCTCATCTCCCGGATGGTAGAAATCCGTACATTTGTAACAAAATTCTGCATAGTCGGACAACACGAGATAACCATGGGCAAAATGTTTCGGCACGAAAAACTGCTTCTTATTCTTCTCTGAAAGGATTACGCCATGCCACTTTCCAAAGGTGGGGGAACCCTCCCGCAGATCTACGGCCACATCGAATACCTCTCCTTTGATGGCCCGCACCAGCTTGTCCTGGGCATACTGCTTCTGGAAATGAAGTCCCCGCAAAACGCCTCTGCTGCCGGAGGATTGATTATCCTGAACAAATATCTGGTCAATTCCTGCCTCCTTATATGCCTCATAGTGATAGGATTCGTAGAAATATCCCCTTTCATCACCGAATACGGCTGGCGTAATGATTTTCAACCCCTCGATTTCACATGTCTCTACGCTGATTTTTCCCATGATACACCCCTTGCTATTTATTGTCCGTCCCGTTCCTTCCTGTGCGCCCACAAGCGCTGTCCCGCCCGGGAGACAGATCTTCTCTTCAGCTCCTGCCTTCTTCCGCTTCTGCTTTGGCCCGCCCGGCACGCTCCGTAAAAATTCCGCCGGGTCATTGCAAATAACTGACATTCATGTCAACATTCCCTTCAATACCGTCGATACTGCCCTTTGACGTATACTGCCACATATGATAATAGCCCTGATACAGCGGCGCGCTGCGGTATTCTGCCAGCCATATGCAATAATTCTCCAGCTGATTTGCATGCAGATTATTATTGTACCAGTTACGGCTGCCATAGACGCCGGCGTCATACCCTGCATTGGTAATGGTCCGGCAGAACGCCTCGCAAACCAGTGTCCTGGTCTCCACGTCCAGACCGTCCGCTCTTCCATTACCGCCTGCTCCCTCAGTATCGATAAAAACCGGATAGTCCAGCTTGTAGTCTCTGATCAGCTCCAATACCGCGGAAGCCTCCTCCACGGCCTCCACCTCATTCACTGCCTGTGTAAAGAAATATACGCCTACAGGAACACCGCTGACGGCAGCCCCTCTCATATTGATATTAAAGTAGGGATCCTCCACCAGACTTCCGGTCACGGACCCTCGGTATCCCGCCCGGATAATGGCAAATTCCGCCCCGGCATTCTTTACCCTGTCCCAGTCGATATCGCCGTTCCATTTGGACACATCAATTCCCACCTTGGCGTTCGCGGTAGATTTCTGGAATTTCTTGATCTCCGTCTTGTCCGCATCCGCCAGCGCATCCGCCACAGCCGTATCCTCTGCCTCGGCGTCGATCTCTTCCTCTGTCTTAATCAGAAGGGAGATGTCATCAATGGCCACATATTCCACCTTGTCCTTCACCCGCACCCTGGTTTCATTCACAGGCACTCTGTACCCTTCCACTGGCATCAGTTCCACGGAGTACTCCCCCGCAGTCAGATCTCCTATATAGATAATCCCGTCCTTATCCAGATCCTTGTACTCTCCCAGTCCGTCCAGCTTCACGAAAAAGCTCTCTCCCGTAACCAGATTTCCCTGAGAATCCACGATTTGAATACGCAGATCCTTTTCTACGGAAATCACCATCAGGGACAGCCTCATGGCATTCTCCTTAGCGGCCTCCAGCACCGGATTCACTTCCTGGTCAAAAAAGGTCTGATCCCGCAGAAAAGCCGACAGATCGTCTCCGATCTGTCCGAGAGCCGTCCCTGTATCCTTTTCCTGCTCCGGAGACTGTGCCTGCTCTTCGGAAGGGGAAGCATCTCCTCCTGCAGGAGGCTTCTGATTCCCGCCGCTTCCCTCGGGCCTGTTGATATACAGCACCAGCAATGACACCAGTAAAATCATGGCCATAGAGGACAGGATCGCCATTCTGCGCAATTTAGAGTCCATTTGCTACCTCTACCAAATATTTTCCGTAATTCGTCTTCATCAAAGGCTCCGCCAGCGCAAGCAGCTGCTCCCTGCCGATGAACCCCCGCTTGTACGCGATCTCCTCGATACAGGAAATATAAAGTCCCTGCCGCTTCTGGAAAGCGGCCACAAAATCCGCCGCGTCCAGCAATGCATCATGATTCCCCGTATCCAGCCATGCAAAACCTCTTCCCAGGGTCTCCACATGCAGCGTCCCCCGCTCCAGATATGCATTGTTGACACTGGTGATCTCCAGTTCCCCTCTGGCGGAGGGGGTGACCGCTCTCGCAATTTCCACTACATCATTGTCGTAAAAGTACAGGCCGGGCACCGCATAATTGCTCTTAGGCTTCTCCGGTTTCTCCTCGATGGAAAGCGCTTTGCCGTTCTCGTCGAATTCCACCACGCCGTACTCTCTGGGATCTCTTACATAATAACCGAAAATCGTGGCACCCTTCTCCCTGGCAGCCACCCCTTTCAGAACCTTCGAAAAGCTCTGTCCATAGAAGATGTTGTCCCCCAATACCAGCGCAACCCTGTCACGGCCGATAAAGTCTGCCCCGATCAGGAATGCCTCCGCCAATCCGTTGGGCTTCTCCTGCACGGCATAGGAAAATGTCATCCCCAGCTGATGCCCGTCCTTTAAAAGCTCCTGAAATACAGGCAGATCTCTGGGCGTGGATATAACCAGCACCTCCCGGATCCCGGCCAGCATCAAGGTTGACAGCGGATAATAAATCATCGGTTTATCGTATACCGGCATAATCTGCTTGGAAATAGCCTCGGTCAGCGGATACAGCCTGGTACCGGAACCGCCCGCCAATATGATTCCCTTCATCGAAAAATCCTCCGTTCCTCGTCGTTATCTTCTCCTGTGATCGCCGCCTGCTGATTCCGGCTTCCCCTGACGACGAATTTTCCATAAATGTAAAAACACATACAGGATGCGGCGCCCTTCCTTTCGGAACACACCTATCCTGTATGCAGGTCCTCTCTTGCAGCATTATCCTCCGGCGCGTACCTGTCCCAGGTTTCCCGCCCGGAAAAAGCGCTGCCGCCCCTGGTGAACAGCAATCCTATTTCTCGTACATCTCCGCGTAATACTTCTGATAATCGCCGTTGGTCACATTCTTCATCCACTCTTCGTGCTCGAAAAACCATTCAATGGTCTTGCGGATACCATCCCGGAACATAGTCTCCGGATACCATCCGATTTCCGCCTTAATCTTATCCGGCGCGATGGCATATCTGCGGTCATGTCCCTTGCGGTCTTCCACATACTGAATCAAATTCTCGGACACATGGGCCTTTCTGGGGTTCTCATCCGGCAGCTTCTCCCGAAGCACCTCTATGATGGTATGAATGATTTCCAGATTCTGCTTCTCATTATGTCCGCCGATATTGTAGGTTTCAAACAGCCTTCCCTGCTCCTGAACCATGTCGATTGCCTTGGCATGATCCTCCACATACAGCCAGTCGCGCACATTCCTGCCGTCGCCGTATACCGGAAGCTTCTTTCCCTGAAGAGCATTGTTAATCATCAGCGGAATCAGCTTCTCCGGGAACTGATAGGGGCCGTAGTTGTTGGAACAGTTCGTAATATTCGCCGGGAAACGATAGGTATCCATATAGGACTTCACCAGCATGTCCGACGATGCCTTGCTGGCGGAATAGGGACTGTGGGGGTCATAGGGCGTGGTCTCATAGAAAAATGCATTCTCATCCTCCGGCAGAGAACCGTACACCTCATCCGTGGACACATGCAGGAATTTCTTCCCTTCCTTAAAGCTGCCGTCCGGAAGCTCCCAGGCCGCCTTGGCGCAGTTGAGCATCACCGCGGTTCCCAGCACATTGGTCTGAACAAAGACCTCCGGATTGCGGATACTCCGATCCACATGGCTCTCCGCCGCGAAGTGGACCACCCTGTCAATGTCATTTTCCGCAAAAATCCGGGAAATCGCCTCTTTATCGCAGATATCCGCCCTGATAAAGGTATAACCCGGCCGGTCCTCCACATCCTTTAAATTCTCCAGATTGCCTGCATAGGTCAGCAGATCCACATTGATGATACGGATCTCATCCCCGTACTTCCGAAACATATAATGAATATAATTGGAACCGATGAATCCGGCCCCTCCTGTCACGAGATAGGTTCTCATTTTGTACTCCTTTGCCTCATAATGTATACAATTCTATTATAACTGAAAAATAAAGATCCATTCCTGAAACGCTGTCGCTACACCCATTATACGGACTCTGACAAATTATGTCAATTGTAAAGTGGCGGCTGGGATGAAATAAACCAGCCGCCTACACTATTTCTGCTATGCAACAAAGTAAAAGAGCCTCCATATTAAGAGAAGTTTATATGTGGATTGAAAAATCGTTAGATATTAATTATCCTGACGAACCTATTTCAAGTTATTCTTATCTGGCTGATACAAAGAATGTCAAAGAAGTATGTAATCTAATAGAAGCTTTTGGAACCGGAATAACGGGGTTCAAAATGGTGGAAGTTCCAGCAGAAAAAATTTTGTCACATTTATCAAAGCCGGAAAGAGATAGTATTGTAAAAAAGATAGAGAATATGCTCTCAAATTCTCAAAAGAGTCAAGAGCGGCATATGAAAGGAATGATAATGCGTAGCCCAAAAGATTTCTTTATGTTGGAGATAAAGGGCAATGAGGTGGTTTGCCGAACAATACAATTTTCTCATAACGGAAAAGAAACTCTGTATGAGATGTCCGAAGAATCTGACGGAACGGTCAGAATTCTGGACTTGCTGGAAATATTATTATCTGAAGAGGGGAAAACATATGTAATTGATGAATTAGATAGATGCCTTCATCCAAGTCTGAGTTATAAAATTGTTGATTCCTATTTGCGGATGGCGGCAAAAAAGAATATCCAATTAATTGTCACAACACATGAATCGCGTTTGCTGGATTTTAATTTGTTGCGCCGTGACGAAATCTGGTTTGTAAATAAACGCAAGACTGGGGAAAGTGATATTTATTCGCTGGAGGAATATAATGCCAGATTCGATCAAAAAATTGATAAAGCCTATTTAGAAGGCCGTTATGGCGGAGTCCCGGTTCAGTACTGTATTCCCCATTGAGGGGGTATAGCGGATGAGAGAAAGCAGGACGTTTGCAGCGCGTACAAAAGTTTTAAAATCTGATGAAGTTAAACAAAGATATTTTCTTGTTTTTGAAGGAGCAAGTACAGAAAAGATATATTTTGAGGCGTTAGAGACTGCACGAGATGACTTGGAAATTAATCCGTTAATTGAACTTGTTCCAATTATACGCAGTTATAGTGAAGATGGCTGGAGCAATCCCAAGAAAATACTGGACCGGATTATATCAAATTTAGAGGAAGAGAAAACGGGGCAATTTACTTATGAATCGTTGCTGAATCGTATTATGGATTATTTATATGATGAAAAGATTTTAACTACAAGTAAGGTACAGGCACATGCAGTATGGAGAATACTTGAAGAGGGCTGCGAAAAAATTTTAAAAAAATGTTTAACTAACAATGTAGATAACTTAGTAGATGATTGCAATAGGTTAACAGAATATCTCAATCAAGAATCTGATGTAGCCAATATTGTAGAAGATATTTCAGATATTATTCAGACGAGCAATATTACTTATGATAATAGGTTTGATAAAATTTGCTTGATTGTGGATCGAGATAAGGAAAGTTTCTTTGCACTTCCAGAAAACAATCAGTATGATTATGTATTGCAGACCTGTCAGGAAAAGGGATTTGGCTTTTATATATCTAATCCTTGCTTTGAGTTCTGGCTGTTACTTCATTTTAATGACGTGTTTGAACTGGATAGGGACAAGCTGTTGGAAAATCCGCAAGTAACGGCGAAAAGACGGTATACAGAGCATGAATTAAGGAAATTGCTACCAGGTTATAGCAAGAGGAAATATAGACCTGGCCGTCGATTCCAAGCTGAGGCGCATCCTCCTTTGTACAGCCGGACAGGCTTAGAAGAAGCAGACTGGTTATTATGACTTTTTTCAATATGTTTTTGGGGTGCATGATAACTTCCTCCTAAAAATCCTTTTTGAATTCAATTCTTTCAATACAAATTGCCTGTCACATTATGACCAATATGACAGGCATCATCTTTTTATAATTGTAATTTACCATATCTTTCTCCATGCCACAAGGGACAAAATAGTTTAAAATTTAAACTACTTTGTCCCTTGTTCGATAATCCCCTTTATAATATAATAATTTAAAACAAGTGCTTCCACTGCTTTGACTCGGTGCCGTCATGGTGGAGGACAATGCCGAACACTTTTTTGTTTTTCAGAAGTAATAGACAGAAAGGGGAGTTTTAAAATGAATGCTTTGGGGTTTTTTCAGAGAAATATTTTTAAATGTACATTAGTGATATATGATACAAGGTCTTTTTCTGATCTGATCGCATATGCACTGCGCTTAGTTGTTGAATGTTGGGAGTTTTCGTTCGAATTGTTTCGTAAACCTGGCGGTATTTTCCCAATTATTTTTGGTGTCACCAGTGTTGGAATGGCGGTATTTTCTTTTCCCCGACTTTGTAAAAGATGCTTTTGGATTTCGTTAGTTCCGGCTTTTTGGGTGCCGACATTTTATTATTTTTTTTCCCTTCGTGGCATGCCAAGGTCATTAGACAGCTTCTTTATTAACTGGTCTTTCGGATTTATGATATATGGTGTTGGATATTCTATACTACATTTCTTTTTTTATTGGTTTTCGATGGGATTTACATATATTTTTTCTAAAATATATAAACTGAAAATATTACATAAATGTATCATGATAGTGGCGATTTGTTTCATATTATGGATTACTGCTGTTCTGTGGAAAACTGTTCTTTTAGAGGTTATAATGTTGATAGCGGATATTTTTCCATAGAAATAGATTTTGTCAGTATTTTTCTATGATAAGTTTTGGGGGATACCGTAGTTCGTTAAGCTACAGTATCCCTTTTTTAGATTAGTTGTTTCTGTGATACAGGCTCAATATGACTTCATATCATGAATAATTAGTTCCGCAAAAGAGCGGGAGGAAACATCAAGTGCCTCATCATTTAAATTTCCTATTTTATATAAAACTAATGGTGACTGAGAAATGTCCTTAAAATATTTAATTAGTGAATTTTTTATTCCCTCAATAGAATAACTTTCCGGTTTGAAATCATTTAACCAAAAAGAGCATCTTTTTCTATATAGTCCAGAGTAGTATCTTTCTAATGATGTTGAAAGGACAGTACCTGGAGTTTCCTTTTGTAATAAATTTTTCTTAATCAATGTGGAAATACCTATGGCATCCATATCAGCTATAAAATCGCAGAAATTCATTTGCACTGCGTAGGTCGGAGTTACTCCGTATGGATTATCCGGTAGAACCTCCATTTTTCCTATTCGGTCCCTGGCATGCTCAATAGGTGTAATATGAGGGTAGTTTTTCATAACCGTTTGAACCTCTTGGATACCTGTGGCAAAGTCACCGGCCCACCCAAACCATTCTCTTTTGGCAATAGGAAGAGATTCTTTTATATAAGCTGAAATAATTACGGCAAGATGCGGTAATTCGAACAGCCTGCTATAAGTGACTTCTCTACCGTCAATTGTTGTTTCTGTTATCGTTGAGTCATCTTTTATATATGTATATGCGCCCGTTATATATTTGGCCAAGTTGTCATGTAGATCAGCGCAATTATTTTTAATATATAAAACAAATTTATCATTTCCTTCTAATAAATCCTTAAAAAACTCACTATCTTCATACTTATCTATCCACAAGTAATATAACACCGCAAAAACACAATCTAAGTCATTTCCATTCGGGGCGTACTCCCAATATGCTTTTTCTAAATCAACAACATGAGAAATGATTTCGTGAATATTAACTGAGTTTTCAGTATATACCTCCAATGCATCTAAGCCTATATTATATTTGTGCGCCTCCCAGTGATCGTCAGTATCTTCATCGATATGGTCAAAATGTTTTGCGTTTTCAGAAGCAATTACGCGGTCAAGATCAAACTTCTTTTCAGAAGTTGCAACAAATGTTCCGGTAGCATATTGATCATAGGCCCAGTTATCAGGCAAGCTATAACCTAAATTTCCGCTATATCCATAAGACATATCACTGACAAAGGAGCTGGTAGCCAGTTTTTGATTACATATAATTTGGCAAGTATTGCGTGATGAATAAATGCCAATTTCATAAGTTGAACCAACATCCTCTTTTGCTTGCTTAATACCTTTGAAGTATTCCGTTATTTCTTTTTTGACCTGCTCTTCAACAGCATCAAAGTCTACAGCAAAATAAAGAGTGGTTTCAGGTGGAATTAATAATTCCGTTGCAGCCATAATGGCATCATACCCGTTTTTATAACCTGAGTTAAAGCTAAAATATTGTATTGAGTTATTTGATTCTTGAAAAATTGGAAATATTTTGAGCCCTGTGGATAGTATGCTCCTTATTTCTTCTGGAGTCATATTTTTATCAAAACCACCATCTATTTTTGTTAAGTAACGGCCAATATAATGATAACCGGCTTGATATAGTGCCTGGGCCATTTCATAATCAAGGCGTTGACGGCAATCTCCTGCATTTGGAAGCCGGGTTTGATCCCCTCTGCTCCAAAGGAGAGCTCCCCATGTACGGCGATTAACCTTTCCGAGTTCTACATAGGCGTCCTTGTCGAGACACATAAATTTTTGAAATTCTGATACTGTCTCGGTTACAAATTCACTATAAATACCATCTAAGTTATTGATAATAAAACCGTGGCAACTTAATTCAGCCTGCAGTATTTTTACTAATGCAGTATTGGTACATCCTTGTTCTATATTTGGCATTTTAGAAAAAGTACCTGTTCCTATTAGTCCATCCGGGGTTGTACCAATTTCTTTTTGGAAAGCGTATATTAATGCCTGAGCTGTTTTACGCTCATAAATGCCACCGGTAGGAATATATCCCAGCTTAGATAAATAGAGGTTAGAATATTTACCATTTAAAAATTGTTGAACATCTCGGATGATTGGTTTACCTGATGGGACAAGGATAGTTGGGTCTGTTGTAAGTAATGATTTGAATACATTGGGCTCCATTGTATCTGATGGTGTAATACCTAAATGAGTTTTAAAATTCATAATTGCAGAGGCCAATCTATCACCAAATATTCCATCAAAACCACCTGCTTCATATCCTTTACAATAGAAACCACCTTGCGCAATCTTTATAATAATTGGATCAGTTACACCAGCTTTGATAACTGGACATGCTGACGATGTAGCATTTCCCCAGATTCCGTCTACAGGCAATAAATTGTAATGAATCTGGATTGCCATTACTAAAGCCTTTACAGTTTTCGTACCAGTCATTCCATCAGGCTTAACTGGATAACTGCCACATTTTGAGTTGTCTTCATCATACTTAAAGTATGATGGATAGGTATCATTTAACCATTCTTGTACTTCCATAACTTTTGAATCAGACATAATAGTCTCCTTTCTACTTTTAGAAGATAATGTGTTTACATATAATAAAAATAAAGATTATCTAAATATGTAAACTAAAATTAATTTTTTATAAGTTATTCTGACTGTAAGAACTGTTTTTCTGATAGGTTACCTAAATCATCTCGTTCATTTATTAGTAAAAATAATTTATATATTTTTATCATCTATATTCTTTTTCAATTCTATTAAAAGTTTTTTTAAAAAATTAGGCAATTCACATCCCATCCTTCCTATATTTTCAAGTATTGATAATATTTCATTTATGATTAACCATATAGTTACCAACAAACCAAAGAATGTGTTTGATGAATACTTTAGACCTAGTTCATTTGCAAACCTGAACAATAAATAGTCAATACAAACAGATACAATTACTGTTAACATATACCCTATTTTTTTATATATACCTAATATACTTTTTTTACTGCTCCAACCATATATCGGATCTTTTATGTTTACGAAAGCTTCCTTCTTGGCGGCTAACATTCCTGAGATATAATCTATAATCATTAATATAAGCAATAATAATATTGCAGGGAATAGTAAACCAAGTTTATTGCTTATCCATGTAAACAACAATAAAACACTATTTTTTATTGAACTATTAATACACTTCATCATTATGATTCCTCACTGTAGTATTTTTTTAAGATATTATACAAATTTTTTCGTACACGATTTACGTACTGCCTTGAAATCTTAAATGTTTTTGCAATTTCAGCATCTGATTTATCATCTAATAAAATTTGAAGGGATAATTGTCGTTTCCTTTTATCATTTTGCGCTAATAAGAGTTTTAGATCTTCTCGGAAAATCATATCAGAAAATTCAGAAGGTGAGGATGACATTATTGATATAGAATTTTCTGAAATTTCTTCAAAGTCACTTGTATACTGAAAATCGTGCCGCTTTTTACTCTTTCTATAAAGTTCTAAGAATTTATTTTTTAAAGCATTATTTATGTATGAAAAACATTCCCCATCATTATTACAATAATTTATTTTTAAAACTGATTCCCATAAAGCAAGTATTAATTCTTCTCTGGTATCTTCGGCCTCATCTTTATACAGCAACCGCACATACTTATTAATTAGTGGATTCATATACTCAATTAATTTTGCAAATTCATCTTTATTGTTTTTTATATCTTTTAGTAATTTACACCATTCTCTCATTATGTTACCTCCATGAGATAAAAAGAAAGAATGATAAAAAATGTAAACTAATATCTCTTTAGTAATGAAATTAAAAGTAAATAGAATTTTGTTGAATATTATTACAAAGCCTAAAAATGGATTGTGATCTGAATAAAAGACTATAGTACATGAAGATAATCCTTTGGGCTGCTGATTGCTTTGATAACATGCAGATATAGAAACAGGTTGCCCTTAGACAAGATTCTTTCAATAAATGGTTGGAGTGCTTCACCGAAAACTTCCTCTTTTGCAGGAGATTGCCAAGAAAGATCTTTCCGACTTGGAAAAAGCTGTCTCCACTTTCCTGAATAACAGTTTGCGCCCAAGCAACCCATGCATTACAAGAGCAAAACAGATTATCAAAAGACTTGAGCCAACCGTACTTCAGAAGAATTGAGGTATGAAGCCATTCACCGAAACACTAACTTGTTGATGTATGCCATAAAAACTGGGATTGTGGATTCCCCGAAGACTTTTGTAAATTGTAAAAGAAGTAAATGACCTCTGCTCAGTTTACTAAGAAACCGAAGTGGCATGCCCAGTAAGTGGCCATACCATATCCATAGATTCAATATGCACAAAGATACCATTGGCCTTTCTCTGCGATGAGTTGAACCCTCATAAGTCTAAAAGCCTGATCCGGTTCATTGCACAGCAGTATGGCCTGACCGAAGACCTTGGCCGCAAAGAGACGTCTGGCATACTCAAGAGACAGAAAAGCCATACAGAATTTCTCCACTGCAAAGATTGCAAGATACGTAGCATATACATGAGAACAATCATAATAATACCTTACAGACCAAATTACCACTAGCTTGGTCTATATAATATACAGTATCATTTATCACTATATACTCTGTCCCCTTTATCGCCTCAAAACAAGAAACCAACTCCGTTTGCTCCAGATCAATATACACCAGAAACGATTTCATATGCTTTATGCTGTTCCAAATCCCGTAAACGCGATTATGAGAAATTGTCAATAGTTCTATATTTCCGTCTTGCAGTTCAATTACCTCCCGCTCCTCCCCTGTCTGTAAATCATACACGGACAACTTATTTTTATCTACGCTACTCATATATACTATCTTTTCCTGATCAATAACAGCATCTTCATAATAAGAAAATAATACCGTATCCTGTTCATTATCACGGAGGATAAACTCTTCCTGTCCAATATCTCCTATCTGAATATGTCTTGCCAGAAATTCTTGTCCTGTAGTGGTCTTTGTATATCCTGCGCCTACAATATGATATGGATATAACCAGATACCCTCTTTATCATCCGGGTTATTTATACGGATATCTGCAGCCTTGTTTTCTTCATCATAAAGTTTCATTTCCTCTACAGACGCAGGACCTGCCAACCTGCCATCGGAACCAATCCGGTATCCTTCCACATTTCCCAGTTTGAATCCCAAATATATTACATCACCATAAAAATCCAGGAAACTGAGCGGCTGATTTCCTTCTACTATTCCAACTTCAGAAATTTGTCCCTGTTCATTCATCTTTATAATCCGGATATTGTTTTCTAAATTCAGCCCAGCCCAGAATAAGTTATCATCACCTAAGGTTCCTACTGCTTCTTTACACGCAGTAATTTGCTCTACCTGATTTTCTCCGTCCACTTTATACAATATTTTATCCAATACTATATAAGTAAATTCTCCCAGGCAAAGCGCATTTTTTTGACAATTTTCTGCTGATATGTAGTTTTTTATGTCTGTTTGTTTTGCTTCATCCACGGTATCAGTAATTTGTATTTCAGTTTCTAAAATATTACGCTCTTCATTTGTTTCTTGTTCACAAGCAGTGAGAAGCATTACTGTACAACAGCCTGCCAATATCCTAAAATTTCTTTTCATTTTATGACCTCCTAGTTTACATATTAAGTAATTTATTCTTTATATATGTCAAATGATACAAACAGCAAATTCTATTGGTGACAAACAGTTTCATATGTCACCTCCCAATTATCAGAAGATTGCTATATTGATCATTTTGATAATCGATTATCAACCAAATTTTGAAAGGAGTTTTACAACATGTCTAATTATTTTTGTGTCAACAAAAGCGGTATTACAGTGCCCGTTTATTCGGACACACAGCAAACCTCAAAAATTGGTTCCATTTATAACCGTGAAGCATTTGGTTATGATATGAACTGGGGCGGAGACGGATATTTCTACCGAATTCTTTTTCGAACTTCAGATGGCTCTCTTAGCTATGGTATCCTGGTTGACCCTCCTGGTTCCTCTGTGACTGATTGCACCGATTATCCTTTTGGCACGGAAGAAATTGACGGTACCGAATACTATACTTTTACTATGCGAAAATCTCGTACTGTCTATACTGCAGGCGGAACCCGCTGGGGTGCAGTCGCAGCTAATTGCCGTGTAGCCTGCTTAAGTGCTGTAGCTGGAGATAGTTATCCCAACCGCAAAGGCATCAATTATGTTGAAAGTTCTAAAGGTGGTTGGGTTAAAGTTACTGGTGATGGTGTCAATTACGGTTTTGTAGATACCGGACTTGACGTCTCATCTTCCTATAGTTCTATCCCGTTCTATGGAAGCTGGTAACAACAAGGTTTCTATAATAAATATTTTCTGAATATTCCAGCAGGTTCAGATCTTAATTGACCTGTTCCTGCTGGAAAAATACTATAATAATCTGCTCTATAATTTCTCTTGAGTACTGCTGCTCCCGAAAATCTAATAATACGAGTTACTTTGAAATATCCTTGGACTTTCCAGCATTCCGTCAGCCCATTTCATTGTTGGAATTCAATGCTTTTTATTAAATTACCTGTCATATTATAACCAATATGACAGGCATCATCTTTTTATATTCTTGTATATCATTCAATCATGGTTTTGCCTGTACCCCAACACATGTATCATTGCATGGGACAGTAACTATTCTTGTTTTACTACATCCATATGCACTATAAGTAACTCTTTTTACTGATTACAGGAAAAATTTATACTCGTAATTTACCATATCTTTCTCTATGCCACAAGGGACAGAGTAGTTTAAAATTTAAACCACTCTGTCCCTTGTTTGATAATCCCCTTTATAATATAATAAATTTAAATATCTAAATTTAAGTAGGAATAAGTTATTTACGCCTTTCTTTTACCTGTTCCAACTTACTGATAAAAACTGACTCATAATGAGTCCGTCTGCCTAACTTACTACACAGGATACATTTTTTCAGTTCTTCCTCTTCATCCAATATCCTGTCCTGAATAATCCCTCTGCGTTTCCGTTCCTTGTAATTCCACAATCGCTCATATAAACAAATAGCAATTGAGACTAAGCGGCGGGAACGCAGCTCTTCTTTCATCCGTGCTGTTCCATACCAATCTGCCCGATCATACTCGCCCCGATTTCCCAGAGCACTCCCCACATACCCCATAATCAGCCCATAGATGCCGCTGACGGTTCCCAGCAACTCTCCATCTGCCACCGAATGATACATTTCTTCAAACCGATTCATACAAAGGAAAAACACATTACTTTCCTTATCCATTTCCTGCATCATATTCTGAATACATGCCTGTTCTTCATAAGTCAGAAATTTCTCTCCTTCTCTGAGAAAAGCTTGAAAAGGCAGGGTAATCTCCAATATAGTCTGCATCCTGGCACAATATGGTTCCCCTTCGATTTCCTTCCGCGCTCTTTGTAAATTAATTTCCTTTCGCATCAATACCTGTTGATTACAGGGGATTTCTGTTGATACCAACTTTTTAATCCGATCCAGAAACATCTGCCATTTCACTGTTTCACGTTCATTCCCGTAATCCCGCAGCTTTTCCATCATTTGTCTAACTTCCGGACGTCCGGTTATCAATTCCGTTCTTCTCATTTCCCTGGATAACCCAAGGCGTTCAAAAAGCGCTTCCACAATAGCTTTTTGGGTAATCCGCTGTCTATTCTCTAACCGCTGCAATGTTCTTATATCACAAATTCCCTCACATAATGTCTTCCTGCTCATCCCCAACATCTGACGTCGGACACGAATCACATCGCTAATACAAAATACGCCTTTCTCCAAATATAGATAGCAATAGCAAAATGTCTCTTTCGCTATACCGTATTCTTTATATACCGCTTCCAGGCATTGCTTCCAATCTGTATTTTCCTGATACATTTCCTCAAAAGGTCTCACGCACTCTCCTCTTAGTTCTGCCTTCCGTATCTTCCGTTCAAGATAACGTCCGCGGTATGTAAGCAGCTCCCACAAATAATACATTCGGCATGCATCGCGCAAAATTTCCACTGCCTGACAACAATACCGAAAAAGCCATTCCACAGTCTCATCCGTCTCCGGAACACATTTGCACAAAAAATATACTGCCTTAGGATAAATCTTTGCCATTCCTACTTCGTCCATATCGGCCCTCTCTATACAAGACAGTATCTCCTTATAATGGGCTTCTTTGCCTCCGCCTTTCTGATAAAATTCCGCCTCAAGAATCAGGTTCCATTCTTTCAGCGAAAATACCCTCCCATCTAAGGGTTTCTTCCACAAATCAGATATTGTCAACTGTACAGCTTCCTCCAAAATACTGTACATCTCTTCTCTGTCCGCACCTTCCATTGACCGGATTTGCGCCCACATGCCAAGATAAAACTGGCGTTCCAACCTATCCCCTACCGCTTTACTACCATAATATTTGTTTCCATATCTGCCATAGTATTCTTTCAATAAGGCTTTCGCCCCAGTCACCTCTTCACTACTGATTCGATATAAAATACGCTGACGCATCTCCCACTGTTCATATTCCCTGTACTGCAAATAATGTTCATAATCTTCTGCGCCCACGCCCAGCCGCTCAAAAATGGCATCTTGTAACCTTTTCGAAACATCTTTTTCTCCTTTTTCCAACTGAAAAAGCAATTGAACAGTACACAAACCATCGCTGGTTTGTTCCAGTGTATATCCCTTTTTTTCCCGCAATCTATTTATATACATACCGATAGTCTCTTTATTCCTTTCGTGCTCCATAAAAAATACCCCTTAGTTTCTGCAGCATTATGCTTATACATATTTATTTTCCTCTGCCAAAAAACAGCCCCGGCAGTCACCCTGTCGAAGCTGTTTCATTTTCAAGATATTCCGCGCTCCGCCCCGTTATGGCAGCGAATCGTCTTGGGAATTGCCGGGGCGAGCCGTGAAGCGTTAATAGCCCAGATAACTGATATTCATATCTACATTTCCCTTAATACCGCTGACGCTTCCTGTGGACCGGTACTGCCACAGCTCGTATCTGCCCTTATACGTAGGATTGGCTGCATACTGGGCCAGCCAGATCTTATAGGAGCCCAGACTGCCTGCGTCGATCTTGTTCTCCAGCCACAACTTGTTGGAGTAAACGCCCGCCGTATATCCGGCATTCTGAACGGTCTGGCAAAAAGCCTTGCACACTGCTGTCCTGGCAGCCTTGTCTATCTGATCTCCCCGGCCGCCGCTGGCTTCCACATCCAGGAATACGGGATAGGAAATCCGGTAATTTTTAATCTGTTCCAGCACCATGGAAGCTTCTTCCACCGCTTCCATCTCATCCACCGCCTGGGAGAAGAAATACACGCCTACCTTCAGGCCGGCAGCCGTAGCCCCCTGGATATTCTTCTCGTATTTCGGATCCTCGATCAGTTTTCCCTCCGAAGAGCCTCTGTATCCGCAGCGGATGATCACATAGGATACGCCGGAATTCTTCACGGCGTTCCAGTCGATATTGCCGTTCCATTTGGACACGTCGATCCCCATGGTTCCGTTTCCTGTCACCAGAGAACCGTCGCTTGCAAAGTTATATTTTGCGCCCTGGATCACCTGTTCGCCGGTGACCTTGCTGCCGTCCGCAGTGAAGTAATATACCTTGCCGTCCAGGGTCTGCCAGCCGCTGTACTTTGCATCTCCCTTCACGAAAAATTTATCGGCAGTATAATAATCCGCCAGGGTGGCTTCCTTATAGGCATTGTCCGCCAACACATAAATCTGAGTCCCGGAGGCGTCCTTCAGCGGCGTGGCCGTATCCTCCTTCGGATGCTTACGCACTGTGACAATACAGGATGCACTGACCTCTTCTCCGCTCTCCTTATATCTCACAGTGATGACAGCAGAGCCTTCAGCAACGCCGGTAACGGTAACTGTTTTTCCGTTTACGCTGACTGTGGCTACGTTTCCGTTGGAGGATTCCGCCGTTACCACCGGCTTATCGGAAAGCGCATTGGTGATTTCCGCATTGATGGTGGCCGGAACCTGAACAAATGCCGTCAGAGCTGCCTTATCCAACTTGATGGATTTACTGCCTGCCACTGTTACATTGACCGTGGTACTTGCCATTGTATCGCTTCCGCCGTTTTCATAGTTCACGTTCACCGTGAGGACTGTGCTTCCCACAGCCAACGCGTTGATATTGAGATTGCCGTTCTCGTCCACAGACGCCGTAGCTACCGCAGGGTTGCCTGAGCTCACCGAATAGACAAGCTTCTGTCCTGCCGTAAATCCTGATGCCTCGGCCTTGGCCACCAGCTTGGAACCCACAGCCCCGGTTAATGCGGCAGGGCTTACCGATACGGTTCCCCTGGTAAAGGCAGGAGTCGGATCTGGCGTAGGCGCCTGTGTGGGGGTAGGAGTCGGCGTAGGCGTGGGCGCCTGTGTCGGCGTGGGCACTGGCGTAGGCACCGGAGTGGGTGCCTGTGTCGGCGTAGGCTCCGGAGTGGGTGCTTGTGTCGGCACTGGTGTAGGCTCCGGAGTGGGCTCCGGGGTAGGTTCTGGTGTAGGTTCCGGGGTGGGTTCCGGCGTAGGTTCCGGGGTCGGCTCCGATGTAGGTTCCGGCATCGGCTCTGGCGTAGGTTCCGGCGTCACTGCAGGCTCATCTGTCGGCTCCGACGTCGGTACTTCCCCGGTCGTGGAATCCGGCGTCGATCCTCCCGCCCCCGTAATATTTCCGTCAGTCTCCGATATGACACTGATCCCGGCATCTGCATCCGCTCCGTTCTGCCCTGCCACGGCGCCGTCTTCCGCAGCCGTTCTGCCGTCCCCGCTTACATCCAGTCCGCTCAGGTGCAAAATACTCTTTGCAAGCGACAATGTCAGCGGATCCGGTATAGTATTCTTGGCCACCTCATTATATGTAGCCGAGATCACCTTGCTCTCCACCCAGGCCACGGTATCCTGCAGCGAGGATTCCACCACTGTCTCATTCTTTTTGGTATCCTCCTTTGCCGCATTGACTTCCGATTCCTTCTTAATCTCATTTACCACATCTACTTTATTATACGCAATCTCCTTTTTCACCTCTACGGACTGACTGTCCGTATTCATGAGATAGTCTGCGTATTTGGCGTCCGTCAGCGGCTCCATCACCACCTGATAGGTGCCCGGCGTTATATCTTTTTTGTAAATAATACCGTCCATATCATCGTCTGACCAGATCTGGGCCTTGCCGTCAGGCGCCGTGACAGTAACGGAAAAAGGGACATTTGCAACCAGTTTTTCGGTTTTTCTGTTGATAAACTTAATCTTCAGATCCTTCTGAATCGATGTAAAGTTAGGCTCCACAGATACCTGTCTCTCATATCCCGTCTCCTGATACTCTTTCTTTGGATCTTCCTCAGGAACAGCGGGAGCCAGGGCAAACTTCGCCATCTGCACGCTGGCCACCGCCAGCAGCCCCTGCTCTCCGATGGTGGAAATGCCCTCCAGCTGCGCTCCCACATCCGCGAAGTCAGAGAGCTGCTTTTCCGTCACATTCCCATGAATGAACACGCTTCCCGTCACAATCGCCAGAATCAATACAGCCACTCCGGTAACCACCATCACCCGGTCCATGGTGTCCATACTGCGTATAATCCGGCCGATTTTATCAAGCAGGTTTTCACCCTTCCGGGGTCCTGAGGGCTGTCTTGTACCCTGTCCCGCTTTTGCCTTATATACGGAAGCGGCAGCCGACCGGACCTGGGCGGAACGGGGGCGCTTTTCCAGATTCTCTGCCGCTCTGCCCGCTTCCCGCCCTGCATATTGCCTGGACACATCCCCGCTCAAATCGTCTGCGCTCTCATGGAAATCCTCCTCTGACTCCTCCGGAGATTCTTCATAATATTCTGACTCTTCGTAATCTTCCTCAGACCAGGCTTCCATCTCCTCATATCCTGCATCAAGATCCTCGGCAAACGTATAATCACCCTCCGGCCGCTCCTGCCGGGGATATTCCGAGGTACCGAAGCCGTCCTGCTCCCCCTCCATCCACTCATACTCACCGACAAGGCCCTCCCTAGTCTCCCGGGCGCCGGATTCCCCGGTCAGATCGCCGTATATACTGTCGGACTCTTCCGAGGAAGTATATTCCTCCGGCAATTCTTCCTCCAGCCCCTCATATGCGCAGGCTCTGTCCTCATCAAACGCATACACAGCATCTCCTCCAAACATTTCCGGATCCTCTGCTGCTTCCGCCGTCAGATCGTCTCCTGCCGCTTCCGGAACTGCACGCTCTTCCTCCGGCCAGTCCTCTGCCGCTTCATAATCCCTCTCAGCATCCTCTGTCCAATCCTCATTGCCGCGGCCTTCCTCTATCCCGTCATCGCCTTCGCTGTCCCAGTCGTATTCCCTGCCGTCCCCGTCTTCCAGTTCCCGGTCATCCTCTTCATATAGATCCTCATCTACGGAAGTTCCCGTTCCTATGATACGCTGAAATAATTTTTTCATCCTGATACCCTCTCCAAACCATCAGTAACGTAACAAATCTGTAATATTATAGCATCCCGGCAGCCCTGCTGCAAGCCGGAACAGCATTTCTTCATAAATTTTTTAACCTTTCTTAAAAACCAAATCCCCGCCTTCCCATTTCTTCTTCATAAATTCTTAAAAACTTTTAAAACGTATTAATATTGTGGACTTTCTTGTCCCATAATAGTAAAATAAAACAAAAAGCGAAATGGAGCTCCAAATGAAAAATAAAAAAACCGGACAAAACAATTTAAAGGGAAATCTTCCCCCTATACCTGATATAGACATCATTGATCTGGAAAGCGAAGACTCCGCCGGTCAGCTCGCCGCTGCGTCCTCAAGAATGTTGCCGCAGCCCGAAGTTTCTGCCCCTCCCGCACGGCTCCCGCAAAAGGCGGGGAAAAAGACCGTTCTTTCCCGTATCAATATTCATATCGTCCTGTTGATCGTATTCATCCTGTTTATACTGGGCCTGCTCTATAAATTCTTTAATTTCGGAGAACGGGTGAATCTGGATGAAATCTTCAAGGACGGTCCGGGAGACGTGGACGATACCTTTGATACCATTCTGCCCTTGACAGACGCGGATGGCAATCCGCTCTACCAGAAATACGGCGAGGGCACTACCATACTGGCCTTCGGCAATGCGCCCTTCGCCGATGACCGGGGTTCCGATGAGAATCTGGCCAGCCTCATTTCTCAGATGACGGGAGCCACCGTGTACAATTGTGCTGTCAGCGGCAGCTTTCTGGCCGCGGAGGCCGATGACCTGGATCCGGTTGCGCATCCCTGGGATGTATTTAACTTTTACTGGCTCTGCGGCATGGCTACCAAATTCCATAGCGAAGTACCGGAAAAATATCTGCAGGGTGTAGAGATTCTGGGCGATCAGGCTCCCAAAGAGGCCATGGAGGTCTACAACACGCTGACCACCCTCGACCTGAATGAAGTGGATGTGATCGTAATCATGTACGATGCCAGCGATTATCTGGCCGGACACCAGATGTACAACGACGGAAACAACACGGATCTCCTGCAATTTACAGGCAATATGGAGGCCGGAATCGAGCTGCTGCGGTTCTGCTATCCCGATATCCGTATCATGGTCCTGTCTCCCACTTATGCCTACGGACTTGACGAGAACGGAAACTATGTCAGCAGTGATATTCAGCGGTATGGCTGGGATGTTCTGTCCACCTATTCTATCAAGCAATATGCTTCCTGCGCCTCGAAAATGGTTACCTTTGTGGACAATCTCTACGGGACCGTAACAGAGGATAATGCACAGGATTATCTCATCGACCATCTGCATCTGAATGTGGCGGGCAGAAAAAAAGTAGCCGAACGCTTTGTCTATGCGCTCAACTACTTTGAACATATGCTGGATTCAGAAGCACCTGCGCCCAATTGATCCCGCCAAAGTCCATCGTGCCTGCAGCCTCATCCCTCTATGGCTGTCCGTCCGGAACCACCAGCTCGATAACCGGATCCCGGTATATGATATAACCGTCGGTCTCCCCGAATATTTCCCATCCGTACTCTTTCAGCTCTCCTTTGATCTTTTGGTTTACAGGCAGGATGCAATAATGGCATCCTGCCTCTCTGGCAAGGGGCACCATCTTTTCCGCATCGATTATTTCTTCGATCATGGCATCCCGAAGCAGATCGCGATAATGCCATCTGTCCACCGTCATCTCTCTTCCGTAGGGCATACAGATCGTCGGATCATACTGTCTCACATAGGATACAAGTTCCAGCGGAAACAATGCCATAACCTCTCTTCCGGGCACCCGTATGGCATCGCAGATGTGAACCACACTGTCCGGCATATGCCAGACATTCTCCGCTTTGGAAAAAAGAGGACTGCTGTATATGAAACTGCCGGAAACCGCGATCATCCCCACCGCGCACAAGGCAAAAAGATCTGCCCTGCGCCTGTCCATAAATCTGCCGTAAATACAGACAGTAGTATATGCGATCACCGGCGTAATCGGCAACAGCCACAGAATACGGTAATAGATCTCTCCTTCTGCCACATTATAAACCAGCCGGGCAAACAGGGGATTGAAATAGACCAGCAACAAGATCACCGGCATATAGAGAAACAACAGCCGGAGATACTTTCTTTTTTCATTTATCCAGAGATAAATCAGCGATATCATGTACCAGATCACAATCAGTCCGGTGCCCATATATTCTCGAAACAAAGCCGCAGCATCACCCACTCTTCACACCCTCCATCTCAATACTCTATTGCTTCAGTCAAAAAGGAAATAGAGAACACCGTAACACAGACAGGGAATACAGCAGGCCGCCAGCGGAAACAGCACCTGAAACCGCTTGTAGCATATGGCACCCAGCAGACCGGCCACACCTATGGCGAGACATACCAGCAGGACACCCAAAGTACTGCATAGACATCCGGTGAGCATACCCGCTGCGATCAGCAAATACAACATCCAGTGACGCTTTCCCTTTGCCTCCAGCTTGCGCAGCAGCAGCAAAAGCAGCAGAAGCAGAAACGGTATTACCAGACTTCCCAGCGCAGCCTTGCCCTGTCTGCTTCTGGCAATCATGAAATTCTCCACTGTATAAATGGAATAATTGCCAAACAGCACCAGAATTTCCGTAAAAATCAAAAACAGAGCCAGCTTTCCCCCTTTTTCCGGAATCAGTACACTTCCCAGCAGATAGAATATACCGTAAGCCATGGCAATCAGCACCACTGGAAGCACCACCTGTGCCACCATTACCGCCGGCATTCCTGACATCCTGGCCAGAAAAGCCACCCAGATGGGAAACGGCGCTAAACCGTGCCTCATATCCAGTTTCGTCCCTCCCCCGGTATAAGGCAGAACCTCGTACATGGTATTGGAGCTCTCGGTAATGGAAGATACCGCCACATAATACGCGTCATCCGTATCCCCATAGGCAAGTCTCACAGCCTGTACCAGTTGGAACAGGAGCAATCCCCAGAAAAGCATCCACAGTACAACGCTCCGGTTCTCCTTCCCCCGAAACAGCCCGCGCAGGGATACCCGCCCGTATCGCATTACCTTCACCCGGCGCTGTATTTCCATGGCCAGAGCCATCAATGTCAATGCCGCCATATAGCCCAGGAATAGTTGTACCAGATATTCAAATCGTTTCTCTCTTAAAATCAAAGGGACGCAGATCAGCTGAAATCCCGCCCACAGGGCAAATTGTCCGCTCACCCATCGAAATACCATCTTCTCCCCGATTTTATCTATATTTATAAACAGGCCGCCGATAACAGTGGGAATGATCAGCAACAGCAATGCCAAAATCAATAATTGAACGATCACGTTTCCATTTTCCTTTCCGATTCCTTCCTGCTCATAAGAAAAAGCGTCCAGATCAACCACAATTCATTGACGGCTATGGTATATCTATAGTCCATGACACCGGCCCCCCGCAGGACCAGTATCAGCACTGCAATCCCCGCGACTCCAATACAGGCACAGACCTTCCTTACGGCGGCCGGCCAGTCCGCATCCCCTGCCGAAAAAAGGGTGAGCAGCAATGTGAGGCAGATGCTGCACGGAAACCACCAGCATTCATAATCCACATAGATCCTTGTCAAAATCGGCGCATGCGTCCGCATAACCTCATAATTCCGCCCCGTACAGGAATCATACAGCCCGCCTTCGAGCTGCATTCTGACTACCACCGGACTGATGATATATCCAAGCCCGTCCCAGCCCATCTGGCCGATCACCGCATGCGTATTTTCCTTCCAGCCGATCCCGGCTATCTTGCGGTACCATTCCTTTGCCGTCTCTGCGTCCGCGCTGCTCTCAATGGCTTCCTCCAGCAGTTTCCAGTTACCGGGGGCGAAGGACGCCTCCCACAGCACATTTTCCGTAACCGACTGCAGTTCTTCCGGCCATTGCTCCCAGTCAGACAACATACTGGGCCATGCGAAGCGGCTGGCCATTGCGGATGCAAAACTTCCTGCCGGCTCTCCCCGCTTCCCGGCATCCGCCCATCCTGACAGGCCCGCGATCATTCCCACACATCCCAAAACAATTGCCGCGGATCCCAAAAGCTGCCGCCGGCTCTTTTTCTTTCCGGCCTTCCCGTTCGGCCTGCCGTCCGTACCGGGCATTTCATCCCCGGAACAACCGCAAGGCTTCCCGGTCTTCTGAAATCCCCCCGGACCTCCCAGCAGGATAAAGAAAATCACCAGCAGCAAAGTACCCATCAGAGAATAAGGCTGCAAGGCCAGATGACACTGCATCGCAAACGGAAAGGTCAGCAGGGCCAGCCCTCCCCACAAGGCAAAGCTTTTTGCGGTCCGCCGAAATCCTCCCAGAAAAACAAATCCTGCAAAAAAAGCCGCCACAAGCTGCAGCAGATACAATATCTGCGGTATCTCTCCCGCCAATTTGAACAGCCCTCCGTACAATGCGGAATCCGGTTCGCCAAAGTCCTGAACCTGTGTAAAATTACAGACCATCCAGGCCAGTCCCAGCAGTATCCGGATCGTAAGGCCGATAAACAGAATGCCTCTGATCACTGCCCTGATATGCACTGCCCCTCTTTCTATTAATTGCATCCGAATTCTCCGCAATGTTTCCGCTCCCATGCCTCCAGTCCCCCAATGTATTAATTCTTGCGTAATCAACACTCATTGTCCACACCATTCCTGCGCTGCCGTCAGCAAGAGCACCCGCCTCATCCGCTCTCTCCTCCGCCTTGTCCTGACGTGGACGTCATGTATACATTATGCAGAAATTAATACGGTGGTATACTAGACGTAAAATTGCTTTATCATATCACAGATATAGTCCACTTCATCCCCGCTCAGGCCGTAGTACATAGGCAGACGGGCCAGGCGTTCGCTCTCCTTGGTAGTATACCTGTCCGTTCCGTGGAAACGGCCGAACCGCTTTCCTGCAGGAGCTGTATGAAGCGGGATATAATGAAATACCGACATGATACCCTTCTCCTTCAAATACGCAATCAGAGCAGTCCGTTCATCCAGATCCGCCGCTTTCAAATAAAACATATGTGCATTGTGCACACAGCCCTCCGGCACCACCGGCAATTCCACCTTTCCTGCCCCCGCCAGGGGCTCCAGATTCTCATAATAACGGTTCCAGAGCGCAAGCCTGGCCTCATTGATATCATCCGCAATCTCCAGCTGCGCATACAGATAGGCCGCGTTCATATCGCTGGGCAGATAGGAAGAACCATAATTCATCCAAGTATACTTATCGATCTGCCCGCGGTAATATTTGCTGCGGTTTGTTCCCTTTTCCCGGATGATCTCCGCCTCTTCCACATCCTTCTGGTCTCGGATCAGCAGCGCCCCGCCTTCGCCCATGCTGTAATTCTTGGTTTCATGGAAGCTGAAGCAGCCGAAATTTCCGATGGTTCCCAGAGCCTGTCCCTTATAGGAAGCCATGATGCCCTGTGCCGCATCCTCAATCACCGCCAGATGATATTTGTCCGCAATCTCCATAATGGTGTCCATCTCGCAGGCCACTCCCGCGTAATGCACCGGCACAATGGCCTTCGTCCGCTTTGTCACGGCTGCCTCTATCAGCTTCTCGTCTATATTCATGGTATCCGGCCGGATATCTACGAACACAGGAACCGCCCCCCTGAGCACAAAAGCATCTGCCGTGGACACGAAGGTAAATGACGGCATAATGACTTCATCCCCCGGCTTCAGATCGGAAAGCAACAATGCCGCCAGCTCCGTCGCATGGGTGCAGGATGTGGTCAGGAGACATTTTGCGGTTCCTGTCCTTTTTTCGATCCATTCATTACATTTTTTGGTATAGTTCCCGTCCCCGCAGATCTTCTGATTTCTCACACATTCCTGAATATACTCCATGGCCTTGTCTGCATGGGGCGGTACATTGAATTTTATCATGATGACACCTCGTTTTCTTCTTCGTCTGTTTGAAAAGCCCTTCGGCAGCTTTTCCTTTCTGCTTCCTTTGTCCTGCGGCTGATGATATACTTGGGCCGTCCCTTGACCTCTTCATAAATCCTGGCAATATAATGGCCGATAATCCCCAGGCTCAGCATCAGGAATCCCCCGATAATCAAAATCAGAAGAATCACCGTGGTAAAGCCTTCCACAGCCGTCCCCGACATAAACTTGACCAGGGTCTGGATAAACAGCACCACACTGAAGAGTATGGACACCAGCCCCATCACCGTCACCAGCTGCAGCGGCAGTGTGCTGAAGGATGTGGCATTGGTTACGGCGTATTTCATCAGACTGAAAAAGGACCATTTGCTCTCTCCGAATTGCCGCTCCTGTACCTCATAGGTAACGGACTCCGTCCGAAATCCCACCCAGAAGCTCAGCGCCCGGAAAAAGGTATTGCGCTCCGGCAGCGTCAGGAGCACATCCACCACTTTCCGATCCAACAGCTTAAAGTCAGAAGAGGCATTCATATCCATCCGGATCAGCCCGCTCATAATCTTGTAGAACAGGCCTGCCGAAAGCTTATGGGCAACGCTCTCCTTCCCACGGCTCTGCTTGATTCCTTCCACCACCTCGGCGCCCTCCAGCCACAGCTGCCACATCTTCGGAATTACCTCCGGCGGATGCTGCAGGTCACAGTCCATCACAATGACAGCATTCCCCCCGGTCAACTTCAATCCTGCGAAAATAGCCGCCTCCTTGCCGAAATTACGGGAGAATTCCGCCCCCCTGATCCTGGGATTTTCCTCTGCCGCCTTTTGTATCTCTGAAAAGGTCCCGTCCCTGGAACCGTCGCTGATAAATACCAACTCGTATTCTATCCCATTTGCTTCCAACAGTCCCGACAATACCCTGACTGTATTGGAAATATTCTGTTCTTCGTTATAGGCCGGCAAAACGATTGATAAAAGAGCCATCTTTTCTCCTTCTCAGCGATTCGCGTTCTCTGTCTTAATGTACAGGATTCCGTCGATGATCCGCATGGAATCCGCCCCCGGGAAGCTGTCCATATCCTTATATTCCTCCGAATAGTACATTTCCTCCATAGCTTCCGGAGGGAGAATATTCAGGCTCGCTCCCAGATAGTGCCTGATAAAAAGCTGATAGTTCCTGCCTGTATACAGCAGACTGTCCCCGTTCATGCCGATCATGCCGCCGGTTACGGGAAGTGTGATATCCGTAGGCGGATATTGCTCGTCTCCCACCACCCCCACCATGGCGATGGGGATACCCGGATAATATCCTTGTGTCTGTTCGATTCTGTCCAACAGCCGGACACAGTAGGCGTAGGTTTTCTCGTAGCGCTTCTGTAGATTGGAGTAGGCAATGTTGTCCGTAACGGCATAGCAAAATAGCAGAACAGCCGCGCCGCACAGTGCCCCCCACTCCATCCAGGCCCTGCCCTTTCCTTCCGGTATGCCATTGCTCACCAGCGCTGCCGCCCCCATCAGGTACAGCACCCACTGATATCGCATCAACAGATGGTAATTCACATCGGGAGAAATCAGCAGAATGATATTTGTCACCAGGGGCAAAATCAGCGCCATTAATATCATTATACCGAATATCCAGGGATTCTTCCAGTATTTTCTGCTGCGAATCCGCAAAACCACGCATACCGCCGCAGAAACCGTCAGCACGCACGCCGCCGTCAGGGAAAACACATTCTGAAACAGTACATTTCCCCTGAGTGTAAAACTGAAAAAATCCCTGTACATCCGAATAATTCCGGAGACAAGCCCGCCTCCCCCAAATCCGCCGGCCATGGCGTCAATCCCCTGATAAGCCGCCAGCGTCTTCCCCTGCAGCCGCAATAAAATCTGCAGGATAGCATAGTACAACACAGCTCCCAAAATCCCCATAGCCGGATACCTCAGGATGTCCGTCCATCTGCGCACTTCCTTTTCGGTCTGAGCCATCGCTTCATCCAGCGTCTTCCACACAGCAAATACAGATAAAATCATGGCAAAGGCCAGATAGCCCTGATAAATGCCCAGGCTGAATGCCAGACAGACTGCACCGGGCAGAAAACCGCAGCGGTATTTTGCGGTAAAAAGCACCGCTGCCGCAGCCAGAAGCATCGCAAGCATATAACCGTCCAGCGTATACACATAGGCAAATGTGGAAGCCAGCGCCGGAAAAACAGCAAGCAGGCAGCTGCACAATATCACAGCCCACCGCTTTCTCACTTCCAGCAGCTCACAGACCACCGCAGCCGTAATCCCCAAAAACAGCAGCCCCAGCAGGCCGATCAGCCACGGGATGGTATAATACGAGGAAAATCCGCAGGCAACCGTCAGGAACCACCTGCCGGAGGTAATCATATTTTGATCAAAATAAAGGCTGTCCAGCCCGTCATGATTGGGAATATCCGCCAGCAGCATGGGCATATGAACCAGCAATCCCGCCAGAAAGCAGCTCAGGAAAGCCGTCTTCCACTCCTGTCTGATTTTCCCGTATAGTATATGAAAAGCCTCCGCAGGTGCCTTCATTGTACCGTCTCTCCTTTCGACAAAGCCTGTGCAATCCGCCGGGCCAGTTTTTCCCGGCCAGCCTCATTGGGATGCAGACCGTCCCTGGTATAGAGATCCTTGTCTTCCCATTTTTCATGAGGATAAAAGTCATGATACACATCGATGACCTCTAGCCCCAGCTCCTCCCCTGCCCGAAACTGGGCATCCACATAATCTTCCAATACACCGCTGCCCTGATCCGCTTCCTCGCAGGTCAGCCCGGTGTAGATATACCAGGTATAGGTAGGTGTCACCAGCACGATCCGAATGTCGGGATTTACTCTGCGCAAATCACGCACCGCACTCCGCAGCGCCCCCAGATATGTGTATTCATCGTAAAGATCTTCCGGGTTCTCTATGGGGATCGCCGCATGATAATCATTGATTCCGTGCTGGATCAAGACCATTTCCACCTGAGAGAAATCCATCATCTCCAGGCTGTTGAGCACTTCCCTGAAATATTCCGTCTTATTCTCCCGTATCCTGAGGGACTGCTGTACCGCGAAATCCTGCGCGAGCACCGCCTTGGCCAACCCGGCCATGGACAGGGAGCCTTTTGCATAATCCATTCTCCTGTCATCTCCGGTCCTGCCCATGCAGGTTCCCCCCATGGCAGCGTTGTACACGGATTTCCCCAGCAGTTCCTGCAATCTGGCCGGGACAGCCGTCTCGTCTCTGGTTTCTCCGAATACGCTGTCTCCGAAAGTGACGATCTGTGCCTCCAGCCTTGCTATCCCCTCCGACCGCCCCCGGTATGTGGCCAGAAACAACAATACAAACAAAAAGACAGAAGCCCCGCCATATAAAATACTTCGCCGCCTGTTCTGTCTGCTCATAGTCTCCTCCCTTCCGCCGCTCTTCCCGCCTCTGTTCAGACTTCCGCGCATGCCCTGCTGCAGCTCATATCATCCAGCACCTTTGCAATGCGCTCTGCCCCCCGGCCATCCACCACCTGTCTCAATCTTTTGCTGCAGGCTAAGCGCAGCTTCGAATCGGCAGCCAGCATTGCTGTTTTTTCCACCAGCTCATCCAGCATGGCCTCTTTCCGGGTCAGATAATTCCCCCCGAAAACGGTCAGCCCCCGCTCTTTGAATCCCTCCACGATACGCTCCTGATTGTCCACAAAGGAAAAACATAACAGAGGAACTCCCACCGCACTCAGCTCATACATTGTAGATCCGCCTGCTGTGACAGCAATGTCACTTTCCTGCATCAGCTCCTTCATATTTCTGACATTTCTGTAGATCCGCACATTTCCATGCGCCCTCTCCAAAGTCTGCAGCTCCCTCAGATGAACATTGTACGCCCCGCTGACCACAGAATAGTTCAGCCTCATCGTCCCGGGGTTTTCCAGCGCTCTTTCCAGAAACTGCCCCGCCAGATTATACCTGTCGCTTCCGCCGGTTGTCACAAGCACCCGGGATGCCCGGGGACGCACCTCATAGGGCGCCTCCAGGAAATCTTCCCGCAGAGGCGCATAGGCCGGCCCCAGGAGCAACCTGGTATCTTTCGTCTCTCCGTAAAGGGAACTTTCCGCAAAAATGTTGTAATTAATCAGCACATCCACCGGCAGTTCCTTCCGGCCCATATCGTCCATATAGCCTACCGGCATCCATTTCCCCGCTTTTTCAAAATACCCTTTTGTCACATAATAGGAGTCTGCCAGGAAAAATCCTTTTTGCCCTCCTGCAAGGACGGATTCCAGTATCTCCAGTTCTCCCTCCGGATTCCTGTAATCGGTATGCAGCACCCGATAATCCTGCTCTCGCTCCTGAAGCAGGGGCAGCGCCGCCTCGTCCGCCGTGAGAAAGCACACCTGCTTTCCCTTTTGCTTCAGCGCGGCAGCAATGGACAGACAGCGCATCACATGCCCTGTGCCGATCTCCCGGTTAGCATCCGCACGAATCCAGATCATGGCATCTCCTTCCGATACCGCTCCTTAAATTCGGCAATCCGCTCCCCCCATTGGAAAGGCACCTGTTCCTGAATCACTTCCAGCTCTCTCATCTTGTTGTAAGTGCCGATGCCGCTCTGCTTCACCGGCGTGATGCGGCCGTCCCTGATATCCTCCCAGTTTTCCTTAAACAGGTCCTTGACCTCCTGCATTAGCTTTTCGTAAGAGGAAGTGAATGTCTCCTGTGATTCGTCGAATTTCACTTCCTTCTGGCAGAGAATATCGCCTGTATCCAGTCCCTTGTCCATCAGGTGTATGGTGACGCCCTTAGGGGTATCGTCCATAAAGCTGAAAAAGTTAGGACTGGATCCCCGGTTGTAAGGCAGCAGAGAGATGTGAAGATTGATCACTCTGTCCGGAAGAAGCTCCAGTACCTCTTTGGAAACCAGGTGCCGGTAGTTAAAGCTGATGACAAAGGACGGCTGCAGTTCCCGCACCATCTCCACAGTGAGCTTATTCTCGATTCTGAAGACTCTCCCCTCCTTTGACGCAAGCCATTCCTGCAGATCAGCGGTATTGTCATTGTTCGTTGCAAACAGTATGGCCCCCTTTTCCAGCGCCTCAAAGGAAAGCGGCGTTCCTCTCTCCAGATCTCTGTCCGCCTTCATTCCGCAGATATCCCTGTAATACTTTGGTTTCAATCCGTACCCGGGCCGGATAATGCGGATATTTTCTTCTGTCAATGTCTCTCCTTTGGCGATATCCTTCACGGCGAATATGGATCTGCGAAATACCATACTGCTCTTCTCTTCCTCCGCCACGCCGTAAGAAGGCTGCCCTATCGCCTTCTCCGCCATGCGGATCTGCGTTACCATATCCCTATATTCTCCGGGGGTCATGGAAAAGGAGGCGTCCGGATTTTCAATTTCCCGGCTGATGCAGAAATGCTTCTCGATGATTTTCGCTCCCAGCCCCACTGCCGTCACTGCACTTATGGTCCCCAGAGAATGGTCCGAGAGACCGATAGGAATCCCGAACTGCTTCACCATATCCCGAATAGTACTCAGATTCATCCGCTCCGGATCCGCCGGATAGACGCTGGAACACCGAAGCAATGCCAGCTGCCGGTTCCCTGTACTGTAGACCGCGTCCACGGCTTCATGAATTTCTTCCAATGTTGCCAGGCCGGTAGATAAGATGACAGGCTTTCCCTTGGAGGCCACATACTCTACCAACGGCAGATCCACCATCTCAAACGACGCAATCTTATAAAACGCAACGCCCAGCTCCTCCAGGAAATCCACGGAAGTTTTGTCAAAAGGTGTGGAAAGGAAATCGATTCCCGCCTTTCTGGCCTCTTCCTGCAAGATCCCCTGCCATTCCCAGGGCATATACCCCTTTCCATAGAGCTGATACAGATTCTCCCCTTCCCAGGTGCCGTTTTTCACCTGAAAATAAGAATTGCTGCAGTCGATGGTCAGCGTATCCGGCGTGTAAGTCTGCACCTTGATACAGTCCGCACCGCTCTCTGCCGCCGCGTGTATGATCTCCTTCGCCCGTTCCAGACTGCCCGCGTGATTGGCCGACATCTCCGCAATCATATAGACGGGATGCCCCTCTCCTATGAGCCGATCTCCAACCTGAATCTCAATAAAATCTCTTTTCCTGTCTGCCATCTTTCTGCCTCCATAATGACACCCATGTCATTCCCCTTGTTTTTCATGCAACAACTGGTATTTTACCTCTGCCAGCTTCCAATCCTCCTCCGTATCGATGTCCTGAACCTCCAGTTCCGACAAAATAAACGGCAATGTCTTCTCCATTACCAGAGCCTGCTGTCTGCGAAAGCTCTCTGTCCTCAAACAATAGAACTGCCCTGCATCATGGTAATACGGCTCCAGATCCTGCGATCTGGCATTGCGATACTCCGGCCATTTGAATCTCAACAGCCCGTCCTCCTCTACCAGGCATCTCTGCGGCGGAAAGCTGAACCTTACAACCGGCTGCACACAGTCCGCCCCGGAATTTTCCAGCAATGTCATAGCCTCCTCTAATCTCTTCGGTGTGAGAAACGGAGCCGTGGGGTATATACAGCAAACCAGATCAAACGCACTGCCCCTCTTCTCATATTCCTCCAACACTTCCAGCACCACCTGCGCCGTAGAAGCGAAATCGCCGGCCGCTTCCGGACTCCGGAAAAAGGGCACATCTGCCCCGAACCGCCGGGCCGTCTCCGCAATCCCTTCGTCCTCCGTCGATACCATCACCGTATCAAACACGCCGCACTTCAAAGCCGCCTCTATGGAATAGGCCAGTATGGGCCTTCCGCAGAATTCCTTGATATTTTTATGGGGAATCCGCTTGCTGCCTCCTCTGGCTGTAATGATCGCCGCCTTTTTCATCCGTTTATCTGCCTCTCTTTCTTTCAAAGTCCCGGAGACCTCACTGCCGCCTGCATCTGCGCACAAACAGCTTCATGCGGTAATACCAGTAAAATTTCCAGTCCGCTTTCCCCTGCAGGGAAATGAGCCTCCGCTCTTCTTCGCCGATACGCTCTCTATAATAGGGATTTTGCTCAAAATCCGGAAATACCGCCGTCAGGCCCCTGCGCAGCTCCCTGACAAAGGACAGCTTCGGATGCTTCACTCCCTGCATATAGGAAAACAGCGTAATCACATAGTACAGCTCCGTAAAGCGATATGCGATCTCCTTCTCATATTGTTCCAGGAACCCTCCCTTCCTGCATTCCTCCAGAAAGATCTCCTCCGCCTTCATACGGTCCCGGCATCGCTCCTGCGTAATCCCGTGCACCGTGGATGCCCCATGCTGATAATAATAGTACAGAGGCTCCTCCACCCTCTCAAAATGGGTAAAGTACAGAGACCAGAGGGGGCCTGCGCAATTATCCTCATAGAAGATCCCTTCCGGAAACCGCAGACGATGTTCTCTTATCACGCTATGTTTGTAAATCTTCACCACCATGCTTCCGGGACACAGCAGCAGCTTCTTGTGCTCCTCCTCCCCCAGAATCCCTGTCTGATCCTTCGTATTATTCGGAACCACTTCTCCCACCGACATCGTATGCGTCCGCACCAGGCTGTAATCGCAGCCCACCATATCGGCGCCGGTCTCCCGGGCCTTCCCAAGCAGTTTTTCATAATAATCCGGACTCACCCAGTCGTCGCTGTCGATAAAGCCGATCCATTCACCCTGCGCCGCCTCCAGTCCCCGATTCTTCGCAGTCCCCTGGCGCCCGTTCACCGGGGAGGCGATTACCCTTACTTTCTCCGGATATCCGGCCTCATAGGAACGCAGGATTTCCAGGGAAGCGTCTGTGGAGGCATCATCCACGGCTATAATCTCATAATCCGCTGCCGTCTGCCCCACCAGGGAATCCATACAATATTCCAGTTTTCCCTCCGCCGCCATATTATAGACGGGAACAATGATACTTAATTTCATCAGCCGCGCTCCCTTACCAGCTGCCCGTCCTCCACTCTGTAGACCAGCTCGCACTTCTCTATGGTCTGCAGTCTGTGGGCAATGATGATCAATGTCTTCCTCCCGTGCAGGCGGTTGATGGAGTCCATGATGGCCGCCTCCGTATCATTATCCAGCGCCGATGTGGCCTCATCCAAAATCAATACCTCCGGATCATAATAGAGCGCTCTGGCAATCCCTATACGTTGGCGCTGTCCTCCCGAAAGCCGGATTCCCCGCTCTCCGATACCGGTATCCAGCCCCTCCGGCAGGGATTTGACAAATTCGTCCAGCTGAGCCTCCCGCAGCACCTCCCAGACCCGCTCCTCGTCCACCTTATCATCATGCACGCCGAAAGCCACATTTCTGCGGATGGTATCGTCCAACATGAAGATCATCTGCGGGATGTAGCCGATATTCCGCAGGAATTTCCTGTATTGGGTCTTAACATCTACGCCGTCCGCGCAGACAGCGCCGTTCTGCATTTCCAGCAAGCCCAGGAGCACATCCACAATGGTACTCTTCCCGGCGCCGGAAGTCCCCACGATACCCACCGCGGCTCCAATGGGAATCGTCAGCGAGGCGTGGTCAAAAATCCGTTTATCCGTATTTGGATAGGCATACACAATATCCCTCAGTTCGATGGAATTCTTCAGCGGAAGCTTCTCCTCTTCATCAGTGGCAAAGGACATATCCACCTTCTCATCCCCGATTTCCTCCTGCAGATTATCGCTGACCCCCATGAAGAAGGGCTCGCAATAGGAAATGGCATTCATCTGATTATTGATCCGGTTTACCGCAGGCAGAAGCACAAAGGCCGCTGCCGCCAATGTAGTCAGCACTTCCAGCATATTCTCCGTGCCCGTCCCCATGACGGTCAGCACAATCATATATCCCATCATCACCGCGATACAGACCGTCTCGATCAGCAGCTTGGGCACATTGTTATACAGATCCCTGCGCTGTACGGCACTGACATATCCCTTCCCGCACCGGCAGTACTCATCTACGAAATATTGCTCCTTGCAGGTGACCTTCACCTCCTTGATCCCCTGCACCGTCTGGGAGATCCATTTGAAAAGGCTGCTGTAATAATCCTGATTTTCCTTGCCCGCCCTATACATGACAGGCTTTAAAATCTTCTTGATCAGCGCCATCAGCACCACCAGCGACGCTGCCAGCAATATGGTCATCAAGCCGTTGGTCATCAGGCAGTAGGCTACCACAAACAGAGAGACCACCCCGTCGGACATCAGCTGCAGAAGCGCCAGGATCAGGGCGTACATATTGTTCACATCGGAGGTAATGCTCCTCTGCACTACGGCAGTGTCCGCATTCAGATAAAACTCATAGCCTCTGCGCAGATAATTGCGCATCATCCGCTCCGAAGTCCGAAACTGATTGGTATACACAAAGGCAAAGGTCAGCTTCTGCTGCACGAACAGAAACACATTTTTCACCGCAAAAACGACAATCAGAAATACCATCACCGTAACGGAAAAGCTCTGGAAATCCCTGCATCCCAGGAAATGATAAAACCATCCCACAAGCTCGCTCTTCTCCACCGCCTGGGGATCTACCACCACGCTGACCACCTGCACCAGCATCCCAACCCCGGCTGTCTGCAGGAAAGCGCCCAAAACCATCAGCACCATCAACCCCGCCATGGTTCCCTTTTGTTTTCTATCCAGCAATACGCCTAATTTCTTCAAAATCTGTGCCATCGACTGCTCTCCCTTATCCACATCCGTTTTCTGTTCTGCGGCATCTCAGCCGATCTGTTCGTTCTGCCGGTGAATCTTCGGGTCCTCATACTTGTCCAGGAAATCAGGGCCCAGCCGCACTGTCTCATCGGCGAACTGTATGGCCCCTACTTCCGTAAGGACCGAAACCACCTTCTTAAACCGCAGCCCCGGGAAGAAATTCAGCATTTCCATGGGGACAGTGGGATCGAACTGCGGATATTCTGCAAATAACTTCCGGTAATCCAATACATCCCGGGGATGGGGCTTTAGAAATATCTGACCTTCCCCGCTGTAGTGTCCGGTCAAATCCCGGAAAATCCGCTCCCGCACATCCAGCGTACACAGCGGCTCTGTAAGAATCAGAATCTTGTCCCCTACCTCGCTGCTGTCCGCAATCTGCCTCTCCAACGTTTCCTTATCCCGGATAAAAGCCCGTAAAATCAGATCCTTGTCCTCCTGCGTCAGCCGGTCTACAAGCTGCTGCCTGGGAACCTCTCTGTATTGGGGGCAAGGATAGGGTATGGACGCAATATCGTTTACTTCCATGTCGATACAATATTTTCCGTAACCATTTTGGATAAAAATCAAATTCAGCTTCCGGGAAAAAAATGCCTTCAGGCCAAAGTGTCCCCGATTATCATATCGGGCCGCATCGATATGCACCAGGGAATTCAGTCCGTCCTCCAGGGCATGATAGGGAATATGCTTCCAGTTCAGGTAATACCCCACCGGATCGCTGTCACAGAAGACATAGATATCGCCATATTCTTTAAAATCCACCGGCACATAGGGCGCATTGAATTTGGCCAGCTTCTTCGTGTACAGCATCCTGTAAAACATATTGAAGACAATCTTTCCCTTATCTTCCTTATACCTGGCCAACTCCGGGAAGGCGTCGTCCCGCTTCTCGTCATACTCCAGAACCCGGCCGAACAGTCCCGTAGCCTCTACCCGCTCTTTGAGGTGCTCAAAGTCAATGGACATTTTGCTCAGCAAAAGATCTGCTCCGCCCCGTTTGTCTGCCGGTAAATTCAATTCTTTCAGATAAGTCACATATACATGATAATAGGTGTGACATACGTAAATTCTCTCTCTCATCCCACCAGGCCTTCCTTTACCCCGCTTTTCCATATCAAGCTTAGACTTGTGCGCTGCCTGCAGGTCCCGCCAATCGCCCTGCTCCAGCCTGTACGTCTCCCATGCACCGGGCAGCTCTGCATGCTTTTTCGTAACACTTCCTTACTTCCGATATACATACATATTCCCGGAATCATTTTCCAGGATATCTCTGCGCACAGCCTCATCCAGATCCCGGATTTTCAACAGATGCGCCGGCGCGCTTCCGTAATACGCAGTCAGGATGCTCCCCTCTTCCCGCATCTTCTCCTCCAGCGGTCGAAATCCGTCGATATGGCGGGGATCCATCTCCAGATCCCGGACATACATGCGGCAGGTCCTCTTCTCGCACCTTCCCGCGGCATCCGTGTAATCCGCCGTAAATTCCTTATTGTAGCGGTAGGGCACCCCCACAACCTGCTCCACATGATGAATATAGGTAGTCCCTGCCAGCGCCGCCATCCCGATCACAAGCACCTTCGCATCCCACTTATAAAGCAGCTCAAAAATCGTCCCCGGTCCGAAGGCATCCTGCGCCTGATTCCGAAGCAGCTCCTCCCTGCGCTTCCCCCATACGGCAAAGGAATACAGCGGATGGGCCGTCCTGGCGAAATCCTTCCGCCCCAGAGCCTCCTTTGGCAAAGCTCCCGTTTTGGCAGGCGTCTTCCGATAATCAAAGCCGATCCCTTTACAGAAATCCCAGTTAAACGCAGGAAAAAGCAATGTCCCCGTCTCTCCCGTCAATGTCTGCAGCCCGTCGATCAGCTCTCCCAGAACCAGTTTCTGCCCCCGGGCCCTGGCAGTCTTCGCCGGCTCCAGCATATCGGAAACCACATATACACAGTCCCCCGGCTGAATCCAGCAAAGCCCTTTCAGCCAGCCTGTAAACCTCTCTTCCGCCATAATTCTACTCCTTATACCCCTGAAGCAGCCGCGTAATCGCCTCTAAATTGATAAAATTTTCCGGCAGGATATCGGCCCCCCGTATTTCCAGAGAAAAAATATCTTCCAGCTCGGATACCAGATTCACAATCTCAAAAGAATCCAGCAGCCCATCCTCAATAAAATCCCGGGAATTCTCAAAGTCTCCGTCTCCGTTTACCGCCTTTAACGCTTTCAATATACCCTCTCTCATGTCCTTACTCCTCATGTAAATTTTTCAAAACAAACTCATATCCGTCCCTGCGCAGAATCAGATCCCGCTCCTGCCAAAAGATCTCCTGCGGCCCGGCGCCTTCCGAAATCCTGTACTTGCGGAAGGTATAATGCCTGTCCTCCCATATCACATGCATCTCCCCTAAAAGAAGCAATCCGCCGTAATCCATGGCCCGCAGAAAGCAGCTGATCCTCCTGCCCTCCCATCTGGTATCCAGATAGCCGCCGTTAGGAATCTCCTTGGAAAAGTGCATTCCGGCACTGCCGTCCGCCTCCTGCTTTCGATAGCTTACCTGCCCTGACAGGATCTTGCCTGCCATCCTGCCAAAGACCTGCCCTCCTACTTCGCACTGTTTCTGATACAAGGAAAGTGCCGTCATATTGCTGTCAATCAGAATTTCTTCCTGTACAATGATATCGCCTGCATCCACCTCTTCCGTGATCCGGTGCCAGGTAATCCCGGTTATCTCATCTCCCTCATAGATGCTCCAGGCTTCCGCATTCCTTCCCTTGTGTCTGGGCAAAAGGGCATTATGCCAGTTGATGATCTCCAGATTCTCCCTCCCTATCACATCCCCCGGAAAAAGGTAGGTATTCCCTGCGCTGACCACCAATGTCTTCTTCGCCTCTCCCATGAGCTGTCCATACAGCCCTTTCCTGTCAAGACAGGCATAGGGAATCCCTTCTCTTCCGCATAATTTCTCCAGGACCGTGCTCTCCGTCACCTTATATTCCAGCACTTCCACATCTTCTATATATTTCCGGCATTCCCCGGCGCATTGGTAAGCAAGCTTTCCGGAACCCAGCACTGTGACCTTCTCATAACAAATCTTACTTTCCATACTGTTCTCCCAGCAGCTTTCTGTCGATTTTGCCATTGGCGTTCATGGGAATCTCCTCCAGCCTCACGATGGCTCCCGGCACCATATATTCCGGCACCCGGGCCTTCAAAACCTCCTTCAGCTCCTCCTGACCGATCTGCCCTGCGTAAAGCAGCAGGATTTTCTGTTTCCGTTCATTGTAGAGACAGCAGCACCGTTTCACCCCTTTGCCGCCCATGGCCGCCGCCTCGATCTCTCCCAGCTCTATGCGGTATCCCATATGCTTGATCTGAAAATCCTTCCGCCCCACATACTCGATCTCTCCGCTTTCGTTCTCTCTGACCAGATCCCCTGTGCGGTACATGATATCCTGATAGCAGGGGGTAAGGGGATTCTGGACAAAGACCTCCTTCGTCTTCTCCGGATTGTTATAATACCCCAGAGCCACGCCGGAGCCTCTGATACACAATTCGCCCGCCTGGCCGATCCCGCAGGGCCTGTCCTCCTCATCCAGTATCAGTACGCCCGTGTTTTCCGCCGCCCGTCCGATAGGAAGCGCTTCATCGTTGGAAAACACACGGTCTATGATATAGTAGGTACTGGCATAGGTGGTCTCCGAAGGGCCGTAGTAGTTCACATATCTGGCCCCCGGCAGATATTTTTTCCATATATTATATTGCTTCGTGGGCATGACCTCCCCGCAGAACATCACCTTCTTCAGACAGCTCACATCCACCTCTCCAAGCGCCCGCAGATTGGCCGTCACGATCAGTGCGGAAGGTACCCAGAAGATGGCATTGACCTCATGGGCACGGATATACTCCAATACTTTGATAGGGAAAGAATACCACTTTTCCGGTATGATATGCAATGCGGCCCCGTTTCTGACACTGCAGTACAGATCGGGCACAGAGGCATCAAAATAGAAAGGCGCCTGATTGGCGAAAATTTCCTTCTCCGAAAAATCCATGGCCTCGCTGGCCTCCTCCGTAAAATCGATCACCGCCCGGTGGCTGATCACCACGCCTTTTGGGATCCCAGTGGAGCCGGAAGTGCAGATAATATAGGCAGGGTCCAGATCGATACGCCTTTTCTGGATCCGTTCCAAGAGGGGTCTGTCCGCTGCCGTCTCCAGCGCCTCCTCCAGCCCGATCACCTTTCCGGAATCTGCCAGCTCCATGGCTTTCTCCCGATTCTCCGCATCCGTCAGCAAAAAAGACGGCTGCAGTACCTCCAAAATCAATTTAAGCCTGGCGGCCGGGGCATGACAGTCCAGCGGCGCATAAATTCCCCCGGCGTAAACGGCTCCCCAGAAAGCTTTCAGGGCCGCCCTGTTTTTGCCTATGAGCACCGCTACCACGCCGTTCTCTTTAAGTCCCCTCTCCGCCAGAAAGGTTCCCACCCGTCTGGCCTGCTCCGCCAGGCCCCGATAGGTGTCGCTGCCCCGCTCATCTATGACCGCTTCCTTGTCCGGAAAACGGTCTTCACTTCGCTCTAAATAATTCAATACCGATTTCAGCATATTCTCTCCTGTCGCAGGCTTCTTATTTAAAGTTCCGCTACTGCCCGCTCAAAGCCATTCCCCACAGAGCTTTCCCGGCCACAAAATCGTGTCCGTAAAAGCTCTGGGCTTTGATCGGGCATCCGCTGTTTTATAGTTCCGCTGCTGCCCTTAATACCCGATCCGCTCCAATAATCCCGCCTCGCACAGCCTGTCCACGATAGGAATCAGCTCCTCCACCGCCACGCCGATCCGCGAGCTGATCCCGATGAGGTCCTCCGTGCCGTCCGCATAGGCGATAAGGTTTGTCATCTTTTTAACCTCCTCATAGATTCCCTTGCGGCTCTCCGTGGGATACAGCCCCCGCTTGCCCAGCTGCGGCTCACACAGGCATGTAACATGATAATAATGATTATATTCCAGGGCATGGAGAACCTGCTTCATCACGTCGAATGACCCTTCCAGCCCCTCCGGGGAAATAAGTGACATGTCGTCAGCGGAAGTATGATACTCCGGATATTCCGCATACTTGGAACGGCAGAAATCACATACCGGCAGATCCACCCCCGGCGCATTGTACTGCCGCTCGTCGGACCCCCTGTCCAGATAGCTGTACCTTTTATAGGACGGATGGGCAAACCCAAGCACATTCTGCATCACCCGATCCGCCAGCGTATTCCCTTTCCTGGTCTCCAGATAAGAATAATCCCTGTCATCTCCCACGCAGGTCAATACAAAGCCCGCGATGGTCTTGGTCTTCATCGCAGACAGATTTCTGCTCAGATAGGCAATGGAGCCGATGGTCTCCGGGACGATCACGATTCTATAGGAAAGATTTCTGTCGAAGGTCTTCAGCCATTTTGCCAGCCATACCGCCAGCACCGGGCCGGATACTTCATTATTTGCCATAGAGGGATGACAGATATAAGTAGAAAGTAACACCTCTCTTGCGGAAGCTCCCGGCAGCAGAATCTCCCCGTAATTCAGCACACCGTCAAAATGTCTGCTGTCGATAACCATATGATAGGTTCCCGGCGTCAGGGCGTCTCTCTGATTTTTGGACATGCAGAAGGCAAACCTTGGAGCATAATAAGACGTCACATAGGGAATTACATCCGGCTGATTTTCTTCCACCTTGATATACTTAAGCAGCTCCTCCAGCTCCACATATCGGTCTACAGGCGTAGAATATCCCATTATGTGCAAATTATTTTTATGATAATCCAGAATACGTCTCCCCCTGGCATCCTCGATATAGCCTTCCCGGATCTCCCATTCCTGAGGCACGGTCCAGTCGAATACCTGCGTTTTGCTGGGCACGGACTTGATCTCCAACTCCGGAACCTCTTCTTTCAGCAGGCACAGACTTTCCCGCACACCCTCTCCTGTGAGGCTCCTGCCTATGGGGAAAAGTTTTCCGGCAAAATCGTACATTTCCTGTCCTGTCTGCATATTTTGCTCCTCCTTTGGAAGAAACTGGTCTATTTCACACAATCTTACCATTCTGACTGGCAAAAGTCAATATGATGGTGCTTGACAAAAGGGGGCTGACTTCGCTAGAATGACACTTAGAATATTTATACAGCCCCGGGCCTGAAAGTCAGGAATTCCTGTGGGGAAAGGATATCGAGGAGAAATGTTATGAACGCATCGGATAATAAAAGAAACCGCCGGGCAGTCTGGCTTTTATGGGCCGGGATTGCGGTTTACGGCCTGCTGTGTCTCTACCTTTTTTATATGCAGTCCATCCAGCCCCTGGACTATGACAACCGATATTTTCAGTCCGATCTGCCCTATCACATCAGCATGATTATCGACGACGGATGGTATTACAGCTTCACTGCCTATGCATATCAGCTGCTGCACTGGCTGGGGCGGGGGACCACGGTACTGATTGCCGTTTTTCTGGCGGCGGTGACAGTGCTTTGCATCGTGCTTACCGAGCGTCTGCTTCGTCTGATTCTGAAACGGGACCGAACGGACGCCCTGACACTGGGTGCAGCCTTCGCTCTGAATCTGGTGATGCCCTTTTTCTGGCGCTTTGCCGGAGAGTATCGATATGTAAGTTACCAGTCAGGCAATCTGTGGCACAATTCCACCTACCAGTGTATGAAGCTGATTGCATTGGCAGCCTTTTTATATTATGAAAAGCTGGAAAGCCATTATAAGGAAAAAATATCTCTACGCCAGTGGTTCACCCTGGCCGGGCTGCTGTTTCTCTCTACCGGGATTAAGCCCAGCTTTCTGACCGTATTTGCCCCTGTTCTGGCCATCAGGCTGCTGGCGGACCTGTTCCGGAAGGTTCCCTTCAGGCAGGTCTTTCTGCTGGGCAGTACCGTGCTGCCTTCCTGCGGCGTAATTCTGTGGCAAAATATGGTACTCTTCGGAGCGGATACCGGCAATGGTATGGCCTTCTCCCCCTGGTATACCTTCTCGCTTCACGCCAACAGGACCAAAGTGGCGGTACTTTGCTCCATTGCCTTTCCTCTGGTTATCCTGTTATTTTCCCTGAGAGAGCTTCCGAAGGATCGGAAATACCTCTTCGTCTGGGGGATGACTGGAGTAGGCTTTCTGGAGGCTCTATGCCTGGTGGAGACCGGCAGCCGTTCCCGGGACGGCAATTTCCTCTGGGGATATTGCTTTGCCATCTTTCTGGTCTTTCTGTATAGCTTTGAAAAATGGGTGCTCTTTCTGAAAAAAGAAACACATGTGCTGTTCTACCGGATCCTTTTCGCGGGGACAGGCTGCATCCTGGCCTACCAGCTTTTCTGCGGCATCTATTTCTTCGCCAGGCTGCTGGCGGGAGAGACTTACTTTATGATGGGCTGAATATATACCCGGTCTAAAACATTTGCCAGACGAAATGTATAACGAGGGAGTCGTCAATTATGAAACAAAATATCTCAACCTTTATAAAATCACCGCATATGAAAATCCTTCTCAAAGGCTTTCTGACTGCATACGCACTCTCCGCAACCCTTCACGCCCCGCTGATCCCTTCCTCCTACGAGACAGATCTGGACTATGTTATAGCCTCTGTCTATGAGCTGTTGGGGGAATATGATCTGAAATTTATGCTGCTGTGGCTTCTCAGTATTGGTTTCTATGGTTTTCGGAATTGTGCAGAAGTAACTTGTGCTTCGCAATTGTCAAAAGCAGGAATCCACACTGTATGCCCAGTGGAATTCTCAAAGGATAAATCCCTTGTGCTGTCCGTTTTCTTTTCCTTCTGTCTGCTGATGGGACAAAGCTATCACCAGGCCGGCAATGCCTCCTGCTGTCTGGGAAGCGTTGTCAATGTCCTGAAATTTATTCTGGCGCTCACCGGCTTTTCCCTTTTATTCCGCCGGCTGATCCGCCTTTGCTGCGCCTTTCTGGATGCTCGCTGTTTCACTTCTCAGAAAACGCATTTCTTTTCCCGCCACGGCTTCCGGAAAGCCTTTTTGATCCTGTCTGCCGCCTATCTGCCCTTTTTACTCCTCAGCTTCCCCGGAAACCTGTGCTGGGATGCCATAGGCCAGATCGAGCAGGTTATGGGCAGCGCGCCCTACAGCACCCATCACCCTCTGCTGCACAGCTTAATCATGGGAGGCTTCATCAAGGGCGGCAGCATGCTGCTCCATTCTCCGGAAGCAGGCCTGTTCCTTTACATGCTGTTTCAGGATACCCTTCTGATCTGTGCACTGGCTGCTACTATTGCCCTTCTTTCGAAAAGAGGCGCAGATTTTCGGCTGCTTGTGTGCTTATTGGCAATCTATTGCATTACGCCGGTATATTCAAATATGGCCTCCACCGCTGTGAAGGATGTGCCCTATACGGCCTTTACCATTGGCTATACCATGGCTCTGGCTCTGCTCCTGGAACAGCCGGAGAGGCTGAAAAGCCGGCGCTTTCTAGTCCTGTTTTTCCTCCTGCAGGTCGGCGTGATCCTCTTCCGCAACAACGGCCTGTATGTAGTCCTGCTATCCGGCATAAGCTGTTTTGCTTTTCTGTTCCGCAATTACAGGGGCGTCCGCGAAAAGCTCCTCTGCCTGCTTGCCTCCTTCGGTGCAAGTATCCTGGCGGCGCAGCTTATCCTTTTCCTTCTGGTTCAGGGAACCTCGGCCGTCTCCGGAAGCGTGGGAGAGATGCTGTCCGTCCCCTTCCAACAGACAGCCAGATATCTTCAGTTCCACATCGATGAGATCGATGCACAAGAACGCGCCGGAATCGAGGCGGTTCTGGGGGATGCGGAAACCGTAGCCGCCGCCTATAATCCGGCCAGCGCAGATCCGGTGAAAGCGCTGTATCATAAAAATGCCTCCGGTACGGAACTGGCCGCCTACTTCCGCGCCTGGTTCCGGGGATTGATCAGGCATCCCGGGCCCTACTTCGATGCCTTTTTCGTCCATATATACGGATGGTTTACGCCCTCTGTCAGCAACGCCATCCGATACGAGACCGACGGCTATGAAACAGTGCGGCAGGGCGGCCTGTTTCCCAATGCGGATAAACTGCTGATCTTTTACTACCGCTTTGCGAACCGGATCAGCCTGCTGGGGTTGTTGGAAAATATCGGCGCCGCCGTATGGGGACTGTTCTTCCTTACCTTTTATCAGAAGAGACGGGGGAACCGTGCAGCTCTCCCGGCCGGCCTTCCCCTGTGGGTCAGCCTGCTGATCTGTATGGTCTCACCCTGCTTTTTCGGGCATCCCAGATATGCCTTCCCCATCCTCTTCTCCCTTCCCTTTCTATACGGTTTTACATTGACAAGTTCCCCTGCCCGGGATAATAAGGAATATGTTGCTTCGCAATCAGCGGACGAATCCCCGGCGGCACAGAAATGAGGCGATTATGTACAGAAATTTTGATATAAACCACACCAATATGGCCAAAGGACTTGCCATTTTCCTGCTTTTGGCCTATCATCTGTTCGAAAACGAAGCATTGGTTACGGCCATGAATGTGAACTATGCGCCCTTTCCTCTCCAGGCCTTTCTCCTGATTACCAGTTTCGGCAATATCTGCGTGGCCGTATTTGTATTCCTGACGGCCTTCGGTATCGCCTCCGGGTTGCTGGCTCAGGGCGGTTTTTCAGCCGGCAAATCTGCCTCCGGCCAGAGTTCGCCTCTATCCGGCTCTGTCCACCCCGCAGGCGGTATCTCCCCTGCGGATGCCTGCAGGCAGGCGGCAAGACGTTTTCTGGCGCTTGCCCTTCAATTTGCAGCCCTTTTCCTGAGTGTGAATCTGCTGTGGTGGCATCGTTTCGACTACCGCTCCCTGTACGGCCCCGGCAAGCAGGGAATCCTCTTCTTTCTGACGGATGCCACCGGTTTGTCCGCTCCCTTTGACACCCCTACCCTGAATGAAACCTGGTGGTATATGGAACTGGCTTACCTGCTGATCTTCCTGGTTCCGCTGCTCACATGGCTGGTACAGAAGACCGGATATGCGCTTCTGCTGTTTACCGTTTTCGCCCCTTTTGCCGTCACCTTCCATCCGGATTTGAAGCGCTATCTGTTTGTCGCTGTATTCGGTGTCTGCGCGGCTTACGGAAAATGGCCCCACAGGCTGCTTACCTTAAAACTGCCCCGGGTGCTACAATGGCTGATCGGCATACCGGGCTTTGTTTTATGTATCCTCATCCGACAAAATATCGTGGTACAGGAATATTTCATCCACCTGACGGATGCGCCCATGGCCCTGTTTTTGGTCTGGCTGGCCGCGGCGTTGCTTGGCAGTATCCCTTTTGCGGGAAAGTTGCTGGCCTTTATCGGAAAGCATTCCATGAATATCTATCTCGTGCATACCTTTTTCTATATGACGCTCTGGCGTGAATTTGTTTATTATTTTAAGTACGCCCTTATTACCTGGCTCCTTCTGCTGACAACATGCCTGCTCTATTCCGTTTTGCTGGAATGGCTGAAGAAGATTACGGGCCTGAATAAATTGTTAACCAGAATCAAAACGATTTCAAAATAGAAAGGACAACCCAAATGACCAAATTAACTCAGAAAAAGAAATTAGGAATCTGTATCGCCCTTCTCCTCCTCGCCGGAGCCGCCGCGCTTTTCGTTCTCCTGTTCGGAAAACCAAAGGCACAGCAGGAAGACTATCGTCTGATCTCCTCCGAAGACTATGATTCCGTCTTTATTTCCATGTATCCGCTGGATACCTATCAGGAGGAGGACTTCACAAAATACCGAGAACTGACCCTGTTAAAGACCTCCTACTGTATTCCCGACTTTTCCGTGTTGAAGCAATATATGAAGCGGGTGGCAAAGTCAGGCAACAGTATCTCCACGGTATACCTGGGCATCTTTCCGGACAAAATAAGCCCCACAGAGCTCCAGGAGCTGGCTGAGCTCTACCCCTCCGCCGGTTTTGAAGTCATTCTGTCCTACCCTTCCGCCGAATACTGGAAGGGCCTTTCGGAGGAGGAATACACGCGGATGCTTGGCATTTACTGCGATTTTCTCTCCGCCGTGGAAGAAAAGCCCAATCTGCGCTTCTATTTTTACGGTTCCCAGGCATGGCTGATCGCCAATCCCCATAATTATCGGGAGGATGGAATTGTAGCAGAAAATATCGCCAGGGAAATTATGCTCCACAGTGATTCCATCCACGAATATCTGGTAACTCCCGAGAGAGCGGAAATCTTTTCCGGACAGCTGACGGAACTGACCGGAAAAATCAGAACTGCCCCGGCGCGGCCTGACCTGTCTAACCACTGTATCGTCTTCCTGGGGGACAGCGTCATCGGAAACTTTACGGACAGCCTCTCCATCCCCGGCGTAGTTGCCGCTGTGTCGAACGCATCTGTATTCAATTGCGGCTACGGCGGAAACAGCGCCTCCATGCACCCAGAATGCCCCACCGCCCTGCCCGGAATCTCCCAGGCTCTGGTAGACGGAGACCTTTCCCTGCTGCCGGAGGGCACACAGGTGTACAGCGGGATCTCCTCCTACCTGGCCAATCCTCCCATAGATAAGAAAATGTCTGTGGTAATTTATTACGGCCTCAATGATTATTTCGCAGGCTACCAGGTCGACTCGGAGGAAGACCCTTACGATATCGCCACCTACGCCGGCGCCATCCGCACAGCAGTAGCCACCCTCCGCGCCGGTCTGCCGGATGTACAGATCATTCTCTGCACGCCCAACTACTGCCGTCAGTTCAATCATGGCACGGAGCCTCACGGCGGATATATTCTGGAGCAGTATGCGGATGCAGTCATTGCGCTCTCGGAGGAATTGCAGACGGAACTTTTGGATACCTTTCACGGTTTCGGAATCAATAAAGAGAACTGGAGCGAGTTTATACCCGATCAGGTCCATCCCAATGCGGCTTTCCGTTTTCTGATCGGGGAGAGTCTGACAGAATTGATTCGTTAGAAAAGTACTGGCATGATGAGCCACGCCGGCAGGCTACTCCCGCGTACCCTGTCGGCCTGCTCTTTACTCCTGCTCCTGCAAAAGCAATGCCACATTGATGCTCAGGCTTCCATATATACCCACCGTGATGTCCCGATCAAAGGGAAATACCACCGGAGCGAAATCTTCTTCAAATAAGTAGACAGTTGTACGATTTTTCATGGGATCAACGATCCAGTACTCCCGCACCCCCGCGTCGGCATACAGGTTCATCTTAACCGCGTAATCCATCCGGCGGCTGCCCGGGGATACCACTTCGATTATAAAGTCCGGCGCTCCTTCACAGCCGCGGTCAGATAATTTATCTCTGTCACATATGACACTTATGTCAGGTTCTACCCATTTTTTATTATCAGCCATCAAATTTACCGCGTAAGGCGCAGGCATGACTTCGCACCTGCCTTTCTGCGATTTCACATGGCTCATCAGAACATGATGAAGTTCACTAACCAACTTCTGGTGACGGAAATTGGGAGGCGCCATCCCATAGAGAACTCCGTCAATCAGTTCCGCCCGCTCTCCATCCGGAAGGTTCCAGTAGTCTTCTGACGTATAAAGCTTTTCATGCGTATTTAACATAAGCTACCTCTCTCTATAACGGCTTCCGCGCAAAAGTGATACGATTTCCGTTCTTTACAATAGTATAAGGCAGGGCTTTAGGAAATGCAAGGTTAAAACTTTCCGGATATACTTCTATACGGCAAGAACCTTGGTGTTCGGTTATATCCTTCCCACTGTCGGGCGGACTCGGGACTTTCACCCGTTTAGAACATGCGCCCGCCCGGTGCGCCTACCTAAAAGAACCCGCCAAATCAGCGGGTTCTCTCATAGAAAACAGTTTCGTCATCCTCATACAATCGTCTGTAGCCGGCTTCCCGGCAGAGTGCATCGATCTCTCCCCCCGCAGGGCTTATCAGATACCTGCTCTGCAGTGTGTCAAATTCCTCCACCACATAATCCCGCATACAGCAGCTGATTCCAAAGCCCTCCGGTAACGCATATAAAAGCTGCCAGGAGGTATTGACTGAACTGCCATCCACCATATCGCTGAAAACCCAAATCACCACATTCTCATAATTCGGTACATTTTCCCGTTCCAGCGTCAGTTCCTCCTCCAGAGCCGCCCCGCAGGCCTCCACCGCTGCCTTCCTATCCTCCCGCACAAAGGGAGCCTCGTAATCATAAGGATCCAGCGCCATATAGAAAAAGAAATAGGCAAAGGTGGCTCCCAATAGCACGGCCTTTTTATAAAACTTTGTCTCCATCAAAGAAACAATGAACACTGCTGCCGCCATGAAGGTCAGAAGATGCTTGCTGCCCTCCGTAAGCTTATACATGAGAAGCAACGCAAACAGCATGGCCACAAAGCTGAAAGCCAGATGGACCTGGATAATCAGCCGATTCCCCAGAGCTGTACGCTCCTCTTCCGCGGCTCGGACATCCTGCAGATCCGCGCCTTCCGCCTGCATGTTATCCTCTGTCTGGGCATTTCCTTTCGTCCGAGACTTGCCTTCCGCACGGGCCATGTCACCTGTCCGAGACTTACTCTCTGCTCTGACCATGCCCTTCGCCCGGGTCTTGCCTTCCGCACAAACCGTGTCCTCCGCCCGGGTCTTGCCTTCCGCACGAACCATGTCCTCCGCCCGGGTCTTGCCTTCCGCACAAACCGTGTCCTCCGCCCGAGTCTTGCCTTCTGCACCAACCACGTCCTCCGTCCGGGTCATGCCTTCCGCACGGGCCACATCCTCCGCCCGGACTTCCGCCCCCTCCTCGCTCTGCGCCTGTATCCGTCCCAGCCGCTTCCACCTTCTCCAATCCCGAAAACTCTGTGCAATCAGCACTGCCATGCAGACCAGATATCCCGCAAAATACGCTCCCGACGCCAGTCCTGTCCGAAAGCCCTGAACCATATACCGCAGGAAATCACTTCCCATATAATACAAGGTTCCCAGCGTATAGCGGACTCCCCCGATCAGCCCTCTCTCAAAATAAGCGGTTATCCACTCTGTAAAAAACAAAGGTGCAAAATACTCTGCTCCAAAGAAGTGCTTAATACAGGCATACAGCCCCAGCACCACGCCCAGAACCGCCGCAGAACCTGCCGCTCCCACCCACCGAAAGGCATGACACCTGTCCCGGCGAATCCACAGATAACAGGGCAGCAACAAAAACAACAGCAAATACGGTCTCATCAACGTCATCATGCCGGACATGGCAAAGAGAAACACCAGTTTGTAAGTCCGCTCTCTCCTCAGATAGTTGATTGCCAGTGAAAAAAAGACAATCACCATACTGAAGCAGATAATCTCCGGCATCACGGAAAGCATATAGCGGACAAAAGGGGTATACAGGCAGAACAAAAAAGCCAAAACCCCCAGCTGCTTCCAGGTAGGACGCACCAGCCAGACGAACGCAAAACAGGTAAGCATCAGCAGGAAAATATTACAGATCACCGGCGACATCAGATTCCACCCGAAGACAAGCCCCCACAGAATCCAGGGAGACACCAGCACCGGACTCCAGGCCGCAAAGGACAGCTTCAATGCATGGCTCTCGTTAAATCCATAATACCCAAGGGGATATCCGAATTCCAGTATACTTTCCACCTGTTTATAATAAAAAAGCTCATCATTCCACTCCGAAGAAGGCAGATACACCTCTCCAAGGCTGCGGCCCTGAGATCCGCAATACACCAGACAGCAGACCAGAGGAAGCATGGCCAGCAGCAATGCCTTCAGCAATGTGACATACCGCCGCTCTGCGCAATACTTCCCTTCCGCCCTCCACCAGTCTCTCCATTTCTTCATTCCGCTACCCTTTCTGCTCCTCCGAATCCGATACATCCCGCTCTCCGTCCATATTAAGCTTCTCCCGGATGACATATTGAGGCGAATTGTTCAGACTGATATAAATTCTTCCGATATATTCCCCGATCAGCCCCAGCATCAGCATAATCATCCCGCCGAAAAACACAATCGCCGACATGGTAGAGCTGAATCCCATGGGTACATCCGGCCGCAGCAATCTCTTTATAATCGTGTAAAATCCATACAGAAAACCGGCCGCTGCGCTGACGGCTCCCACGCCGGTGGCGATCCGCAGAGGTTTCACCGAAAATGCCGTAAATCCGTTAAACCACAATCCCACCAGCTTTTTAAGGTTATAACCTGAGACGCCTGACTCCCGCTCTCTATGATTCACTTCCACATTGGTAATATTCCCGGTGGCCCGCAGCACCAACCCGATAACATAAGGATAAGAATTCTCATAGCGGACCATATCCTCCACCACGAACCTCTTTACCGCAAAATAGCTGGACAAATACAGCTCCGGCGGCTTGCCCAGCATCATGCGGGTCATCCGCTCATTCAGCTTGCTTCCCAGATTCCGAAAAGCGGAATGCTGTTTGTGGTCATATTTCGCATACACAGCGTCGTATCCCTCCTCCAGCTTTCGAAGCAATCTGTCTACCTCGTCTGCCGGCGTCTGCCCGTCGTCATCCAGACATACCACATAATCTCCGTCCGAATAGCGCAGTCCTGCCATCAATGCGGAATGCTGTCCGAAGTTCTTCGCAAAATTGATTCCCCTGATCTTCCCGTTCTCCCTGCAAAGTTTTCTGATGACACCGAAGGTATCATCCGGTGAACAGTCATTCACCAGAAAAATATCATATTCATACTGCTCCATGGTTTTCATCTTTTCCGTTATTTCCGTTATCACATGGGGCAGCGTATGCTCCGAACGGTAACAGGGAATGACAAAACTTACCTTTTTTACCTGATTCATATACACCTCACATTGCCCGCGGCCAATCTCCGGCACCCTGAAACTGCCGCACCGCATGGCTATGTCTCTTTTTTCCAGATTCTGCGATCCTATGAATATCACTGTAATGCCCCCCGTCCTCACGGACGAATCGCAGCCATCCATACAATATCATAAAATTCCCCATCTATGCACACATCCTCCCGCAGACAGCCTTCCCTCACAAATCCGGCCTTCTCATAACTGCGGATTGCCTGCCGGTTGCCAGCCAGGGCCCGCAGATAGATCCGATGCAGTCCTTCTTCCTCAAAACAATACCGGAGCATGAGTCTTGCCGCCGCAGTTCCGATCCCCCTGCCTCTGGCCTGGGGTACCCCGATAAAGATCCCGTACTCTGCCTTTAAGTGTCCCCTGTCAATATCCCGGATATAGACGCTTCCCAACGGCGTATCATCAGCCGAATCTACGATAATCATCTGCACTGCCCGCCCCGGCCGAATCATGGTATTCACCCAATTCTCATGCCCCTGCCTGGTAAACGGCTCCCGATAGATAAAATTTCTCCGCACATCCTCCCTGTTGCGCCAGGCAATGATAAGATCCGTATCGGCTTCTTCCATCAGACGGAGATAAATACCCGCCGCGCGGTCAATATATTCTCTCATCGGTCAAAATCCCCTTCCGCCTTTACTGTCTCCTGTTTTCCCCTCTTCTGAGCATTGACTCTGGCCAGGCGGTATTCGAAATCCCGTTTGTCCTTTGCCGCCATGACCTCCAGAATCATTCCTGCAAAAAAGGACTGGATCCCCGCCAGCACCATGAACCCGCAGACAATCAGCGTAGGAAACCGGGGAACCAGCCCTGTTCTCAGATACTCGCCGAAAATCGGAATCATAAACAGCAATGCGGCTGCTACCAACACCAGACATATCCCGCCGAAGAAATGCAGCGGACGGTAATTTCTGTACAGCTGCAGCATTTTCCGTATGACGCGCAGTCCGTCGCTGTAGGTATTTAGCTTGGATACACTGCCCTCCGGACGATCTCTGTACTCCACCACCACATTTTCCACCTGCATATTGTAGTTTACCGCATGGATCGTCATCTCTGTCTCGATTTCAAAGCCTTTAGAAAACACAGGAAAGGTTTTCACAAATTCATAGCTGAAAGCCCTGTAACCGGTCATGATATCTTTGATATCCGTATGAAATAATCCGTTGATGCCGGCCCGCATGAAGCTGTTGCCGAAATTATGGAAAGGACGCTTGTTTTCCGTAAAATATGTGGAGGAAAGCCTGTCCCCCACCACCATATCCGCATTGTCTGTCAGCACTTTCTCCGTCATCTCTCTGGCGCAGTCCAGAGGATAGGTATCGTCCCCGTCGATCATGAGATAACAGGCCGCGTCGATCTCCCGAAACATTCTGCGGATTACATTTCCCTTCCCCTGCCTGTACTCATGGCGAACCACCGCCCCCTGCGCCCCGGCCAACTCCACCGTCCTGTCCGTGGAATTATTGTCGTACACATACACCACTGCCTCGGGCAATGCCTCCCGGACATCCTTCACCACCTTTCCGATGGTCTGCTCCTCGTTATAACAGGGAATCAGTACTGCGATCTTATCCATTGACAGTTATTCCTTTCCTGTATTCGTAAGTAAATATGTTTTTCGTATTCTCTTCCGCTTTCTCAATAGTAGGTTCCGTCCACCAGCACATCCCGGAAGTAAAAAAGGCCGCATACCAGGTGACACAAATAGACCATCCACTGCAGCAAAAGCAGACACAGCTTTCTCTTCCCGCAGGACGCCCTGTCCTTCACAGCGCGGATACTCTGCCGCGTCAGCAGCAGCAGCGAACTGAAATGGCAGAAGAAAATGCCGTACATATATCCCCAGGAGAAATTGAAATCCACCCTCCGGAACCCTTTTTCATATAGAAAAAATGCTTCTGCGAAACTCACCAGATACAGCAGCCAGGCAAATCGGAAAGCAGCATTTCGCTTCACCTCTTTCCGATTCAGAATCAATACTGTCAGAGGAAATGCCATAGCCAGGCAAATCCCCAGCGGAATATTGTCGCAGTACTCTGCCCACACTTCCCCCAGGCAGAAGCCGATTCCCCCTTCCCCGCCGTCCCGGGGCACAAAAACACCGGCATACTGATACAACAGAGCCAGAAAAGTAGGAATAAAGCAAAGCCCCAGCTGCAGCGTGGGAAGGAAATTCCGGAATCCGGCCCGAATCAGCCGATACAACATCAATAACCCTGCCCCGCTGACCATCACCAACGTAAAACTGGGCTTGGTCATAGTAGCCAGAAACAGGAACAGAGAAAACAACACATAATCCCCTATGGCTGCGCCTTTTTGCTCATATACGGGAAGAAGCTTTCCATACCACAGAAAGGCCAGAATTGCAAAAGGTCTGGCCGCCATAAAAGTGGCATTGTGAAAAGGATTTGCCGTGAACACCCCCAGATACCAGAAACGAATTCCCGGCAGATAAATGCCTTCCGGAAAATACAGCATGGATATAAAAAACAAAGATCCGGACACCAGACTGACAAATATTCCCGTCCTCCAATCTCCCTCTCCCGCGGGCAAGACCAACCGGTTAAAAGCAAGCTTTGTCACCACTATAGCCAGCCCGTTCATCACCGTAAGGGCCAGCGCCACCGACATCTCCGACGACACAAAAAGGTGCAGCAGCGCGGCAAATTTGAAAAATACAGGGTACGGAAAATGATACCCACTCTCCAGCCCCTGCATCTCCAAAATATAAGCCTTCATGTCCGAATTTACATCCCCCAGGGTCTGCATATAAAAGAGCTTGAGAGTGACCGCCATAATCACCGCCAGCATCACGGTAAAAACTACCCCGTCTATGATTTGATTTTTCCGTCCGCTCTTCTTTGTACAATCCATAATCGCTTCCCTCCCGGCACAGCGCTATTTCCGAAAATACGCTATGAGTTTCTTCACGGTACGAATGACGTCTTCTACATCATCATCCGTCAGACTATAATATAGAGGAAGGGACATAACCTCCTGATAATACTGCTCCGCATGGGGACATAAGCCCTTCTCATATCCCAGTTTTTCATAATAAGAATGCCAATATACCGGCAGATAATGAACCTGCGAATAAATATTCTCCGCACGCAGTGCATCAAAAAACTGGCGCCGGTCACAATTCAGCCTCTCCCCGTTCAGCCTCAGGATATACAGATGCCTTACGGTCTGCGATTCCTCGATCTCTTTCTGTACGATAAGTTCCGTCATACCGGAAAAGGCCGCGTTATATTTCTCCACAATCTCCTGCCGACGCGCCGCAAAAACCGGCAGCTTGTCCAGCTGACTCAAAAGCAGCGCTGCCTGAATATCCGTGAGGCGATAGTTGAACCCCAGCTCCACCTGTTCGTTATACCACAGCGCATCCGTGGGATGTACCATCTCCCCGCGATCCCGCGTAATTCCATGAGTGCGCAGCCGGACCAGCCTGCGGTATAATGCCTCGTCATTGGTAGTCACGGCGCCCCCTTCCCCGGATGTCACCGTCTTCACGGGATGAAAGCTGAAACAGGTCATATCCGCAATACTTCCGACGGGCTTACCTCTGTATTTCGTGCCGATGGCGTGCGCCGCATCTTCGATCAGTATCAGCCCGTGCCTGCGGCAGATATCTCCGATAGTGTCATGCTCCACGGACTGTCCCGTGAAATCCACCGCAACAATCCCCTTTGTCCGAGGCGTAATCAATTGCTCAATGGCCTTCGGCGCGATATTATAAGTCTCCGGATCGATATCCGCAAATACCGGCCTGGCTCCGCAGTATAAAATACAATTGGAAGACGCAGCAAAGGTAATCGAGCTCACAATTACCTCATCCCCCTCTTTAAAACCTGCTGCCAAAGCCGCGATATGAAGCGCCGCCGTACCGTTGCTCACCACCACCGCATATTTTGCCCCTGTCACCTGACAGAGCTTCTCCTCCAGTGCCGTGATCTTCGGTCCACAGGTCAGGTCATCGCTTTTCAGGGTCTCCACCACCGCTGCAATGTCGTCTTCATCAATATACTGCCGCCCATAATGAAGCGGTTTCTTCCTTAGAGGAGTCCCTCCAAAAATTGCCAATTGTTCCATGCCAAACGCCTCCGCGTATTCTTATCTGTCTCCTAACTCCTTCGCACAAAGCTCCAGAGCCGCCGCTATCACCTTATCCATATCATAATACTGATAATTGCCCAATCTGCCGCCGAAGATCACGCGGCTCTCCCTGTCGGCCATGGCTCTGTAACGCCTGTAAAGCTCATTGTTTTTCTCATCATTTACCGGATAATAGGGCTCGTCCCCCTTCTTCCATTCGCTGGAATACTCTCTGGAAATGATCGTGGTAGGCTGCTTTCCGAATTCAAAATGCTTGTGCTCAATGATCCTGGTATAGGGTACCTCCTGGTCTGTGTAATTCACTACCGCATTGCCCTGGTAGTTCTCCGTCTCCAGCTCCTCCGTCTCAAACCGGACAGAACGATACTCCAATACACCAAGAGAATAGTCGTAAAATTGATCGATCATACCTGTGTACACAACTTTCTCCGCCAGGCCGTCCAACTCCCCGCGATTTGCCAGATAATCCGTGTTCAGGCGCACCTTTGCCCCTTCCAGCATCTTCTCCACAATCCCCGTGTAGCCTCCCACAGGAATCCCCTGAAAGCGGTCATTGAAATAATTATTGTCATAGGTAAACCGCAGCGGCAGACGCCGGATAATAAAAGCCGGCAGCTCCCGGCAATCTCTCCCCCACTGCTTCTGCGTATACCCCTTGATCAGCTTCTCATAGACATCGCGTCCCACCAGGGACAGCGCCTGCTCCTCCAGATTCTTCGGCTCCGTAATATGAAGCTCCGCAATCTGCGCCGCAATCACTTCCTGCGCCTCTTTCGGCGTAACCACTCCCCACATCCGGCTGAAAGTATTCATATTAAAAGGCAGATTATACAGCTCATTCCCATAACGCGCTATCGGAGAGTTGATAAAATTGTTGAACTCAGCATACTGATTCACATACTCCCAGATTCTTTTGTCCGATGTATGAAAAATATGCGCGCCATATCTGTGAACCTGAATCCCGTGAATCTCCTCTGTATAAATATTTCCCCCGATATGCGCTCTCTTATCTACTACAAGACAGGTCTTTCCTTTTTTCTTTGCCTCGTTGGCAAACACTGCGCCATACAGCCCGGCGCCTACGATCAAGTAGTCATATTTCATCATGCTCTCCTCACGATTGGCACAATCTCCAAATCCTTCAAACTTTTTCCATTATAACAGATTCCTCTTATAATGCCAATAAAAAAATCAGCTGCCCCGGGAAATCATGAAATCTTATGGAATATATTCTGATCCGAATGCCAGAACGTACAGAATCAACTGCCAGACAAAAAACGTAAAAGACAACAGAACATGAAACTACGGCCCCGCATATAGCAAAGCCGCAATTTCGAATCCCCTTTTATAAAACATATTATAATACATCATCGTCTTCATGTAAAGAAAATCTCATCGACAAAAGTCGACAATATCATAATACCCTATATCAGCCCAATTGAAAAAATCCGTAAAAGGTATTGAAATATACCTCGCAAAAAGCTATAATTTTATAACAGGGCAGGATAAATGAATGAAACATTTTCCCAACTTTATTAATTATATGGAATCGGGGGCATAAAATGAACGATCAGAAGTTTGTATGGCATGACAGATATAACATCGGGGTAGACGTCATTGACAGAGAACATAAAAAGTTATTCAGTATTATGAACAAATTATTTTCTTATGATGAAAACGACTCCAAAAGCCGCTGGGCCTATCAGGAAGGAATCAAATTCTTCCGCGGCCACGCTATGAAGCATTTCGCAGAGGAAGAAATGTACATGGCTTCTATCGGCTATGAAGGATATGATACCCATAGACGCCTGCATGATGTCTTCCGGAAAAAAACGCTCCCGGAAATCGAAAAAGAACTGATGGCCACCCATTATTCTCCTGAGGCAGTGGAACATTTCCTGGGTGTCTGCGCCGGCTGGCTGATCGGACACACCATGACAGAAGATCGGGCCATCACGGGCACTGTTTCCAGCCGGTGGATTGATCTTTTGCCGGAAGAAGAGCAGGCAGCCATTAAGAAGGCCATTACTCAGCAGCTCTATGAGCTGTTCCAGTTGGATGCAAAGGTAATCAGCGAAAGTTACGGCGGAGAGAAATTCGGCAACGGGATCTATTACCGCCTGCTCTACTCCTCGGAAAAAGGCAAAAAATACGAATTCCTCCTGGTCTTTGAAGAACGGCTGCTGGTAGAAACAGTGGGCGATCTCGTGGAAGGCGACGCCGATAAAGTAAATGTGATGATGATGAATGCCACCAGGTACATTGCCAAACAGTTTATAGGACGCATTATATCACATTTTCCCAGTATGGACAATTTAGAATTGAAAGAAGAAAATCTCCTGTCTTACAAACAATTCGATAGGATGTTCGACCAGCACAACCCACAGTGCAGCCTGCTGTTCGATACGGGGAAGGGGTATTTCGCCTACTGTATGCTTGCACCTGACTTTCAGGAAGATTCTCTCCCGCCTTCCATCTGTGCGGAAAATGCGATGGAGGAAATCCTGAAATACCTGAACGAAAATGACGCTGAAAATGTGGAAAAAAAGAAACTCCTGATCGTAGACGATTCCGCATTGATCCTTCAGGTTATGAAAGAATTGTTTGACAAGGATTATGACGTTACAACTGCCAAATCAGGCGTGGCTGCCATCAGAAGCATGACGCTGAATGCGCCGGACCTGGTTCTGTTGGACTATGAGATGCCTGTCTGCAACGGAAAACAGGTATTGGAAATGATTCGGGCCGAGGAAGCTTTTGTCGATACTCCGGTCATATTCCTCACCGGCACAGTGGATAAAGAACGCCTCAAAGCACTTCTTCCCCTGAAACCGGCCGGATATCTGCTCAAGACCACCAGGCCGCCGGAGATTAAGGCGACTGTGGATGAGTTTTTCGAGAAACAGGCGCAAGTATAAATTGAGGGCCAATGACTGAGCTCTTCGACAGAAGAGGACGGGCATTGGCCCTTTATGATATCCGGTTTTGATATCAGGTAAGTAAAATCTGTAACTTATGTATTGCTAATCGGAGGGCAAAATAATATAATCATCTCAAAGGTCAGAATGCAATTCTTTTATATAGAGACACGAATCAGCAAATGGCAGGAAGGATACGTAGATATGGCAAGAACAGTGGGAATCGGCAGGCTGGATTTCGAAAAGATTCGGACAGAAAACACCTTTTATATCGATAAAACCGACTTCATTCGGGCATGGTGGGAAACCAAAGATGATGTGACTCTGATTACCCGCCCCAGGCGTTTCGGAAAGACTCTGAATCTGAGCATGCTGGAAAAATTCTTTTCCGTTCAGTATGCAAATAGGCATGATCTATTCCAGGGCCTTACTATATGGGACAATGAGCAATTTCAAAATCTTCAGGGAACATATCCGGTGATTAATCTGTCTTTTGCAACAGTAAAGGAAAAAAACTATGAAATGACTGTATCCAGAATAAATCAAATATTAACGAATCTATATTCTGCAAACAAGTTTCTAATGGAATCCGGAATTTTAGATGAAAAGGAAAAAAACTTTTTTGCATCCGTAGATGTAAATATGAATGAAACCACTGCGACAATGGCAATCCACCAGCTATCCATCTACTTGTCCCGCTATTATGAAAAAAAGGTAATTATTCTATTAGACGAATATGATACGCCAATGCAGGAAGCCTATGTCAACGGGTATTGGGACGAGCTGGTTTCCTTTACCCGCAGTATGTTTAATGCCGCATTTAAAACCAATTCCTGTCTGGAGCGTGCACTGTTGTCAGGCATTACCCGAATCAGCCGAGAGTCCATCTTTTCTGATTTAAATAATCTGGAAGTGGTAACAACTACTTCCCCCAAATATGCAGACTGTTTTGGATTTACAGAGGAAGAAGTCTTTGCGGCCCTGGATGAATTTGGGCTCTCTGATAGAAAACAGCAGGTGAAAGACTGGTATGACGGTTTCACATTTGGGCAGAAAAAGGATATTTATAATCCCTGGTCTATCATTAATTTTCTTGAGAAAGGCAGCGTAAGCACTTACTGGGCCAATACCAGCTCCAACAGTCTGGTTGGTAAACTGGTGCGTGAGGGCAGCCCGGATGTAAAGATAACCTTTGAGCATCTGCTGCGGGGAGAAACTATCCGGATGGAGATCGATGAGCAGATCGTCTATCCTCAGCTTTCTTCGGAAAAAACCGCAATATGGAGCCTCCTGCTTGCCAGCGGCTATCTAAAGGTGAAGAACTTTCACACCTACATCACAGAATACGGAGAATGGAAGGAATACTATGATCTGGCCCTGACAAACTTTGAAGTGCGTGTCATGTTCCGTAAAATGGTCCGGGGCTGGTTTGATCCGGTAGCGTATAACTATAATAATTTTATCAAAGCACTGTTGCTTGATGATGTGAAAGGCATGAATCTTTATATAAATAAGGTAGCCCTGACAACTTTCAGCTACTTTGATACCGGGAAAAATCCTTCGGACGAAGAACCCGAACGCTTCTACCATGGTTTTGTACTGGGGTTGATGGTAGAACTTGCTGATCAATATGTACTCACATCTAATCGTGAAAGCAGCTTCGGACGCTATGACATTATGCTGGAACCCAGGATAGCAGGGGATAAGGGTATCATTATAGAATTTAAAGTACAGGACAACACAGAGGAAAAAACGCTTTCCGATACTGTAAATGAGGCATTGAAACAAATTCAGAAAATGAAGTATGAGACTATGTTGGTAGAAAAGGGCGTTCCGAAAGAGAAAATCCACAGATATGGGTTTGCTTTTTGCGGGAAGAGGGTGCTGATTGGCTGTTGATTGGACGTTGCTTGTTTTCCATTCTGCCCCGATCTATGGGAGGATCAGGGCAGATAATATTTTACGCATACCTGCTTCCTATTCCCATCTTCTCAGTCCGTATCTCCAAAGGCCCCTCCGGTGGCATGCAGAGCGGATGCAGCCACATTATTCTATACTTATCCCGTCAAAATTGATTTCGAAGTCTTTGTATATTCCAGCTTTTACTTTATCAGAAAACGAATATTCTTCAATTGTATCATGCTCAAAATTGTAAACCATAACACGTTTTTTCATTGGATCAACAATCCAATATTCCCTGACACCCGCTGTACGATATTTAAAAAGTTTTATATAATAATCCATCCGCCCGCTTGTAGCCGAAACAATCTCAATTATCCAATCCGGCGCCCCCTTGCATCCTTCGTCTATGAGCTTATCTTTATCACAAATGACACAAATATCCGGCTCCACATAAGTTTTATCATCGGCATTCAAAAATACTGCAAAGGGTGATGGGTATATCACGCAATCTCCATTCTTATTTCTGATGTAATCTCTGATCAAATAGGTAAATTCCGTTACAAGTCCTTGATGGGCTCTCCCTGGCGCCGCCATCATATACATTTTACCATCAATCAATTCTGCCCTCTGACCGTCTGGTAAATTATAGATATCTTCAGTTGTGTTATATTCTACTCGCCTTGCCGCATCCATTCTTATCATATCTCCCCAGCCATTATTCTGTACCCGAAATTTAGTTACATAACTGGAATATCCAGTTACGTTGTTTCACGGCTCCCTTTCCTGCTCTACTGGAAACAGGCAACTCGCTCGCCGTAAATTCATTTGTCTTCTCTCTACATGGGCTAAGAATACCACGATTTGGGGGAAATGACAAGCGGAAAAGCGAAACTCAAAAGAACGGTATGGTCCCTATTTTCCAACTTTAAAAAATTATCGATTTTGGAAATAGATTACATATGGCCGGCTCCTATCTCTATCAGAACCAGGAATCAAAGTATACTTTTTCGCACATCTGTCTATCGTTTTCCTGCGAAAAGTCTCCACACTCTATCGTTACTCTCTATCTGCAAAACGAAAATGTAATTGTAAAAGAAGCAGATTTATGATACGATATAAAATAAAAAGGCGGTGAATGAATGGACTCAAAAAGCCAGACAGACCTGCAAAAGAAAGAGACCCTGGACGCAATAGGGAAATTATGCCTTTTAGATGATAATCTGATGACCTTAGTATTTGACAGAAATATCGAAGCTACGGAATTGTTGCTGAATGTCATCCTTGAGCGGAATGATTTAGCTGTGTTAGAGGTAATTGGGCAGAGGGAATATAAAAATCCATTGCCCGGCGGACGCTCTATTACCATAGATATTTACGCGAGGGATAGAGAAGGTAAAATCTATGACATTGAAGTTCAGCGTGCCTCAGCCGGAGCAAACGTCCGCAGGGCAAGGTTTCACAGCAGTATGATTGATACAAAAATGTTGAGATCCGGACAGGAATTTAAAGAAATTCATGAATCCTATGTGATATTTATTACGGCAAATGATGCCATAGGTGCAGGATGTCCATTATATCATGTCAATCGGGTAATCGAGGAAACCGGTACATATTTCGGCGACGGCTCCCATATCCTATACGTGAATGGCAGTTATAAAGATGACACCGATCCGATTGGAAGGTTGATGCATGACTTTAGATGTTTAAATTCTGTGGATATGTTCTATCCAGTGTTGGCCAGACAGGTGAAATATTTTAAGGAAACGGAAGGAGGGCAAGAAATTATGTGTCAAATATTTGAAGATTTAGTGGAAAAACGGGCAGAAGAACGGGCAGAAGAACGGGCAGAAGAACGGGCTCTGGAAGAAAAGAAAGCGTCTGCACGCCGCATGATTGCAAGAGGTAAGCTGACTGTTGAAGAAATTGCAGAGGATGCCGATTTGCCGATTGAAATTGTGAGAGATTTAACCGGCTTAGAATTGGTATAGGAATCAGAAGGCCTACACAATATCAGCCAGAATGAAAGGCCTGGGGCAGAGCATTAAGGAAATGCTGCTGCCCCCGGTCTTATTTCGTTGGCATGTATAGTGTTGTCGAAAACCTCAATCTTATTTATCCAGGGACATGTGATTATGCAACATATTTAGGCGAAAAAAAGGAGCAGGATGGAGAAATATTTACTGAAGAATAACGCTGTAAATTAACGTGCATATTTGCGTTGCTATTTTTATGTGTCTTGTATATAATAAATTTTAGAAGGAGATGATGACTATGCCAAACATAAAACCAATATCAGATTTAAGAAACTATACTGAAGTGTTAAAAGAAGTAAGCACGAATCAGCCAGTATATCTTACCCGCAATGGCAGGGGTGCTTATGCCATCGTAGATGTGAATGAATTGGATCGGCTGAAGGCAACGATAAAGCTTTTGGCTAAATTAGAGGAAGGAGAGCGGTCTGCCAGAGAAAAAGGCTGGTTGACAGCAGATGAGGTAGAAGCTGCACTGGGATTATAATATGCCAAAGCTAATTTATAGTAACTGGTAGATAATCCGTACCACTGAAATCCCAAAGATTTTGTGCTAATCTAA
>CAJUCE010000015.1 GCA_910584865.1 uncultured Acetatifactor sp.
GAGCGGTTTGTTAGAGAAGATGAGATAATTCAGTGTTCGGTTTTGAGGGTGCAAATAATTTTTTATAAAGTTATGAGTTGCTGAAGAGAGTAGTTATCTACTCTTTTTTTGTGTAGAAGTTCCCGTGGACCGCATTTTCGTGAGGAGTGAGGAGAGACCATGAAGATTATGCTGGTGGAAGATAATGATGCAATTATTATGGGCTTGGAGTACCTGCTTACCCAGGAGGGCTATCAGGTATATACAGCCAGAACCGCGGCGGAGGCCAGGCAATATTCGGAGAGGGAAAGCTGTGATCTGGTGCTGCTTGATATCGGACTGCCGGACGGGAACGGATTTGCGCTTTGCCGGAAGATAAAGGAGGAATATCGGATTCCTGTCATATTTCTGACGGCGAGGGAAGAGGAAGCCGACGTGGTAAAGGGGCTGGACCTGGGAGCGGAGGACTATGTGATCAAGCCCTTTCGGAACAGGGAGCTCATCTCCAGGATCAGGAGCGTTTTGCGGAGAAGCGGTAAGGGGAGCGTGCTGCTTCGGTGCAGGGACATCCTGTTAAATACGGAGACGGGCAAGGTGAAAAAGGGAGAAGAAGAAATTCCTTTGACCAGACTGGAATATAAAATATTGCTCAGCATGATGTCCTGGCCGGGCAGGCTGTTTACCAGGGAGGAAATTCTCGCGGATATCTGGGATGTGTCGGGTAATTTTGTCAACGACAATACCCTGTCCGTCACCATGAAGCGGCTCAGGGAGAAGCTGGGGGATTCAGATGCGCAGATCATAAGGACGGTCCGGGGTATGGGATATCGGATGGAGAAGTAGTACAGCCTTGTCCTGGCGGGGACATCAAGCACGCATTACGCGGGAATGAATGCAACAGTGTACCGGTGTTTTCAGGAGATTATTTCGGGAACACGAGGTCTGAAAAAGGACAGAGGGACGGAAGTTCCGGCGGAATTAGAGAGAGGTGGCCGGAAGCCCCTGTAGGTTTGAGATCAGAGAAAGGACAGGAATATGCACATGAGTTGGAACCGGGAAGTAAGGAAACTGGCAATGATTCTCCTGGCAACAGCCGCCGCCGGTTTGCTGGCGGCAAATATCGGACTTGGGATTTACCGCGATCATATGAGGAAGGAATATGACGGTTTTCTGGCATCGGTATTCGGCAATGTGACGGCTGCTTATCCGGAGGTATCGGAGGAAGAGCTGGTGAGAGTTTTGAAAGAGGGTGGAAATGAGGACAGGGGAGCGGCGTTGCTGGCCGGTTACGGTATTTTTCAGGAATACGGCAGCGAATCTTTTACGGTACAGGAGGAGATGCTGTCTTATCTGCGTGCCGGGACAAATGTTTTATTCCTCCTTCTTTTTTGTCTTATTTTTCTGGAATTTCTCCGATATCTGCAGAAAAGGTACAGAAATATCCGGGGGCTGGAGTATTATATGGACAGGCTGAACCATGTTGGATATTGTCTGGACATGGAGGAGAACGGGGACGATGAGCTGAGCAGCCTGCGCAATGAAATATATAAGCTGGCGGTGACGCTGAAGGAGCAGGCAGGGAACGCTTTGAGCCAGAAACGTGCTTTGGCGGACTCCGTGACGGATATTTCTCATCAATTGAAGACGCCACTGACTTCGTCACTGGTACTCATAGACAATTTATGGGAAAATCCGGATATGGACCGGGAGACCAGACAGCATTTTCTGGCTGAAATTATGAATCAGATTACCGGCATGTCATGGCTGACCATCGCCATGATGAAGCTGTCCAGGCTGGATGCAGGAGTAGTGGAGATGCACAGGAGCAGATTTGCATTAAATTCCTTTGTGGAGGAAGTTCTTCAGCGGCTTGAGTTGGCGGCAGAGTTGAGGCAGGTTTCCTTTAAGGTGGCTGTTCCCGAGGGCGCATTCCTTTGTGCAGACAGAAAATGGACCGGGGAAGCGTTGATGAACATTGTAAAAAATGCGGTGGAGTACAGTCCGGCCGGAAGCTGTGTGGAAATATCCGGTGATGACAATGAGGTATATACCCAGATTGCAGTCAGGGATCATGGGGAGGGAATCACGAAGGAGGAAGCGGAGAAGCTTTTCAGGCGGTTTTACAATCGGAACTCTGCCAGAGAAGACAGTATGGGCATAGGCCTGGCTCTGGCAAAGGAGGTTGTGGAGAAACAGAACGGCTATATCAGCGTGGATTCCGGGGTGGGAGGGGGAAGCATGTTTATTCTCAGGTTTTTAAAGCATGAAGCCTGACAAGGAGGGTGGTTTCCGGCATGGATAGGATAGTTTGCAGGCGTATGACTGTATGCCGGGAAAGTAAAGAAAAGTAAAAAAATAGTTTAAATGTCACGGAAATGTCATTTTCCCCTTCTATACTTGAAAAGAGATTAGGGAGTGCCGCCCTGGCCGGAACGGGATGGCGGAGGAAGGAGAGATATGGAGATTTTAAGGACGGAACATTTGTTTAAGAAGTACGGAAAAGGGAGCAATGAGGTAATTGCGGTAAACGACGTGAACATTTCTGTGGAACAGGGGGAATTTGTAGCTGTTGTGGGGAGTTCCGGCAGCGGGAAGTCTACGCTGATGCATATGATGGGAGGGGTGGACCGGCCTACTTCCGGCAGAGTGCTGATTGAGGACAATGATATTTATCGGATGAATGATGATAAACTGTCTATTTTCCGCAGAAGACAGGTAGGACTGATCTATCAGTTTTATAACCTGATACCGGTGCTCACTGTGGAGGAAAACATGACCCTGCCATGTGAGCTGGACGGAAAAAAACCTGATCCGGAATTTGTGCAGGAGCTTGCAGGAATGTTGGGGCTTCGGAAACGCATGAGGCATCTGCCCAACGAACTGTCAGGAGGACAGCAGCAGCGGGTAGCCATCGGAAGGGCGCTGATTACCCGGCCGGCCATTCTGTTGGCGGACGAACCTACGGGAAATCTGGACACAAAAGCGGGAAATACCATCATGGAGATTCTCAAGATCTCCAATCGGCGCTATAAGCAGACCGTGATTATGATCACCCATAATCTGGAGCTGGCAAAGCAGGCGGACAGGGTTCTCAATATCGAGGATGGTTATGTATTTTCCGGGGACGGGGAGGTGTGGGGATGAGAGACCAGAATGTATTGAAAAAATGCAGCCTCCGTTCCCTGAAAAAGAACCGGAAGCGCACGATGGTAACCATCGTGGGAATCATACTGGCTACGGCGCTGATTACGGGGGTTGCCTGTATTCTGGCCAGCTTCCGGGCCAGCATGATTGCATACGAGAAACAGCAGAACGGGGATTTCCATTATCACTTCGCGGGGGTGGGTCAGGAGTACCTGAAGTATTTTGAAAATAATATCAACATAGAAAAATACGGTCTGACGGAGACTTTAGGGTATGCCCCGTTGGAGGGAAGCCAGAATCCCGACAAGCCATATCTCTTTGTGAGTGCCATAGAGAAAGGGATGGAAAGCAAGCTTGCCCTGACGCTCACGGAGGGGCGCCTTCCGGAGAACGGATCGGAGCTGGCGGTGGGCAGCCATGTGCGCAGCAACGGTCTGGTGGATATCAAAGTAGGGGATGTACTGGAGCTTCAGATGGGGGAGCGGATGGCAGACAAATATGACCTGGGCCAGGACAGTCCCTATGTTCCGGAGGAAGAGCGGTTTGTGCCCTCTTTCCGGAAGCAGTATACGGTAGTGGGCATCGTGGAGCGTCCCAACCAGGTGTGGGAGCCGCGGATTGCGCCGGGCTATTCGGCCTTTACCCTGTTGGAGGATCCGGAGTCGGCGGAGGAGGTGGATGTATACGCTTCCTATACGAAAAAGGGACTGCGTAATGCAGATCAGGTAAATGCCGGAATCCTGGGAGTGGATGTAGAGCTGTACCGCCGCTATTATGTGGGAGAATATTTAGGTACCATTACTCCCGAGGAGCAGCAGCAAATCCGGACCGTGGCGAAGAATGTACAGGAAAATTACTGGCTTTTAAAATGGGAGCTTCTGATATTTACGTCTAATATCATGAATATGCTGTACGCAATGTCCGCCATTGCAATCCTGATTATCATTGTGACCAGTGTGTTCTGCATCCACAACAGTTTCATGATATCCCTTACGGAAAAAATGAAATTGTACGGCAGGCTGGCCTCTGTGGGAACCACCAGGAGACAGCAGAAGAAAATCGTATATTATGAGGCTGCGGTGCTGGGACTGGCAGGGGTTCCGCTTGGGGTACTATGCGGAATTGCCGCCACGGCCGTGTTAGTGGGGGCAGTGGGGGGCCTTGTAGAGGATGCGCTGGGGTTCCGGCTTATTTTTGGAGTTTCCGTAAGGGCGATTTTGGCAGGGGTGGCGCTGTCTGCGGCAACAGTGTATCTTTCCGCCTCCGGCTCGGCCAGGCGGGCGGCAAGAGTATCGCCCATCAGCGCCATCCGCTCCAATGACACGGTGCGGGAAGGGAAGAACATGTCCGGAAAGGCTCTGCGCTGTCCCGCCCTTATAGACAGGTTCTTCGGAATCGGAGGCAAAATAGCGTACAGAAATTTACGGCGTGCCCGGGTAAAATACCGCACTACGGTGATTTCCATCGTGGTCAGCGTGGCTGCCTTTATCGGGCTGTCCACTTTTGTGGAGCTTCTGATGTATTCCTCAGCCTATTATTATAAAGACTTTCCCTATCAGATCCGGGTCAGTATAAACAAGTGGGATTCCTATGATAAGGCGCTGCAGATTGCCGGGATGGCCGGCGTGCAGGAGGCGGAGGTTGTCCGCAGCGTCCGTTTTTTTACGGATCAGGAAGAGATTGCCTATTCCGGGGACTATCTGGAGCAGGGATATGAATACGCAGAGATAATACTGCGTTCCCTGGGAGAGGAGGCTTATGCGCGCTACTGCCGGAATGTGGGCGTATCCGCGGAGGAAGCCAGGGGCAAAGCCATCGTGCTGGCCGATTATTTCTGGGAGTACTTTGAGGACGGGAAGCTGTATAAAGGGGAGGGAGACATCGCTGCCTTTCGGCCTGGGCAGGTGCTGAAGGGAACCGGCATTGCAGAGGGGCTTGAGATAGAGGTGCTCACCCAGACAAGGGTAAGACCCATATATCAGCAGCGCAGTGCCACAGGCCGGATCGAGCTGATTGTCAGTGAGGAGTGGATGGATAGGCATCTGCCCCAGGGCTCCAAATATGATGAAATGAAATACGACAATGTGGATGTCTATGTGAAATGTGAGAATGCGGACGAGATAGAAGCCGCTGTCAGAAAAGATATTCAGCTGCAGCACTACACGCTGACCAATTTTGATGCCCAGTACCGCTCCGACAGGAGCCTGCACCTGGTGGTGGCTATCTTCCTGTATGGCTTTATCACGGTGGTAGCTTTGATTGGCATTACCAATATCTTTAACACCATCACCACCAATATGGAGCTGCGCTCCCCGGAATTCGCCATGCTGCGCTCGGTGGGAATGACCGGATATGAGTTTAGGCGCCTGATTGTGCTGGAAAGTGTGTTCTACGGGGGCAAGGCGCTGCTCATCGGGATTCCCTTAGGTTTTGTGCTGTCTCTGTGTTTTAACAGGGCGCTGGGAGAGGGGATGGTTACGTCTCTGCGCTTACCCTGGAAGGCGACGGCAGTGGCCGCAGCGGCGGTGGGATTGCTGCTGTATGCCATTATGCAGTATTCCATGGGAAAGGTCAGGCAGAAAGACATTATTGAAACCATCCGCAATGAGAATATATGACGGCAAGTATCTTGCCGGGCAATTATTTTGACAAGTTTTTGAAGATTATAGTTTCCTTTTCCGGGCGGATATGATATAATGTTGAAACAGAAAGGCATTGTGTCAACTTTTGATTCCATGTGCGCAAAAGCGCACGAAATTATGGTATAATGTTGAAACAGAAAGGCATAGAGTTAACTTTTGACTCTATAGGAGCCGGAGCGCAATGGGCCGGCGCGCATGAAATTGAATGAAAGCAGCATGTAACGGGGTACTGTTCCTACTTGGGATAAGCTCCGGGCAGGAAAGGACAGGGTGGAAATGGATAGCAAGATATTATTGGAAAGCGGAACCAATGAATTGGAGATCCTGGAATTTACATTGGGGGACAATTATTACGGGATTAATGTGGCGAAGATCAAGACAATCATGAAATATGAGAAGGTTACTCCCATCCCGAACGCACATCCCAGCATCGAAGGCGTATTCATGCCCCGGGATGACATGATTACTGCGATCGATCTGAAGAACTGCCTGGGACGGGGAGAGTCGGAGCCTAAGGGGTTGTTCATTATAACAAATTTCAATAAATTGGATATTGCTTTCCATGTGGATAATGTCCTGGGAATCCAGAAGATATCCTGGAGCGAGATCATCAAGCCGGAAGTGACCATCTCCAGTGCAGAGGAAGGCGTTGCCATCGGTATCGTGAAGAAGGACAACAAGCTGATCATTATTCTTGATTTTGAGAAGATCGTTACGGATATTAATCCGGAGACGGGGCTTAAGATGTCGGAGATTAGTGAGTTGGGAGAGCGCGAGCGGAGTATGGTTCCGATTCTGATAGCGGAGGATTCTCCATTACTGAATAAAATGATCGTAGATTGCCTCAAGCGTGCGGGCTATGAGAATCTGACACATACGGAAAATGGAAAGCAGGCATATGATATTATCAGCTATTATAAGGCGAAGGGAACGTTGCGTGATCATGTGAAATTGATTATTTCCGATATTGAAATGCCTGAGATGGACGGCCACAGGTTGACCAAACTGGTCAAGACTGATGAGGCAACAGCCCATATTCCTGTGGTTTTGTTCTCTTCCCTTGTAAATGATGAGATGAGAAGAAAGGGAGAATCTCTGGGAGCCGACGCACAGTTGTCTAAACCCGAGATCGGGAATCTGGTAAAAATAATTGACCAGCTTGTTGAGGAGAGACATTTAAATAACTAAAAGCCCTAAAAAGCTGGGAGAACTTCCCGGCTTTTTTGCAGGTGCGGAAAGTGAGGTCCAAAGGCCCTGGCAGGGACAGAGGATTTACACGGACGAAAAGCAGAGGATGCAATGGAGAGAGAAGTTATTTTGGATAAATTGAAGTGCGCGGATATGGTTCTGGTAGGGCTTGGAGAAGTATTTGACGGCACAAAGTATCTGCAGCGGAGCCGGCAGTACTGCGAAGGCAGCGCATTGCTGAAGGAGACAGGTTTTGACTGGATGATTCCCGGATGGAAGGAGTATTGTCTGGAACGGCTGGGTGTCAATTCTATCGAGAGCGCTTTGGAGAATCTGGAAGAGTTGTTGGCCGGAAAGAATTATTTTGCGGTGTCTGTATCTACGAACAGCAGGATCGAACGAAACCTGCGGGTAGTCATGCCTTGCGGCTCCATAAAACGAAAGCAATGCGGTGCCGGCTGTGACGAGATGCTGTCTGAAGTGACCTGCGGGGAAGGCGAGTGGCTCGGCAGGCAGTTCGATGCATTGTGGGAGGGGCATAAGCCGGAAGCCTGGCCCGATATCTGCGGAAGCTGCGGCGCTGCATATACTTTTAATACGGTATACAGCGCGCGTTATAACGAAAAAGGGTATTTGGAACAGTGGAAGCTTTATATGAAATGGCTGCAGGGGACATTGCATCATAGTCTGTTGATTTTGGAACTGGGAGTGGGAATGGACTTTCCTACTGTGATTCGCTGGCCCTTTGAGAAGACTGTTTTTTTAAATAAAAAGGCTTATTTGTGCAGGGTGCATGAACATTTGTATCAGATGACAGAGGAACTTGCGGGGAAGGGCTGCGGAATTTCAGAGGATGCAGTTGATTGGATTGCCCGATTGTGATAAACTATAGAAGTGTAAAAATAAAAGTGTCAAAAACAGACAGGTGCGGCGTTATATGATGAGCGGCGCCGGGGCTGCAGCGGGAAACCGCAAAAATGAGAAATCGGAGGAGACAGTATGCCTTCACAGGATGATAATCTGGATGAACTTTTAAATAACATATCCGATGAAGACGAGGTAATCGGAGAGGGAGCCGAATCCGGACAGGCGCCGGATCTGGGCGCGCTTGCGGAAATGTCGGAAGAAGAAATCGAAAGACTCCTGTCTGCAGGAGGGGCCGGACAGAGCCCGCAGCCCGGGGAGGCAGCAAAGGAGGTTACGGATATTTCCGGGGAGAGTGGAAGCAGCTTCCAAAAGGCTGGTAGCAGCGATTTGCAGGAGATAGAGGAGTTGCTGCAAAAAGCTGATCAAAAGGAAGTTTTAGAGGGAGCGGATGTCGGGTTAGAGAGTGAGGATCCGGCGGGAAAATTATTGGAAGAGATAGAGAGAGCTGGAGAGACAAGCGTGGCAGGAGAAGCATTGAACAGCAAACAGGAGAAAGACCTGGAGAAAAAGCGTCTGAAAGAAGAGAAAAAGGCGGCCAGAGAAGCGGCCAAGGCTGAAAAAAAGGAAAAGCGCCGGGCAAAAAAGGGTAAAAAGGAACAGCACCCTCAGACAGGGCAGGAGATATCCGGTGCCGGCCCGAAAGAGATCAAAGAGTATGATGTGGTGGCGGATCGGGATCTGCTGGACAATATTGTCACACAGGCCGGGAAGATAGAACGCAAAGAGTCTCCCCGGCAGGAGAGCGCCGGGGAGGCCGCGGATTTGATGGAAATAGCGGCGGCGCTGGAAGCGGAGCGGGATGTGGACCCCAGTCAGGAAGTGCCTTATGAGGAGGAATATGCGGCTGCGGATGTGTCGGATGCGGACTCCGGGATACTGGCTCTGGAACTGGATGAGGTAGACAATTATATTCCGGATATCACTGCCAATGCCGAGAAGGAAGGCAAGGCGAAAAAGCAGGGGATGTTTTCCAGATTTTTCGCTTTTCTGATGGAAGAGGACGAAGAGCCGGAGAATGAGGATCTTCCTATTTCGGATGAAAATCAGGAAATTATCCGGGAGATGGATAAGGAAGAGGCGGAGAAGGCGAAAAAGAAAGTCCAGAAAAAGGTGCAGAAAAAGGAAAAGAAAAAGGCGGCGGAGAAGAAAAAGGAAAAGCCGCCTAAGAAGGCAAAACCGCCTAAGCCGAAGAAGGAGAAGAAGCCGAAGGAGGAAGAACCCTATTTGGGGAAAAAGCTTACCTTCAAAAAGATGCTGCCTATATTGCTGTTAGGCGTCACCGTGGGCGCGGCAACATTCCTTTTTGTATATTTGTCCGCGGATTATTCCAATAAGCAGATAGCGAAGGAGGCTTATGCGGCCGGAGACTATCAAACTTGCTATGTGAATCTCTACGGTAAAAAGCGGAATGAAGATGAAGAGATGATGTATGGCAAGTCGGAGAGCATTCTGTATATACAGATATGGTATGAGGAATATCTGAGGCTGGAAGAGGAAGGCGGGGGAGCGAAGGCGCTGGACTGCCTGATCCGTGTGGTGAATGATTTCCCGGCTCTCTATGAGAATGCTTTCCGCTGGGGGGCAGAGACAGAGGTGAACCAGGTCTATACGCTCATGCTGGACGCGCTGAGCGGTAAATATGGAGTTTCTGAGACGCAGGCCAGAGAGATTGCGGCATTGAAAAGCGATATTGCCTACACAAGGGTGGTTATGGCGCTGGCCGGAGAGGGCGGCTTCGGGGAAGAAAACGGCATGGCTGATTCCGAGGGACAGCAGCCGTCCGAGGAGGATTCTCAGGAGACACAGCCGGATGAATTGCCGGAGGAGGCGGATCTGGAAGAGGGAGATTTCGTAGAGGATTGACGAAGATTAATGATTGCAATAATTGATTATGATGCGGGAAATATTAAAAGTGTGGAGAAGGCGCTGCTGCACTTGGGGCAGGAGGCTGTGATTACCAGGGATGCAGAGAGGATTCTGAATGCGGACGGTGTGATTCTGCCCGGTGTGGGCGCTTTCGGAGATGCCATGGAGAAGCTCCATGCCTTTGGATTGGCTAAAGTCATCCGGGAGTGTGTAGATAAGGAAACTCCTTTTTTGGGTATTTGTCTGGGACTGCAGCTTTTGTTTGACAGCAGCGAGGAGAGCCCGGGGGTGGAAGGACTGCATATTTTGGAGGGCAGGATAGTAAGGATTCCTTCCGGTCCGGGATGGAAGGTGCCCCATATCGGCTGGAATGATCTGACATTCACGGGAAACTCTCGTGAGACGGGAAGAGGGCGTCTGTTTTGGGGGCTGGGGGAGAATCCCTATGTTTACTTTGTACATTCCTATTATCTGCAGGCAGCCGATGAGGCGATTGTCACGGCTGTCACGGAATATGGCGTAAGGATTCATGCCTCCGTAGAGAAGGGAAATGTGTTTGCCTGTCAGTTTCATCCGGAGAAAAGTTCGGATACAGGGATGAAGATATTGCAGAATTTCGTTGATTTTGTGACGGGAAAATCCTGACCGGAAGCGGACGGCGCGTGATGTCAGGCCATAAAGGATCTGGCATTTGGGAGGACGGATGCATACGAAGAGAGTGATCCCCTGTCTGGATATCAAGGACGGGAGAGTGGTAAAAGGTGTCAATTTCATAAATCTGAGGGATGCCGGCGATCCGGCGGACGTGGCGTCGGCATATGATACGGCCGGGGCGGATGAAGTGGTATTCCTTGATATAACGGCCACGTCGGACAGGCGTGCCACGCAGCTGGAGTGGGTAAGGCAGGTTGCCTCAAAGCTGTTTATTCCCTTTACGGTAGGGGGAGGGATCCGCACAGTGGAAGATTTCCGGGATATTTTGCGGGAAGGGGCGGACAAAATTGCCGTGAATTCCGCAGCGATCTGCCGTCCCCCCCTGATTAGCGAGGCAGCGGATAAATTCGGCAGCCAATGTGTAGTAGTGGCCATCGATGCCAAGCGGCGGGAAGACGGAAGCGGATGGAATATTTATAAAAACGGCGGCCGTGTGGATGTAGGGCTGGACGCGGTGGAGTGGGCTGTGCAGGCCGAGAGGCAGGGCGCGGGCGAGATTCTGCTGACCAGTATGGACAGGGACGGCACCAGGGCTGGATATGATCTGGAGCTGACCAAAGCTGTGTCGGAGGCGGTGAAGATACCGGTGATCGCTTCCGGAGGTGCGGGAAAGCCGGAGCATTTCTACGAAGCCATGGCGCAGGCCGGGGCGGATGCGGTGCTGGCGGCCAGTCTGTTTCATTATAAGGAGCTGGAGATCAGACAGGTGAAGGAATATCTGCGGGAGAGGGGCGTCAGTGTGCGGCTGTGACTTTTTATGGATAACAGGTCTGTGCGCTTCTGTAATGTATACGGAAAAAGGTAAGGGACTGCAAGCAGGGTATCGATCATACGCAGGAGAAAAGGAAAGGATGGACGCGGAAGATGGGAATGATTGCAAATGACTGGCTGGGAGAGCTGGAAGACGAATTTCATAAGCCATATTACAAGTCATTGTTTGAATTTGTGAAGACAGAATATAATACAACGCAGGTATTTCCGCCTGCAGATGATATTTTCAACGCATTTCATCTGACGCCTTTGCATGACGTGAAGGTAGTCATTCTGGGACAGGATCCCTATCATGATGTGGGACAGGCTCACGGGCTGTGCTTTTCCGTGAAGCCGGATGTGCGGATTCCGCCCTCTCTGGTGAATATCTATAAGGAATTGCACGACGATCTGGGATGTTATATACCTAATAACGGCTATCTGGTCAAATGGGCAAAACAGGGGATATTGATGCTCAATACCGTTTTGACCGTGCGGGCCCATATGGCTAATTCTCACCGGGGAAAGGGCTGGGAGGAATTTACGGATGCGGCTATCCGGGCTTTAAACATGCAGGAACGCCCGATCGTTTTCATCCTCTGGGGACGGCCCGCCCAGATGAAAAAGAAGATGCTGAATAATCCCAGACACCTGATTCTCCAGGCAGCGCATCCCAGTCCGCTGTCTGCTCATAACGGATTCTTCGGCAGCAGGCCCTTCAGCCAGACCAATCAGTTCCTGCAGGAGCACGGCCTGGAGCCCATCGACTGGCAGATTGAGAATATATAATAACATCAAGACAGTTGCGGAACTGGCATTGTATGGGACAGCTGCGGAACTGGAATAGGAGAATTATAGTATATGGAAAAGAAGACTTTTGTCACAAAGGAAATGATGGACAAAGTCACGAAACAATACCCTACCCCCTTTCATATCTACGATGAGAGGGGGATTCGTGAGAATGCCAAAGCATTAAGGGAGGCCTTCTCCTGGAATCCGGGATATAAGGAGTATTTTGCGGTGAAGGCCACGCCCAACCCATTTCTGATCAAACTTTTGAAGGAATGCGGCTGCGGCTGCGATTGTTCTTCCTATACGGAGCTGATGTTGAGCTACGCTACGGGAGTGGAGGGGACGGATATTATGTTTTCCTCCAACGAAACGCCGGCGCAAGAGTACAGGTTGGCGGAGAAACTGGGTGCGACGATTAATTTGGACGATATCACGCATATTGATTTTCTGGAAAAAGTATTAGGATATCTGCCGAAGACATTAAGCTGCCGTTTCAACCCGGGAGGATACTTTGCCCTGGGAACGGATATTATGGACAATCCGGGAGATGCGAAATACGGCTTTACGAGAGGGCAGATGTTTGAGGGATTTCGGATTTTGAAGGCAAAGGGAGTGGAGCATTTCGGGATTCACGCTTTTCTGGCCAGCAATACGGTAAGCAATGAATATTACCCTACATTGGCGAGACAATTGTTTCAGTTGGCGGCGGAGCTGCATGAGGAGACGGGGGCCCATATTGCCTTTGTAAATCTGTCTGGCGGTATCGGTATTCCATATCGTCCGGATCAGGAACCCAACGACATTCGAAAAATTGGAGAAGGAGTGAGAGAGGCTTATGAGGAGATTCTCATACCCGCGGGAATGGACGACGTGGCTGTCTATACGGAGCTTGGACGCTATATGACGGGGCCCTATGGCCATCTGGTCACCAAAGTGATTCACCAAAAACATACCCACAAGGAGTATCTGGGAGTGGATGCCTGTGCGGTGAATCTGATGCGGCCCGCCATGTACGGCGCCTATCATCACATCACCGTATTGGGGAAGGAAGATGAGGAGGCTGACCATAAATATGACGTGGTAGGATCTCTGTGTGAAAACAATGATAAGTTTGCCATAGACAGAATGCTTCCGGAGGTGGAGATTGGGGATTATATCGTGATCCATGATACGGGAGCGCACGGTTTTTCCATGGGATACAATTATAACGGGAAGCTGAAATCCGCGGAGCTTCTGCTGCATGAAGACGGAAGCGTGGAGCTGATCCGCAGGGCGGAGACGCCGAAGGATTATTTCGCTACATTTGATTGCTTTGATATATATGACAGGCTGGTTTCCGAGACGGAACTGGAATAGGAGAAAATAAAAATATGCGCTATCCTGATTTTTTGGCGAAGGGCGGTACGATTGGTTTTATTGCTCCATCTTTTGGCTGCGGGGAGGGAGATTACCGAACCGCTGTTTTTCAAAATGCATTGCAGAAATGGCAGGGAATGGGTTATCGGACCCTGCCAGGCCCCAACTGTTATGCCGCAGAGGGGATCGGTATCAGCAATACCCCGGAGAAATGCGGGCGGGAGGCCATGGAATTCTTTTTGTCGGATGAGACGGACTGTCTCATTTCCTGCGGCGGCGGTGAATTGATGTGTGAGATTTTGCCTTATGTGGACTTCAGAAAGCTGGCAGAGGCAAAACCCAAATGGTTTATGGGATATTCCGACAATACGAATCTGGTATATCTCCTGGCTACATTGGCGGACACGGCTTCTGTGTACGGACCCTGCGCAGGGACTTTCGGCATGGAGCCCTGGCATGCATCGCTGCATGATGCCTTCGGAATCCTGACCGGAGAGAAAGCCGTCGGGGGCAGGATTGCAGTCGGCGGTTATGAGGGATGGGAGGCGGAATCGCTGAAGGGGCCGGAGAATCCCCTGGCGCCCTACAATCTGACAATGGAACGCTGCCTCCATACCTATATCGGCAGAGAGCAGACATCAGACGCCTCCTTACGGGGCAGGCTGCTGGGGGGATGTATGGATTGTCTGGTGAATCTGCTGGGGACCCGTTTTGACAAAACCGCAGATTTTGTGCAGCGCTACCGGGAAGACGGCATTATCTGGTTTTTGGAGGCCTGCGATCTGAATGTCTTTTCTATTCGCCGGGCCATGTGGCAGATGGAAGAAGCAGGATGGCTGGAACATGTGAGGGGATTTTTGTTCGGCCGGCCGATGAACGGTACGCCCATGATGAATCTGGATGCCCATGATGCAGTGATGGAAGTAGCGGGCCGCAAAGGGGTACCGGTGGTGCTGGATGTGGATCTGGGACATCTGCCGCCGATGATGCCGATGATTGTGGGCAGCTTGGCGGAAGTGACAGTGAATGGAAATGATATACGGATAGAAATGCAGTGCAAATAGCAGAAAATAGAAATTAAATAGAAATAAAATGCAAATATTCCGTATAAACTCTTGTCAAGAGCAGCTTTTTGTGTTATGATATATTTCGTTGCGGGGATGTTGATATGAGTTATTCCGCAGTGAAATGCCGGCGTGTCGGAATGGCAGACGAGGCAGACTCAAAATCTGTTGTGGGCAACCACGTATGGGTTCAAGTCCCATCGCCGGCATCTTACGGCGCGAAACCGAACTACAGAGGTTCAGGTTCCGCGCCGTTTTGATATCTTTCGCATTTCCGGGTAAAGAGTGTATAGAAGTTATTTCTGCATAATTCCGAATGAAAGGCGACAGGAAGAGATTGGAGAGCGGCATGGATGAAGTTAAGATGATGGTTTCCTGTGTGGTGATAAAGGATAATCGCAAGATCGTAAGGGTATCCTTTCTGCGGGGCAGGGATTATGCGGAAGGGATTCTGCCGGACGGCATGATAGAACAGGCCAGCGGATTCAGTGATGAAGAGGTGCAGAAACTGGAGAATTACCTGCGGATGAACCGAAAGGAGATCCTGAACCAGGCGAAAGCGATCGATCCGCTCAGGAACTGGCTGGGGGATTGGAATAAAGCATAAGGGGAGAAAAGTATATGAAAGAAATCGCAAGTTTAATTGCATATCGTCCGGATGTGAAGGTGGTGGATGCTACCATGCGGGACGGAGGGCTGGTAAATGATTTTTACTTCAGCGACGAATTTGTGAAAGCGCTGTATCTGGCGAATCTGCGGGCAGGCGTGGACTACATGGAATTCGGCTATAAGGCATCCAGGGAAATGTTCGATGCGGAGAAATTCGGAAAATGGAAGTTCTGTAAGGATGAACATATCCGGGAGATCGTAGGGGAGAATGCCACAGATCTGAAGATCGCGGTGATGGCGGATGTTGGAAGATGCGAAAAATCAGAAATTCTCGAACGGAGCGACAGCCCCATTGACTTGATCCGGGTGGCTACCTATGTGCATACGATCCCAGGCGCGGTGGCCATGATCGAGGATGCGGCGAAGAAGGGATATGAAGTAAGCTGTAACATTATGGCGATTTCCAATGTACGGGAAGGCGAATTGAAGGCGGCATTGGATATTCTGGGTCAGACGCCAGCCGATGTTCTCTATATTGTAGACAGCTACGGCGCCATGTATCCGGAGCAGATTGCCCGTTTTGTGGATACTTATATGGAAGTGGCGGCAAAATACGGCAAAAAGGTGGGAATTCATGCCCATAATAATCTCCAGCTTGCCTTTGCAAATACCATAGAAGCCGTGGGAGACGGGGCGGACTGGCTGGACGCCACCTATGCTTCCATGGGACGGGGAGCCGGCAACTGCGCCATGGAGCTGCTGTTGGGATTTTTGCACAATCCCAAATATAATGTATATCCTGCCATCAAATTTGTGGACAGCTATATGAACCGTCTGAGGGCGGAAGGAATAGTATGGGGATATGATCTGCAATATCTGATGACGGGGCTCCTGAATCAGCATCCAAGAGCGGCAATTCAGTTTACGAAGGAGAAACGCAGCGACTATACGGAATTTTACAGGGAAATGGTGGCCCAGGACTAAACGCGCATGCAGAGCGGGGAAAGGGATTCGGAGCGTAAGGAAGTGTTCTTAAAAAGGAGAGATGAATCAAAATGGAAAAGAAAAGTTCCATGGAGGAAAAGCATTTCATAGAAGAGAATACGTATATCCGCGTAGATGACGAAACATTGAAGATGATTGACGAAAAGATGCCGCCGGAGGAAGAGCTGCAGGATCTGGCGGAATTTTTCAAGGTATTCGGAGACGCAACGCGGCTGAAGATATTATATGTGCTGCTGAGCAGCGAGATGTGCGTGTATGATATCGCTGCGGTTCTGGGGATGTCCCAATCGGCGATTTCCCACCAGCTGCGGGTATTGAAGCAGATGGATCTGGTGAAAAACCGCCGGGACGGCAAGATCATATTCTATTCTCCCGCAGACTCCCATATCGTCAATATATTGAGCCAGGGCCTTGATCACATTGAAGAATAGGAAGTTCAGGTGGCAGCATCTTCTGCCGCCTGAAATTTCTCATAATAATCGGTACCCAGCTGGGAGTGATACAGGACCACGTCATTTCCGAATTCCTGGAAGTATACATATTGGGAAGTCATATTAATATGCGTGTAATTCCCTTCTGCGATAACCTTGGCCCCGCTGCCGTCTGTACGCATGCATTTCAGCGCCGCATCAGCGCCGTTTTTCTGGTAATAGATAAAACCTCCGCCTACATTGAAGCAGTCCACTCTGTCCTGCGTCAGCACCTCGATCACATTCTGAGACCTGGAATAGCGGCATAATCTGTAATCATTTGCTACATCCAGGTAGTATACATAATCTCCCTCCAGGACAGGATACCACACATTTCCTTTCCACACTTCGTAAGGGACATCCGTTTCCGTATCCAGGGCATAGAGATAATGATTCTCCACAGTGCCGTTATAGTAGATGATACCGTTTTCCGCACAGGCCGGATTGATGGTATAGTCAGCCAGTATTTCCGGCTCGGTGCTGTTGATTTTCAATTTATAGAAGGAAGGACCGGCGGTCTGTGAGGTCAGCAGATAGAGATAATTATCTACAAGCTGTCCTGTAATCACCACATCCGTGGTCAGCGTCTCAGAATTGCTTCCGTCCAGCCTGCAGCGCAGGAAGGAACGCATACCGAAAGCATGGCCGAACCCGGTGGTGACAGTGGAAGAGCCGGTGTGGAAATAATACAGATATTTGCCCCCGGCCAGGATATTTCGCACCTCCAGATTATTGATACGGCGGAGATTGGCCTCATTGGGGTCCATGGCAAAGAGACCGCCTCCGTCAAAGGAATTGTAAAAATAGACCGTGCCTTCATGTTCGCAGAAACGTCCGTCATTATTCAGATTGCCAGCCGTATTGCCTACTGTGCCGGGGGGATTCATGACGATGCGCTGTGAGTACATGATAAGGATACCTGCGGCGGCCAGAAGAACGGCGATGAGGATACCAATTGTAATTCGAACTGTTTTTTTCATATTATACCTGCCCTGTCATAAATATTTATGCATTTTGCATTTTCTCTATCATTTTACACCCCTTTTTGCTTGCTATCAAGGTTGTTTTGGTATAATATAGAAAAAAAGAAGAAAAAAGATTCGTCAGACGAAGAAAGTCTGGGACAAAGGAGTCGGGCAAAATGGATTTGTTGGAGCTGAGAGAGAAGATAGATACAATCGATGCGCAGATTGTGGAGCTGTATGAGCGGCGGATGGAGATCAGCAGGCAGGTGGCGGAGTATAAGATCAATACGGGTAAGAAAGTGTTGGACAGGCAGCGGGAGCAGGAGAAGCTGGCGAAGGTGAAAAATCTGACGCACAATGCCTTTAACCGCCGCGGTGTAGAGGAGCTGTTCGAGCAGATTATGTCCATGAGCAGGAAGCTTCAGTACCAGCTTCTCACGCAGAAGGGCAGTCTGGGGAAGCTTCCGTTTATCGGTGTGGACGCTTTGGAGACGAATCACACGAGAGTGGTTTTTCAGGGGGCGGAGGGCGCCTATTCCCAGGAAGCCATGATGCGGTATTTTGGGGACAGAATCAACAGCTTTCATGTGGATTCCTTCCGGGATGCCATGAATGCCATAGATGAGGGCAGCGCCGATTTTGCGGTGCTTCCCATAGAGAATTCCACAGCCGGAATCGTCAATGAAATATATGATCTGCTCCAGGAGTATGAGAATTACATTGTGGGAGAGCAGATCATCAAAATCGAACATTGTCTTCTCGGGGTAAAGGGGGCATCCATAGAGGACATCAGAACCGTTTATTCCCATCCCCAGTCATTGATGCAGAGTGCAAAATATCTGGCGCAGAAGGACTGGCAGCAGATCAGTATGCAGAACAATGCCTTCGCCGCGCGGAAAGTGGCGCAGGAGGGGGACAGAACCCAGGCTGCGATTGCAGGGGAGCATGCCGCCGGTATCTACGGCCTTGAGGTGCTTCAGCGGCAGATCAATCATTCGGATACCAATTCCACCAGGTTCATCATTGTCACGAACCAGAAAATATTTCAAAAAGATGCAAAGAAGGTCAGCATTTGCTTTGAGGTCCCTCATGAAAGCGGCTCTTTGTACCATATGCTGTCCCATTTTATTTACAATAATCTGAATATGACCAAGATCGAGAGCCGGCCCATTGAGGACAGGAACTGGGAATACCGTTTCTTCATCGATTTTGAGGGGAATCTGGCGGACAGCGCCGTGAAGAATGCGCTGAGAGGACTGCGGGAAGAGGCGCGGAATATGAAGATTCTCGGAAATTATTGAGTATCGGCGCTTAGATAAGGCAGCGGAAGCGGAAGGCGTTTCAGGTGTTGCCGGACAGCGGCGGAAGTATGGAAAGATATGAGTGCTGAAGCGCCCAGGGGGGACAGGAATGAGAACGAGAGAATTATTGGTATACAGAACTTTCCCGGAGGACGGGGACAGGCTGCTGCGTCGTATGGACAGCGTTGTGGCAGAATATGGAAAACGTGCCCTTGCAGGAGAGCCGGCTGCGCCCGGCGAGAAGGAGAGGCTGCGGGAGATATTTTATGAATGCCTCCACGGACTGATCACGGAGGCGGGAAATTACGGATTCCACGGCAATCTGTGGCATTGCTATCTGACTCATCTGTTGGTGACCAATGAGAATGGCTACAGCCGCTCCTGCGAGCTGAAGGGCGCGATTGACGGCACCGTCAATGAGGCTGTACTTCATGATATGGGGATATGGAAAAAATTTTTTGATTATGATTTTGAGACGCTCTGTAAAGCCCTGCATACGCCGGAATTTTCCATGGTGAAGCATTATGAGGGGAGCAGCGGGGAAAACAGAGTTTATAATGCCCGGATTTGCGAGTGCATCTGTGACCTGGCACAGTCGCTGGGAAAAGCGGAGAGTGCGGCGGAAATGAAGGAAATATTGACTGATTTTTATCGGAGATACGGAGTGGGCAAATTCGGGCTCCACAAATGCTTCCGCATTGAGCATAAGGAAGGAGAGGCGCTTCATATCGCGCCCATTCCCCGGATTGCACATGTGAAACTGGACGATCTGGTGGGATATGAGGCGCAGAAGAAAAAGCTGACAGATAATACGGATGCTTTTGTGGCGGGGAGGAGGGCGAATAACTGCCTGCTTTTCGGAGATGCAGGCACGGGGAAATCGTCCTGTATCAAGGCCATCGCCAATGAGTATTATGATAAAGGCCTGCGGGTCATTGAGGTATATAAGCATCAGTTTCAGGATTTGAATGAGGTTATTGCCCGGATTAAGGGGCGGAATTATAAATTTATTATTTTTATGGATGATCTGAGTTTTGAAGATTTCGAGATCGAGTACAAGTATCTGAAGGCTGTCATTGAGGGCGGACTGGAGAAGAAACCTGAAAATGTATTGATCTATGCCACGTCCAACAGGCGGCATCTGATACGGGAGAACTACGGGGACAAGACGGAAGACGGCCATGTCCCGGAGATCCGCCAGGATATGCATACCAGCGATACCATACAGGAGAAGCTCTCTCTGGCCTACCGCTTCGGCGTCACCATCTATTTCGGCACACCGGATAAAAGGCAGTTTCAGGGGATTGTGAAGACATTGGCGCGGCGATACGGTGTGGACATGCCGGAGGAGGAGCTGCTGTTTGAGGCCAACAGGTGGGAACTGTCCCATGGGGGTCTCTCGGGCAGAACCGCCCAGCAGTTTATCGATTACATATTGGGGAAAGGATGAACCGGAATGGAGGAAGCAGAGAATGAGTGTGAAGACATTTGCGGCGATCGATGTGGGCAGCTATGAGCTGACAATGAAAATATTTGAATTTTCCGGCAAGGAGACCATGCGTGAAATCGACTGCGTGAGCAGGCGGCTGGATCTGGGTTCGGATACCTTTGCCATGGGCAAGATCAGCAATGAGAAGATGGACGAATTATGCAGGACTCTGAAGGATTTTTCCGATATCATGAAGACATACCGGGTCAGGGATTATAAGGCGTATGGGACCAGCGCCATAAGGGAGACTGAGAATACCACCATCGTCCAGGACCAGATTGCCCAGCGCACGGGGATTTTGGTGGAAACTTTGGGCAATGCGGAACAGCGCTTTCTGGATTATAAATCCGTGGCCTCCAGGGGGGAAAACTTTCGGAAGATTATCGAGGAGAAGACAGCCATACTGGATATCGGCGGCGGAAGTATTCAGCTCTCTCTGTTTGACAATGATACGCTGGTATCTACCCAGAATCTGCGGCTGGGGGTTTTGCGTCTGCAGGATTATCTGAACCGTTTCGAGGTGCGTAGCACCCAGACAGAGGAGCTGATCACCGAGATGGCTCTGGCCAGGCTGGACACATACAAGAAACTCTATCTCAGGGATCGGGAGATCCGGAATCTGATCGTAGTAGATGACTACCTTTCCCCCTGGGCGGTGCGCAAAAGGGAGACCGGCGAGGGAAAAGATTTTCTGGAGACGGCGGATTTTGACAGATTATTCGAAGTCCTGCACGGCAAGAATCCGGTTCTCATCGCCAGAGCCATGGCGATACCGGAGGAGCGGGTGCCGTTAGTATTTATCAGTGCCGTTTTGATCAAATATATTGCGGAATTGATGGGAGTCCAGCGGATCTGGCTTCCGGGAGTAACACTCTGCGACGGTATCGCCTACGAATATGCGGAGAAAAATAAGATGCTTCAGGGCGAGCATGACTTTGAGGAGGATATCATTGCCTGTGCCGTGAATATCAGCAAGCGCTATATGGGAAACAGGAAGCGTTCGGATGTGCTGGAGAGTTTTACCACAATCATTTTTGACAGTATGAGAAGGGTCCACGGCCTGGGAAAAAGGGAGCGCCTCTATCTGCGGCTGGCAGTGATTCTTCACGAATGCGGAAAATATATCAGTATGGCGGATATCGGCGAGACTTCTTTCCAGATTGTGATGGCCACGGAGATTATCGGGCTCTCTGCGCGGGAGAGGGAGATCGTGGCCAATGTGGTCCGTTTTAATCACAGCAGATTTGTCTATGACGGGCAGAGCGAGCGGGGCAGCCTGAACAGAGAGGCCTTTCTGGTAGTGGCGAAGCTGACGGCTATCCTTCGGCTGGCCAACAGTCTGGACAGAAGCCATAAGCAGAAGCTGAAGGGCCTGAAGGCGGCGCTGAAGGAAAATCAGCTGATCCTGACCGTGGATACGCAGGCGGACATCACGCTGGAAAAGGGATTCTTTGAGGCAAACAGCGACTTCTTCAAAGAAGTGTTTAGTGTGGAGCCGGTGCTGAAGCAGAGAAAAATATTTTGAGATGAGGTGAGCGAATATGGACGAAATCGATTTTTATAATCCGAAGTATTATACGAACAGGGAACTCAGCTGGATATTATTCAATCACAGGGTGCTCAATGAGGCCAGGGACAAAAATATCCCGCTGTTTGAGCGGCTGAAATTCTTAAGTATCACTGCGTCCAATCTGGATGAATTTTTCATGATTCGGGTTGCTTCCCTGAAGGATATGGTCAATGCCAAGTATCAGAAGCCGGATATTGCGGGATTGACCCCCAAGGAGCAGTTAGAGAAGCTGGAAGTGGCCATACATGATCTGGTAGATGTACAGTATTCCACATACAATCGCTCCCTCATGCCGAGAATGAAGCAGAACGGCCTGCAGATCATCGGCCGCCACGAGGATCTGACGAAGAAGGAAGCTGCCTTTGTAGATAAATATTTCGAAGAAAATGTATATCCGGTGTTGACCCCCATGGCAGTTGATTCCTCCAGGCCGTTTCCTCTGATCAGGAATAAGACGCTGAACATCGCCGCGCTGGTGAGGAAGAAGGAGATCGGCGGGGAGCTGGAGTTTGCCACCGTCCAGGTGCCCGGCGTGCTGAGCCGTATCGTGGTGCTGCCCGGGGGAGGCGAAGGAACCAAGATTATCCTTTTGGAGGAGATCATCGAGCGCAATATGCACAAACTGTTTTTGAACTATGACATAGTGTGCGCGTACCCGTTCAGAATCATGCGGAATGCCGATCTTACCATTGAGGAGGACGAGGCGGCGGATCTGTTGAAAGAGATAGAGAAGCAGCTGAAAAAGCGGCAGTGGGGAGAAGCCATTCGTCTGGAGGTGGCAGCTAAGTGCGATAAGCGGCTGTTGAAGATTTTGAAAGATGAGTTGGGCATCGAGGAGCAGAATATTTATCCTATAGAGGGACCTCTGGATCTGACGGTTTTGATGAAGGTGTATGGTCTGGAGGGATTTGAGCATTTGAAAGCACCGAAACATACACCGCAGCAGGTGCCCCAGCTGCCGCCGGGCTGTTCTATATTTGACGAGATCTGCAAGGGGGATATTCTGATGCATCATCCTTATCAGACCTTTGAGCCGGTGGTGAACTTTATCCGCCAGGCTGCCAGAGATCCGGAGGTTCTGGCGATCAAGCAGACTCTCTACCGGGTCAGTGGGAATTCTCCCATCATCGCCGCGCTGGCGCAGGCTGCGGAGAACGGGAAGCAGGTGACGGTTCTGGTGGAGCTGAAGGCCCGTTTTGATGAGGAGAACAATATTGTATGGGCGAAGATGCTGGAGAAAGCAGGCTGTCATGTCATCTATGGTCTGGTGGGATTGAAGACGCACAGCAAGATTACTTTGGTGGTGCGCCGGGAGGAAGCGGGAATACGGCGTTACGTACATCTGGGAACGGGAAATTATAATGATGCGACGGCAAAGCTTTATACTGATATCGGACTGATGACTTGTTCCGAGGCAATCGGGGAGGATGCCACCGCCGTGTTCAATATGCTGTCCGGCTATTCGGAGCCCAGGGTATGGAATAAGCTGACGCTGGCGCCCCTGTGGCTGAAGGACAGATTCCGCTATCTTATCGGCAGGGAGAAAAAATACGCCTTGGAGGGAAGACCGGCGCGGATTGTGGCGAAGATGAATTCCCTCTGCGATCAGGATATCATCGCAGCGCTGTACGAGGCTTCCGTGGCAGGGGTGAAGATCGATTTGATCGTGCGCGGAATCTGCTGTCTGAGGACGGGGATCAAAGGGGTCAGCGAGAATATTACGGTGCGCTCTATCGTGGGTGATTTTCTGGAACACAGCAGGATATTCTACTTTGAGAATGATGAGCATTATGAGATTTACTGCGGCAGCGCGGACTGGATGCCTAGGAACCTGGAGCGGAGAGTGGAGATACTCTTCCCCGTGGACAGGCCGGAGCTGAAGGAGAAGCTGCTCCACATCTTACAATGCCAGCTGAATGATAACAAGAAGGCTTCGGTTCTTCGCAAGGACGGCACATATGAGAAGGCCAATAAGAGGGGAAAGCAGGCATATGGTTCCCAGGAAGCTTTTTATGAGGAAGCGGTGGCGGAGGCAAAAGCTTTTTTCGAAGAGGAAGAGGCTGTGACCAGAACTTTTGTCCCGGAGATGCATCATGACTCCTGATGTGAAACAGGCATGACCGGGTACGGAATGACAGAAAAGAAGGATATGAGGGATGGGTGAATTGAAAATCATACTTGCTTCGGCATCTCCGCGCAGAAGGGAACTGCTGGAGCAGATCGGACTTACTTTCGAGATAATGGTGAGTAATGTGGAAGAGAAGGTGGAGGCTGTGGAGCCGGGAGAGGTGGTGGAAGAGCTGTCCCGGCAGAAAGCGGAAGCAGTGGCGGCATCGCTTACAGGGGGTGAGGAGCGTGTGCTGGTGATAGGGGCGGATACCGTGGTGGCGCTGGGCACACAGATTCTGGGGAAGCCTTCCGACGCGGAAGAGGCGGTGAAGATGCTGATATCCATGGCAGGAAAGCGGCATGCTGTCTATACAGGGGTGACATTGCTGTATCGGGACGGCGCTCATACACAGAGGAAATGCTTTCATGAGCGGACCGGAGTGGAATTCTTCCCGATGACGGAAGCGGAGATCAGGGCATATGCAGCAGGCGGCGAATGTCTGGATAAGGCGGGAGCCTATGGGATCCAGGGTGTGTTTGCCAGGTATGTGAAGGGAATAGATGGTGACTACAATAATGTGGTAGGACTGCCTGCGGGCAGGCTTTATCAGGAGGTAAAGGAGTGGTTGGAGAGTTGAGGAAGGCGGTAATTTTTGACTTGGACGGAACGCTGTCAGATTCCATTCAAAGTATCAAATACAGTGCGGATAAGACCATGGAAGCATTCGGATACGGACCCTTTTCCGTGGAGCAGTATAAATATTTCGTGGGAGACGGGGCGGCCAATCTAATCAGGCGTACCCTGATAGCAGGGGGAGACACCAAACTGGAGCACTTTGAGGAGGCTTTTACACTTTACAGGGAGATCTTCCGGGAGAACTGTATGTTTCGGGTGCGGCCCTATGAAGGGATCCGGGAGTTGTTGGCTACATTGAAGGCCCAGGATGTGTTAATCGGGGTATTGTCCAACAAGCCCCATGAGGAGACGGTGAATGTGATAGAGACTTTGTTTGGAAAAGGCTGTTTCAATGTAATACAGGGACAGAAGGAGAATGTGGCGATAAAACCAAGTCCGGAAGGAGCCTTTCAGATTCTGGAGCAATTCGGTCTGGATGCGTCTGATGTGGTTTATCTCGGAGACACGGCCACGGATATGAAGACCGGGAAGAATGCAGGCTTTTTCACTGTGGGTGCTCTGTGGGGATTCAGGGAACGAAAGGAGCTGGAGGAGAGCGGAGCGGATGCCATTATCTCCCATCCGCTGGAGCTTCTGCGCTTTACATAGTGTATCGAAGATTTCCTATGCGAAAAGGACAAAAAATAAAAAAGAACTTCGTATATATTACATATTGACAGAGATTCTCAAACGTATTATTATGTGGGCATAAGGTATACTGAAAGAGGAAAGGAGGGTGGAAGGATGCATCAGTTTGATGACGACGTGTTGGAGTGCTTTCTGGAGAATCAGCTTCAGCTTTTCCCTGATAGGGTAGCGGAGACACTGGAGGAGGCTGAGAACTTCCTTGAGGAGAGCATGGCAGTGGTAGTGGACTCTGTGGAAGAGGTGATCGAGTACTTCGAAGAAGAAGGCATTGATACGGAAGGCGCCATGGATGATGAAATCTTGGAGGCCGACGAAGTGTTTGATATCGGAGACGGTAGATATCTGATCGTAGAAGGCTGAAGAAAAGCAGTCCGCCCGGACAAGGAGAAAATAAGGCTGTTGTATCAGGTTAAGGAGAGAAGATTCCTGATACAGCAGCCTTTTTGTATGCGCTTACGCTATGTGAAGGGCACAGAAAGCGGCGGCTCGCTTAAAATGAGCCGGTGTTCTATGCGCCAAACAGCAGTATATTATGTTGTACACTGTGCGGCTGAACTGTACGGCATTTCCATGTGAAGCATATGAGCGTGAGCAGAAGAGCGCTGTCCGGTTCGGCTGATGAGCTTCAGAACACAGGAAAAACCCGTGCGGCCCGGCGGATTTCCTCTAACAGGTCACAGGGAACAAACAGCTTCCCATAACCGCACCCCAGATCCAGTCCCGGTTTGTTGGCGCCGTGAAAGTCGCTGCCGCCGCTGATTAAGAGGCCATACTTTGCCGCCAGCTGCCGCATCTGGCGCTCTTCGGCGCAGGTATAGGTGCTGTAGACGGCCTCCAGCCCGATCAGACCGTTTTCCTTAAGCTCTGCTACCAAATCCTCCAGCCGGCTGTCGCTCATATGATATAACCGGGGATGGGCCAGTATGGGGACACCCCCGGCGTCCAATATCAGCTGCACCGCCTGTACGGGAGTGACCTTTTCCCGGGGAATGTAACAGGAACAATGATCTCCGATATAGCGTTCAAAAGCCTCCACCATGCTGTTGATATAGCCGTGATTAAGCATATACTTTGCATAATGGGCTCTGGTAATGACGGCGTCAGGAAATTCAGCCAGCAAATCTTCGTAGGTGACAAAGATGCCGGCTTCCTGTAATTTGCGGCACATTTTCCAGTTCCTGTTGACTCTGGAGTCCACGAATTCCTGGAGCTTTTGGTTGAAGCCTTCGTTGTGATAATCGATGAACAGCCCCACAATATGCACATCCTGTTTTTGGTATTCCGTGGAAAATTCGATGCCGGGTATCACTTCCGGAACCGATCCGGCTCTGGACGGGGCTTTGCCTGCAAGCGCCGGAGAAGTGACTTCCCCGGAGGCGCCGAAAGCTCCGTTATCTGTTTTTCTCAGGAGCGTTTCCGCATACCGGATGGCATTGTCCAGCCCGCTCACCGTATCGTGATCCGTGAGGGCGAAAGCCTTTAAACCTTTCTCCATGGCATAATCCACAAGCTGTGTGGGAGAGAATGTGCCGTCCGAGCAATTGGAATGCACGTGTAAATCAATCGCCTGCATAGTGACCTCCTGTTAAAAGTCCTCCTCTTCCTTCTGGGCAGTAAATACGGTACGTTTTCTGGCCATCTCGTCGTTGGCCAGATACTCATCGTAGGTAGTGATTTTGTCCACGATCTTCCCGTCCGGCAGTATCTCGATGATGCGGTTGGCGGTAGTCTGGACAAACTGGTGGTCATGGCAGGAGAACAATGCCACGCCGGGGAACTTGATCAATCCGTTGTTCAGGGAAGTGATGGATTCCATGTCCAGGTGGTTGGTGGGCTCGTCAAACACAAGGCAGTTGGCGCCGCTGATCATCATCTTGGATAACAGACAGCGGACCTTCTCGCCTCCGGAGAGGATTTTTACCCTTTTGACGCCGTCTTCTCCGGCAAACAGCATACGGCCCAAAAATCCCCGTACATAGGTCACATCCTTCACGGGAGAGTAACCGGTGAGCCATTCCGCGATGGTTAAATCATTGTCGAATTCCGCCGTGCTGTCCTTGGGGAAATACGCCTGAGAGGTGGTGACGCCCCATTTGTAGCTTCCTTCATCCGGATCCAGCTCTCCCATGAGAATCTGGAACAGAGTGGTCTTGGCAAGCTCCTGGCCGCCGACGAAAGCGATCTTGTCGTCATGCCCCATGATAAAGGATACATCGTCCAAAACTTTTTCGCCGTTTATCGTTTTTGATAAATGCTCCACAGTGAGCACTTCGTTTCCGATTTCACGGTCCGGCCGGAAGTCAATATAGGGATATTTTCTGCTGGAAGGCTTCATGGTATCCAGCTCGATTTTCTCCAGGGCGCGTTTTCTGGAGGTAGCCTGCTTGGACTTGGAAGCATTGGCGGAGAAACGGGATATGAATTCCTGCAGCTCCTTGATCTTTTCTTCCTTCTTCTTGTTGGCCTCCTTCATCTGACGAATCAGCAGCTGGCTGGATTCATACCAGAAATCATAGTTGCCGGCATAGAGCTGAATCTTGCCATAGTCGATATCCGCCGTATGGGTACAGACTTTATTCAGGAAATAGCGGTCATGGGAAACCACGATGACCGTATTATCGAAATCGATCAGGAAATTCTCCAGCCAGGAGATAGCATCCAGATCCAGATGGTTAGTGGGCTCGTCCAGCAGCAGAATGTCCGGATTGCCGAAGAGAGCCTTTGCCAGAAGGACTTTCACCTTGATACTGCCGTCAAGATCCTTCATAGTGGAATAATGCAGATCCGGGCCGATTCCCAGACCGTTTAAAAGCATGGCGGCATTGGATTCCGCCTCCCAGCCGTCCATCTCCGCGAATTCCCCTTCCAGCTCGCTGGCGCGGATGCCGTCCTCATCGGAAAAGTCTTCCTTGGCATAGATGGCATCCTTCTCCTTCATAATCTCATACAGACGCGCGTTTCCCATGATCACCGTGTCCATGACAGGATATTCGTCGTATTTGAAATGATCCTGTTCCAGCACGGAGAGACGCTGCCCCGGTGTGATGGTGATATCCCCCCTGGTGGTCTCCAGGTCACCTGACAGAATTCGTAAAAAGGTAGATTTCCCCGCACCGTTGGCGCCGATGACACCGTAGCAGTTCCCCTCGGTGAATTTAATGTTGACATCTTCGAATAACGCTTTTTTGCCGATTCGCAAGGTTACGTTGTTTACACTGATCATTATAAAACCTCACTTCCCGTGCCTGTCGGGGAACCAGAGTCCGCCCGGCACTTTATTTTCGCTTGGATGCATTTCTTCTATATTAAAATGCATTTCTTATACCATTATACACAAAAGGGCCGAATAAGCAAGGAAATTTATTCCGGAGGGAAAAATTCCGCAAACGGGAGAATGGGGACTGGTTTTGGTCTGTCCCTGCCTGTCGGGATCCCGGCGACACTATTGGGATGCATCTGATGCGGCCGGGTATGGCTGCATCCGCGGAAATAATGCTTGTGACCGCCGGGAACGTGACAGGGAAGAGATTACAGCCGGGTAATTTGGGCCGCGGCATCGTAGGTATGGGGCTCCTTGACGACAGCCTTATGGCCGAAAGCGATGGCGATCTTGTATTCATAGGAAGGTGGCAGTCTCAGAGCCTCGGAGAAATAGGATTTCTTCTCCCCCAGTATGGCGTCGGAGATGCAGCCGATGATCAGATTTCCCAGGCCGATGGATTCCGCGGCCAGGGCCATATTTTCCACAGCAATCCCGGCGTCCAGGGTACCCCATTTAAAGTTTGCGTCAGCACTGATAATGACGACAACGGGGGCTTCATAGTAGAAATTGTGGGGCGGAGCCGTGATATTGCGGAGCCGGTTTTTCTCCTCCTCCAGCTCCTGCAGGACGGGATGGGAGCCGTCCAGTACAGTGAAGTGGATTTCCTGTCTGTTTGCCGCGGTAGGTGCCTGCAGGCCCGCATGGAGCAGGATCCCCAATTCTTCCTCCGTGAGCGCATCGCCGGTATAGCCTCTTGTGGAGCTTCGTTCTTTGATGGTTTCGATGACTTTGTTCATTGTTGGCCTCCTTTTGGAAATTTTTTTCTGTATTTTGTTTCTTTATTGTACCACTTTTGACTAAAAATTCAAGTTGGCGGCAGATTTGAATTCTTTGAAGCCGGGAAAATTAACTGCATCCGTTGGCCCAGCCGGTTGACGCCGGGACGGCTGCCTGTTACAATGAACGCATCTAAGTACCCCAAGGACAAGGCTGAAGAAAGTGTATCAGAGGTCAAATATATTACGGTGGAAGCAGTCCCTGAGCGATGTGATGGGGATTCCCCTGAAGGAGATGAGGGAGGTGCGGATAACCGCACCCTTTCTAGTATGGAAACGGAGAGTCAGGCAGAAGCAGGGGATTCTGGACATGGCGCTGAAACTGAACAGAGGTATTGAGGGACGGAAGCGGTAGACGACTGGATCCGCATGCTTAATGCGGATAGCGAGGAGAAGAGCAGGATTGACGATGAAAGAAAAGATTTGATATTCCATACCGAATCGATTATAGTAATATTGGATATTGAAATAGCAGAAAAATTTGTTAAAGCCATATGCAGAGGGGATTGCCGTATTTGAAATTAGAAGGCGAGGAGGAAAAACACGATGCAAGACCTATTCACAAATGAATCACCATCCGTTTCCACTGCCCGTATCCTCTATACCCCTTCGCCCTTCGCGAGATCCTCCCTCCTCCATCTGCAGGAGGTTGGTTCTCTGACGGCGATCAGGCCCCACACCAGCAGGCGTGAGAAGCTCCAGTCTTACCTTTGCTTTGTAGTGGAGGCCGGCGAGGGCGAGTTGGCCTATGAGGGGAAAAATTACGCGCTGAGGGCCGGTGATGTGGTTTTTATTGACTGCCGGAAGGCGTACAGCCATAGTACGAATGAATTCCTTTGGTCTCTAAAGTGGTGCCATTTTTACGGTACGTCCATGTCTGCGGTCTGGGAAAAGTATCGGGAGCGCGGAGGTAAGACGGTGTTTCATCCTGCGAATCGCTGCTCATTTTCGAACCTGTTGTCGGAGATTTACACATTGGCTTCTTCACAGGATTACATCCGCGATATGCGGATTAATGAGAAGTTAAGCAGATTGCTGACCCTTCTCATGGAACAGTCCTGGCATCCGGAAGGCGGCATGATTTCTAAGAGAAGGAGAGAAATGGAGAAAGTAAAAATCTATCTGGACGAACATTTTACCGAGAAGATCAGGCTGGCTGATCTGTCCGAGCGTTTTTTTATGAACAAGTATTATTTGACCCGGGTTTTTAAAGAGATTTACGGCGCTACAATCAGCCATTATGTTTTGTCCAGGCGTATTACAAGGGCGAAGCAGCTGGTCCGCTTTTCCGATATGACAATGGATGAGATCGCCGCGGCTGTGGGAATGAATGACGCGAACTATTTCAGCAGAGCTTTCCGGAAGATTGAGGGTGTCAGTCCTACAGAGTATCAAAAGCAGTGGTAGGAACAGGACAAAGCTGTGGGAAAGAGCCGCAATAAGTCAATCCAGTGCTAATTTTTCTGCAGATTTGCACTTCAATACGGCTGGTGGATTCTGTAAAATAGTGGAAGAAAACAATAAAAGAGAGGTTCGACATATGAAGAAAGCACTTATTACCGGTATTACCGGTCAGGACGGTTCCTATCTTGCAGAGTTTCTCCTGGAGAAAGGCTATGAGGTGTACGGCATTGTCCGCCGGGCATCTGTTTCCAACACTGGCCGTATTGACCATATTTTGGATAGGATTACCTTGTATGACGGCGATCTGTCCGATTCCGCCGGTCTGATCCGTATCATCGGCGAAACCGAGCCTGACGAGATCTATAATCTGGCCGCACAGAGCCATGTGCAGTTCTCCTTTGATGCGCCGGAATATTCCGGGGACGTGGATGGAGTAGGCGTCCTGCGGATTCTGGAGGCCGTGCGTGTCTGCGGGCTCATCGGCAAGACCAAAGTGTATCAGGCTTCTACTTCTGAGCTGTATGGCAAGGTGGAAGAGGTTCCGCAGAGCGAGACCACGCCTTTTCATCCATATTCCCCGTACGCGGTGGCCAAGCAGTATGGCTTCTGGATGGTGAAGGAGTATCGTGAGGCGTATGGCATGTTTGCGGTCAACGGGATTCTGTTCAACCATGAGTCCGAACGCCGCGGCGCGAATTTTGTCACCCGCAAGATCACGCTGGCGGCAGGCCGCATCGCCGAGGGGCTTCAGGATCATCTGGAGCTGGGCAACATGGATTCTCTGCGGGATTGGGGGTATGCCAGGGATTATGTGGAGTGTATGTGGCTCATCATGCAGCAGGAGAAGCCGGAGGATTTCGTCATTGCCACCGGCGTGCAGCACAGTGTCCGTGATTTCACTGAGAAGGCCTTTGCTGCCAACGGCATCACCATCCTCTGGGAGGGTGAGGGAATCAATGAGAAAGGTTATGATGCGGCCACCGGCAAGATGCTGGTCAGCGTGAATCCTCAGTGGTTCCGTCCCACTGACGTGGACAACCTGTTAGGCGATCCTACGAAGGCGAAGACGCTCCTTGGCTGGAATCCGCAGAAAACCAGCTATGAGCAGCTGGTTGAGATTATGGCAAAACATGATCGCAGGCTTGCCAGAGGTGAGAAGGCGATGAGGGAGGTTGAGTGATTATGATGGAGAAAAATGCGAAAATTTATGTTGCCGGTCACCGCGGCATGGTAGGTTCCGCCATTGTCCGGGAGCTGAACCGGCAGGGCTATACCAATATCATCACCCGCACCCACAAGGAGCTGGATCTGTGCCGTCAGGATGCTGTGGAGGCATTCTTCGCGGAAGAGAAGCCGGAGTATGTGTTTCTCGCTGCCGCCAGGGTGGGCGGGATTGAAGCCAATCAGAGCGCACTGGCGGATTTCATGTATGACAATATGATTCTGGAAATGAATGTGATTCATTCCGCCTGGAAGAACGGCTGCAGGAAGCTGGAATTTTTGGGCTCGTCCTGCATCTATCCGCGTATGGCGCCTCAGCCTATGCCGGAGAGCTGCCTGCTGACAGGAGAGCTGGAGAAAACCAACGAGGCCTATGCGCTGGCAAAGATCAGCGGCCTGAAGTACTGCGAGTTTCTGAACCGTCAGTATGGTACGGACTATATCAGTGTTATGCCAACCAACCTCTATGGCCCCAACGACAATTATCATCCCACGCACAGCCATGTGCTGCCGGCCCTGATCCGCCGCTTTCATGAGGCGAAGGAGGAGGGGAGGGGCTCCGTTACCTGCTGGGGCGACGGCAGTCCGCTGCGCGAGTTCCTGTATGTGGATGATCTGGCTAACCTATGCGTATTTTTGATGAACAATTACAGCGGAAACGAGACGGTCAATGCGGGTACTGGCAAAGAGCTGACCATCAAGGCCCTGACGGAGATGGTGGCCAAGGTAGTGGGCTATGAAGGCGAGATTCTGTGGGATACCGCAAAACCAGGCGGTACCCCCCGGAAGCTGCTGGATGTATCCAAGTCTGCCAGGCTGGGATGGACATACCGGACCGAGCTGGAGGACGGTATTCGTCTGGCCTATGAGGACTTTCTGAACAATCCCATGCGTGCGGAGCGCTGAGCGCAGGAGGTATAATCATGAATATTGTATTGCTTTCCGGCGGCTCGGGCAAGCGTCTCTGGCCTCTGTCCAATGATGTCCGTTCTAAACAGTTTATTAAGATTTTCAGGCAGGAGGACGGCAGCTACGAGTCCATGGTGCAGCGGATCTACCGCCAGATCAAAAGGGCGGATGCGGATGCCGACGTGACGATTGCCACAAGCAAGTCCCAGGTATCGGCGATTCATAATCAGCTGGGCGAGGGCGTGGGCATATCGGTGGAACCCTGCCGCAGAGATACCTTTCCGGCGATTGCGTTGGCTAGCGCCTATCTGGTCGATGTGAAAAACGTAGACCCGGAGGATGCCGTGGTTGTCTGTCCGGTTGATCCTTATGTGGAGGATGCCTATTTTGAGACATTAAAAGAGTTATCTGAACAGGCCAGGAAGGGAGAAGACAATCTTGTCTTGATTGGTATCGAGCCCACTTATCCTTCCGAAAAATATGGTTACATTATTCCCGAAACAGCCGGTAAGACTGCAAAGGTCAGAAGCTTTAAGGAGAAGCCCTCTGCGGATGCGGCGAAAGAGTACATTGCGCAGGGGGCGCTCTGGAACAGCGGCGTATTTGCTTACAAGCTGAAATATATGATGGATATCGCCCACCGGCTGATCGACTTTACAGATTATTATGACCTGTTTGCCAGATATGCCGGACTGACGAAGATTTCCTTTGACTATGCCGTGGTGGAAAAAGAAGACAAGATACTTGTTCAGCGGTTTGCCGGGCAGTGGAAGGATCTGGGGACCTGGAATACGCTCACCGAAGCGATGGAGGAGAACGTTATCGGTAAGGGGGAGCTGAATGACAAATGTTCCGGCGTGCATATCATCAATGAGATGGATGTTCCGGTGCTGGCCATGGGGCTGCATGACGTGGTCATCTCGGCTTCTCCGGAAGGAATTCTGGTTTCCGACAAGGGGCAGAGCAGCTATATCAAGCCCTTTGTGGATCAGTTCGAGCAGCAGATTATGTTTGCGGAAAAGAGCTGGGGCAGTTTCAAGGTCATTGATGTGGAAACGGAATCCCTGACCATCAAGGTGACGCTGAATCCCGGCCACAGCATGAATTACCACAGCCACAGGAACCGGGATGAAGTGTGGGTGGTGATTTCCGGCGAGGGGAAAACCGTCATAGAAGGCAGAGAGCGGAAGATCGGGATCGGCGATGTGATTAGCATGTCCGCAGGCCGCAGGCATACCGTATTTGCAAAAACCGAGCTGAAGATGATTGAGGTTCAGCTCGGCAGGGATATTACCGTCCAGGATAAGGAGAAATTTGAACTGAAGAAATCGAAACGTGCCGGGAACAGAAAAAGCCGGCAATCTGTGTTGCAGTGAAAAAATGAAAAAGGATTTAACTATTATGAAAAATTTACTATCCCTGTTTCTCTCTCAGTCCTACCAGGATTGTTGGGACGATTACAATCGATTATTGAAGAATCCAACCTATCCGCACTGGGACTATATCGTTCTGACCGCATCCAACGAACAGCAGGCGGAGGGTTTCCGCAGACAACTTAAGGAGAGGGAGGCTTTCCTGCCGTCCCATACGAAATTTGCCGTAATTCCGGATCGCGATGGCAAGCGTGTGGGCTCCGGCGGGGCGACGCTGTCCGTGCTGAAGTATCTTTATGAACAGGAAGGAACTTTCCGGAACCTGCGTACTTTAGCCATCCATTCCGGCGGGGACAGCAAGCGCGTTCCCCAATATTCCGCTCTGGGGAAGCTGTTCAGTCCGGTGCCCCACCAGCTTCCCAACGGGCGGGTGTCCACGCTGTTCGATGAATTCATGATCTGTATGAGTTCCGTTCCCTCCAGGTTTCGGGAGGGGATGCTGCTTCTTTCGGGAGATGTGCTTCTGTTGTATAATCCGCTGCAGATCGATTATGGCGGAGGGGGAGCGGCGGCGATTTCCTTTAAGGAGAAGGTAGAGACAGGGAAAAATCACGGTGTCTTTTTGAATAGCGGGAATGGAAATGTGAAGCGTTTTCTTCACAAGCAGTCTGTGGAGACATTGCGGGGCTGTGGTGCGGTGAATGAAAGTGATTGCGTGGATATCGATACCGGAGCAGTCCTTTTTTCGTCGGAAATGCTGGAGTCGCTCTATGATCTGGTTTCCGCCCCGGCGGATTACGACAGATATGTCAATGAACGGGTCCGGTTGTCTCTGTATGGGGATTTCCTCTATCCGCTGGCGGAGGACTCTACGCTGGAGCAGTTTTATGAGGAGAAGCCGGAGGGGGAGAGATGTGAGGAACTGCTGGAAGCCCGCGGAAAGGTATGGGAGGCGCTTCGGCCCTACCGCCTGAAGCTGCTTCGGCTGGCTCCGGCGAAGTTTATTCATTTCGGAACTACCCGGGAGATTTTGGAGCTGATGGGGGGAGGGGTGGAAGAGTATCGTGCCCTTGGATGGAACCGGCAGGTGGGAAGCAGCATGAAGCGGGAACATTGCGCCGGTTACAGCAGTGTGTTAAGCAGCAGGGCGGTCATCGGGGAGAATTGCTATCTGGAGGTTTCCTTTGTTCATGGGGAGGCCCGGGTAGGAAGTAATGTAGTTTTGTCATATATCGATATCCATGACGAGACGATTCCGGACAATGTGGTCCTACACGGGCTGAAGCAGAAGAACGGCAAGTTTGTGGTCCGTATCTACGGAACGGAGGACAATCCCAAGGAGAACAGGCTGTTCGGGCAGGATTTGGATGCGATCGGCAGGAAGCTGGGTGTGAAGCTCTGGGAGGGAGAGGACCATAGCCTGTGGACGGCGCTGCTGTATCCGGAGAAGGATACCATTCGTGAGGCTGTTGCCGCCGCATTGGAGCTGTATCGATTGGTAACATATCCAATGGATGTGTCCAAGGGAGGAACTGCGGAAGAACATGCGTACGAAGGAGGTTCAGGTACGGAGGAAGAATCGTCCCCGGAGTATGCTTCCCTGTTAGGATCCTGGAAAAATTCCCACCGAAAGTCCCTTTGTTCAGGATTCCATGCGGCAGATCCGGACGCTATCATTGCATGGGACAGACGGATGCAGGAGCTGGTTCAGATGGATGAGATTACCAAGGCGATCTGTCAGCATACTCCGGCGAGACAGCAGAAGGCATTACCGAAGCTTACCGGAATACAGCGGGAATGGCTGGACAGTCGCCTGGAGAAAGCGGATTTCGGGGAGGAGATGCGGCTCCATTACTATCTAGGGACGGCGATGAATTCCGAGACGGAGATTCAGGCCTGCTTCAGGACGATTCAATCTGCTGTGCTGAAGGCGACGCTGAAGAAGCTGCAATACAATCCCGGAGCGCGGATTGTGATGAACCGCCATACGGTGCGGCTGCCGCTGCGTGTGAACTGGGGAGGCGGCTGGAGCGATACGCCCCCATATTGCAATGAGCATGGAGGTACGGTATTGAACGCGGCCATTCAGTTGAATGGGGAGAATCCGGTAGAGGTAATGTTGCAGAGGATTCAGGAGCACAAGATTGTGTTCGACAGCCGTGACATGGATGTTCATGGGGAGTTTGACACCATCGAATCGTTACAGGCAGCCGGCGATCCGTTTGATCCTTTTGCATTGCAGAGAGCATGCCTTCTGGCCTGCGGTATTATTCCGAAGGAGGGCCACAGTCTGGAGGAAATATTGGAACGGCTGGGCGGCGGCTTCGAGATGCACAGCGAGGTGCATAATGTGCCGAAAGGATCCGGTCTGGGCACCAGCAGCATTCTTTCGGCCGCCTGTGTGAAAGCGGTTTTCGAGTTCATGGGAATCGCATATACAGAGGAGGATCTTTACAGTCATGTGCTGGCTATGGAGCAGATTATGTCCACAGGCGGCGGCTGGCAGGACCAGGTGGGCGGCGTGACGCCGGGCCTGAAGTTTACGACGTCCATGCCAGGCATCGAGCAGAAGATTAAGGTAAGCCATGTTGAATTGGAAGAGGAGACAAGGAAGGAGCTGGATGAGCGTTTTGCGCTGATTTATACCGGCCAGAGAAGGCTGGCGAGAAATCTTCTCCGGGATGTGATCGGCCGATATGTGGGGAACGAGCCGGACAGCCTGTTTGCTTTGAACGAGATTCAGAAGGTAGCCGCCCTGATGCGTTTCGAGCTGGAGCGCGGTAATGTGGACGAGTTCGCAAAGTTGTTGGATTATCACTGGGAGCTTAGCCGGAAAGTGGACAAGGGCAGCACGAATACGCTGATTGATCAGATTTTCAGCAGTATCGACGATTTGATTGACGGCAGGCTGGTCTGCGGCGCCGGCGGAGGAGGCTTTCTGCAGGTGGTTTTGAAAAGGGGCGTAAGCAAAAAGGATGTTCATAATCGTCTGAAAGCAGTATTCCAGGACAGCCTTGTGGATGTGTGGGACTGCAGGCTGGTGTGGTGAGAGGATATCATGGTTAAAATCAGGATAGCCAATCTGGTCATTGGCATTGAAAATAGATACGATTATGTCCGCAGGTTGTGCAGGGAATACGAGACAGATACGGGAACGCCGGACTTTTACGTTGCTGTCTCGGAAGAGGATATTGGGAGCGTAAACCACTGTTTACTGCAGTGCGGTCAATGAATGACACCGCTGCAAGCTGTGGGGCAGGGAATTTGATGCGCCCAGGGGGCGGGGATTGGTCTAACGGTATTCGCCGTACAGCCATACAGATATGGTAAAGAAGACGGGCATACAACGGGGAACAGGTGATTGATATCTATCCCATCATGAAAGTATTTGGCTATGCAGGGGTATGACGCTGTCGGAAAACTGCTTTCCGGGAGCTGATGGCTGTATGAGCCATTACCAGTTTTTTGAGCTTATGGATGCGGGCTGGGAATGCTGTCTGAGATGGGAAGAGATAAATGCGGACGATTGGGTATGAGATTGCAGCCGGCTGGCTGGAGAAACAGGAGTTGACTGTCCGAAAGATGTATATTTTCCAGGAGATACCTATAACAGTGAGATAGATGATTTCCTTATAAAAAACAGTTTAGAACAGCTGCGTATCACGGACAGGGAGTATTGGAAGAACTGAACCAGAGAATAGACGAAATCATTCTAAAATACGGAATAACCAGATAAAATCTTGAAGGCCTACGGTAATAGAAAGCAAATCACCATGGAACTGACAGAACTTTTAAAATACGCAATCGCCCAAAACGCATCGGACGTATTCATCAGTGCGGGGCTTCCCCTGTTCTTCCATAAAAATGGGGAACTCTGCCAGGAAAAGGGAGAGAAGCTGCTTCCTGAAGATACACGCAGGATGATATGGTATCCATGGACGGAAGTATTCTGGCTTTGTATAAGCAGGGGATGATTACCAGGGATACGGCAGTAAAATATGAAGGGATGTCCGATAATTCAATTGCAGGCAGGCTGCAGAAATACTATGATATGACAGAAGACAACGCTTGGGCAGCATTGAAGGACGGCATTCTTTATCCTCAACAATAAAAGTATTTACTAAATAGAAGTAGGGGCCGGGATTGACAAAGTGATTCCGGATGGGTATAATACAGAAAGAGAGATGAACCGGGGGCTTTTCGGGCAGCTCTGACACAAATGAATAATGGAGTAAGAACAGGGCAAAGGCGCCGGGGAAGCATTTTTATGCAGGGTGTCTTTGTCCTTTCATTTTGCCTTAGACGAAATTGCAGGGGGCGCGGAAGACAGCTGAGAAAGCTATTCTTGGACTTGATTGTGCTTTCGCAGGGAACGTATCGGGGAAGCATGTTTCGCGTGACAGTGATGAGAACAGGAGGTCAGGAAAAGTATGGATTTGCATGAAGAATGCGGTGTATTTGGAATCATCAGCCCCAGGGCTGCGGATGTGGCCGGGGCGGCGTATTACGGTCTATATGCTTTGCAGCACCGGGGCCAGGAGAGCTGCGGTATTGTGATAAACGACGACGGCGTATTTTCGTCCTACAAGGATCTGGGACTGGTCAGCGAGGTGTTTACCGCAGATACTTTGTCCGGGCTGCCCAGGGGAAACATGGCGGTGGGACATGTCCGCTACGGAACCACAGGCGGAAACAACCGGAACAATTGTCAGCCCATCGAGGTCAATCATCAGAAGGGGAAAATGGCGCTGGCCCACAACGGAAATCTGAGCAATGCGGCGGAACTCCGTTCCAGACTGGAATTGTCCGGAGCGATTTTCCATACCACCAGTGACACGGAGACCATTGCCTACATCGTGACCAGGGAAAGGTTGAGGACATCTTCCATTGAGGACGCTCTCAGCGCCGCCATGTATACGCTTGATGGTGCGTATTCTCTGATTTTGATGTCCTCGCAGAAGCTGATCTGTGCCAGGGATCCCTATGGCTTCCGTCCCCTGTGCTATGGAAAAACGCCGGATGGCATGTATGTGGCGGCCTCGGAAAGCTGTGCGCTGAAGGCTATAGGCGCTTCCTTTGAGCGGGATTTGGAGCCGGGAGAGATTCTGGTATTCGGTCCGGAGGGGATGTGCTCCCGCAGAGAACATTGCGGCAGGAAAGATAAAAAATTATGTATTTTCGAATACATCTATTTTGCAAGGCCGGACTCGGTGATAGACGGAGTATCGGTTCACGGGGCCAGGCTGAACGCGGGGCGGATTTTGGCCAGAAAGCATCCGGCGGAGGCGGATATCGTGATCGGTGTGCCGGATTCCGGGATGGATGCCGCGCTGGGATTTTCCATGGAGTCAGGTATTCCCTATGGCATCGGATTGATCAAAAATAAGTACATCGGCAGAACCTTTATCTCCCCGGGGCAGGATACCAGGCTGGATCAGGTGCGGATCAAGCTAAGCGCTGTGGAGGAGAGTGTGAGGGGAAAGCGGATTGTGCTGATCGATGATTCCATTGTGAGGGGGACTACCAGCAGGCGGATCGTGAAGCTTCTTCGGGAGGCCGGAGCGAAGGAGATCCATATGCGCATCTCTTCGCCGCCGTTTCTGCATCCCTGTTACTATGGCACGGATATTGATTCCAGAGAGCATTTGATCGCGTGCCGCCATTCCGTGGAGGAGACGGCCGTCATCATCGGGGCGGACTCTCTGGGGTATCTGCCGGTGGCGGAACTCTGCAATCTGATCGGGAATCATGGATATTGCAGTGCCTGCTTTGACGGCTCCTATCCCACGGTGGTACCGGAGGATACCAGGAAGGATCGATTTGAGCAGAAACTGTCGGAAAGGAGAGGGGCGTCATGTGCGACTTGCGAGTAATAGTTTAGACAGTCCCCTCAGGGAATTTTGGCGGGAAAAGAGAATCATACACTTGCTTTTTTACCAACCATCCGTCATAATAATTCTGTAAAGATATGAAGGAGGAGAAGTATTATGAAGAAACGGGTATTTTTATGCCGGATTATAGTATTGGTTATTTTGGGGGTATCGGCCTGCGGCCGGACAGACATAGAAGCTGAAAGTGCGCAGGGGAACCGTTCCATGGAGGCAGAGCTTTCCAGGGAAGGAGAGCCGGCGGCCGAAGGGGAAGAGGGAACGGAGGGCGGGCCGGAAGAAGGAGCTGTCAGCACATTTACCGATGATCTGGGCCGGGAAGTCAGTGTGGGCGCTCCGGAGCGGGTGGCGGCACTGCTGGGCAGCTATGCGGATATGTGGGTATTGGCCGGCGGAAGCGTCTGTGCGGCCCCGGATGATGCTTTTGAGGATTTTGATCTGCCTCTTGCGGAGGATACGGTAAATCTGGGAGGGACGAAGAGCTTAAGCCTGGAGCTGCTTCTGGCTTCGGAGCCGGATTTTGTATTGGCCAGCACTAATACGCCCCAGCATCTGGAGTGGCAGGAATCTCTGGAAGGGGCCGGGATTACCGTGGCTTACTTTGACGTAGCCTGTTTTTCGGACTACCTGCGGGTGTTGAAGATCTGCACGGATATCACCGGGGAGAAGGAGCGGTATGAACGGTATGGAACGGATATCCAGATAAAAATAGATGAAATTCTGAACAAATATGCAAGTGAAGATCCCGGGACGGCATTGTACATGAGGGCTTCCGCTACCAGCATTCGTGCAAAGGGAAATCAGGGGAATGTGCTTGGGGAGATGCTGGAGGGCTTTGGATGCGTGAATATTGCAGACATTGAGGAAAGCCTGCTGGAGAATCTGAGCATGGAGAGTATTGTGCTGCAGAACCCGGATCGGATCCTGCTGGTGCAGTCCGGCGATGACATAGAAGGAACCCAAAAGAATATCGAAGCCATGTTTCGGGAGAATCCATTGTGGAGCGAGACGGACGCCGTGAAGAATGGACAGGTTTATATTTTAGACAAGTATCTCTATAATTTAAAACCCAATGCCCGGTGGGCGGAAGCCTATGAGAAGCTGGCAGAGATTTTGTACGAAGGACATGGCGGAGAGACATTGGGAGAAGATGGGCAGTAGGCTCAGAGGTTGAGGGAAGAGGGAGCATACTAAAGAAGAAGGGACAATTCAAGGAAGAGGGAGTAATTCAAAGAAGAAGGGCAATCGAAGCAAGAAGGGGCAATCCAGGGAAGAAGGAGCGATCCAAGGAAGAAGCAATCGAAGCAAGAAGAGACAATCCAAGTAAGAAGGAGCAATCGAAGCAAGAAGGAACAATCCAAGGAAGAGGGAGTATTCTGAGGAAGAGAGCGTTCCAAGGAAGGCATTCCGGGGAGGAATTTTGCGTATGGGGAAAAACAAGCACAATTGGAGACTGTACTTCTGGGGAGGAACCGTGGCCTGCCTGCTGATTGTGGTGTTCAGCCTGTGTCTGGGAAACATACAGTTTACGCCAATAGAGCTGATAGCGCTTTTAAAGGGCAGCGGGGACAAGGTGAGCCGGAGTATCCTGCTCTATGCCAGGATTCCCCGCACGCTGGCTGCGTTGTCCGCCGGGGCGGCTCTGGCGGTATCCGGGGCCGTGCTGCAGAATGTGCTGGCCAACAGGCTGGCGTCCCCGGGAATCATCGGTGTCAATGCGGGGGCCGGGCTGGGGGTCACGCTGTGCTGTGCTGCCGGCGTTTTTGCTGGCTTTCCTGTTTCCGCTGCCGCCTTTGGCGGAAGTCTGCTCAGCGTCCTAGTGATTTTTCTTTTTTCCCGCCGTTTTCACGCTTCCCGGACCACCGTTATACTAAGCGGTGTTGCGTTGAACAGTATTTTAAATGCCGTCTGCGAGTCGGTGACGGTTCTGGATACGGATTTGGCGATGCTGAGCATTGATTTTCGGGTAGGCGGGTTTTCGTCTGTGTCCATGCCCCGGCTGCTTCCTGCGCTGGCACTGATCGGAGGGGGATTGGCCGTACTGTTTACCCTGTGCAATGAGCTGGATGTGTTGACGCTGGGCGAGGATACGGCACAGGGCGTGGGGCTTGAAGTGGAACGGTATCGCATGGTCTTTTTGGTGCTGGCCGCATTGCTTGCCGGGGCTGCGGTGAGCTTTGCGGGACTTCTGGGGTTTGTGGGACTGATCGTACCGCATTTTGTCCGCAGATTTACCGGCAATGAAAGCGGGAGGCTGCTGCCGGTGTGCGCAGTGGCAGGGGCGGGATTTGTCATCCTCTGTGATCTCATCTCCAGGCTGGCCTTTGCTCCCTATGAGCTGCCGGTTGGGATTTTGATGTCGGTGATCGGCGGTCCGGTATTCCTCTTTCTCCTGGTGCGCAGTAAGTGTGTGCATACATGACGTCTTTTGGACACTGCATGAGGGATGAAAGTATGGCAGAGGCAGGTAAGGAGCATACCTGTCTATCAGAAAACGAATATACAAAGCAGGACAAATGGCAAGACATACAAAAAGGAATGATTTTCAGTCTGCGGGGAATTGTATGGTTGAAATGAAAAACGTATGCGCCGGATACGGAAAAGCGGAAATTCTGCACGGCGTAAGTCTCAGAGCGGAAAAAGGAGAGATCACCACCCTGATCGGCGCTAACGGCAGCGGAAAGAGTACGATGCTGCGTACGCTGCTGGGATTTCTGCCGTTGACAGGCGGCGAGATCAGCGTGGGCGGTAGCTCGCTGAAGGGTCTGTCCCGGGGGGCTCTAGCCAGAAAGATTGCCTATCTGCCCCAGGGAAAAAATATTCCCGATATATCGGCAGGACGTATGGTACTTCACGGACGCTTTCCCTATCTGCGCTATCCCAGACGGTATGGGGCTGCGGATCTTCGGATTGCTCAGGAGGCCATGGAGCAGATGGGGATTGCGGAATATGCAGACAGGCCTATGGCTGAATTGTCCGGCGGCATGCGGCAGAAGGTTTATATCGCCATGGCGTTGGCCCAGCAGGCGGAGATTATTGTCATGGACGAGCCCACCACTTATCTGGATATCGGGCAGCAGCTGAAATTTGCTAAAATGATGAAACAATTGTCAGAGAACGGGAAAACGATCATTCTTGTGCTGCATGATGTTTTGCTGGCATTGAAGCTTTCAGACAGGATCGCAGCGCTTGGGGAAGGGAAAATCCTGCAATGGGGTACGCCGCAGGAGCTCCTGCAGTCGGATGTTATCAGGGAATTGTATGATGTGACCGTGAAATCCCATCGGACAGAGGCAGGAATACAGTATTTTTATGAGATCGAGTAGTGCGGCGGAAGCGCGGGGACGGATTTTCGTGTGCAGGCATTTTGCGGATAGGAGATTTCCTTCCAAAGGATGCCGTCCGGGGACAGCGCGGAAGGTATATATAGAGTCAGTGCCGGAAGAAACAGGAGGGGCGACATGAATTATTTTCCCATGTTTATGGATATCAGAAATCGGGAGATTCTGCTCTGCGGGGGCGGAGTCCATGCACTGGAAAAGCTGGAGCGGCTGCTGTCCTTCGGACCCTGCATCCGGATAATTTCCCCAAAGATTACGCCTGAGACACAGAGGGCGGCGGAAGCATTTCACGGGGCGATGCTGGAGCGTCGTTTTTTCGAGAAAAAGGATCTGGACAGCGCGCCGGTTTTCGTTATTGCCGCAGAAGAAAGAGAGGAGAATGTCAGAATCGTGAACGCCTGCCGTGAGAGGAATATTCCCGTAAATGCGGTGGATATGCAGGATCTGTGCGATTTTATTTTCCCCGCCATGCTGACCTCTGAACATTCCTGCATCGGGATCAGCACGGGAGGGCTTTCGCCCGCAGCGGCGGTGGAGCTGAAAAGAAATGTGGCAGAGGCGGTGCCGGAGCATTTGGACGACATCCTGCTGTGGATGGCCCAAATAAGACCCGCAGTGCGGGAGCGGATCAGGGACAAGACGAGTCAGAGAGCCGTTTTGCGCGGACTGGTACAGGAGGCTTTCCGGCTGGACCGTCCGCTGACGGAAGAGGAAGTGGAGCGGAATTTTGATAATAGAATCTGTTTTTGATTCTAGGATATATTTATTTTCTTTTTTGTATTGCGTTTTTTGGCTGTAAACCGAAATGCTTTTTCCATGGCAGGGGTAAGCTCTGGAGAATCCTCATCGAATACGATCTCCCTTTTTGCCGCTTCTCTTATTTGTCGGATTTGTTCCTCTGTAGGCTTTTGGTTTCTATCTAAAATAGCTGTCCGTATTATAATATATACTTTTCTATTTTAGTGGCAAGTCTGGCACATATCAGACGTATATTTTCTTTGTGTTCTGTATAAACAACGAATAGAACATCGTGAACCAATCTAATTGTGTTATAGCGATCTTCATGAATACTATGTTCAACATCATATATTTCAATACGCTGTAAATCATTAAAAACGAGCATCGCCGTATATTTGATTGATTTTTTGATTCTCTCATTCAAATTTCAATGCACATACCTCATCTGTATAACAATTTCTTAGAAAGATCCTATCATGCTTAGAATAAAATCTCAACAGGTATATGTCAAGATACTGTCAAAAAATCTCCCATTCCCTCTTGACAACGCCAGACTATCGTGATAGTCTATATGTGACGTCAGACTATTGCGATAGTCCAGCTCGAGAACGGCAAGTCCTGCCAGGCAATCGGCAGCGGCTGCCCGGACAGTACAGCCGGCAAAGGTACCGGAGGGGCAATCGGCAGCATACGCAGCGCAGGATTTACAGGAAAGGAGATGCCATGGATGTTAAACTTTTTGACTCGGAACTGAAGGTTATGGAAGTATTGTGGGAACAGGGGCCGAAAAATGCGAAGGATATCGTGGAGATATTGGCAAAAAGCATCGGTTGGAACAAAAATACCACCTATACCGTCATCAAAAAATGTATTGAAAAGGGTGCGGTAGAGCGGAGTGAGCCAGGCTTTCTGTGCACGCCCCTGGTCACGAAGGAGGAGGTGGCCCGGAGCGAGACGGAGCAGCTCATCGACAAGATGTACGGCGGATCCAGCGAGCTGTTCTTTTCGGCATTTTTAAAGAATCAGGGAATATCGCAGGAGGATGCCCTCCGGTTAGCCCGCATGATAGAGGAGGCGAAATAAATGCTGCATTTTAGAATGAATATGCCTTATTTTTATATGGCGTTGTACGGAAGCGTTATGATCGCGGCGATATTTGTGCTGCGGACGCTGTTGAGAAATAAATTGCCCAAGTTTGTGTTTCCGATTCTCTGGGGCGTGGTATTATTGCGGCTGCTGGTACCTTTTTCTTTCAGCAGCCCTCTCAGCCTGCCGGTGCCTGCCGGTTCTTTTCTATCGGGATTGTTTTCAGAGGAAGTGGCATATTTGGAAGAAGAAGTGGTCGGGGACCGGCTAAATGAGGGCACATGGGAGAAAGGGCAGGAGGAGTATACCATGGGCACAAACGCCCCCATTTCGCAAGTTGCCATCACGGAGGAAGCGGTAACTACAGTGGTGGGCGAAGGGACAGGATCCGGCGCCTACGGGATATGGGATGGTCCCGTATTGTCCTATTCTTTGTGGAGAAGGCTGCCGGTTCTGTACTTTTTGGGGCTTGCCGCCGTGGCGGGGATCTTGGGAAGGCAGAAATATGGTTATAACAGAAAGCTGAAAAACGGTCTGCTGATAGAGCATAACGAGACGGTGAACAGTCTGCTGCGGGAGATGAATATGGGGCATGTGCTGGTATTTACCAGTGACGACATTGCTTCGCCCATGGTGTGCGGCCTGCTCAATCCCCGCATATATCTGCCGGCGGGAATGGACTTTTGCAATACCGTGCTGCTGCGCCATGTCCTGGCACACGAGACCATGCATATCCGGCGCAGGGATAACTGGATGAAGGCAGTAATGCTGGCTGCAATCGCTCTGCATTGGTACAATCCGCTGGTCTGGATCATGTCGAAGTGCCTTTCCTCCGATCTGGAAGCGGCCTGTGATGCAGCGGTGCTGGGGCAGTTTGGGGAGGAGGAACGCAAGGGCTATGCTTACAGCCTGCTTGCCATGGCCATTACCGGCAGCCGTACCACGCTGCTCTACAGCGCCTTTTCCAAGACGGAAGTGGAGAAGCGTGTGAAAGGCATTCTTCATTATAAAAAGGCAACCATATTTGTGATGTTGTTTGCCGTTCTGTTTACTTTTGGAAGTGCGGCCGTTTTCGCCACAGGAGGGCAGGCGCCGTTTCCCTCCTATTTGTCGGCTTACTGTGCCAGCTCCAATTGCAGGTGGGGTGTGAAGGCCACGCTTTCCAGAGATATTGCACTGGGAGAGAACCCGCAGATGCGGGCGGACAATGCCATACTATCGGTTTTGAGAGAGGATACTACCGGCGATCCGGATATCCTGAAACGGGAGATTAAAGCGGCCCTGGCTGCGGAGTTCGGGGTGGAAAGAAGGGCTTTTACGCTTGATATCAGTCTGTGCCTGGATCAGAAGACTCTGGAGAAAGAATATGCGGCATGGGGAATTACACCACAGGAAGACGGCACCTGGCTGTATCAGGGGGAGTCTGTGCGGACATATGAGGATAAAATGCTGGGCTCTTATCAGTCCAGAGAAAAGGGAGCCGCGGACATCAGCGTGCAGCGCAATCGCCTGGGAGAGATTACCGAGGTTACGGTATGGCGCCAGGGGGATCCCCAATATGACCGGCGCGGCGAGAGAATAGAGCAGGGGCGGTTCAGCAATCTTCCCGCAGCAGAATACTAGGCTTTTTAAACCGGATGTACATTTTTGTGCGGACATCCGGTTTCTTTTGGTGAAATTCACCCTTTTACAGCCGTACAATATGTGCTATACTGTTTTGAGAATAAAAATACTTATTGGGCCGAAGGAGAGGCATTTTCTCCGGCCGGTACGGGATACAGGGATGATACAAAAGGAAAAATTATCACAGTTCTATTTTGCCCAATACAGGGACAGCGTAAAGCAGGTAAAAAAGAAAAATAACGGAGGAAAAAAGACCTACGGAGAGCGGCTCGATCGCCTGCTCAAGGAGATGAAGCAGGCGAAGGACGGCAAAGTAAGTCAGCCCCATCTGGAGGAATATCACCGGCAGATTAAAAATCTGGTCTACTATGCACTTCGGGAGAATAATCAGATTGCCCTGATGAAAATCCGAGATTTGATGATGAACGAGCTGGTGCGCCTGGACATTACCAGTCTGAAGGCGGAGGAGCAGGAGCTGGTTACGGTCAAATTTCTGGAATATTTAAGGCGGGAGCAGTCCTTTGCCATTTGTCAGAAGACGCTGCGATCCATATTGAAAAGGTATGTGGATGTGGAGCTGAAGAATCAGATTATCGATTTGGTTCCTACCAGACCGGAGACGGAATTCCCTCATGCGCTTGAGATGCAGAGGAAATTCGTGCTGCACATCGGACCCACCAACTGCGGCAAGACCTATCAGGCGCTGGAGCGGCTGCGGGAGGCGGAAAACGGGGTCTACCTGGGGCCGCTAAGGCTGCTGGCCCTGGAGGTCTATGAGCGGATGAAGGATGCAGGAGTGCCCTGCACCATGCTGACAGGGGAGGAGAGGATCTATGAGGAGAACAGCCGGATCACATCCTCCACAGTAGAAATGCTGGATCTGGACCAGAAGTATGACGTGGCTGTAATCGATGAGACCCAGATGATCGCAGATTCCGACAGAGGACATTCCTGGACCAGAGCGATTCTGGGTGTGCAGGCCAGAGAGGTTCATGTCTGCATGAGTCCGGCGGCGGAGAAGGTGGTCAGCCATCTGATTTCCCTGTGCGGGGACAGCTTTGAAGTACATCGGTACGAGAGAAAGACCAGACTGCTGTGTGAGGAGGAGCCTTTTTCCTTTCCGGAGGATGTGCGGGAGGGAGATGCGCTGATTGTCTTTACCAAGAGGATGGTGCTGGATATCGCCGGACGGCTGGAGAGGGAGGGGATTCACGTCAGTGTGATCTACGGCAGCCTTCCCCCGGAAATCCGGCGCAGACAGATTCGCATCTTTGCCCGGGGGGAAACCCGGATCGTGGTATCTACGGATGCTATCGGCATGGGGCTGAATCTTCCGGTGCGGCGGATTGTGTTCGTGCAGACCGATAAATTCGACGGGAAGAGAACCAGGCTTTTAAAGACGGAGGAAATCCGGCAGATTGCGGGCCGGGCAGGCCGTTTCGGACTGTATGATCCGGGTTATGTGACGGCTGTGGGAGAGGAGAATCTGCAGTATATCAGGGAGTACTTTAGCAGGGAAGAGCCGGAGGTGGATCATGTGAGTCTGGGATTTCCCCAGGTGCTTCTGGATATGGACGAGCCTCTGGATGCGGTGATGACTATCTGGAAATCGGTGGAGATTGAGGCGCCGTTTGAAAAGGTCAGCATCGAAGAGGTTCTGTTTCTATATGAGAGAGCCTACAGGGACAGAAAAGAAATCGACGGTTTCGAGGACAAGCATATGCTCTACCGTATGCTGACCTGTTCCATCGATACCAGGAACCGGGATGTGGTGGCGCTCTGGCTGTATTATTGCAAGACCTACACGGCGGATGTATCCCTGCATTTTCCTGCGCTGATGATGTGTTCGGACACGGGATTGCTGCGATACGAAACCTTTTATAAGCTGCTGGATCTGTATTACCAGTTTTCCGTGCGTATGGGAAAGGAAATCGATGTCGATCGTCTGGAACGGGAGCGGGAGAAGACGGAGGATACCATCATGCGGTATCTGTCTAAGAATAAGAAAAACTATATCCGCAAGTGTCAGTACTGCGGGGCGCCTCTGCCCTTTGATGCTTCCTTCGGCGTCTGTGAAAGCTGCTATGTCCAGATGAGGAGAAAAAAGTCCGGCAGGGGCGAGATGGCCCGTCCGAGACTGACAGGATGACGGGATGCACAATCGCAGCCCGCTGCGGCAGTATAGTACAATGGAAAGGGAAAATACCGGTCTATGCAAGACAGAAAACAGAAGCCCGTCACTAAAGTGCAGGAAAGCATGACGGAAGTACATGAAGATAACAGAGACAAAGAGCAGGAATACATTATATTAAACCGTCAGGAAGAAGATGATTCTGCGTCTGAAGAATCGGTGAGAAAGCTTGCAGGCTACAATGCATTGGGAAAGTACCAGTACTTCAATGCTGATATTCTGCAAAAGAGTATGCGCCTGACCCAGGCGATTACCCAGAAGGGAGAGAAGCTCTGCCAGGAGAAGAAGATACGGCTGGATACGCTGGACTGTGGCTATGTGGAAGGCAGGAATGAGTTAATTGCGGAGGCTGTCGGCGAGGGCAGGGAGAACAGGAGCTCCTTTCCGATCCATATCGTGTTTAACCGGGAGGAGGTTTTGTATTCGGAATGTCAGTGTTCGGAATGCAGGCGCCATTATTATTCCATGTATTATCGGAAAGCGTACTGTGCCTATCTGGCCGGAATGGTCATGCTGGTGGAGCAGGAGCTGAGGGAGAAGGAGCTGGGAGACGCTACGGATAAAAGGGCCATAATGCTGATGAACGCCTTTACGGAGCAGCGGGCCAACCGAGTGGTTTCCGATACCATAGGCAAGGCCGAGAGCCTGAATCTGCTTCCCAGGGTGACATTGCGGAATCAGGATCTGTCCGTTTCTTTTAAAGTAGGGGAAAAGAAGCTTTTCGTAATTAAAGACCTGTTTGAATTTTATGTCAATGTACAGGAATCAAGAACGGCCGCTTATGGGAGCAATACCGAGGTCAATCATGATATCAATAATTTTACCGAAGGCTCCAGGAAGTGGATCGATTTTATCGGCCGGATTGTGAAGGAGGAGCAGGCCTTTGAGCGCAGGATGATCGAGGCCCGCAGTTATTCCAGGAGGGCGGCCTCGAAGATTGCGGAGTTTGCGCTGTTTGGCTGGAGACTGGACGAATTCTTCAGATTGATTGGCCGGGACAGGTTTGAGTATGAGGATAAAGACAGCGCGGAAAAATTCAAGACCACGCTTTGTGCTAAAGAGCAGAATCCAAAGATTTCCATGACTATCCGCAAGAATGACCTGGGAGAGAGGCGGGGCTTTCACGGGGTTACCGTGGACTGCAGGATGCCTCGTTTTTATTACGGTGTGGGAACGGCATATTATGTGGACGTGGAAGCCCTGTGCAGGCTGGAGGAGGATTTTCAGAAAAAGATCAGGACCATTGCCAGGTTTTGTCCCAACGGTTCCCTGCAGTTTCAGGTGGGGCGAAATTCTCTGGCAGAGTTTTATTACAGCGTGCTGCCCCAGCTGGAGGGGGTGGTGGATATCATGGAGGAAAACGCCGAAGAGATTGCCGGATACCTTCCTCCTCAGGCGAAATTTGTCTTCTATCTGGACGCGGAGGAACATAATATGAGCTGCCGGGTGGCCGCCGGATATGGGGAGAGGGAGTTTGCAGTGCCGAATCTGGTGGAAGACGAAAAGGCGATACACACCTTGGAGCCTTTCCGCGAGGCGTCCAGAGAAGCGGAAACCATGTATCTGGTCAGTCAGTGGTTTCCCTATTGGGACGAGGCAAAACAGGAACGCCACTGCGGCCAGGAGGAAGAGCGGATGTACCGGGTGCTGGATCAGGGGGTGGAGGTGTTGCTGGGGCTGGGAGAGGTCCGGTGCACCAGGCGTTTCACCAATCTGAACATCGGGCGCAGAGTGAAGATGTCTGTGGGGATTTCGGTGTCCAGGGATCTGCTGAATCTGAATATTTCCACCCAGGATGTACCGCCCCAGGAGCTTCTGGACATTCTGAAAAGCTACCGCCAGAAGAAAAAATACTATCGATTGAAAAACGGTAATTTCTTAAGTCTGGAGGATAATTCGCTGCAGACATTGGCGGAGATGATGGAGACGCTGCGGATGTCGCCCAAGGATCTGGCGAAGGGAAATGTGAAGCTTCCGCTGTACCGTGCCCTGTATCTGGATAAGTTGCTGGAGAAAAACGAGGAAATCTACAGCAGCAGGGACAGCTATTTCCGGGAAATGGTGAAGAATTTCAAGACCGTGAACGACGCGGACTTTGAGGAACCGGCTTCCCTGTCCGGGATTATGAGGGGATATCAGAGAAACGGCTACCGTTGGCTGCGGATGTTGGAAGAATATCGGTTGGGAGGGATTCTGGCGGATGACATGGGACTGGGGAAGACGCTGCAGGTTCTGGCGGTGTTGCTCTCGGCGAAGCAGGAGGGGAGGAAGGGAACCTCTCTGGTGGTGGCGCCGGCTTCGTTGGTGTATAACTGGGGCGAGGAGGTGCGCAGCTATACTCCGGAACTTTCCTGCGGCTTTATCACGGGTACCCAGGAAGAGAGGCGGCAGCGGCTGGAGCAGTATCAGGACTATGACGTGATCGTCACCTCCTATGATCTGCTGAAGCGGGATATCGAATATTACGAAGACAAGGAATTTTATTATCATATTATCGATGAGGCACAGTATATCAAGAACCATATCACCGCCGCCGCCAAAGCGGTGAAGGTGATCAGAAGTCGTGTCCGTTATGCGCTTACCGGAACGCCTATCGAAAACAGGCTCAGCGAGCTGTGGAGCATTTTTGATTTTCTGATTCCGGGATATCTCTACGGCTATGATGTCTTTAGGAACGAGTTCGAGTCGCCCATCGTGCGTAATGAGGATCAGGGCGTGCTGGAGCGTCTGCAGAGGATGACAGGTCCTTTCATTCTGCGGAGGATGAAGGAGAATGTGCTGAAGGATCTTCCGGAGAAGCTGGAGGAGAATCGGTATGTGAAGTTCGAATCAGACCAGCAGAAACTCTACGATGCCCAGGTCATCCATATGAAACAGCGGATCGGCATGCAGGATGCCCAGGAGTTTCAGCGCAACAAGATACAGATATTGGCAGAATTGATGAAGCTGCGTCAGATCTGCTGTGATCCGGGATTATGTTTTGAAAATTACAGGGGCGAGTCTGCGAAAATGGAAGCCTGTGTGGAGCTGGTGAAGAGCGCGGCGGAGGGCGGACATAAGATGCTGCTGTTTTCCCAGTTTACTTCCATGCTGGAGCTGCTTGCGGAGCGGCTGAAGGAAGAGAAGATCAGCTTTTACACCATCACCGGAGCTACGCCCAAGGAAAAGCGTCTGCAGCTGGTGAAGGCTTTCAACAAAGATGAAACGAAGGTATTTTTGATCTCCCTGAAGGCAGGCGGCGTGGGGCTGAACCTGACAGGGGCGGATGTGGTGATCCATTATGATCCGTGGTGGAATCTGGCGGTACAGAACCAAGCCACAGACCGAACCCATCGGATCGGGCAGACCAGGATGGTGGTAGTCTACAGACTGATTGCAAAGGGGACCATCGAGGAGAAAATCCAGGAGCTGCAGGAGAGCAAGAGAGCGCTTTCGGAGCAGATTATTCAGGGAGATGCGGGGCAGCTGGGAGGGATGAGCAAAGAGGATTTTATGTCATTATTGTCCTAGCCGGTTTTCCCGATTCTTTTGGAGGGGCTATGCCTGTGCGGTTTTTCATGCTTTATAGAAGAAGTTTTTGCTTTTTGGTATATTTTTCCGGTCTTGTCCATATACTGGTAGAAAAGGGTTGGGAGCAATCCGCTGAAAGGAGACGTGTATGGCGAGAGGACAGCGTAAGAGCATCGAGGAAAAGATCGCTGCAAAGGAGGAACTGATTGAGGCACTGACCGCAAGGATCGAATCGGAGAGGCGGGAGCTGGAAGAAATGTACCAGGAGAAGAGGCGGAAGGAGCTGGAAGTGGTCAGTGATATCATCACAGAGTCCGGGCTGGAGCCGGACGAGGTGGCTGAAGTGCTGCAGCAGTATCTGGAAAGCCGCGAAGAGGCGGCATCCTGACTCTGCCGGAGAATTTAATTGAACAAAATGGGATCAGGAAAGGTGCAGGCCGTCCGAATGGCAATGCACCTTTTTCGCAGGAGCATAAGGCAAAACGGACACAAGATCCAGGGTTTTGTGACCTTTTCGGAAGGCAAGATAGTACATCAATTTTCTCATCTGTGCAAAAAAGTACATTGCACTTTAGTGAAGTAACGCCTATACTTTTCCAGATGAGAAAAGAGGGTGATTTTATGACAAAAGATATGACAAAGGGTTCGCCCATGAAGCTGATATTGGGATTCTCCGTCCCGCTGCTTTTCGGATTCGTGTTCCAGCAATGTTACAGCCTGGTGGATACGGTGATCGTGGGACGGTTTCTGGGTAAGGAGAATCTGGCGGCAGTGGGCGCTACAGGTTCCGTGAATTTCCTGATCATTGGATTCTGTATGGGGGTCTGCAGCGGGTTTTCCATTCCGGTTTCCCATAAATTTGGGGCAAAGGATGAGGAAGGCCTTCGTAAATATGTGGCAAACTGTGTCTGGCTGGCGATTGCATTCGCGGCGGTGCTGACGGTGGCGACTACGCTGCTGGCCGGCCGGATTCTGGGCTGGATGAAGACTCCGGAGAATATCATCGACAGATCCCATGCATACATATGGGTGATTTTTTTGGGAATTCCGGTGACTTTTCTATACAATATGACATCGGGCATCATCCGGGCGCTGGGAGACAGTAAGACACCGGTGATCTTTCTGGTGATGTCTTCCTTTTTGAATGTGGGGCTGGATCTGTTCTTTATTATATATATGGAGAGCGGTGTGCAGGGAGCAGCCTGGGCCACCGTGATTTCCCAGGCGGTGTCCGGGATTTGCTGTCTGCTGTTCATGATCCGGAAATTCGAGATACTGCGGGTGAAAAAAGGAGAATGGAGGCCGGATAAGCATATGATGCAGGCACTTTGCGCCATGGGCGTGCCTATGGGGCTCCAGTATTCTGTTACGGCTATCGGTAGTGTGATCCTGCAGAGTGCCACCAATACCCTTGGCTCCGACGCTGTGGCGGCTGTCACGGCGTCCGGCCGGATCTACGGCTTCCTGGCCTGTCCTTTCGATGCCATGGGATCTACCATGGCTACCTACGGCGGACAGAATGTGGGAGCGGGCAGGCTGGACCGCATCAGTCAGGGGCTGAAGTCATGTATCATGCTGGGGGCGGGGTACAGCGTCGCCGCATTGTTTATCAGTATCTTCCTGGGCAGACCTCTGGCCACGCTGTTTTTGGATGTGTCTGAGCTGGCGGTGATAGACAATGTGCGCTTTATGCTGATTATGAATACGGTTTTCTTCTTTCCGCTGGCATTGGTGAATATCATCCGATTTTTGATTCAGGGAATGGGTTTTCCCACCTTTGCGATTTTGGCGGGTGTGTTTGAGATGCTGGCCAGGGGGCTGGCGGGCTTTCTGCTGGTGCCCCTGCTGGGATTTACGGGAGTGACGCTGGGAAGTCCCATTGCCTGGATTTTTGCGGATGCGTTTTTGATTCCGGCCTATTTCCATGTGCGCAGGACATTGGAGGCGAAACTGGCCGAAGGAACAGTTGTATAGTTCCCGGGAAATCCCTGTGACGCTTTTTCGCTATGATGCAACTTTGATGGAAGTGTGATGCGACTTTGATGTTTGTTCGGCGTATATTGAATGTATACAGACCGGACGGGAGTATATTTTATATAAGGATCAGGATTTTGGAAAGCGGCCGGTGTGCTCCCTGTACGGGAGAAACATTGGCCGCTTGTAATGTGTTTTCGGGAAGTTTGCCGCGCAGAGGCCATGCAGGCCGCACAGCAGGCGGAGGAGGGCATTCAGCTGCCCGGATTTGCGCAGGAACTTCGGCAGACCGGTTGTATACTTGTGAGAATCAATTTCAGGAAGAAAGAGGAGGAGCGGATGAAAAAAAGAATTATATCAGTTATTATGACATGCGTTTTGATATTGCTTTCCTGTGCATGGGGGACAGTGTCTGAAGGTGCGGGAAATCTGACGGAAAATAATGTGTTCGGGCATTCAGACACGGTACAAGTCGGGCCTGTGAATGGGCAGAGAATAGAAACAATTCTGTATTCGGATTCCGATTCCATATGCACCGGGGGTGCTGTGCAGAGTGTTAAAATCAATAACGGAGAGATTGCAGGCCTGATCGGCGGAAGGCTGTATCAGATTGACCCGGCCGGGGGAGGGGAGCAGGCGGTTACTTCGCTGCCTTGCCCGGAGTTTTGGCCGGCTTATTGCCCGGATGGGCAGGGGCATGTATATGCAGTCATCAGCCGGGAAAAAGAAAACGGCAGAGATTTTTTATTGAAAAAATATAGCCCGGAGGGAGAGGAGGAAGTCTGCGGGCTGAACGATTTCTATCGGGACGGGAAGGATGATCTCATGCGCTGGAACTTGACGGCGGATTCCGAGGGGAATGTATTTGTCTGCTCTCCCTTCGGCTGTCTGCTGCTGGACGGAGAAGGACGGGAACTTGGAAGTGTTTTCTGGGAGGAGGAGAAGGACTACACCCTGGAAGGAGTGAACCGGCAGTATGTGCTGGCATGTGTCAGCGAGGAGGGAGAGCGTATTTTTATCCTGTATGATAGGGAATCCGGGTTGGAGCGCAGGATTGAGGCGTATCCGTCCCGATCCGAATTCCGCTGCGCCGCATCCGGTTTTCAGGAGGGTGAGTTTGTGATCTGTACGGATTGTGCGTTGTATGGATGCAGCGGGCAGGGGGAATTGACCAGGTTATGTACCTGGACTGACTATGGGGTTGTAGGCGATGATATTCTGGCTGTCTATCAGGGAGAGGAGGGTATCCACTGTGTGGTGAAGGAAGACGGCATATTGATTGATGTTGCTTATATGGAGAACGGAGAAGAAAAGGCAGATCAAGGGCAAATGGTACAGCAGGTGTCCCGGCTGACCCTGGGCTGCATCGGGGAGACGGCGCTGTTGCGCCGTGCCGTGGCCGGGTATAACAGAGAGTCAGGATGCCTGATTTCCATTGCGGATTACTGGCAGGAGGATACGGAGGAGGCGGTGAAACAGCTGAACGCGGATATCCGGGCAGGAAAGGGACCGGATATCATTGCCTTTGAGGCGTATTCCGGCATGGCGGAAGCCTTGGGGCAGGAAGGTCTGCTGGAGGATTTGGTCCCCTGGATGGATAAAAGCACGGTTATAGGGCAGGAGGATATCGTGGAGCCTCTGTATGAGGCGTTGCTGCAGGAGGGAAAGCTGTACATACTGCCTGTGAATTTCGGTATAGAGACATTGATTACCAATGAAAAATGGGCCGGCGCGGAGAGAAACTGGACGGCGGAAGCGTGCCTCGAAAGTATGGAGAAAGCGGCAAAAGCACAGCCTCTTTTGGATTATGGGATGGGCAGGCAGGAATGGCTTAAGAGTCGCGCCTTTTACGGCTGTCAGGAAGAGGGCGGATCCGGAAAATGTGATGCCTGCAGCAGGATAGAGACGATTTTGCCGGAAAATTATGTATACAATCCCAGTGACGTTAGCCGGCGGGAGGGCGGGATGTTCTGGGAGAGCACGGTGATTGGCGATGTGGAGGGATATCTGTACCGCAAGTCCGTCTGGGGAGAGGACAGCCTTTTTACGGGCTTCCCGGGGGCGGAAGGAAACGGTATGGCGTTTGTGCCCGTTACAGCTTATGGAATCAATGGAAACAGCGGATATAAGGAGGAGGCATGGCGCTTTGTGGAGAGGTATTTTACGCAGAGCGGACGGGAGTCGGGAACATTTCTCTATCCCTTTTCGTCTGACAGAAAGGTATTGGAAGAGCAGTTTCGGGAAGCGCTGGCAAAGGACAGTGAAACGCCGCTTATCACCTATATGATGAAGGATGAGGCCGTGGATGTATATCCGGCAAAGCAGGAAGATATTGACAAAATAAGGGAGATGATAGAGGGGACGGCCCGGGTGCGCTGGTAAGTATTACAGCAGCAAGGAACTGCGTCGGGAAGAAAGCAAACTGCCTCATTGGAAAATTCCGGAAAGTGTGTTACAATGCTTTCAGAGTAAGAGTGGAGACTCTGTGAAGGAAGGCATTTCATATGACGAACGATTTTTCCCGGGGAAAGGTCTGGCAGAATATTATCTATCAGTCCATTCCTTTGATTCTGGCACAGCTGGTGCAGTTATTATACAATGTGGTGGATCGGATCTATATCGGGCATCTGCCGGGGGCCGACAGTATGGCATTGACAGGCATAGGGCTGGTTTTTCCGCTGACGATATTGATCGCGGCGTTTACCAGTCTCTTCGGCACAGGCGGGACGCCGTTGTTCTCTATTGCCAGAGGGGCGGGTGAAGAGCAGCGGGCAGAGAAGATTCTGGGCAATACCTTTGCTCTGCTTTTTGGTTGTTCGCTGGTGATGTTCCTGTTTTGCTTCTTTTTCCGCAGGCCGGTTCTCTATCTGTTCGGTGCCAGCGATGCCTCCTACGGTTATGCGGATGCTTATCTGCGCATTTATTTATTCGGTACGACGTTTACCATGCTGGCGACGGGGCTGAACGGCTTTATCAACGCCCAGGGATTTCCCAGGATGGGGATGCTGACTACCCTGATCGGGGCGGTGCTGAACCTGGTGCTGGATCCGGTCTTCATCTTCTTGCTGGATATGGGGGTGGGAGGCGCGGCGCTGGCTACCGTGCTGAGCCAGATGGTCTCCTGTGTCTGGGTTCTGCGGTTTCTTACGGGGAAAAGGGCACTGCTGCGCATAAAGACAGAGCATCTGCGGGTGGATTGGAAGCTGACCCGGGAGATTATGGGATTGGGAATGTCCGGATTCATCATGCAGGGAACCAACTGCCTGGTGCAGATAGTGTGCATATCCACGCTGAATACCTATGGGGGCGATCTGTATGTGGGAATTATGACGGTGATCAATTCGGTCCGGGAGATTCTGTCCCTGCCGGTGAGCGGTCTGACCAGCGGTTCTCAGCCTGTATTGGGCTATAATTACGGGGCGAAACGCTATGACCGGGTGTGTCAGGGGATCCGTTTTACGGCGCTTCTGGGCATTTTGTATACCCTGTTTGCCTGGTTTATCGTGATACAATGCCCGCATTTCCTGCTGTCGGTCTTTACTGAAGATGCGGCCATGCTGGAGGCGGGGATGGGAGCGCTGCAGCTGTACTTTTTCGGCTTTTTCTTCATGGCATTCCAGTTTTCCGGGCAATCGGCCTTTACGGCGCTGGGCTGCTCGAAACGGGCGGTGTTTTTCTCTCTGCTGCGCAAGGCAGTCATTGTGACACCTCTGACATTGATTCTGCCGAGGCTGGGAATGGGTGTGGACGGAGTGTTCTGGGCGGAGCCTGTCTCAAACTGTATCGGCGGGCTTGCCTGTTTTATCACTATGTATATTACTTTGTATCGGAAATTGAAGGCGGAAGCAATGTGCCCGCAGAACAGAGAAAAGAGCTCCTGATTATTTGGTAGAGGCTGCCGCGGTTATGTTGTCGGATTCAGAGAGGGGACAGCTATGTTTTTAAGGCAGTCTCCTCAAGCCATTTTCTGTTTTCAGTGCCCTGTCCCCATGCGTCAAGGGCCAGGTTATAGCTGTCTTTGATCTTGCGGTCAATTTTGTAAAGCTCTCTTTTTATGTCAGATTGTCCGACTTCCGGGCGCGAAACTCCTTGGGTGATATCTTTGATTTCCGTCTTGAATGAAACGGAATGGCTTTTGGAAAAAACCTTCCGGCATCTGTTTATATGCGCAGGCCCGCATATGGAAATCTGCTGCTGACGCAGCATGCGGACCCCGCGGGCGAGTAGGGAAAAATCACCCCTACTCGATTTTTGTCAGATTTTTCTGTGCGGTAGACAGCATCAGCTTGATCCGGTTGAGCTGGTTGACTTCACTGGCGCCGGGATCATAGTCGATGGCCACGATATTGGACTCCGGATAGGCTTTCCGCAGGGCCTTGATGACGCCCTTTCCAACCACATGATTGGGCAGGCATCCGAACGGCTGGGTGCACACGATATTGGGCACCTTTTCGTGTATCAGTTCCACCATCTCTCCGGTGAGAAACCATCCTTCGCCGGTCTGATTGCCGATGGACACGATGGGCTCCGCGTAGGAAACGATTTCCCGGATGGGAACGGGAGGAGTAAAGTGCCTTGACTTGCGGAATTCCTTCGTCATGGCTCCCCGCAGGATGTGCTCGATTGCCCATATGCCCAGGGAAGCATATCTGGCAGCTTTTTTGCTGGTACCCAGGTGCTCCGCCTTATAGATCTGATTGTAAAAACAATACAGCATGAAGTCCATCAAATCCGGCACCACGGCCTCTGCGCCCTCTGCCTCCAAAAGTTCCACCAGATGGTTATTACCGGCGGGAGAGAACTTGACGAGGATTTCCCCTACCACGCCTACACGGGGCTTTTTCACATTTTGCAGAGGAATCCGGTCGAAATCCTGGATGATCTCCCTGCACATTTTCCGGAACTTCAATAGGCTTATATGTTTTCCGGATACAAATTGCTGTGCCCGGGCCAGCCATTTTTGATGCATGGCATTTACGCTGCCCGGTGTGCGTTCATAAGGGCGCATTCGATATACACAGCGCATAAAGATATCGCCGAATTCCGCAGCCACAGCTGCCCGGATCAGCAATTCCGCATTCAGATGGAAGCCGGGATTACTCTCGATTCCGGCCAGATTCAGCGAGATTACAGGAATCTGCTCCATGTTGGCTTTTTTCAGAGCCCGGCGGATAAAGCCTACGTAGTTGGTGGCCCGGCATCCTCCGCCTGTCTGGGTCATGACGATGGCTGTTTTGTCCAGATCGTATTTGCCGGACAGGAGTGCTTCCATGATCTGTCCTACCACCAGAAGCGAGGGGTAGCAGGCATCATTGTTGACATATTTCAATCCCACATCCACGGAATGGCGGTTGTCATTATCCAGGACTACAAAATTATAGCCGCAGGCGTTGAAGGCCGGTTCCATGAGCTCGAAATGGATGGGCGACATCTGAGGACAGATGATGGTATAATTTTTCCGCATTTCTTCCGTAAAAGACACCTTTTCAATGGCTGTGGAGTGGGGCGTGGGATGCTTGTGGTTCTTTTCCCGTACATGGATAGCGGACAGCAGGGAACGCACACGGATTCTGGCAGCTCCCAGATTATTCACTTCATCAATCTTTAAACAGGTATAAATTTTGCCGGATCCGGACAAAATATCATTGACCTGATCCGTGGTGACTGCATCCAGGCCGCAGCCGAAGGAGTTTAGCTGTATCAGATCCAGGTTTTCCTGGAGCCGGACGAAGCTGGCGGCGGCATAGAGCCGGGAATGGTACATCCACTGGTCGGACACGATAAGCGGTCTCTCCGGGCAGCCCAGATGGGAGATGGAATCTTCCGTCAGCACTGCCATATCAAAGGAAGTGATTAGTTCCGGAATGCCGTGGTTGATTTCGGGATCGATATGATAAGGCCGTCCGGCCAGCACAATGCCCCGTTTTCCCGTTTCCTCCAGATATTTGAGAACTTCCTCCCCTTTTTTCTGAATATCCCTGCGCGCATTGTCAAGCTCCGTCCAGCCGGACGCAGCTGCGGCACGTACTTCACCCGGAGGAAGTTCTTTAAATTCTTTCAGCAGAGCCTCCGTGACGGTGTCCAGATCCCGGAAGGACATAAAGGGATTGCGCAATCTGGCCTGCCCGCTGCTGATTTCCTCCACATTATTTTTGATATTCTCGGAATAGGAGGTGACAATCGGACAGTTATAGTGATTATTGGCGCCTGCCACCTCATCGCGCTCATAAAACAGGGCGGGATAGAACACGAAGTCCACGTTTTTCCGGATGAGCCATACCACATGTCCGTGGGCAAGCTTGGCGGGATAGCATTCGGACTCGCTGGGGATGGATTCGATGCCCAGCTCGTAGATCTTGCGGTTGGACACAGGGGAGAGTACCACACGGAAGCCCAGTCTGGTGAAAAAGGTATGCCAGAAAGGGTAATCCTCATACATATTCAGCACTCTGGGAATTCCCACCACACCCCGCGGCGCGTCGTCCGGTTCCAGAGATGTGTAAGAGAAAAGCCTGCGCAGCTTATATTCATATAAATTAGGTACATTGTGGGCGTTTTTCTGGCCGCCGATGCCTCGCTCACAGCGGTTGCCGGAGATAAATTGACGTCCTCCGGAGAATTTGTTGATGGTCAGCCGGCAGCTGTTGGTGCAGCCTCTGCATTTTGCCATACTGGTTTCGTATTTCAGGGCACATAGCTTTTCATAAGAGAGCATGGAGGTCTCATAACCTGCCTCATAGTGCTCTCTGGCGATGAGGGCTGCACCGAAAGCTCCCATGATACCGGCGATATCCGGACGGATAGCCTCGCATCCCGCGATTTTTTCAAAGCTCCTGAGGACCGCATCATTATAAAAGGTGCCGCCCTGAACCACAATCTGGCGGCCCAGCTCCGAGGCATCCGATACTTTGATTACTTTGAACAATGCATTTTTGATGACAGAGTAAGCCAGGCCTGCGGAAATGTCGGCTACGCTGGCGCCTTCTTTCTGGGCCTGCTTTACCCGGGAATTCATGAACACGGTACAGCGGGTTCCCAGATCGATGGGATGAGCGGCGAAGACGGCGGCGTCCGCGAAATCCTCCACGCTGTAATTCAGGGATTTGGCGAAGGTTTCGATAAAGGAGCCGCATCCGGAGGAGCAGGCTTCGTTGAGCAGCACGCTGTCAACGGTCTGATCCTTGATCTTAATGCATTTCATATCCTGGCCGCCGATATCCAGGATGCAGTCTACCGCAGGATTGAAAAAGGCGGCGGCATAGTAATGGGCTACGGTTTCCACTTCGCCGTCGTCCAGAAGGAAGGCGGCTTTCATCAGAGCTTCCCCATAACCGGTGGAGCAGGAACGGACGATGTGTACATCTTTTGGCAGCAGCTCATAGATTTCTTTCAGAGAACGGATGGCTGTTTTCAGCGGGCTGCCGTCGTTATTGGAATAGAAGGAATACAGCAGGGAGCCGTCTTCCCCCACCAGTGCAATTTTCGTGGTAGTGGAGCCGGCATCAATGCCCAGAAATACGTTTCCCTGATAAGAGGAAAGCTCCGCCGTTTTCACATGATTGCGGCTGTGGCGTTCCTTGAAAACTTCATATGCAGCCTGGCTGTCAAACAGGGGCTCCATACGCTCCACTTCAAATTCCATCTTGATCTTGGAAGAAAGCCGGCGGAGCATTTCCGTCATGGAGCAGGATACGTCCTCTTTCGCGTTGAGGGCGGAGCCGATCGCAGCGAACAGATGGGAATTGCCCGTGTCGATTACATGCTCGCTATCCAGCTTCAGGGTTCTGATAAAAGCGGCTTTCAGCTCAGAAAGAAAGTGCAGAGGTCCGCCCAGGAAGGCCACGTGTCCCCGGATGGGCTTTCCGCAGGCCAGTCCCGAGATGGTCTGATTGACCACTGCCTGGAAGATGGAAGCAGCCAGATCCTCTTTTGTAGCGCCTTCGTTGATCAGGGGCTGGATATCCGTCTTTGCAAACACACCGCATCTGGCGGCGATTGCGTATAGAGAACTATAATTTTTCGCATATTCGTTCAATCCGCCGGCGTCGGTCTGGATGAGAGAGGCCATCTGATCGATGAAAGAACCGGTGCCGCCGGCGCAGATACCGTTCATACGCTGTTCTACATTGCCGCCTTCAAAATAGATGATCTTGGCATCCTCCCCGCCCAGTTCGATGGCCACGTCCGTCTTGGGGGCCAGTTCCTTCAGGGCAGAGGCCACAGCGATGACCTCCTGGGTAAAGGGAACCTCCAGACAATTCGCCAGGGTCAGACCGCCGGAACCGGTGATCATAGGATACAGCTTCAGGTCGCCCAGTTGGCTGTGCGCTTTTTCCAGCAGGGAGGAAAGCGTCTCCTGAATATTGGCATAGTGGCGCTCATAATCGGAAAAAAGAATATGATGGTTATCGTCCAGTATCGCTATCTTTACTGTGGTGGATCCTATATCAATGCCAAGAAGGGATTTGGCATCGCCAAGAAGGGCCTTGGCATCGCCAAGAAGGGCCTTGGCATCGCCAAGAAGGGCCTTGGCATCCTCTTTTTTTGTTAATTCCATGTAAATCATCCTTCCTGAAAATGTCGTTCCGTTTATTCTGTGGATTGGCACAGGTATTTGGGACAGGGCCGACATGCCCTGACATTCTAAGACATTATAGTACATGCAGCGAAAATTTGCAAATACCAAAAGCTGTGAAAAATTTATTAAAATTAAGATATTTCTATAAAAAAAGGAAAAGTCCGGTTTACTTATGGGATGGGGAATGTTAAAATACTAGTGGTATGCTGATAGGAGGAGTGGTGATATGAGCAATTTTGAAAAAAGGTTCGGAAAGTATGCCATCAGTAATCTTTCTTTGATACTGATTTTATGTTATGTGGTGGGTTATATCATTGAGCTGATCAACGGGGGATTCCTGAATTATCTGACTTTGAATCCCTATGCAATTCTGCACGGACAGGTGTGGAGGATATTCACCTGGATTATTATACCGCCGTCTTCGCTGGACCCCTTTACGATTATTATGCTTTTGTTTTATTATAATATCGGAACCAGCCTGGAGCGCACATGGGGGACTTATCGGTATAATGTCTACCTGCTGTCAGGAATGCTTTTCACCGTGCTGGGCAGTATGGTATGGTTGGGTATCCAGTATATAGTGGGAGGACCTGCCCAGAACCTGGGAGCCGTCAGTGCAGTGGCTTCTTTCTATTTCAGTACCTACTATATTAATATGTCCATTTTCCTGGCATTTGCCGCCACGTTCCCCAATGTGCAGGTGTTGCTGATGTTTTTGATTCCGGTGAAGGTAAAGTGGCTGGGGATACTGTATGGGCTGGTACTGGTATATGATTTCCTGTTTGCGGGCAATCTGGTTACCAGAATTGCCATAGCGGCATCTCTGCTCAGCTTTGTGATCTTCTTCTTTACATCCAGAAGCCATATTCACATGTCGCCGAAGCAGATGAGGCGCAGGGCGGAGTTTCGACAGGATATCAGGCGCAATTCCAGGGTGACAAAGCATAAATGTGCGATTTGCGGCCAGACGGAGGACGACGATCCCAGCCTGGAGTTCCGCTTTTGCTCCAAATGTAACGGGAATTATGAATACTGTCAGCAGCATTTATTTACCCATACCCATGTGCAATAAGAATTTCTAAGGAATCAAAGGACGAGGGGGTAGAAAATGATATCTAACGAAACTGCATTTGCGGAGAGCCTGGAGCGTATACGGCGGATAGCCAGAGAGCAGGGAAACTGTATAGAGGAGGAACAGGTCCGGGAAGAATTCTTTGATTTGGAATTGAATGATGCCCAGTTGGAGATGGTCTTTGCCTATCTGAAGGAGCATGGGATCGGCGTCGGTGAACCTGTGAATCCGGATGCGTGTCTTACGGAGGAGGAGAAAGATTACCTTCAAAATTATCTGGAGGGGCTGGAGGCGCTTCCTGTCTGCAGCGACGGAGAGCGGAGAGCCTATACCATTTCAGCCATGGCCGGGGATAAAGCGGCGGCGCAGCGCCTGACAGAGAGCTATTTAAAGGATGTGGCGGATATCGCCAGACTTTATACGGGACAGGGTGTAATGCTGGAGGATTTGATCGGAGAGGGCAATGTGGCCCTGGCTTTGAGTATGGAAATGCTGGGAAAGATGGGTGAATTGTTCCGGGCGCAGGATCAGGAGGCCGGAGAGACAGGGGAGGATGATCCTTCCATGGTGGAGGGAATCGTCATAAGGCGGATTATGGATGCCATGGAGGATTTTATCCGGGAGAATGCCGATACGAAAAAGCAGGACAGGAAAGTGGCTGACAGGGTGAATAAGGTGGCTGACAGGGCGAAGAAGCTGGCCGGGGAGTTTCATAGAAAGGTCACACCCGAAGAGCTGATGCAGGAGAGCGGCATGTCTGTGAAATTTATTCAGGATACCATGAGGATGAGCGGGTTTCAGATAGAGGATATTGCTAATGCGCAGGACAGTGTATGAAGATTATAAATATAGTGTGCAGGATACCGGCCGGATCTATGTGGGCTGCAAATATACCTTTGGAGAATTCCTGGAGGAGGAAGAGATTTTATTTAAGTTCAGGCTGGTCATGCAGAAATACATTTTGCCGGAAGCCGATCCGGAGGATACCCTGGAGACGCATCTGTACTATCTGCCTCCGGAGAGTTTTCTGGTGAAGATTTACCGGCAGATGAAAGCCAAAGTCCGGGTCATTGTCCTGGAGGAGAAAAAATCGCTCTTCGGTGGGACGGGAAAGCTCCGCTATGTGACAAAGCTGCTTACGGTGGAGGAACTGGCGAGGGTGTCTCCCCAGGAGAAGGAGCGGCAGGGATATGTGATACAGGAACTGTCCGTGAGTAAGCTGGCGCTGGCCGCGCTGTAAGGAAGAGCGCGTATGCCGGGAGGCAGCGCTGTAAAGGGGGAGAATGAGCGCCGGTAGGCAAGTCAGTAAAGGGGGAGAATGAGCGCCGGTAGGCAAGTCAGTAAAGGGGGAGTGTATGCCGGAGGCAGTCTTGTAAAAGGGAAAATGTGAGCCGGGAGAAAGCCCGCAAAAGGGAGAATGTGAACCGGGAGACAGCTCCATAAAAGGGAGAATATATGCCGGGAGACACAACTTATACTGCAGACCGGCTAAATTGCAGTAAGACCCGACTGCAGACCGCCAGCCAGGTACTTTCCCGGAGGCGTCAATGTATATCCTGACGGTCTGCAGTATAATAGAGAACAGAGAGTATGAGAGGAGAAGCAGGTAATGGAAGAAAGGCATTCCATGGAAGAAAAACATTCCATAAAAGAAAAACATTCCACACAAAAAATTCGTTCCGTAGAGGAACTGACAAGCTATGAGGTGCTGGAGAAACGGAAGATTGCGGATATCGACAGTGTGACATATCTATGCAGGCATAAGAAGACAGGGGCACGGGTGGCGCTGGTGTCCAACGACGATGACAACAAAGTATTTTATATCGGATTCCGTACCACGCCGAAGGATTCCACCGGTGTGGCGCATATCCTTGAGCATTCCGTGCTCTGCGGTTCAAAGGAATTCCCGATCAAGGATCCCTTCATTGAATTGGCAAAGGGCTCTCTGAACACTTTCCTGAACGCGGTAACCTATCCGGACCGTACCGTATATCCGGTGGCAAGCTGCAATGACAAAGATTTCCAGAATCTGATGCATGTGTATCTGGATGCGGTATTTTATCCGAATATCTACGATAATGAAGCCATTTTCCGCCAGGAGGGCTGGCATTATGAACTGGATGAAGCGGGTGAACTGAGCATAAACGGCGTGGTATACAATGAGATGAAGGGGGCATTTTCCTCTCCGGATTCCGTGCTGTATCGGGAGATCAGCACCGCCCTGTATCCCCATACCACCTATGGATGCGAGTCCGGCGGAGATCCCGGGGAGATTCCGGAGCTGACATATGAGCAGTTCCTGGATTTCCACAGAACATACTATCATCCGTCCAACAGTTATATTTATCTGTACGGCAATATGGATATGGCGGAGAAGCTCAGCTTTATTGACGAGCATTATCTCTCGGCCTTTGACGCCCTGGATGTGGACTCGGAAGTAGCCTCGGAGCCGGCTTTTTCCGCTCCGGTGCGCAAGGTCAGGGAATTTCCCATCAGCGAGGGGGAAAAGGCGGATGAGAATACGTATCTGGCATGGAGCCTGTCCGCGGGAGATACGCTGGACAGAGAGCTGTATGTAGCCTTCCAGATTCTGGATTTTGCCCTTTGTACCGTGCCCGGCGCTCCCCTGAAGAAAGCGCTCATTGAGAAAGGGATCGGCAAGGATGTGTTCAGTATCTATGACAACGACATCAAACAGCCCTACTTCAGTGTGGTAGCAAAGGGCACTTCCGTGGACAGGGAAAAAGAGTTCCGGGAAACCATCGATGCGGTTTTGCAGGAGATCGTCAGGAACGGTTTCGACAAAAAGGCATTGCTGGCCGCTATCAATCATTTTGAATTCAGATATAGAGAGGCGGATTTCGGCAGCTTTCCCAAGGGATTGATGTATGGCATTCAGATGCTGGGAAGCTGGATTTATGATGATCGGAAACCTTTTATTCATATAGAAGCCAATGAGACATATCGGAAGCTGCGGGAGAAAGTGGAGGAGGGTTACTTTGAGAAGCTGATAGAGCGCTACCTGCTCAAAAATCCCCACGGGGCTATGGTCATTCTGCAGCCTAAGGAAGGGCTGGCAAAGCTGGAGGAGGAAGCGCTGAAGGCAAAGCTGGCTGACAGGAAGGCAGGGATGTCTAAAGAGGAGATTGCCGGTATCCGTCGTATGATGGATGCGTTGGATGCATTCAGGGAGACGGAGGATTCCGCGGAGGATCTGGCAAGGATTCCGCTGTTGAACAGAGAGGATATGAAGAGAGAGGCCGCGCCTTTGTTTAATGAGAAGCGGACGCTGGCCGGGATTCCTGCTTTGTACCACAATATATTTACCAATGGGATCGGTTATCTGAGGCTGATGTTTAAGATCGAGAATGTACCGGAGGAATATTATCCCTATATCGGGATCCTGCAAAATACCTTTTTCCAGGTGGACACGGAGCATTATGCCTACGCCGATCTGTGCAATGAGGTCAATCTGACGGCAGGAGAGATGGTTGTGACCAACAATAATTATGTCAGTGTGGAGGATCCGACCCAATATACCCTGACGCTGGAAGTGGTTACCAAGGCGCTGTATGAGAATCTGGACAAGGCTATGGAGCTGACAGAGGAACTGATTCTTACCAGCAAATTCACAGATTCCCGGAGATTGAAGGAGATTCTGGCAGAGTGCAATTCCAAAGCCAGGGAGTATATGACGGAGGCGGGTAACAGTGTGGCTGTGACCAGGGCGCTTTCCTATGTTGATGCAAAATATGTGATAAGCGACATGATGACTGGTGTGGCGCAGTATCGTCTGACCTCGGATCTGGAACGTAATTTTGAAGAAAGGCAGGAGGAGCTGAAGGAGAAACTGCAGGAACTGTGCCGGATGATTTTCCGTCCGGAGAATCTGATGGTGGACTTTACAGGGGATAAGGGGGAGTTTGAGAAAATAGAGTCTTCCGTGAATAGACTGCGGGAGAGATTATATGACTGTCAGGTGGAGAAGGGCACATTTGTGCCTGTGGTTTCCAGGAAAAATGAAGGATTTATGACCTCAGGTCAGGTTCAATATGTGTGCAGGGCCGGGGATTTCCTGAAAAAGGGATTGCCTTATAAGGGAGCGCTGAAGGTATTGAGCGTAATGATGGGATATGAGTATCTGTGGACGAATATCCGGGTCAAGGGCGGCGCTTACGGCTGTATGTGCGGCTTTGCCAGGACCGGAGAGTGCTATTTTGTATCTTACCGTGATCCGAATCTGGGCCAGACCATCGACGTGTATGAGAGGGCGGCGGATTTCGTGGAGGCATATGATGCAAATGAGAGAACCCTGACCCAATATATCATCGGCACTTTCAGCCAGATGGACGTGCCGCTGACGGCTGCGGGCAAAGGCCGGCGTTCCAGAGAGGCTTATATGAGGGGCATTACCATTGACATGATTCAGAAGGAAAGAAATGAGGTCATGGATGTGACGGCGGAAGATATCCGCTCTCTGGGAGCCTATATCCGGGCTTTTATGGGAGATGAGTGCTTGTGTGTAGTAGGAAATGAACAGAAAATCAGGGCGGAAGCGGATCAATTTATGAAAATTGAGAACCTTTTCTAATATTTCTCGTCATTAGAGGTAGAAAGGGAACGCTGAGGCGGTGGAGGAAGCCGGGACTTTTCAGCAGGAAGGTCCCGGCTTTTTCAGGCAAAATGCGCGCCGGAGTGCGCAAGGGGGTATTAGTATGAAAAAGAGGACAAAAAGAACAGCTGTATTGGCAATCGCCGTTCTGACAGTGTGGTGCACAGGATGCGGTGCGGCATCCGACAGGACAATGTCGGAAACCATAGCGACGTCGCCTGCTTCCAGGAACGATTCCTATGATATTGGCGGCGGAGACTATAAGACGGAAAACGGCGGGATGACGGAGGAAAGCGGAGAGCTGGCAGAGGTAACGACGGAAAACGGGGATCCGGGGGTGCAGGACGGCCGGAAGCTGATCGAGACAGTAAGGCTGGAAGTGGAGACCAAAGAATTCAAAGAGACCATGGCTGCGCTGGAGACCCAGGCGGAGGAGCTGGGCGGTTATATTGAAAGTATGGATACTTACAACGGCAGCAGCTATTCCGAATACGGACATAACAGAAATGCCAGCCTGACAATACGCATTCCCAGCGGGAAGCTGGACGGATTCCTGCAGACCGTGGCCAGAGCCGGCAGTATTGTCCGGCGCAATGATACGGTGGAGGATGTGACGTTGTCCTATGTGGATATGGAAAGCCGCAGAGATACGCTGCGTACGGAACAGTCCAGGCTTCTGGAATTTCTTGACAAAGCCGAGACCATAGAGGAGATTATCACCATAGAGCAACGCCTGTCGGAGGTGCGGTATCAGATGGAGAGTATGGAATCCAGGCTGAGGACCATGGACAATCTGATAGACTACAGTACGGTATACATAGATGTATCCGAGGTGCACGAGCTGACGCCGGTAGAGACGCCTACGGCATGGGAGAGAATAACAGGCGGATTTGCGGAAAGCCTGGAAAGCATTGCACATGGCGGACTGGAACTGTGCATCTGGTTCCTGGTGCATATTCCTTACCTGGTGATCTGGGGGATTCTGATCGCGGCAGCAGTGATTCTGGTGAAGAGGCGCCGCAGAAAAAAGAGGGAAAGGTTGGAGGAACAGCTGAGGAGAGGCGCTTCAGCGGAAATCGAAAAAAATAAGTAAAAAAATAATGAAAAAAACGCAATTCGTTCTTTGCGAGTTGCGTTTTTTATGGTATACTGTTACAGAAAATGACCATGGGGGCATTTGCGGTCTTGCTGTTGCGATTCGTCAGGAGCTGCCGATTGAGAGGTTAGAGGCGGTTTCTCAGTCACGGCCCGCGAGAGGTTTTGTTGTTTCAGGCCCCGCTGTCAGGTTGTTTGTATTTATTCATTATAAATGGAGGACTGAGAGCATGAGTACTACTTCAAAAGCGAGCCAAAGAATAACAGCTTTGCTCGATGACAACAGTTTCGTTGAAATCGGCGCCCTTGTGACTGCAAGAGCAACGGATTTCAATATGAAACCCAATGAAACTCCTTCTGACGGCTGCATTACCGGCTATGGAGTGATAGGTGGGAAACCTGTGTATGTATACAGTCAGGATGCTTCCGTGATGAACGGAACCATCGGCGAGATGCATGCGAAAAAGATTACCGGCCTTTATGATCTGGCAATGAAGACAGGCTCTCCTGTGATCGGCCTGATCGATTCGGCGGGCCTTCGGCTGCAGGAGGCTGCGGACGCATTGGATGCCTTCGGCGCCATCTATGGGAAGCAGGCAGATGCTTCCGGCGTGATTCCCCAGATTACAGCGGTGTTGGGTGGCTGCGGAGGCGGACTGGCCCTGTTCCCTACATTAACTGATTTTACATTCATGGAAGAGAAGAACGGGAAATTATTCGTCAATGCCCCCAATGCACTGGATGGAAATGTGATTACAAAATGTGATTCCTCCAGCGCCGCATTCCAGGCTGAGGAGAGCGGAATTGTGGATGTGGTGGCGGATGAGGCGACAATCCTTTCCAAGATCAGGGAGTTAGTTGCGTTCCTGCCTTCCAACAGCGAAGAGGGAAGCGATATGGTAGAGTGCACGGATGATCTGAACCGTGTGAATCCCGAGCTGGCGAACTGTGTGGGCGACACAGGTGCGGCGCTTTCTATTCTGGCCGATGACAACGATTTCTTTGAAGTGAAGAGCAGCTATGCCAAAGATATGGTGACAGGTTTCCTGAAGCTGGATGGCGTGACCGTAGGTGCTGTGGCAAACCGCAGCGAGGTCTGCGACGAGGAGGGAAACGTGGCGGAGAAGCTGGAGCCCGTCCTGTCAAAGCAGGGCTGTGAGAAGGCTGCGGATTTCGTGAATTTCTGTGATGCTTTCGGGATTCCCGTGCTGACGCTGACCAATGTAAAGGGCTACAAAGCTACCATGTGTTCCGAGAAGGGTATTGCAAAGGCTGCTGCAAAGCTTACTTATGCATTTGCCAATGCCACGGTTCCCAAGGTGAATGTGATTGTCGGCAAAGCGCTGGGGACTGCAGCCATCGTGATGAATTCCAAATCTATCGGCGCTGATCTTACCTTTGCGTGGCCCGAGGCTCAGATCGGTACCATGGAAGGCAAGCTGGCGGCCAAGATCATGTATGACGGCCAGGGCGCAGATGTGATCAAAGAGAAAGCGGCAGAATATGATGCCCTTCAGCTCAGTGCAGGAAGCGCTGCAAGGAGAGGATATGTGGACAATATCGTGGAGGCGGCTGATACCAGGAAATATGTTATCGGCGCTTTCGAGATGCTCTTTACCAAAAGTGAGGACCGTCCCGCCAAAAAGCACGGAACAGTATAGAAAGGGTGATTATAATAATGAAGAAATTTTTGACTTTACTCTGTATGATTACCTGCATCTTCGGACTGACCGCCTGCGGAAGCGGAGAACAGCTGACAGAATATGAGCAGCAGAAGGTGGATTATGCACAGAGGCTGGCCACGGAGATGGTAGTGCCCATGCTTTCCCAGTTTCAGAAGGATGCTTATTTCGATGAGTATACGGCGGAAGAAGTAGAGTATATGATCGGAAACCAGTATAACATCAATGTGAGAGGATACGGTTTTACCAGGGCGTTGTCTTCATTTACATCTGCAAAAGAAGATATCGGTGAGATTACAGAAGTAGGCACTGCTACCGCTTCCATCGACGGCAATGAGATTATCGTGGAAGTGGAAATAACCGGAGAGAAGAAGAATGCTACTGCAGAAGTGATTTTCTCCAACGACAGCTTCATGTTTCTGGAATCCGCTGCTCTGAATCCTTCTTCTACCATAGGGGAGCTGATGGGAGTGGCAGGTATGAATACCCTCATCGGCATGGGTACCGTATTCTGCGTATTGATTCTGATCAGCCTGATTATCTCCTGCTTCCGTTTTATTAACAAGGCCCAGGAGAACGCGGCGAAGAAGAAAGCGTCCGTACAGCAGGCTGCCGGGGTTGATAATGCGGTGGCACAGATCGTGGAGCAGGAGGCCGCAGCGGATGAGACTGACGACTGTGAGCTTGTGGCGGTGATTGCGGCTGCCATTGCGGCCAGCGAGGGTGCGGTTACGCCGGAAGGCTTCCAGGTTCGCTCCATCAGGAGAAGAAGATAATTTTCCGGCATACAGGCAGTGCATGGCCGGACGGAGTTATATGGTTTGGGAAATCCTGTGCATAAAAGGAATATAAGCCCAAGTAAATTTCAGCAATCAAATTCAGGAGGAATTAGAAATGAAAAATTATACCATTACGGTAAATGGAAACGTATATGACGTGGTAGTAGAAGAAGGCGCTTCCACAGGCGCACCCGTTGCGGCAAAGGCGCCCACGGCTCCCAAGGCAGCCCCGAAGGCGGCTCCCGCGGCAGCGCCCAAGGCAGCAGGCGGAGCAGGCAGCATCAAGGTGGAAGCAGGCGCTGCCGGTAAGGTCTTCAAGCTTGAGAAGAAGGTGGGCGATGCCGTGAAGAGAGGCGATGCCGTGGTTATCATCGAGGCGATGAAGATGGAAATCCCTGTTGTGGCTCCCGAAGACGGAACCGTTGCCAGCATCGATGTGGCAGTGGGCGATATGATCGAGGCAGGCGCTGTACTGGCAACCCTGAATTAATCGGAAGGAACGGATTATGCGCAGTGGAGGGCGGCAGGACTTTTCGGTGAGAGGGCCCCGGGGCTTTTTCAGGGAAAGGGCCGCAAGGTTTCACTGTGACAACAACAGGAGGTCAACAAATGGAATATATCAGTTCTACGCTGAACAACCTCATTCATCAGACTGCCTTCTTCAATCTGACCTGGGGCAACTATCTGATGATAGCGGTTGCGTGCTTTTTCCTTTATCTGGCTATCCGGCATGAGTACGAGCCTCTGCTCTTACTTCCGATAGCTTTCGGCATGCTGTTGGTGAATATCTATCCCGACATCATGCTCCATGCGGAGGACGCCCCCAACGGTGTGGGCGGACTGCTGTACTATTTCTATATACTGGACGAATGGGCGCTCCTGCCGTCCCTGATTTTCATGGGCGTGGGCGCATCCACGGACTTCGGTCCCCTCATCGCCAATCCCAAGAGCTTCCTTCTGGGCGCCGCGGCGCAGTTCGGTATTTTTGCGGCGTATTTCGGGGCTATTTTCCTGGGATTCAACGACATGGCGGCGGCTGCCATCTCCATCATCGGCGGCGCTGACGGCCCTACCTCCATCTTCCTGGCCAGTAAGCTGGGACAGACGGCGATTCTGGGACCCATTGCCGTGGCGGCTTATTCCTACATGTCATTGGTTCCCATTATTCAGCCTCCCATCATGAAGCTCTTTACCACCGAGAAAGAGCGGAAGATCAAGATGGGGCAGCTTCGTCCGGTTTCCAAACTGGAGAAGATCCTGTTCCCCATCATCATCACCATCGTGGTATGTTTGATCCTTCCTACCACCGCTCCTCTGGTCGGTATGCTGATGCTGGGTAACCTGTTCAAGGAGTCCGGCGTTGTGAGACAGCTCACGGAGACCGCTTCCAATGCCCTGATGTATATCGTGGTTATCCTGCTGGGTACTTCCGTAGGCGCCACCACCAGCGCGGAAGCATTCCTGAATTGGGGAACCCTGAAGATTGTGGCCCTGGGCCTGATCGCGTTTGCCTTCGGTACGGCGGCGGGCGTGCTCTTCGGTAAGCTTATGTGCAAGTTGACCCACGGCAAGATCAATCCGCTGATAGGTTCCGCAGGCGTGTCCGCGGTTCCCATGGCCGCCCGTGTGTCCCAGAAGGTGGGCGCTGAGGCGGATCCTACCAACTTCCTGCTGATGCACGCCATGGGCCCCAATGTGGCAGGCGTTATCGGTACGGCTGTGGCGGCAGGTACCTTTATGGCTATCTTTGGAGTATTCTAATATTATCATATATGGAGGAAATTCGTAAATGTCAGAACAAGCAAAGAAACCGATTAAAATTACGGAAACCATACTGCGTGACGCTCACCAGTCTCTGATTGCTACGAGAATGCCTACCGATTTCATGCTTCCCATCGTGGAGAAGATGGATAAGGTGGGATATCATTCCGTGGAGTGCTGGGGCGGCGCAACCTTTGACGCTTCCCTTCGTTTCCTGAAGGAAGATCCCTGGGAGAGGCTCCGCAAGCTGCGCGACGGATTTAAGAATACCAAGCTGCAGATGCTCTTCCGCGGCCAGAATATCTTAGGCTACAGGCCCTACGCGGACGACGTTGTTGACGCGTTTGTACAGAAGTCCATCGCAAACGGCATCGACATCATCCGTATCTTCGACTGTCTCAATGACCTGCGCAACCTGCAGGAGGCCGTAAACGCTACCAACAGGATGAAACAGCAGGAAGGCCGGGGCCATGCCCAGATTGCCCTGTCCTACACCCTGGGCGATGCCTACACCCTGGAATACTGGGCGGACACCGCGAAGAAGATCGAGGAGATGGGCGCTGATTCCATCTGTATCAAGGATATGGCAGGCCTGCTGGTGCCTTACAAGGCTTCCGAGCTGATCAAGGCCATGAAGGAAAACACTAAGCTGCCCATCCAGCTGCATACCCACTACACCTCCGGCGTGGCCAGCATGACCTACCTGAAGGCAGTGGAAGCGGGCGTGGACGTCATCGACACCGCCATGAGCCCTCTGGCCCTGGGAACCTCTCAGCCCGCCACCGAGGTGATGGTGGAGACCTTCCGCGGCACGCCTTACGACACCGGATTTGACCAGAACCTGCTGGCGGAGATCGCCGACTACTTCCGTCCTTTCCGGGATGAGTGCCTCAAGAACGGCCTGCTCAATCCCAAGGTTATGGGCGTGGATATCAAGACATTACTGTACCAGGTACCCGGCGGCATGCTTTCCAACATGGTGAGCCAGCTGAAGGAGCAGAACGCGGAAGACAGATACTATGATGTGCTGAAGGAGATCCCCGAAGTGCGTAAGGATCTGGGCGAGCCGCCCCTGGTTACTCCTTCTTCCCAGATCGTGGGTACCCAGGCTGTGTTCAACGTGCTCATGGGCGAGCGTTACAAGATGGCTACCAAGGAGACCAAGGCAGTTCTGCGCGGCGAGTATGGCCAGACTATCAAGCCCATGAACCAGGAGATCATCGACAAGGTTATCCCCGGCGAGGAGAGGATCACCTGCCGCTATGCGGATATGCTGGAGAATGAGATGGATAAACTGGAAGCAGAGATGAAGGAATGGAAGCAGCAGGACGAGGATGTGCTCTCCTATGCGCTGTTCCCCCAGGTTGCCATGGACTTCTTCAAGTACCGCCAGGCACAGCAGGAGAAGGTGGACATGACCCAGGCGGATACCAAGAACGGGGCTTATCCTGTATAAGAATGGGAAGGAATTGGCTCATAGTTTATGCTGCATATCAATGAAATTTGCAGTAAGTTACAACAAAGCCGCTATGGTTATGGTGACTTTCAGAATGCCAGCTATATATTTGCTTGAAACGGATTAGTATACTCGTGAACGCATTTAATTGCCGCTTACTGCACCAGCATTGTAGAAGCGTTCACTCGTTATACAGATAGAATGGTAATTGTTTTCGTTCGTGAGTATAGATTCTGGCGGTTCTGAGTATACCTGGAGTGGTGAACTGTGGTTTTGTTTCAGGGCATCACCAGAAGAGAATACAAATGGCAGGAGGTGCCGGCTTCAGGCTCACAGGCAGGGCGTGACGGTACTTCTTGCCCTTTTCTGTAATAAGAAGCGATGACACATAAAGGAACGGTATAAGAAGCGATGACACATAAAGGAACGGTATATCTGGAAACATCACGTCTCATCTTACGGCGCTTCCGAAAAGAAGACCTGGAACAGATTTATTATAATTGCTGGAGTGACATTGAGGTCTGGAAATGGACAAATTATGCGCCAATGAGCTGTATTGCGGATGTGATAACAAACGCAAATATGTTCACGAACAACTGGTTGGACGCATATGAAAAGAGTAACCGTTATAGTTGGGCCATTCAGCTAAAGGAGACAGGCGAAGTGATTGGACGATATTTTGGAATGCATCCGGACGATGAGCTGCGCCAGGTCGAATTAGCATGTGAGATCGGGCGGAGCTGGTGGAATCAGGGCCTGATGACGGAGGCGACCAAAAGGGTCATCGAGTTTTTCTTTCGAGAAGTCGGGATGAACCGAATCTATGCCTGGCATGCAAATGAAAATCCGGCTTCCGGTAAAATGCAGGAAAAGGCCGGCATGAAGTGGGAGGGGATATTGCGGCAGGGATGTAAGTGTAACAATGGTATATTTGACAAGGTAATGTATGCAATATTGGCAGAAGATTATTTTAGTCAGATTGGCTGAAATTCATCGTTTTCACGCAGTGCTGCTGACAGCTTTATTAACGAAGCAATATATTGAAGTTTTATTTCAGAACAAAGGAATTATCGAGCAGCCTCCATATGTAGATATTCAGTCCAGTGGTTTTGAAAGAGGGAAATTATGATACAGTATGTGAAGGGAAATATGTTTGAATGCAATGCTGATTGCCTGGTAAATACGGTAAACTGCGAAGGATATATGGGGAAGGGCGTTGCCTATCAGTTTAAAGTGAGGTTCCCGGAAAACAATAAATCGTATATTAAGGCATGTAAAACGGGAGAATTGACCGTCGGAAAAGTTCATCATTATATGGAAGATGGCATTACCATAATTAACTTTCCCACTAAAAATAAATGGCGTGAAAACTCAAGAATAGAATATATTGAAAAAGGAATGAATTTTTTTGTGGAGCTGCTTCCGCAACTGGATGTCAGGAAAATTGCGATTCCTCCGTTAGGATGTGGGAATGGAGAAGCTGGGCGGACGTAAAGGGAATAATCGAAATTTAGTGCAAAATGGGGTGTCTAAGAACAGTGTTCAATTGGTAGATGACTTTAAACGGTGGTCTGAAGATAAGGCGAACAGATTTTCTGACAAAGATATTTTGGAGTGTATTGCTTATTTAGAAGAAACATCGATAATATCACTGGATAGATGCGGAAACTATGAATTGGCAGGGAATGCTTTATAATGTGTGTGCAGGTTATAAATCTATGAGTTATTTTTTGACGATACAATGCAGGGATTGTTACAGGCAGTTGAAATCGAAAAAGGAAATGTTCCCCTTGTTAAGAGAGGGGGAACGGCAGCATCTGCCTATTATATACCAAACGGAGAAAAATTAGTTAATCAATTTATAGATATTAGAAAAAGCAAAATGTGTGAACAGGAGAGCAGGATTTGAGCAGAGTAATCGTTGTAGGCGGCGGGGCCGCGGGGATGATGGCGGCATTGGCGGCTGCGGAAAAGGGCTGCCGGGTATGTCTGATCGAGAAGAATGAAAAACTGGGGAAAAAGCTTTTTATCACAGGAAAGGGCCGCTGCAATGTGACCAATGCCGCCGACATGGAGACGCTCTTTGCCAATGTCCGCAGCAACGCGAAGTTCCTCTACAGCGCCTTCTATGATTATGACAACCGGGCGGTGATGGATTTCCTGGAGAAGGCGGGCTGTTTTTTGAAAATAGAGCGGGGGGAACGTGTTTTCCCCGTATCGGATCATTCCTCGGATGTAATCGCCGCATTTCAGAGGGAATTGAAGAAACGGAAAGTGGAAGTCCTTTTGAATACGGAGGTAAAGGAGCTGCTTCTGGAGGCCGGTGAAGAGGCGCAGGCGGAAGCGGTGCAGGAAAGAGGCGGAGAAGCGGGACAGGTCGGAGCGGCAGGAAGCTGTCAAAAAGAAGGACAGGCCGGGGCGGCAGGAAGCTGTCAGAAAGCGGTAGAAGCCGGGGCGGCAGGAAGCTGTCAGAAAGCGGGACAGGCCGGGGCATCAGGAAGCAGAATGAAGGGAGTCCGGCTGTCCAACGGCAAAACCCTGTACGGGGACAGCTGCATCGTCTGCACAGGCGGAATTTCGTACCCTTCTACAGGTTCTACCGGAGACGGCTACCGTTTTGCGGAAAACGCAGGCCATCAAGTGACGCAAGCCCGGCCATCCCTGGTTCCTTTCAATATAAAAGAAAAATGGTGCGCCCGTTTGATGGGGCTGTCCTTAAAGAATGTCTCCCTGCGCATGATTTGTGACGGCAGGGAAGTATATGAGGGCTTTGGGGAGATGCTTTTCACCCATTTCGGTGTCAGCGGCCCCCTTGTTTTATCCGCCAGCAGTTTTTACGGCGTAATCGGCGGGAAGGGAAAGAAAAAAGCAAGGGGATACGGAGAAACGGAAGCGGACACAAAGCTTTACATCGACTTAAAGCCTGCCCTTGACCTGGAACAGCTGGACCGCCGCCTGCTGCGGGATTTTGAGGCAAATAAGGGAAAGCAGTTCAAAAATGCCCTGGGAGGGCTCTTTCCTGCCAGTCTGGTTCCTGTGATGGTGGAACTTTCCGGCATCCATCCGGAAAGAAAAGTCAACGAGGTTACCCGGGAAGAGCGCAGAAGCTTCGCCGCCCTGATTAAGAACCTTCCGCTGACAGTCACGGGGGTGAGAGGCTTTGAAGAGGCCATCATTACCCGGGGAGGGGTGTCGGTAAGGGAGGTCAATCCCTCCACCATGGAGTCCAAAAAGGTGAAAGGACTGTATTTTGCAGGGGAAGTCCTGGACGTGGACGCCCTGACCGGGGGATACAATCTGCAGATCGCCTGGTCCACGGGACACTTGGCGGGCAGTTCCCAGTAAGCGGATGCTGTCAGGAACTGCCGGGATTCCTTACCAGGATATATGCCCATTATCATCCGTAGAGGGGCGGTAAGGGAGGTCAATCTCTCCGCCATGGAGCCACAAATAATGATGATAATACAGTGCGGATAATCTGAAAAATATAAAATACCGGAGAGGAATGAAGATGGGATCCTTAAAACATAATAAAATGATTTACCTATGCGTTTTTCTGCTTCTGGGGCTGCTTTTGGCAGGCAGGAAAAACACTTTATGCGGTGGATTTGCCGGCAGAAAAGGTAACCGGGACGCTCAATCAGGAATCGGGCGTGGATACGCTGCAATATGAAAATGAGGACACGGTGCTTGGAATAACCATGAGTGGTGATCTGTTTGCCATTCACCCCAAAACCGGGGGGATTGAGACAAGGAGCCAGGCCATGTTTGCACAGTACGGCGGTATGCAGCACTGGATGATCGGGAAGGACCAGATTCTGGCAGGGGCTCTTTCTGTCTTCAAAGGGGGTGGAGCGGAAGCTTGCCGGCTATGAATACGGCCTGGAGCCCCAAAGCAGCCTGTGGGTGGGAGACGGGGGCAGCCCGGGAATTCTGGCATGCTGGAATCAGGAGACCAGAAAACTCGGAATTTACTCCATTTCCGACGCTGAAGAGGAAGAAGCTGACTACAGTGAAGTGGTAATAATGCGCGGATTGGGGAGGGAGTCTATGACACCGGACAGGTACGGCAGTGCATTATGTTTGCGGAAAAATACGGCGAAGAGCATTCCGCGTCCGATGGCAGCACAGAAGGAATACTGGGCAGGGACTATATGTTCGAAGAAAGAGCGATTGCAAGTCCCCTGGCTCTGGCGGATATTCTGGAGTATTATGGGAAAGATGCCGTTTTGATGGGATATCCGGGAATGGAGGGAGGAAAGGTCATCCACTGCAATTTAGGGGCCGTGAGCATAAGCAAATCTTCCGGACGCAAAGAAGGGGCCTGGGCCTTTATCCGTTTCCTGTTGGGAAGGGAATACCAGCTTGCTATGGAGGGAACGGGGGTTCCGCTTTTGAGGGAAGCGTATGAGGCTGAGGTTGCATATTACCAAAAGCCGGTGACTTATCAGGTCTATCTGCCGGAGGCGGGAGGCATTATTACGGTAGAGAGGAATCATACCCTTCCCCGTTCGATGTCGGAGATGGATGCGATGAGCGATGAACAGGTCCGGCTCCTGGACAGTCTGGCGGAGGAAAACACGATCGATATCTGGGAAGCGGAGCCGGAAGCCGTCAGTATTATCATGGAGGAGTCGGAAAGCTATTACAGGGGTGATAAGGAGATAGAGCAGGTACTGGAAGTGATTCAGAGCAGGCTGAACGTCTATTGGGGAGAACGCAAATAAGTTTCTGATGGAGAAAGACTTGACAAGGAGGATATGAAAAATGAGCTTTAATGTAGCAATCGACGGCCCTGCAGGGGCAGGAAAAAGCACCGTGGCCAAGGCGGTGGCGAAGGAGATGGGGCTGATCTATGTGGACACCGGCGCGATGTACCGTGCCATGGCGCTGTACATGCTGCGGGAGGGCGTGAATTTACGGGATACAGCGAAGATAGCCGAAAAGTCCACCCGGGCGGACATCACCATACGCTATGAGGACGGCGTCCAGGTGGTTTGTCTCAACGGGGAAAACGTAAACGCGTACATTCGTACAGAGGAAGTGGGGGAAGCGGCCTCCGTCACAAGTCCGGTTCCCCAGGTGCGGGAAAATATGGTCAGGCTTCAGAAAGCTCTTGCCGCCGGCAGCGACTGTATCATGGACGGACGGGACATCGGCACCTGCGTGCTTCCTAAGGCACAGTTAAAAATTTATCTTACCGCCAGCAGCGACGTGCGGGCGAAGCGCAGATACGACGAACTGACAGCCAAGGGGGAAAGCTGCGATCTGCAGCAGATCAAGGCGGACATTGAGGACCGGGATTACCGTGATATGCACCGGGAGCTGTCTCCTTTAAAACAGGCGGAGGATGCCGTGCTGGTGGATACATCCCATATGTCCCAGGAGGAAGTCATATCGGAAATCAAGAATCTCTGCAGGCAGGCCAGGGAAAAATAAGAACGGCGGAGGGCAGGTACATTATGGAAGAAAACCGTTTCATGGAAGAAAAACATTTCATGGAAGAAAACCATTCCATGGAAGTAAAACTTGCGGAGCACATCGGTTTCTGCTTTGGCGTGAAGCGGGCGGTGGATACCGTGTATGAACAGATAAAAAATGGGAAAACTATTTATACCTATGGTCCGATTGTAAACAATGAGGAAGTGGTGAAGGACCTAGAGGCGAAGGGAGTCCGGGTACTGGAGACGAAGGAAGAGCTACTGGAACTGGCCGGGGCCGGGCAGGTTTCAGGAGCAGACAGCGGAAACGATAAGGGAGAAAATCCCAGCGTCGTTATCCGTGCCCACGGTGTTCCGGAGGAGATCTACTCCATCCTGCAGGAGAAAAATCTGGAATGCATTGATGCTACCTGTCCCTTTGTGAGACGGATTCAGAAGACGGCTGAAGAGGAGAGCAGGAAGGGAAAGCATATTATCATTGTGGGAAATGCGGGCCATCCGGAGGTGGAAGGCATCATAGGATGGTGCAAAGGCGGTGTCACAGTGCTCAAAACCGAGGAAGAAGCCCGAAACTTAGCCCTTCCGGAGGGAAAAAGGGTATGTGTGGTTGCACAAACGACATTTAACTACAATAAATTTCAAGGCATAGTTGAAATTTTGGAAAAAAGAGGTTATAATGATATTGTTGTAAATACTATCTGTAACGCTACGGAGGAACGACAGCGTTCCGCCAGAGCACTCGCGGCAGAGGCTGACGTAATGATTGTAATAGGCGGTAAGCATAGCTCCAACACACGGAGGCTGTTCGAGATCTGCAGTGAGGAATGTGCGCATACCTATTTTATACAGACACTGGATGACTTGTGTTTAGAATTACCTAAAACTGCTCGACTGGTGGGTATTACAGCGGGGGCTTCCACCCCAAACAAATTAATTGAGGAGGTTCAAAATTATGTCAGAATTAACTTTTGAACAAATGTTGGAAGACACTATTAAGACAATACACTCAGGAGATGTGGTCGAAGGCATAGTCATCGATGTGAAGACAGATGAGATTGTATTGAACATCGGATACAAGTCCGACGGTATCCTCACAAAGAGTGAGTATACGAATGATTCCAGTGTGGATCTCACAAAAGTAGTAAAGCCCGGCGATACGATGGAAGTGAAGATTCTGAAGGTTAATGACGGCGAGGGACAGGTGGTGCTGACCTACAAGCGTCTTGCTGCTGACAGAGGCAACAAGAGAATCGAAGAAGCTTATAACAGCGGAGAAGTTCTGAAGGCGAATGTGGTACAGGTGCTGGAGGGCGGATTAAGCGTTGTTGTGGAGGAAGTGAGGGTGTTTATCCCTGCCAGCCTTGTATCTGATACCTACGAGAAGGATCTGACCAAGTATATGGGACAGGAGATCGAATTCGTGATCAGTGAGTATAATCCCAAGAGGCGGAGATACATCGGTGACCGCAGGCAGCTGATCACAGCCAGAAAGGCCCAGCTGCAGAAGGAGCTTTTCGAGAGAATCCATGAGGGTGACGTGGTGGAAGGCGTTGTGAAGAACGTGACGGATTTCGGCGCATTCGTAGATTTAGGCGGTGCAGACGGACTGCTTCATATTTCAGAGATGTCCTGGGGACACGTAGAGCATCCCAGAAAGGTATTTAAAGTAGGGGATAAGCTGAATGTATTGATTAAGGAAATCAACGGAAGCAAGGTAGCATTGTCTCTTAAGTTTGAAGATCAGAATCCCTGGAGAGATGCGGCGGATAAATATGCCATCGGCAATATTGTAACCGGAAGAGTTGCAAGGATGACGGATTTCGGAGCTTTCATTGAGCTGGAACCCGGCGTGGATGCGCTGCTTCATGTATCGCAGATTTCCAAAGAGCATGTGGAGAAGCCGGCGGATGTACTCAGGGTGGGAGATGAAATCACGGCGAAGATTGTGGATTTCAACGAAGCAGACAAGAAGATTTCTCTGAGCATTAAGGCTTTGGCTGCTTCTGCTCCGGTGCATGATGACAACGAGGAAGAAGTATCTGTAGATATCGAGGCGGCAATTACAGCCCAAACGGAGGACGATGTCCAATCATGACAGGTTTTTCTGCCATGCCATATGATTATGAGTATTTTAAGCGGGAAATTCTGAAATTGACAGGAATTGACTTAAATGCTTATAAAGAGAGTCAGATGAAGCGCAGAATTGACGCACTGATTTCCAAAAACAAGATTGAGGGCTATGAGAAGTATGTGCTTTGTCTGAAGACGGATCGGCGTAAACTGGAAGAGTTTGTGAATCATATCACCATCAATGTGTCTGAATTTTACAGAGATCCTGCCCAATGGAAGGTGATGGAGGAGAAGGCTGTTCCGGAGCTGATCGTCAGATTCGGACGGAATCTGAAAGTGTGGAGCGCTGCTTGTTCCACAGGAGACGAGCCTTATTCATTGGTGATGGCCTTTTCCAGGCATTTGCCGCTTGGGAGTATCCGGATTCAGGCGACGGATTTGGACAGGGAGATTATTGCCAGAGCGAAAGAGGGAATATATCCGGAGAGGAGTATTATGTCGGTCCCTTCAGATTTGAAGAGAAGACACTTCAGGCAGGAGGGAGACTCTTTCAGAATTACACAGGATATTAAAGCATGCGTGGACTTCAGAGAACATAATCTGATAACGGATGTCTATCCGACCGGCTGCCATTTAATTGTCTGCCGTAATGTTTTGATCTATTTTACGGAAGCAGCGAAAGATGAAGTGTTCCGCAAGTTTTATAGATCCCTGGTCAGGGGAGGGATTCTGTTTATCGGCAGTTCGGAACAGATTCTCAACCACAGCGAAATAGGATATGTGAGAAAAAATGCTTTTTTTTATCAGAAGCCATAGAAGGAATGTAAATCAGGATAAGCGGCTGCAGGCTTGATAACAAACAGGCAACCGCTTTTTTTCATGATAAGAAAGAGACGGATAGGTCAATAGGTGACGGCCATCATATTGAGAATATGGGAGGCATATTTGGAAAATGCTTCCCGATCCTTTTTCAGCTCGTCAGTCAGTTCGAAGAAAAGCTCGCGGCTCTTGTAATCCCGCTTGAAAAAGGGCGAAAATACATAATCCCACTGCGGCAGATAATTTGACTGCTTGCGGGTGTAGCAATTGGCAGGCGAAGCCGGAATGCGGTATGCCTTGTCTACAAAACCGGCCACCGATTTGTGTAGAGCCACATCCTCTGTGGGCAGGTAGTAATAATCCTGATAATTGGAGTAAAAATATTTCAATTCTTCTTCAAAAATCGGAATTTTCAGGGAGCATTCTTCCGCCTCGCCGCGGAAAAAGCAGTGGTTGGCGCCGGCGGATATGGGTTTGGGAAGCGGCGCGTCCAGACGGAACCGGATAATCAGCTCCCGGCATCTGACCCCGCTGACATTTCTGTAATAGTTTGCCTGTACCTTTCTGGCCTTTATGGGCTGATTGAACAGGTCATAGTAGGCGAGCATGGGAAGGAGCTCCAGCATTCCCTTCAGATCGTCTGCATTGTGCAGGAACAGGGCATTTTCGGAGAACTCGGAAGGATTCTTGATATATTCGTGATAAATTCCGATCATTTCGCTGCCGGAGAATACATCCTTACGGTTCAGGCCCAGAAACTGTTCCAGGGTTTTTTGCTTACAGTTGGGGAGCTTTAAAAAATATCTGTAGGGAGAAATCCTCCTGTACAGATCGATACCGCGGTAATCGTCGAAGCTGCAGGGCAGAGAGAGCAGGGCACATTTCTGCGTAATAAAGGGCAGGTCAAAGTTATTGCCGTTAAAATGTACCAGACAGCGATATCTTTTGGCAAAATCAAAAAATGCCTTCAGCACCTCCGATTCCTCATCATAGCTTTTTGCCATCCATTGGATCGTATGCCACTTTCCTGCAAGGAAATAAGCGCAGCCGATTAGGTACAGGCAGGAAGATTTCGCGGTAAAACCGGTAGTCTCGATGTCAAGGAAGAGAATCCTCTCCAGGGGGCAAAGTCTGTCCAGGGGATAAGAGATGGAAAAGTTATCCAGTGTTTCCTCGGAAATTCGCATGGCAGCCTCCGTTTCGCAAATTTGAAGTTGACGTAATGTCCTTCTGAGTCAATATAATACCATAATTACATGCGCCCCGGCGCATATGGAATCAAAAGTTGACTCAATGTTCTTCTGAGTCAATATTATAACATAAATTTAAAATTTCCAGTAGTATTTTGTGAAAAAAAATAGTATATTTATAGGTAGGATGAAGAACGAAACGACATAGCGGAAAGGACTTAAGAAAAGATGGCAAAGTTGACATTTGTAGGTGGAATACACCCCTATGACGGAAAGGAATTGTCCAAGGACAGACCCATTCAGGATGTATTGCCGGGGAAGGAGCTGGCTTACCCGTTGTCTCAGCATATCGGAGCTCCGGCCAAGGCCCTTGTGGCAAAAGGAGACCGGGTTCTGGCAGGGCAGAAGATTGCGGAGGCCGGCGGATTTGTCTCGGCGCCGGTTCATGCGTCCGTATCCGGTACGGTGAAGACGATTGAACCGAGACGGGTAGCTACGGGCGACATGGTGATGAGCATCGTAGTAGAGAACGACGAACTTTACGAGGAAACCCGTTTTTCACCCCATGAGACGCTGGATGCGGTAAAGCGGGAGGAGATCGTAGAGCTGGTCAGAGAGGCGGGCATCGTGGGGATGGGGGGCGCCGGATTTCCCACCCATGTGAAGCTGTCTCCTAAGGAGCCGGACAAAATTGACGTTGTGATCGCAAACTGTGCGGAATGTGAGCCCTATCTGACCTCGGATTATCGCAGAATGCTGGAAGAACCGGAGAAGCTGGTAGGCGGCCTTAAGATTATTCTCAGGCTTTTTCCCAATGCCCACGGTATTTTGGCTGTCGAGGACAACAAACCGGACTGCATCGCCCTGCTGAAGCAGGTAACGATAAATGAGCCAAACATCAGCGTGAAAGCGTTGAAAACAAAATATCCGCAGGGCGGCGAGCGGCAGCTGATCTATGCTGTCACGGGCAGAAAGATCAATTCCACCATGCTTCCCGCGGATGTGGGATGTGTGGTGAATAATGTGGATACCATGGTGGCTGTATACAGGGCCGTCATGGAGGGCAGGCCTTTGACGGAGCGAATCGTTACGGTGACAGGCGACGCTGTGGCGGCTCCGGCCAATTTCCGTGTACGCATCGGGAGTACATACGAGGAGGTCCTGGCAGCGGCGGGAGGATTCAGAGAGAAGCCGGAGAAGATCGTCTGCGGCGGCCCTATGATGGGATTTGCCATGTTTGGGCTTGACGTAGCCGTCACCAAGACTTCCACAGCCCTGCTTGCGCTGACAATGGATGAGGTGTCTGCCATGGAGCCGGGTCCCTGTATCCGCTGCGGACGATGTGTGGAAGTCTGTCCCGGAAGGATCGTTCCCAGCAAGGTGGCGGAGTATGCGGCACATTTTGACGAGGAAGCCTTCAAAGCCGCTTACGGAATGGAATGCTGTGAGTGCGGATGCTGCAGTTTTGTATGTCCGGCCAAGAGGCCCCTGACGCAGCAGATCAAATCCATGCGCAAGATCCAGCTTTCCAAGAGAAAGAAATCATAAAATATCATATAGGAGAAAAGCAATGAGCGAATTGTTTAAAGTATCGTCCAATCCGCATATTCGTTCCAAAGTGGCAACGAACGGGCTGATGCTGGCAGTAGTGATTGCACTTTTGCCCGCTGCCGGCTTTGGAATCTATCATTTCGGACCAAGGGCGCTGGCAGTGATGATGGTGACCATGGGGAGCACGGTTCTTACGGAATACTTTTACGGATTTTATACGAAGAAACTGACTGTGACAGATTTGTCTGCAGTGGTGACCGGATTGCTGCTGGCGTTGAATCTGCCGGTTTCCATACCGCTGTGGATGGCGGCGCTGGGAGGTGTCTTTGCCATTCTGGTAGTGAAGATGCTCTTTGGAGGACTGGGGCAGAATTTCATGAATCCGGCCCTGGCTGCCAGATGTTTCCTGCTGATTTCTTTCCCTACGGCCATGACGTCTTTTGACTATGACGCCTTCACGGGAGCAACACCTCTTGCCGCATTGAAGGCGGGAGAAAACGTGAATCTGCTGGACATGGTAGTGGGGCGGACGGCCGGGACTATCGGGGAGACCTCGGTGATTGCCATTGTCATCGGGGCATGCCTGCTGCTTTTGCTGGGCGTGATCGATCTGAGGATTCCGGCTACATACATAGTGACTTTCACCATATTTGCGGGTTTGTTCGGAGGACATGGCTTCCATCCCGCCTATCTTGCCGCGCAGCTGTCCGGCGGCGGATTAATGCTGGGAGCGTTTTTTATGGCGACAGATTATGTGACCCGGCCCATCACTGTCAAAGGGCAATATATTTTCGGCATTTTCCTGGGCCTGATGACCGGTATTTTCCGAATCTTCGGTCCCGGCGCAGAGGGCGTCTCCTATGCGATCATCCTGGGCAATCTGCTGGTGCCCCTGATTGAAAAATATACCATGCCCGTGGCCTTTGGGCACCGGAAAGGGGGGAAGCACAGTGAAAAATAAGAGTGATATCTCCACGATGCTGAAAGAGGCAGGAATCCTTTTTGCCATTACGCTGATCGCAGGCCTGGTGCTGGGAGTCGTCAACGAACTGACCAAAGACCCCATCCGGATTCAGCAGGAAAAGGCTGTTCAGGAGGCATGCAGAGCGGTATTTGCGGATGCCGCGGCGTTTGAAGAATTGGAATACACACCGGAAGAAACGCTGGCCGGGGAACTTTCCGGCATGGGCGTGAAACTGGGGAAGGTCTACCGGGCCCTTGGGGGAGAGGGGAGCATGCTCGGTTATGTGGTGGAATCTGCTTCCACCGAAGGATACGGCGGCAACATCGTCCTGTATCTGGGTGTAACCATGGACGGAACATTGAATGATATATCGATTCTGGAGATTTCGGAGACCCCCGGTCTGGGAATGCTGGCGCCGGAAGTGTTGGCACCCCAGTTCCATAACAGGAAGGCGGAGAGTTTTGTATACACCAAATCCGGTGCGGCCGCCGATAATGAGATCGACGCCATCACCAGTGCCACTATCACCACAAAGGCAGTTACCAATGCGGTAAACGGCGGATTGAAGGCGGCACAGGCCATGTTGGAAGGGGGTGTGGGACAATGAATAAGGCAGGAGAGAGGCTTTATAACGGAATCGTAAAAGAAAATCCCACGTTGGTGTTGATGCTGGGAATGTGCCCCACGCTGGCGGTTACAACTTCGGCAGTCAACGGCCTCGGGATGGGGCTTACTACTATGGTAGTATTGGCGCTGAGCAATCTGATTATTTCCCTGCTTCGGAATATTATTCCGGACAGGGTACGTATACCGGCGTTTATTGTCATTATCGCATCCTTCGTGACAGTGGTGCAGCTGCTGCTGGAGGCTTATATTCCCTTCCTGAATAAAGCGTTGGGCGTCTATATTCCGCTGATTGTGGTGAACTGTATTATATTGGGGCGTGCGGAGAGCTATGCCTATTCCAATCCGGCTATTCCTTCGCTGTTTGACGGCATCGGCATGGGTCTGGGATTTACGCTGGCGCTGACTGTCATCGGATTATTCCGGGAACTGCTGGGAGCAGGAGAAATCTTCGGTTATGATATTCTGCCCGGCAATCTGGAACCCATTCGGATTTTCGGGCAGGCGCCGGGAGCATTCTTTGTCCTGGCCGGGCTGGTGGCATTGCAGAATTATGTGAAAAACGGCAGGAAGAAGGCCGGCAAACCTTATGAGAAGATCGGTTCCGGATGTAGCGAGGACTGTATGAACTGTAAGGACAGCAAGGGCTGCACAAAGCGTTTTTATGATGAAAGCAAACCGTCAAAGGCAGCGAAGAAGACGGGAGCCGGGGAGCCGGAAGTGTTGGATTTGGACAGGGAGGATAAATAAATGAATATGGAATACGTAAAGGAATTACTGGTTCTGTTGATCGGATCTTCCCTGGTCAGCAATGTGGTGCTCAGCCAGTTCTTGGGCCTGTGTCCTTTCCTGGGTGTGTCCAGAAAGACCAATACGGCTGCCGGAATGGGTGCTGCGGTTATCTTCGTTATTACGCTGGCCAGCGCGGTAGCCGGTGTGATCTATGAGTTTGTATTGGTGAGATTTCATGTGGAATACCTGAAAACCATCGTGTTTATTCTGGTCATTGCTGCGCTGGTGCAGTTCGTGGAGATGTTTCTGCGAAAGGCCATGCCGGCGCTCTACGAGGCGTTGGGGGTGTACCTGCCCCTGATCACCACAAACTGTGCCGTGCTGGGTGTGGCGATTACCAATGTGCAGAAAGAATACGGAATTCTCACGGGTATCGTGAACGGTTTTGCCACGGCACTGGGCTTTACCATTGCGATTGTGATACTGGCGGGAATCCGTGAGAAGCTGGAGTACAATGACATTCCGGAGTCCTTTAAGGGAATGCCCACGGTGCTGCTGACGGCGGGACTGATGGCAATTGCTTTCTGCGGCTTTTCAGGCTTATTGTGAAGAAAAAATGAAAGCGGTGGAGCTGGAGAGGATTCTTGTGGAACTGGAAAACAGCAGGAGGTCGTGACTGGTACTGGGATGTATTGTTGCAGAACTGGAATCGGTAAAGTCACGAAGGCGCACGAGAGCAGATTTCATGAGATCTCTTATGAATGAAATCTGACTCTCCTGTGTGTGCGCCGAAGGGATTTTACCCTTTAGTGCCGTCGCGCAGCGACTGGAATAGGAGATAGAAAGATGAGTATAACAGGTATTTTGTCTGCCGCCGCCGTTGTAGGTGCGGTGGGCATCTTTGTAGGTCTGTTTTTGGGAGTTGCCGGTATCCGGTTTAAGGTAGAGAAGGATGAAAAGGAGGAGGCTATATTGGCTGCCCTTCCCGGCAATAACTGCGGCGGCTGCGGTTTTGCGGGCTGCTCCGGCCTGGCGGCGGCCATCGCCAAAGGAGAAGCGCCTGCGAACGGCTGTCCCGTGGGCGGAGAAGCCGTGGGCGCAAAGATTGCGGCCATCATGGGAGTGGATGCGGGGGCCAGCCTGCGCAGGGTGGCATATGTGGCCTGTACGGGAGATTGCGGGAAGGCAAAGCAGGATTACGAGTATATGGGCCATCAAGACTGCCGTATCATGGGATTTGTGCCCGGCGGCGGACCCAAGTCATGTAACAGCGGCTGTCTGGGATATGGCAGCTGTGTGCAGGCCTGTCCTTTTGATGCGATTCATGTGGTAAACGGCGTAGCTGTCGTGGACAGAGAGAAATGCAAGGCCTGCGGGAAATGTGTGGAAGCATGTCCCAAGCATTTGATCTCCCTGATTCCCTATGATGCGAAATATGCGGTGGCTTGCAGTTCTGCGGACAAGGGGCCGGTGACCATGAAGGCATGCCAGGCAGGGTGCATCGGCTGTGGGCTGTGCATGAGAAACTGTCCTGCCGGTGCGGTGAAGGTTACGGATTTCCACGCGGTGATCGATCAGGAAAAATGTACCGGCTGCGGCGCCTGCGCGGAGAAATGCCCGAAGAAGTGCATAGTGAAGATATAAAGATACAGTTTCGGAAACGGGGAGGGGCGGATTTTAAGGTTGAAATGGGAGGAAATTTAAGGAATGAAAATGCCCGATGATTTTGATGACAATTCGAATATGACATTGACGGTAATCATGTCTATTGTGGCGGTATCTGCCTTTGTGGCCGTGATTCTGCTGACCGTGCTGCTGCTGAACCAGAAGAATACGCAGGCGCAGCGCCGGACACAGCAGGGCAGCTCCGTGCAGGCGGCGGCAGAGCCCTCATCCCCTGTTATTCTTTATCCGGAGACCGATGAATTGGTGACAGGAAGCTCCCTGCATCCGGATGATTTTGATTTCTGGGATATGTACCCGGAGGCTACGCCCACCCCCACCCCGGAGCCCACAGCGGAACCGGAGCCGGAGGAGGCGGAGCCTTCCGAGGACGGGAAGCATACTTTGGTGCAGTATGCGGACGGTACCGAGGAGTGGGTTTTGATCAGCCCCTATCTGCCCAAGCACGAATATGATTTTACCAGGCTGGTATGTCAGTCGGATCAGATGAAATATTACGAAAACGGGAAACAGACTTCCTACGTGGGAGTGGACATTTCGAAATACCAGGATTATGTGGATTTTGTGAAGGTGAAGAAGGCCGGTATTGATTTCGTCATGCTGCGGGCGGGAGCCAGGGGCTATGGCAGCGGGCAGCTGATTTTGGACGAATATTTCAGCGACAACTTAAAGAGAGCTACGGATGCCGGGCTGGACGTGGGCGTTTATTTTTATTCTCAGGCTGTCAGTCAGGATGAGGCCATAGAAGAGGCGAATATGGTCATTGAGAATCTGGGTGAATATCAGATTACATATCCGGTGGCCTATGATATGGAATTGGTGGAAAACGATACCGCCAGGACGGAGAATCTGACTAGAGCCGAGAAAACCGATATCGCAAAAGCCTTTATGGATACCATTATCGCATCCGGGCGGAAGGCAATGATCTACGGAAACAAGGAATGGCTGATCAAGGAAATCGATATGTCCAAGCTGACGGCCTATGACGTATGGCTCTCTCAGGATGCGGATATTCCGGACTATCCCTATAAGTTTGCCATGTGGCAATATGACTTTGAAGGTTCTGTGGACGGGATTGCGGGTTATGTGAACATGAATATCAGCTTTGTCAACTTTGCTGAGAAGTAAGAGTACTATTTTCAGATCTTTTCTCATATATTGATAATACGGACAGGCTTTCAGAATGAATTGGATGTCCGGTTGAGAAAGGACTGGAAGGTATGTATAAAAAAGCGGTAGGCATCTTGATGCTGTTGAGTTTTGCTCTTATGGCATGTGTGGTATGTGTGAGAGAGTTAGACGCTGTCAGATTGTGTCCGGAGCCCGTGCAGAATCTGAAGCTTGGAATGTGGGAGCTGGAGGAAGCGTGGGTCAGGAAGGCCAGACCAGACGTAGACAATGGCAAAAAGGGGCTGGGAATTGCAGAGGTGGCAGTGTCCGGGCAGCGTACGGTTGCGTTTCTTGTGGTGGAACAGCATTATCTGTATGAGCTGTCAGACACTGACCTGGAGGTTTTGCAGCGGATCGTTGAGGCGGAGGCAGGAAATGAGGACGAGGATGGGAAGCTGCTGGTGGCCAATGTGGTGCTGAACAGGGTGAACAGCGAGCTGTTTCCAGATACGGTGTCAGAGGTGGTCTTTCAGAGAGAGAAGGGAATCTCGCAGTTTTCGCCGGTGTCCAACGGAAGCTACTACAGAGTGAAGGTCAGCCAGGAGACGGCTGATGCAGTGGAGCGTGCTCTGATGGGAGAGGATATCTCTCAGGGGGCATTGTATTTTGTGGCCAGAAAGTATGCGGACAGCGGGAAGGTGAAGTGGTTTGACAGAAAGCTGACATACCTTTTTCAGCACGGCGGACATGAATTTTTCAAATGAGCACAGAAAGAATGCAAAAGCGTAAAGGACGGGGTGAGAACAAATGGAAGAAGTCTGCCGGATCGCCGTGTGCGATGATGAAGAGGCGCAGCTGGACAAAATGAGAGAACTGCTGGCGGTCTATGGGCAGCGGCATCCGGAGTATAGCTTCAGGACGGACTTTTTCAGGGATGCACGGGACTGCATGAGGAGGGTTCAGACCTCCAAGAGCAGCTTTTATCTGGGGCCGTGGCGCTTGATGGAGCTGGACAGTCTTGTATACAGGACGGAAATTGAGGAGATACAGGAGAGGAACCGGGCAATGGGAGCAAAGTATGGAGCAGAGGATGACTTCAAGTATGCGTATCGCAAAAAGGACAGTCTGGCGCCGGTTCTGAACCTTACTTTGTATTGGGGGAGAAAAAGGCGGGAGCATCCCCTGTCGTTGCGTGACATGGCAGAAATGGATTCCCTGCCGGGGAAGCTGAAGGATTTATTTGAAGATCACAGGGTACATTTGATTTATATGCGCCGTATTCCGGAGGAGGCTTTGGATAAGATGGATTCGGTTCTGAAGTATGTGCTGGGGATTATGAAGCATACCGGATCCAGAAAAAAGTATGAGAGGTATGTTCTGGAGAATCGGGAATATTTCAGCAGGGTACCAAAGGGTGCAGTGGATGTCATCGATGCCTGTACGGGGATAAAGGATATTACAGACTGCCTGGAGTATACGTTAAACAAGGAGACAGGAGAGGAGGAAGCAGATGTGTGCAAAGCGCTGAATGATATTAAAAAGAACGCTGAGAAAAAAGGAATGAAACAGGGCGTAAAGCAGGGAGAGAAACATCTGGGCGTGTTGATGCAGAAGCTTCTGGCAGATGGCCGGACGGAGGATGCCCGGCTTGCTGCAACGGACGAGGAAGAGAGGGGCAGATTATATCGGGAGTGCGGCATTGCTGTTAAGTGAGTGCCGGTGAGCGGCCGGATAGAAAAAGATTTGTTTGACTGGAAGCCACAGAGCCTATAAAATAAGAGAGACAGAATGTAGGATGGGTTGGGAGGAACACAGGGATGATCTATCTGTTTACTGCTTTATATTGTGAGGCGCATCCCCTGATCAGAGAGTTCGGATTGGTAAGGAATCCGAAAAATACATGGCTGCAGGAGTTTGATAATGAGGAGGCGGGGCTTAGGCTGACGATTACCGGCGTGGGGGAGATTGCTGCTGCGGCTGCAGTGGGCAGCGTGTGCGGGGGATACCCTCCGGCGCAGGATGACATTCTTCTCAATGTGGGTATCTGTGCCAGAGGCGAAGGAGCGGATGGCATTTTTCTCTGCAATCAGATTACGGAACAGGCGACAGGGAGGACTTTTTATCCGGATATGCTGTATCGCCACGATTTTCACGAAGCGTCCATAGTGACGGGAACGGCGGTGTGGAATCGGGCAGAGGATGGTTCGGACAGCGGTCCGTGCGGCAGGCAGTCTGTTCCGCCGGGGGCCCTCTATGATATGGAAGCGGCGGCAATCTATCAGGCAGGTTCTTTATTTTTCGGACCTCATCAGATGATGTTTCTGAAAGTCGTCTCTGACAGGGGAGCGGCAGGGGAGGTATCCGGGGAGTGGACAGAGCGTCTTATGGAACAATATCGGGAGCCAATGGCGGACTATATCCGGCGGATTCGGAGGATAACGGGGGAGAATGTCCGGGAGGACTCTCTGCGGCAGAAGGAGGAGGCGCTGGTTGAACAGCTTGGGACAGACCTGCATTGTTCGAAGGCAATGAAGGATTGCCTGAGACAGTATATCCGTTACCTGACTTTGAATGATTGTGATTATATGTTTGTGATAAAGGAAATGTACGAGAACGGGTTGATTCCCTGTAAAGACAAGAGAGAGGGAAAATTGTGTTTTGAAGAGCTTAAAAGAAGAGTATTATAATCCGTTTTTTTCTCATATTTATGTGGAGGAATCTGTCCGTAATTATTGGCGGGTACAGGAGATTCTGGCGAAATTTCCGGATGCGGAAATCATTGAGATTCATCATTACAAGGATGTATTCTGCCGCAGCAGGCAGAGCCATGCGTTGCAGCACCGCTCACGGAAGCTGATTCTGGCAGCCAGGCAGAAATCGCTGCTTTATGAGGGAGCGCCGGTTTGCCAGAGTTTCGGCAACCAGTATTTTTACTATATGTCCTGTGTGATGAACTGCGTTTTTGATTGTGAATACTGCTATTTGAAGGGGATGTACCCTTCGGCCAATATCGTGGTATTCGTGAATCTGGAGGAGTACTTTGACCAGGTGGAGGCGGTTTTGAAGGAGCATCCTCTGTACCTGTGCATTTCTTATGACACGGATCTGGCGGCCATGGAGAAAGTTATCGGGTATGTGGGGCAGTGGTGCGCCTTTGCGGGCAGGCATGAGGATTTGAAAGTGGAGATACGGACAAAGTGCGCAAATCTTTCCTGTTTTGAAAAGGTTCCGCCCCTTGCCAATGTGATCTGGGGGTTCAGCTTGTCTCCGCAGGAGGTGATAAAGAGCTGCGAACACGGTACCCCTTCGCTGACAGAGCGGCTGAACTGCGCGGCAGAGCTGATCCGGGCAGGATGCACTGTACGGCTTTGCTTTGATCCGATGATTTATATGCCGGGATGGAAGAGGTATTATGAAGAGATGCTGGAACAGGTGTATCGGATCATTGACTTGGATAAAATCCTGGATGTAAGTGTGGGAACCTTCCGGATTTCACAGGATTATCTGAAGAGGATGAGGAAACAGGAGCCGGATTCCGCGGTGGTCTGGTTTCCCTTTCAAAGGGAAAACGGTTACTGTCATTATCCTGACGGGTTGATGGAAGAGATGGAAGGCTTTCTGACGGAGAGGCTTCAGGAGCGGATTTCCCGGGGGAGGATTTTCAGATGGAGGGAATGACAATGGAAGCGGCAATCGTAACCGGGGCATCTTCCGGCATAGGCTGTGCAGTCAGCAGGAGGCTGGGCGCGCTGGGATATGAGGTATTCGGCATCGGAAGGGATTTCGGCGGGGAGCATTTCCCGGAGGAAAACATGCACCCGATCGTTTGCGATGTGTTGGATACGGAAAAGTTGTGCGCCTGTGTCAGACAGATTGCGGCAGACTATCGGGTGCGCATTCTGGTGAACAATGCAGGAGTGGGATATTACGGACTTCATGAAGAATTAAACCCGGAAAAAATCAAGGCGCTGGTGCGGACAAATCTGGAGGCGCCCATGATTCTCACCCAGCAGTTGCTGCGGCACCTGAAGAAAAACAAGGGCTATGTGATCAATATTTCTTCGGTGACGGCACAGGAAGCCAATCCCCGCGGATGTGCCTACGGAGCAACCAAGGCGGGTCTTGCCAGCTTTTCCCGCAGTCTCTTTGCGGAGACCAGAAAGTACGGTGTGAAGGTAGTAACCGTTTATCCGGATATGACACGGACAAATCTCTATAGAAATGCGGATTTCAGGGAAGGGGAAGAGGCGGAGAGCTATCTGCTTCCTGAGGAGGTTGCGGATGCGGTGGAATATGCCTTAAATCAGCGGGAGGGAATGATTGTTACGGATATCTCGCTGAGCCCGCAGATTCGCAGGATTAGGAGAAATGCAGCGCATGTATAACAGCGTGCCGAAAAGGGTGTTGGGCGGGAGGATGGAGGATCCGTTGCCTGCCGCAGCGGAGGAGCGGATTGTACCGGAAGAGGGCATCGGTGTTTAAGTGAGCGGGAGCATTTCGGATTTCGGCCGTACTTCTCAGGCCGGCAAACGGGCTGCAGGCACTCTTGCGCCCGGCGGGAAAATATGGTATAATGTTGGCTTGAAAGAGTATCAAGTCAACTGCTGATTCCAAATGCGCTGGAGCGCACCTATATACATTGGCATAGTTTCTTCAAAGTGTATTTGAAAACGCATTTTACGGCAGGATTCATCCGCGGAAAGTACAAGGCATGGAAAGCGGATTTGGGATACGCCTTTGGATAAGGGAGAGCATTTATGGAAATTTTATATGGAAGCACCAGGAGAAATGATAAAAAAGTGACGGCTTCCCAGGCGATTTTACAGGGACTTGCACCGGACGGAGGCCTTTTTGTGCCGGACCATATCCCTGCGCTGGACAGGACTATAGAAGAAATATCGAAGATGGATTACCGTCAGACAGCCTACGAGGTGATGAAGCTGTTTCTGACGGATTTTACGGAGGAGGAATTAAGGGGCTGTATCGACAGTGCATATGATTCCAAATTTGACACGGAAGAGATTGTTTCCCTGGCGGAGGTTGCGGGGGCGTATTATCTGGAGCTCTTCCACGGTCCCACCATTGCCTTCAAGGATATGGCATTGTCCGTCCTGCCCCATCTGATGGTCACTGCCGCCCGGAAAAACAATGTGAAGAATGAGATTGTCATTTTGACAGCCACCTCCGGCGATACCGGGAAGGCGGCTCTGGCCGGTTTTGCCGGTGTGAAGGGGACGAAGATTATTGTATTTTATCCCAAGGGAGGCGTGAGCGCCATCCAGGAGAAGCAGATGGTGACCCAGAAGGGAGATAATACCCTGGTAGTGGGGATTCACGGCAATTTCGATGATGCCCAGACGGGAGTTAAGCGGATTTTTGCCGACAGGGCGCTGGGGGAGGAGCTGGCGGAGAAGGGATACCAGTTTTCCTCGGCCAATTCCATCAATATCGGACGCCTGGTTCCGCAGATCTGCTATTATGTTTACGCTTACGGCACACTTCTGCGGGAAGGGAAAATCGCGGAGGGCGAACGTGTCAACGTTGTGGTGCCTACCGGGAATTTCGGCAATATCCTGGCGGCTTTTTATGCGAAAAAAATGGGACTGCCCATCGGTAAGCTGATCTGTGCCTCCAATGAGAACAAGGTGCTGTTCGATTTCTTCCGCACCGGCGCCTATGACAGAAACCGGGAATTTATCCTGACGACTTCACCGTCCATGGATATCCTGATCTCCAGTAATCTGGAGCGCCTGATTTACCGGATTACGGGAAATGATTCCGCGGAGACGGCACAGCTGATGGCCGCCTTAAGCGGAGTTGGAAAATACGAAATAACAGAGAAAATGAAATCCGAGCTGGGGGATTTTTACGGGAATTATGCCACGGAAGCCGAAGCAGGAGAGGAGATAAAGCGTCTTTATGCGGATTATGGCTATGTGATCGATACGCATACGGCGGTGGCTTCTGCCGTATACCGGAAATATCAGGAAGAAACCGGCGATTGTGCGAAGACAATCATTGCTTCCACAGCCAGTCCTTATAAATTTGTAGGAAGTGTCATGAAGTCCATCGGTGGGGAGGAGGCTGAAAACGGAACCCAATCTTTCTATGGGGCAGGGGAAGTGGACGGACGAAAGGCAGTCGATGGACGAAATGCAGTTCAGGGAGTAAAGACCTCTCAGGACGATTTCGAGTTGGTGGATGAGCTGGAGAAGCGTTCCGGTATCCCGGTTCCGGATGCCGTCAAGGAAATCCGTACCGCTCCCGTGCTGCATGAGAAGCAGTGTGAAGCAGAGGGGATGAAGGATGTGGTGCGGGAATTTTTATTGGCAGTGCGGTAAAGCGCATACATGGTGAGCTGTTTCAGCCCGCCTATAAAGACGTTAAAATATTGACGGTCAGACGGTCATCGCCTGTCCGGGCCAGGAGGAAAAATGACGAAGGAGGAAATGCTTGGTAAAGTAGACCATACTCAGTTAAAGCCCTATGCCACATGGGAGGATATCCGCAGGCTCTGTGACGAAGCCCTTGAATACCGCACGGCGAGCGTGTGCGTCCCGCCCGCGTATATCAAACGGATCCATGACACCTACGGAGATCGGCTCAACATCTGTACGGTTGTGGGTTTCCCCCTGGGCTACAGCGTCACCGCGGCCAAGCTGGCGGAGACACAGCAGGCACTGGCAGACGGCTGCAGTGAGATCGATATGGTGGTGAATATCAGCGATGTGAAAAACGGGGATTTCGACAAGGTAGAGACGGAGATACGTGCATTAAAGGAAGCCTGCGGCAGCCATATCCTGAAGGTCATCGTAGAGACCTGCTACCTGACACAGGAAGAGAAGATTGCCATGTGCAGGGCAGTGACCAATGCGGGGGCGGACTATATCAAGACTTCCACGGGCTTCGGCACAGGCGGCGCCACAGGGGAGGATGTGGAGTTGTTTCGGAAATATATTGGCCCTGAAGTGAAAATCAAGGCTGCCGGAGGCATTGCCACACTGGAAGACCTGGAGATGTTCCTGGAGCTGGGGTGTGAGCGCGTGGGAACCTCACGGGCTGTGGGGCTGTGTTAAAATAAAAGCCGGAATCTTTGAAAATTTTGAAATTGATTTTGCAGGGATCAGGATTGAATAAGCCGGATAGGATCTGAAAAACGACAGTCAGTATCCGAGTTGCCGATCAGGCGGCGGGATACAAAAAGATAAACGAACCAGGAGAAAGGCAGGTATCAGGAATGGAGAATGCACTCATTCAAGGCAGGCTTGCGGCGCTGAGGTCGCAGATGAAGGAACACGGAATCGACTATTATATGATTCCAACCGCAGATTATCACAGTTCCGAGTATGTGAACGATTACTTTAAGGTGAGAGAATATTTCTGCGGCTTTACGGGCTCCAGCGGAACCCTGCTGGTATGGCAGGAGGGAGCCGGTCTGTGGACGGACGGCAGATACTTTATTCAGGCGGATCATGAACTGGAAGGGACCGGCGTTACTTTGTTCCGCATGAGGGATGAGGGAGTACCCGATATCACGGAATTTCTGCAGCAGAATATGAAACAGGGACAGACACTGGGCTTTGATGGGAGAGTGATTTCGGCCCAGGCCGGAAAAGACTATGAGAAGAAGCTGGAGGAAAAACAGATTTCAGTTGTATATGACACAGACCTGTCCGAGACCATCTGGTCAGACCGGCCGAAGTTTCCTGCGGGAAAAGTCACTGTGCTGGACGAGAAAATTGCGGGCAGGACTTTTGAGGAGAAGCGGTCGGATGTCATGGAGAAGCTGGAAAAAGAAGGGGCGGACGCTTTTCTCCTGACCAAGCTGGACGATCTGATGTGGCTTTTCAATATCAGGGGATGCGACGTGGAATGTAATCCTGTGGCGATTTCCTATGGTTATCTGTCGAAGGAGTGCAGTGTGCTGTTTATACAGAAGAGCGCTTTGGATGAGAGCGTGTGGGCGTATCTGAATGAGAAGGGTATCCAGGTGGAGGAATATGGCAACATCGTGACCTGGCTGCAGAATCTGCCTGCCCAGGGAAAAATCCTGGTGGATGACCGTTTCTGCAGTTACTGTCTGTATAAGACTTTGTCTGAGAAACAGACCCTGGTGGAGAAAAGGAACCCTACGGAAATTCTGAAAGCGATCAAGAATCCTGTAGAGCTGGCCAATATGGAGAAGTATTATCTCAAGGACAGCCTGGCATTGACAAAGTTTATTTACTGGCTGAAGAAAAATATCGGTAAAATGGAGATCACGGAGATCACTGCTGCGGATAAGCTGGAATCCTTCCGGAGGGAGATTCCGGAGTGCCTGGGACTTTCCTTCCCTACAATAGGAGGATACAAGGCCAACGCGGCCATGATGCACTATGAGGCCACGCCGGAGAGTCACGCCGTTCTGGAGCCGGAAGGTCTGTTTCTGGTGGATTCCGGCGGACAGTATCTGGGTGCCACCACGGACGTAACCAGGACCATTGTGCTGGGACCCATTTCCGATGAGATCAAAATGCACTACACGGCCGTGGCGGCGGGCATGCTGCAGATGACTAACGCCAGGTGGCTCCACGGCTGCACCGGACGGAATCTGGACATCCTGGCCCGTCAGCCGGTATGGAATATCAGCCTGGACTACAAATGCGGCACCGGACACGGGGTGGGTTATATCCTGAATGTACATGAGGGGCCTCAGGGGCTTTCCTGGCAGTATGCGGAAGGAAGGCCGGAGGCTGTGATTGAGGCAGGCATGGACGTAACCAACGAGCCCGGGATCTATATTGAGGGGAGCCACGGCATCCGCATCGAGAACGTGATGGTGGCGGAGAACGGCGTGAAGAACGAATACGGCCAGTTCATGCACTTCAAGACCATTACCTGGGTACCTTTGGATATGGAAGCCATTGACGAGAAATATATGACCGAGACCCAGCGGGCTTACCTGTATGCGTATCAGAAACAGGTATTCGAGAAGCTGTCTCCCTACCTGGACGAGGAAGAGCGGGAGTGGCTGCGGGCAGAGACCAGGGCGGACAGTACGTTTTTCCTGCATAAGGGGGAAAATGAGGGAGCATTCTCTTGAACCTTCCCGCCGCGGTAAATGTTAAATCGTTATAAAATATGTACATCCTTTCTTGACTTTTGAAAACAGTTTTGAGATAATAATTAGGATTTAGAAGAATTGTAATTATAAGGAGGACGATACCAATGGCAACAAAAGCGTACTACCCGATTTCTGAGATCGGCGCAGGCAAGCCCGGTTTCAGCAAGACCCGTTCCATTATTGAAGGTGCTTTCTACGGCAATAACGTAGTAAAGGTGAACACTCTGAAGGAAGCATATGAGATGGCGAAGAATTCTCCCGGAACCATCGTTACCGATATGCCGGTTTACCGTGCAGAGGAGATCGGACTGGAGAGAGATGCCAAGGTGCTGCTGTTCAATGACGGAGCGGTTACCGGACGTTATGCACAGGCACGCCGTATTAAGGGCGAGCCGGGCGTGGATGCCGTGAAGCTTGACAAGGTGGTTATGGATGCCATCTACAAGACCCGCTGGAAGACTCTGTACCATGCAGAGTGCTATATCGGCCTTGATCCCGAGTTCATGGCGAAGGCTCATCTGCTGATTCCCGAAGGAGAAGAGAACCTTCTTTATAACTGGATGCTGAACTTCCAGTATATGTCCGACAAATATGTGGCAATGTACAAAGAGTCCCAGCCTATCGGCGGAGGCAAGGAGCCGGATATCTACATCTTCTCCGATCCTCAGTGGGCGCCTACACCCAGCCCTGATGTGGACTACAGCTGCTTAAGCGACGACCTGACCCTGTGCTATTTCGACACGGATCAGAACTGCGCCGCTATCCTGGGTATGAAGTACTTCGGAGAGCACAAGAAGGGTACACTGACCATGGCATGGGCTCTGGCAAACAGGAACGGTTATGCTTCCTGCCACGGCGGACAGAAGGAGTATCTGCTTGCTGACGGCAGCAAGTTCGTTGCTTCCGTATACGGCCTGTCCGGATCCGGCAAGTCTACCCTGACCCATGCAAAGCACAATGGTAAGTATGAGATCAAGGTGCTTCATGACGATGCGTTCATTATCAACACTGACACCTGCGCTTCCGTAGCTCTGGAGCCCACCTATTTCGACAAGACTGCCGACTATCCTACCGGCTGCCCTGACAATAAGTTTCTGCTCACGGCGCAGAACTGCTCCGCCACTCTGGACGAGGACGGAAAAGTACAGCTGGTTACCGAGGACATCAGGAACGGCAATGGCCGTGCCATCAAGTCCAAGCTTTGGAGCCCCAACCGCGTGGACAAGATCGACGCTCCCGTGAACGCCATCTTCTGGATTATGAAGGATCCTACCATCCCGCCTGTAGTGAAGCTGAAAGGCGCTGCGCTGGCATCCGTTATGGGTGCTACCCTGGCTACCAAGACTTCCACTGCAGAGCGTGTGGCGGCAGGTACCGACATGAACGCGCTTCGTATTGTTCCTTATGCGAACCCGTTCAGAACCTATCCTCTGGTAAATGACTATGAGAAGTTCAAGAAGCTGGTTGCCGAGAAGAATGTAGACTGCTACATCATCAATACGGGCGACTTCATGGGCAAGAAGGTAAAACCTGCCGATACCCTGGGTATCCTGGAGACCATCGTGGAGAAGAGGGCAAGCTTCAAGCAGTGGGGACCTTTCGAGGATATTGAGATCATGGATTGGGAAGGCTTTACACCTGACCTTGGCAACGCGGAGTATGTGAAGGCTCTTCAGGGCGCTATGCAGAACCGTGTGGATGCTGTGGAAGGCTTCGCTACCAAGAAGGAAGGCTATGACAAGCTGCCTGACGAGGCTCTTGAAGCTCTGAAGAAGATTGTGAACGAGGCTGCCAGCCTGTAAGGACTCGCCTGCAGTTTTTATGAACCAACGATTTGAAGAGTATAAAATGTTTGAGAACGGCGGATCGTGTGTCTGCCGTTCTTTTTTCGGCTTGAAGTGTGCAAAGATTCTTTCGGACTCATTGGATGGAGCTTTGGAATAAAAGATTGCCTGCCGGAAATGATTGACAGTAATTTCACATTTTGCTATGATAAAGTAAACACTGCGGCAATCGCTGTGTCAATGGAGGTGGAGACCTTGGAAGAGAAGGAAATTTCACAGGCTGTTATCGGGCGTCTCCCCAGATATTTCCGGTATCTGGGCGAATTGAAGGATCAGGGCGTGGAGAGGATTTCCTCCCAGGATTTAAGCGAACTGATGAAGGTGACGGCATCTCAGATCCGGCAGGATTTCAATAATTTCGGCGGTTTCGGCCAACAGGGCTACGGTTATAATGTAGAATATCTTTACAGAGAGATCGGAAGAATACTGGGACTGGACAGGCAGCATAATTTTATTATAATCGGTGCGGGGAATTTAGGTCGTGCGCTGGGAAACTATCTGAATTTCGAGAGAAGAGGATTTATTTTCCGCGGAATGTTTGATCAGAATCCGGAATTGATAGGCATGGAGGTCCGCGGAGTCAGGATCATGGCCATGGAAGAGATGGAGGATTTTATCCGGGAAAACGATATCGATATTGCGGTTTTGACGATTCCCAAGACCAGTGCGGTATCAGTGGCCGAGAGACTGGTGAAGACGGGAATCAGGGCAATCTGGAATTTCGCGCATGTGGATTTGAATGTACCGGAGGGAATCGAAGTGGAGAATGTCCATCTCTCTGACAGCCTTATGAAGCTGTCTTACAATATCAGGAGAGAGCGCGTAAAAGAGACAGAGGAGACGAAATGAATCGGGCTTGATTCAGGAGAAGACGGGAAAGAGACCGGTTTGACAGGAGGTGTACATACAGACATGAAGGGAAGACAGGAAGACGGTCAGCGGGAATCCTTTATCCGTGCGCTGGAGGGGAAGAAAATTCCGATTCTTACACTGGACAATAAATGGTATCGGCTTCTGACGCAGGAGGGGCGGGAGCAGGTTTCCGAGCTGGAGCAGCAGCTGAATCAGCTCCTGAAGCAGCAGGGGAAGCTGAACAATGAGGTAAAGGATATCAAAAGGCTGAAAAAGCGGCTGATGGGAGAGATTGTTTCGGCCATGGATGAGGCAGGGCAGGATACGGATTCGGAGAAATCTCAGAAGCTGGAGCAGAATAAAAAGCTGGTAGAGGAATGCAATGAGCGCCTGGATCAGTATCAGGATGAGCTTCTTGATCTGCCGAAAGAGATAGATGCCGCTAATTTTCAGCTTATGCTGGCAACTATGGATTGTTGCTATGACATCATGCAGGAGAACCTGACAGACATACGGGAAACCGAGCAATGGATATCGGAAATCAGAGTCGAGCTGAAAAAACGTCTGGTGAAAAAGCAGGAAATGGAGCTGCGTAACCATGCGATTTATTCCTATATGCATGATGTGTTCGGGGCGGAAGTGATCGATATATTTGATATGCAGTACAATTCGCAGGAGGATCCGGGGCAGACGTAAGGATGTGTTTCCAGGGTTTTAAGGAAAGAGAAGAGTCCGGGCAGACGGCATCGTGATGAGGGTTGCGATGTCTTTTTGCAGTTTGGTACGGCTTTTATATAGAAACGGCGGAGGGGGAGAATGTGATGCAATATCTGGTTTCGGCTGCTGAAATGAAGGCTTACGACAGCAACACCATCAACAGGATCGGCATTCCGGCATGTGTTTTAATGGAAAGAGCGGCACTGGCCGCGGTGAGAGCGGTAGAAGAATATTGTGCAGGATTAGGGGGCGAACCGTCGGTGCTGGTGGCTGCCGGTATGGGCAATAACGGCGGAGACGGCCTTGCGGCGGCCAGGCTTTTGTCGGAGAAGGGTTATCGGGTAGATGTCTGGTGTGTGGGAGAGGAGAGCAGGGCTTCGGAACAGTTCAGGCAGCAGCGCCGCATTTTAGACTACTATCCGGCAGGCTTTGTCAGGGAGCCGGAGGATCACAGTTATACAGTGATTATCGATGCTTTGTTTGGCGTGGGGCTGAGCCGGGAGGTGAGGGGTATCTTTCAGGGCGCCGTAGAGCGGATACAAAGCCTTGCAGGCTGGAAATTGTCTCTGGATCTGCCCAGCGGAATCGATTCCGACACAGGGAAGATCCTGGGCTGCGCCGTGAGGGCAGATATGACGGTAACCTTCGGATTCTGTAAAAGAGGGCTTGTGCTGTACCCTGGGAAAGACTATGCGGGAGAGGTGCAGATTGCGGACATCGGCATCTCGCAGAAGAGCTTTTTCGGACAGGAGGCGGAGATGTTTTTCTACGATGAAGCGCCGCATCTCCTCATGCCGGGACGTGACGGAGACGGGAATAAGGGAACCTTCGGCAAGGTATTGCTGGCGGCGGGCAGCATGAATATGGCCGGAGCGGCAATTTTGGCTGCCAGAGCGGCATATCGGGCCGGAGCAGGTATGGTGAAGGTGATTTCGGCAGGGGAGAACCGGGAGATCCTGCAGCAGGCGGTGCCGGAAGCATTGTTCGGCACCGGGAAGGATCTGGAAAGCTCTCTGTCCTGGGCGGATGTGATTGCAGTGGGACCGGGAATCGGGCAGGGACAGGAAGCCCTGGATTGCCTGGAAAGGTGCATCCGGGAGGGAGAAAAGCCGCTTCTTATTGATGCAGACGGGCTGAATCTGCTTTCCCTGCATCCGTCCCTACGGGAAATTTTGGCCGGGCAGGGAAAGGCAGGCAGGGAAATTATATTGACGCCCCATGTGGGAGAGCTGGCCAGGCTACGCGGGAAAAACATCGGCGCATGTAAGGATGCTTTATCTGTGGAGGGTATGGCGCTTGCATCGGCCCTGCATTGTACAGTGGCGGCCAAGGATGCCCGGACCTTTATCTGCAGGGAAGGGGAAAGGATTTGTGTCAACATAAGCGGGAACAGCGGGATGGCCACTGCCGGAAGCGGCGATGTACTGACCGGGATCATCGCGGGACTGCTGGCACAGAGGATGAAATCCTTCGAAGCGGCGGCAGTGGGGGTATATGTCCATGGCTGTGCCGGGGATCTGGCGGCAGGAGATAAGGGAGAGCATGCCTGCATGGCGGGCGATATCATAGATAAAATAGGCAAAGAAACTTTTTGAGATTCTCTTCATATGATAGAAGGGAGACTTTTGCTTTGATAAGTGAATAACTTCCGGAAATCTGGTAAAACTATCCTACAAATGCATAAGAAATTGTGCAAATATAAATTATTTTTCGTACAATTTCTAAATGAAAGATGGATTTGGAGGTAAAATGAGAAGAGGAGATGTATATTATGCGGATCTTAGGCCGGTAATCGGTTCGGAACAGGGAGGGATCAGACCGGTGCTGATTGTTCAGAATGATATCGGCAACCGGCACAGCCCTACGGTGATCTGTGCTGCTATCACCTCTAAGATGAATAAAGCAAAGCTGCCTACACATATCGAATTGAATGCCGCTCTCTACGATATGGATAAGGATTCTGTGGTGTTGCTTGAACAGCTTAGAACCATTGACAAGAAACGTCTGAAGGATAAAGTGTGTCATTTGGACGGTGCAGTCATGAAGCGTGTGGACAGGGCGCTGATGGTCAGCCTGGAACTGGATACATAATATGACAGGATGTAGCAGTTCGCAGGACGATATGCGGCCGTCATTCGGCGGACGCATGCAAGCACTTCTTGACGAATCAGCCCGGAGATGGTATATTGAGAAAGTATCATCGGTGCAAAATAAGAGACGAATTTGGAGGAAAGGATCAAAATGGACGACGGTGGGCCTACTGCCAGTATAATCTTCTTTGTGGTATTGCTTTTGATTGACATGTTTTTCTACGGTTTCGGAGCGGCCATCCACTCTCTGAACGAAAAGGAAATAGAAAGGAGGGCCGAGGAAGAGAAGGATAGAAAAGCAATCAGGCTGAGAGCGATTATCAGCAATCCCGCAGAGTATGAAAATACGGTACAGCTGATCACAACCCTGATTAATATTGTGATCGGAGCGGTTCATTTCGGATTGCTGCTGCGAACCCTGTCGAAGGGGATCCGGATTGTGGCGCAGCATCAGTTTAAGCTGGAAGTGCTTCCGGCAAGTGTGATTGCCGTATTGGCGGCGGTGATTGCCACGGTGCTGCTTTTGTACATAACGCTTACGTTGGGGGTATTGCTGCCCAAAACAATTGCGGCCAGGGCGCCTGAAAGGTGGGCGTATTTGTTTATTACCCCTGTATTCTTTGTGACAAGGCTGTTTGCTCCGTTTACGGGATTGGTGACCCTGACGGCGAGGGGGATTCTAAGAATCTTCGGGATCCGGGGGAATGCGGAGGAAGCGGATGTGACAGAGGAGGAGATCATCAACATGGTCAATGAGGGCCATGAGCAGGGGGTCATCGAGGCCAGCGAGGCGAAGATGATTTCCAATATTTTCGAGCTGGGGGACAAAGAAGCGCAGGATATTATGACCCACAGAACGAATATTGTGGCAATCGACGGAGATATGGTTCTGCAGGATGCCATCACCTTTATGATGGAGGGGAAGAACAGCCGGTATCCTGTATATGAGGAGAATCTGGACCATATCGTGGGCATTCTGCATTTAAAGGACGCTCTACGTTTTCACGCGGATGCAGGGAATCTGAATACCCCGCTGCGGGAGCTGGAGGGCTTGATGCGGGAACCGGTTTTCATTCCGCAGACCAGAAATATCGATCAGCTATTTCGGGAGATGCAGGCCGGGAAACAGCAGATGGTAGTGGTGGTGGACGAGTATGGCCAGACGGACGGACTGGTGGCCATGGAGGATATTCTGGAAGAAATCGTGGGCAATATTCTGGACGAATATGATGAAATCAGCGACTATATTGAGGAAAAGGGAAACGATGAGTATATCATAGAAGGCAAGACGCCGCTGGAGGAATTGGAGGAGCGCTTTGACATATCCTTCGAGGATGAAGCCTTTGAGACGCTGAACGGTTTTCTGATCTCCAGGATGGATAAGATTCCGGAGCCGGATGAGCAGTTTGATCTTGATTTCTGCGGATATCATTTTAAGATTCTCTCGGTGGAGAACAAAATGATCCAGAGCGTACTTGTGACCAAGCTGCCGGAAGAGGATTCGCCACTTGAATCCGACGACAAAAAGTGATATGATGAGCCTGGTAATTACATAAATATAATGCGACGAAAAGGAGAAAATATATGTCAGGACATTCAAAATTTGCCAATATTAAGCATAAAAAGGAAAAGAACGATGCGGCGAAAGGGAAGATCTTCACCATTATCGGAAGGGAAATTGCGGTGGCAGTAAAGGAGGGCGGGCCGGACCCGAATAACAATTTCAAGCTTGCCACTGTGGTTGCCAAGGCCAAGGCAAATAATATGCCCAACGATACCATTGAGAGAGGGATCAAGAAAGCCGCCGGGGACGTGGGTAATGTAAATTATGAATATGTAACCTATGAAGGATACGGACCTAACGGAATTGCGATTATTGTGGATGCTCTTACCGACAATAAGAACCGTACTGCGGCGAATATCAGGAGCGCGTTTACCAAGGGACAGGGGAATGTAGGGACTCCTGGCTGTGTTTCCTTTATGTTTGACAAGAGAGGGCAGATCATCATCGACAGGGAGGAGTGTGAACTGGAGGCAGATGATCTCATGATGACGGCATTGGATGCAGGAGCGGAAGATTTTAATGAGGAAGAGGACAACTACGAGATTCTGACGGATCCGGATGGTTTCGAGGAGGTCCGCAAGGCTCTGGAGGATGCAGGAATTCCCATGATGAGTGCAGAAGTTACCATGATTCCGCAGAATTATGTGGAGTTGACGGATGAGACCGCAGTCAAAAACCTTCAGAGGACGCTTGATCTGCTTGACGATGACGATGATGTTCAGGCAGTGTACCATAACTGGGATGAAGGGTGATTGATGTATGGACAGACTGGCAATCGTGGTGCCCTGTTATAACGAGGAGGCGGTTTTGAAGCTTGCTTCGCAGGCCTTGCGTGGGGTGTTGGAGGATTTGGCGGGGAAGGAAAAAATCTCTGCCGACAGTTTCATTTTATTTGTGGATGACGGCAGCGCGGACCGTACCTGGGAGCTGATTGAGGAAGAGCATAGGGCCTACCCCGGGCAGGTGAGCGGTGTGAAGCTGGCGGGGAATGTGGGGCATCAGTTTGCGCTGACCGCCGGTCTGATTACAGCCAAAGATATGAGTGATGTGACGGTTTCCATTGATGCGGATTTGCAGGACGATGTGAATGTCATCGAAGAGATGATTGATAAGTTTCATGCGGGCAATGATATCGTCTACGGTGTGCGGAGAGAGCGTAAAACGGATACCTTTTTTAAACGGACCACGGCGCAGGCTTTCTATAAGCTGATGGAGCTTATGGGAGTGAAGACGGTTTATAATCATGCGGATTTCCGTCTCATGTCCCGGCGGGCAGTGGAGGAGTTCTCCAAGTATAAGGAGACCAATCTGTTTCTGAGAGGTATGATGCCTTTGATCGGTTACCAGACGGACAGCGTCTATTATGACCGGAAGGAGCGGGCGGCAGGGGAGTCGAAATATCCGCTGAAAAAGATGCTGGCCCTGGCTTTTAACGGGATTTCTTCTTTCAGCGTGAAGCCGATCAGCATGATACTGGGAATAGGGCTGATCATCATCCTTGTATCGCTGCTTGCGCTGGTGTATGCGCTGTTTTCCTATTTTACAGGGAGCGTGGTACCGGGATGGACATCCCTGATTTTGTCGATCTGGTTTTTGGGCGGGCTGCAGTTGCTGGCTGTCGGTATGGTGGGACAGTATATCGGTAAGATTTATATTGAGGTAAAGCAAAGGCCCCGCTATAACATTGAAGAAATACTTTGCAGCAGGAAGGCGGCAGATACAGAGGATGAGGACCGGAAGGGCTGAGATGAGCTGGAGCAAGAATGTGTTTTGTTATGTGATGTGGTTTCTGTATACACTGTTGACAGGAATCGCCCTGGCCGGCGTTGGAGGAGTGCTCTGCGGACGGGCAGGGGTGCAGACATATTGGGGGATCCTCTTTGCAATCCTTATCCTGGCAGTGACAGGGGGAATTGACTGGCTGTTTCGCCGCTTTGGAGCGGTGCTTTCTTTGTGGGGAAAGAAACGGCCCGGGGGGACATTTGCGCTGGAATGCGTCCTGGCGGCAGGTTTGCTGATATTGGGAGGCCTGTTTCGGATATGGGGAATGGAAGGAGCCGCCGGCGGCGAGGAATACTATGAGATTGCCAAAGTCGTGGCCGGGGGGGAGATCCCGCAGATTGTGCACGGGGCGGTTTACTTCTATGTTCAGCTGCTTCACGGTGCATTCCGGCTGTTGGGAAACCGCTATATCGTCGGAATCTGGCTTCAGATTGTGCTGCAGCTGGCGGGCTCTCTGGGCCTGTTCCTGACAGTGAGAAAGAAGTGCGGGGCGGTTACGGCGCTGGTTACTTTGGGATTTTGTATGTGCGGACCCTATATGATAGGAAGAGCCCTTGTATTATCGCCGGAAATTCTGTATTTCGTGCTGATAGTGGCTGCCGCTGCAGTGACGGTATCCGGATATCAGGACAGGCTCCTGCCGGTAGCTTTTTTGTTTATCGGCATATTGGCGGCATTGTGCGCTTATCTGGATGTGGCAGGATGGCTGCTTTTGCCTGCGGCTGTATTTGTGATTTTTGCCGGCTGCAGGGAAGAGAATCCATCCGGAAAAAGGGCGGCTGCGGTATTGCTGTGTGTAGTCGGAGCGGTCCTGGGCATGATGATCTGCATTTTTACGGATGCTTTTTTTAGCGGAAAATCCTTTCAGGGCGTGGTGAAAGCCTGGCTGCTTTTGTATAAACCGGACGGGTTCGGACTGCCGGCATCAGTGGGTGGCGCTGATTTCTGGACGGAAAGTTTTCTTCTGTTTACGGGAATGGCTTTCGGCGTTTTCAGCTTTTGGTATGACAGGGAAAAAGAACACATTTCCGTATATACAGTATTAATCATAGCAGTTGCTCTGGCATCCTGCTTCGGGATATTCACAGAGGAAATGCCGGGCTTTTATGCCTTGTACCTGTTGCTGGCGCTGTCGGCAGGCCAGGGGATCGGACAATGTTTCCGGGGGAAGGCTGCGGCCAAAGTGCAGGAAGAAGGGACGCCCTTGGGAGCGGTGGCAGAGGCGCAGGATTCTTTGCAGATTCTGGACATGGACGGGGAGGACAGCGGCAAATTGCAGGCAGGGGGCACGGAGAGTGAAAGAAAGCCGGTGCGGTATCTGGAAAATCCGCTGCCTTTACCCAAAAAGCATGTGAAACGTGTGATGGATTATCCGTTAAAAGAAGAAGCCATAGGAAATGATTTTGATTATCCTATTGCGGAAGACGATGATTTTGATATTTGACAGGTAATATGGAACCGTTCGGAAGGAACCCTTTATGTGTTATTTTTGAACGGCTCCATGGATAAAGAAAACGAAAGAGGGGATGCTATCAGGGAGTACAGGAGATGTACTCCTTTATTAAAATCTTGATTTCTAGTAAGGAGAGACTTATGGCTGATAAGATGGAGAAGCAGGAACAGCAGGATAAGCGGATTGAAGAGACCGGTCAGGCGACATTGGATGAAAGCGGCAAGTTAGGAAATATCCATTTGATCTCTATTATAGGAGAAATCGAAGGGCATGAAAATCTGTCCAACAATTCGAAAACCACAAAATACGAGCATATATTGCCCAGCCTGGCGGCCATCGAGGACAGCAGCGATATACAGGGTGTTCTCGTGTTGCTGAATACCATGGGAGGAGATGTGGAGGCCGGGCTGGCTATAGCGGAGATGATTGCCTCTCTGAGCAAACCCACGGTTTCCCTGGTTTTGGGCGGCAGCCATTCCATAGGTGTTCCCATTGCGGTCAGTACGGATTATTCTTACATTGTTCCCACCGGAACGATGGTGATCCATCCGGTGAGGATGAGCGGAATGGTTATCGGCGTATCACAGACATTTGACTACTTTAAACAGATTCAGGACAGGATTACAGGATTTGTCTGCAGCCATTGCAGCATCAGTAAAAGCACGCTGGAGGATCTGATGACAGAGACAGGAGTTCTGACCAAGGATGTGGGGACTATATTGGTGGGAGAGGAAGCGGTAAATCGTGGAATTATTGATGAGGTAGGCGGGATTGACAAGGCAATAGGCAAGCTGCATGCCATGATTTCGGAAAGGGAAAATACAGGGGATAAGAGGGAAGCCGTATAAAATATTAACAGAAAATGGTTGATTATCTCAAAAAAGCCTTGATTTACGGGCATACAAGCAGGA
>CAJUCE010000016.1 GCA_910584865.1 uncultured Acetatifactor sp.
AAGTGCCCCGAAAGCTTTACGGCCGAAAGCCCTGAGAGGCCGGAGAGATTTCGCCGGAAAGGGCACTGGAACGGCGGATGCGGAACTGGAATGGAGGTAAGAAATTATGGTAAAATTGACACCGCCCATGGGGTGGAACTCATGGAACACATTCGGAGAGAATATCAATGAGACGCTGATCTTCGAGACGGCGGATGCCATGGCAGCGAACGGCCTGCCGCAGAAGGGGTACGAATATCTCGTAATCGACGATTGCTGGTCCTTGAAGGAGCGGGACAAAGAGGAGCGCCTGGTGGCGGATCCGGAGAAATTTCCTCATGGCATGAAGGCCGTGGCGGATTATGTACATTCGAAGGGACTGAAATTCGGAATGTACTCCTGCGCGGGGAATCTTACCTGTGCCGGATATCCGGGCAGCTTCGAGCACGAATTTATCGATGCCCGTACCTTCGCGGAGTGGGGAGTGGATTTCCTGAAGTACGATTACTGCTACCACAGTCCCATTATACCCGGGAAATATCTGTACCGCCGCATGGGTCTGGCCCTGGAAAACTGCGGCAGGGACATTCTGTTTTCCGCATGTTCCTGGGGTGTGGATGAGACCCACGAATGGATTAAGACCACGGCGGCTTCCATGTGGCGTTCCACGGGAGATATCTTTGATACATGGGAATCCGTGAAGGATCTTACAAAGCAGCAGGAGAAGCTCCATCCCTACAATGGCGTGGGCTGTTTCAATGATATGGATATGTTGATTGTAGGCATGTACGGCAAGGGAAATGTGGGGTTGAAGGGCTGCAATGATACCCAGTACAAGACGCATTTCTCCATATGGGCCTTTATGGGGTCACCGCTGATGATCGGCTGCGATGTACGGAACATGAACCAGGCTACGAAGGATATCCTGGGCAATGAGGAGCTGATCCGCATCAACCAGGACAGCGCCTGCCGTCAGCCGGTGAAGTTGAATGGCACCTGGGCAAACGCAGATCTCCTTTTGTATTCCAGGCAGCTGGAGAACGGGGATCTTGCCATCGGATTGTTTAATTTAAGCGAGGAGAAGGCTGTGGCCCGGCTGAATCTGGATGAGGTAGGACTGCCCTTCAGCACGGGCATGACTTTGGAATGTAAGGATGTGTGGGGCGGAGAATCCTTTAAAGTAAAGAATTCTACGATGATCCGTGAACTTGAGCCTTTTGACTGTCAGGTGCTGCGGGCGAGAGTAGTTGCGCAGTGACAGGGTCGTGCAGGGTTGGAAGCCAGGCAGTATGCAGAATGTAGTAAGGCAGGAGTCAGGCGGTATGCAGAATGTTGCGGGTGGTGAAACAGGAGACAGTGATGGAGGCGCGCGCAGTGAATAACGGCTGTATGCAGTGCGGAAAAGCACTTACCTATAATGAAGTGGGTGCATATAAAAAGTTCGTCAACCGAGGGAGCACGCAGTTTCTCTGCAAGACATGTCTTGCAGAGAAGCTGGATGTTACAGTGGAGGACATAGACAGGAAGATCGAACAGTTCAAGCTGCAGGGGTGTACGTTGTTTGTCTGAATGTCCGGAAGCCGGCCGGCTATGACTGTCTGGTCGGAGGCTGCCGGGGACTGATTTCGGGTATTGGTGGCCGTGGGAGTGAGGGTTCCGGAAGTTTCTGCAGAGCGGATTCGAAAATTAAAACGCAGAGGAGAGCAGAACCTTGGGGAAAGATATAGTTTTTAAAAATGTAGCAAAACAGAGTGATTTTACACTGGAAAACCAGAATGGAAAGACCGAAAACTTCCGGGATGTGGATATTGAGTATTACCTGGCAGATATGTTCCGAGACCCGGAGCAGTTCGTAATCCTGACAGCGCCAAAGCCTTTGCATAAAGTGAGGTATGTTCAGGCTTGCGTGCAGGATGAGGGCATAGAGGTGGAACTGGGCATTCAGGAGGAAGGAACCAGGCTGTTCGGAAGATTGTGTACGGAGGAAGAGTGTTACCGTATTTTCCTGGATTTTTATGATAATGTCTTCGTGCCGGATATGAGTGAATATCAGTCGGTGGAATTTTAAAATCTGTGTGAGGACATAATATGTGAAAGACATACGCACTGCGGAACTTAAAACAGCAGCAAGCCGAGGCAGTGCCCAGAGGATTTACGGACGCAGTTCTTTGCGGCCGGGAATGCTCTGCCTCTGCCATTAGAGGCACAGAGGAGGATTGCTGCGGAACTTAAATTAGGAGGAAGAGAGAATGGAATTATTAAAAGGCAAGGCTGCAATGGTGACAGGCGGCACAAGAGGAATCGGGTATGCCATCGTGAAGCTGTATCTGGAGAACGGGGCATGTGTCGCTCTCTGCGGTTCCAGGCAGGAGACTGTAGACAAGGCCCTGGACAAACTGAGGGCGGAAAAACCGGAGTATTTTGAAGAAGAAAATTCCAGGGTGATCGGATTATGCCCTGATTTGCAGAAGCCGGAAGAGGTGGAGAAGGCTGTCGCTACAGTAAAGGAGACCTTCGGAAGCCTGGATATCTGTGTGAACAATGCGGGTGTGTCCGCAAGGGAAAGCCTGTATACCTACAAGCCGGAGGATTTTGCGAACACCATGGCCCTCAATGTCAATGCAGTGTTCAATTGCTCCCAGGCGGCAGCAAAAGTGATGAAGGAGCAGGGAGGCGGTGTAATCCTGAATACCAGCTCCATGGTCAGCATCTACGGACAGCCCTCCGGCGTGGCTTATCCGGCGTCCAAGTTCGCCGTAAACGGCCTGACAAAATCCCTTGCAAGGGAGCTGGGCAAAGATAATATCCGTGTCAACGCGGTTGCACCTGGTGTTACCAGGACAGATATGGTGGCGGTGCTGCCTGACGAAGTAATTAAGCCCTTGATTGCAACCATTCCTCTGGGACGTGTGGGTGAGCCGGAGGATGTGGCAAACGCGTTCCTCTATCTGGCCAGCGACATGGCAAGCTATGTGACGGGTGTGGTTCTGTCCGTGGACGGAGCTGCCAGGACCTGACGGAAAGCGGGATAATGACAGTCCGGGTAAAAGGGGTAGTGACGATTACAGGTCACTACCCTTTTTCCTGCATGACTTCTATGCAGGTCTGGTTACAATCAGCGAACGAATTCTCTCCGTAAGTTTTTCTCCTAAATGCAATTTCATAGTGGTTCCTTTCTGCCCATGTTCAGGGGCGAGGGTATGCGTCTGTCAGTAACAGAGTCTGTACTTTTTTGATTGTAGCACGGTGCAGTGAGAGAGGCAATCATCCATATGTTGATAAGAATTTCCGGAACGGTTTACCCCCTTATTTTTTCCGGAAAAAGGACGATATATAGAAAAAGCTGGTAAACGCAAGGATGCGGAATGCGGGACGAAAACAGGAGGTTGCAGTATGAGTATAGAGGTTCAGACAAACAGGAATACTGGTGTACAGCGGATTACGATCAAGAATCATGACGGTTCCAGCGTAGGGACCATCACCATTCACAATTCCAGCCTAAAGAAGCTGAAAAAGCTGTCTTATAAACAGCGGCGGATTTCAACGATGATCACCCAGGCCAAGACCTCAGGGAGTGCGAAGAAAGTTCTGGCCAGCGCCAAGACGGAGACGGTGAACCTGCGTAGAAAGCTGGCCAGCGGAAAATATAACGACAGGGAAGTAAGGGCTGCTATCCGCCATGCGGAACGTATGGAGAGGGTTGCAAAGAAGCGGATGAAGCACCTGCAGCAGGAGGAAGATATAGAGAAGCGTGGCAGTTCATGGATGCCGGGGGCCGATGAGGAAAATGCGGAAGGAACCGGTCAGGATATGGAGGGCTATGATTTCAGCGGACTGAGTGCCGAGGAGATGAAGGAGCTCATGCAGGAACTTCAGGAGGAGATGGAGGAACTGGCCCGGGAGAACGAAATGGAAGTATTGGAGCAGGTGGTGTCTCTGGATATGGATCCTGAAGAACTGGAGCAGATGAAAAAGAAGCATAGAGCAGAGGAGATGCGGGAGATTGTGGAAGCTGACATGAAGTATCTGCGAGCTTTATTCAACCAGCTGGAAAAGGAGAGGCAGGAGTCGGCTGGGGTCAACAGCGGTGTATCCCTGCAGCTGGCGGGCGTGGAGATACCGGTTCAGGTGGACGGCAGATCCGCAGCGGAGGTGGCGGCATCTGCACCCGCACCGGAGGGAGGCACTATAGATCTTGCGCTGTAGGCACTTTTTACTATGAGTATAATAATCGTTTTTCTGATTATAGTCAATACCTGGGCTTTTCCCAAAACGAGGAAAAGGTATATACGGCGCTGCTTCAGCACAAGTTTCTAAACGGTTATGAGATCGCAAAATTCTCCGGGGTGTCCCGCTCTCTGGTATACGGCGTGATTGACCGGCTGGTGAACAGGGGGATCCTCTTCCAGGTGGAAGGTGAACCGTGCTACTACCGCCCGCTGGAATATGAGAAGCTGATATCCCGAATCCGCAAAGAGCAGGAAAAAGATTTGAATCGTGCGGAAGAGTTTTTGAGCGGGCTGTCCGGCGAGGAGAAGAATCAGGACTATGTGCTGAACCTGGTAGGCTATGATAAATTTATCAGGAAGGCTTTGGAGCTTATTGAGAGTGCGGGGAAGGAGATTTCCCTCTCCGTCTGGCGGGTGGAATTTGAACGCTTGCGGGATGCCCTGGCCGCGGCGGCAGCGAAGGGCGTTAAGGTTTATCTTTTTTCCTTTGAGGACATTGAGCTGACAGGGGCAAAGGTTTTCTCCTACCGTCTGCGGGACGCTTCCGGATTGTTTCCGTATCGGCGGATGACCCTGCTGGTGGACGGCGCGGTGTGTCTTACCGGGGAGGACAGCGGACAGCGGAGCATTTTTACCTACACGAAAAACCACGCCATTGTTTCCCTGGCGACGGATGAGCTGGTGCTGAATATCTTCTGTCACAGATATGTGGAAAAACAGGGGCTTCTTGCTGCCGGAAAGACATCGGGGGATTTCCTGCAGATGATCTGCGGTCTTGCGGCGCAGTTCGGCGTGGATTGGGATATGACCAAAAACCTGACGGTATACGAATTTCAGGAGCAGCGGGGACCGGAGCCGGAGAGTCTCCTGCCGGAAGAGAGGGAGGTATGAATGTTATGGGGAAAAAGAATACGGAGCGGCTGCGGGTGAGGGAAGCGAAGGAGCTGGCCAGATGTCAAAAGCAGTTGGAGGCCGGAAGCGGACGGTTTTATGTGGCATATCTTTTTATGGTGCTTTCCCTGATTTATATCATTGATGAGATTGCGTCAACCATTTCCATCCAGTTCCAGTCCAACATTATCAATGAGTTTTATGTACAGGGCATGGGCATGACTTATGGAGAGGGGATGTCCTTTTCCCAGGTTCTGGGATTTATTACATACCCGCTGACGCTTTTGATCGTGGTCTACCGCCCTCTGGCCGACAGGTTTGGACGCAAGCCGTTTCTGGTGCTCAATACCTTTGTCATGGGACTGGGGCTTTTTCTGGTCTATCTGTCGGATAACCTGGTAGTGTTCATGATCGGGGGCTCGTTAATGGGATTTATGGTTTCCCACGACATGCAGTGTGTGTACATTCTGGAGTGTTCCAGTGAGAAGACCAGGGCCAGGAACTATGCGCTGACAAAAGCGGTGGCCATTTTGGGAACCATGCTTGTCCCCCTGCTGCGGGAGACCATTATGCGCAACCAGAGTAAAAGGTGGCATCTGGTGTATCTGTTTCCGGCGCTGCTGGCCTTTGCGCTGTCCTTCGCGGCTCTGTTTTTTGCCAGGGAGACAAAAACATTCCTTGTCAACCGGGTCAGCTATCTGAAGACGCCCATGGAAGAGCGGGAGCGCCGCAGCGCGGCGGAGAAAAACAGCAATGCCCAGGGAGGCATCCTGAACGCCTTGAAATTTGCCTTCAGCCATCGGCAGCTGCGTTTTCTGATGCTGTCCTGCTGTTTCTTTTATTCGGCATCTCTGGCTACGGCCACTTACAATACGGTGATGAAGGAGTCCGCCATGATGACAGAGGAGGCCATCACCCAGGCGCTGTTCCTCTACCCGGTGGGGAATGCGCTGATGACCTGCCTGGCCGGTCTGGTATCCGACAGGTTCGGCCGGAAAGTGACCATTATCGCCATGTCTGCTTCCGCAGTGGCGTGTTACAGCCTGTTTATCGTCAATTCCATGATGGGGCTGTCCCCCTGGGTCACCGGACTGGCAATCGGCGGTTTCATGGGCAGTTATTGGGGCGCGGGAGACACTATCGGAGGGATTATGTTCTCGGAGTCCACTCCCACCAACCTGCGTTCCTCCGTCACCGTCATCAATACCCTGCTCAACGGGATTGTGGGAGGGCTGCTGACCATTGTGACCATTTTTCTGCTGCCGATGCTGCCCGGGGAGGCTTTCGGATACCTGTACCTGTTCCTGACGGTGCCTGGGCTGGTTGCGGCAATCTTCATCATCTGGAAATATGTCGGCGAAACCCGCGGCCTGGATCTGAAAAAAGTTACCGGGGCGGAATGGGATAAAGAAGGGAGTGAATCATGAAACTGGATCAATTTACATTAAAACCCGGAGAAATGCCTTTGGACGAGATTAAGCCCACCTGCGGCTTCGCCGGGATATTCAGGCAGGTTGGGGTGATTGGGGATTCCCTGTCCTCCGGGGAGTTTGAGGCCCATAACCAGGACGGCGACATAACTTACCATGATATGTATGAGTATTCCTGGCCCGCTGTACTGGAGCGTCTCACTGGAACCACATACAACAACTATTCCCGGGGCGGCATGACTGCCAGGGAATTTGTGGAGACCTGGGCCGATGAAAACAATTTCTGGAAGTGGAATCAGGCGTACATTGTGGCCCTGGGGAACAATGACGTGTTTGTCTGCGGCCAGGCCCCGGGCAGCGCCGCCGATATCCACCCCGACAGGCCTGAACTGAATCCGGACACTTTCTTCGGGGATTTGGGCCGTATCCTGTCCCGGCTGAAAGGGATAGAAAGGGACGCGAGGATATTCCTGGTGTCCATGCAGCGCAGGGGAGAGGAGCTGGGTGACCCAGTCATTCTGGGCATTGCAGAGGAAATGAAAAAGGTGTGCGGCCTGTTTTCCTTCACCTACCTCATTGACATGTCCCATGACGGCCCGGCTTACGACGAGGAGATGCGCAGGACATTCGGCCTGGGCTTTCATCCCAATGCGGTTGGATACTACAGCTATGCGCTGATGGTGGGGAATTACATGGACTACATTATCCGCGCCAACCCAAAGGATTTCTTTGAGGTGCCTTTTATTGGTACGGGGCTCAGGAACAGGGATGTGGTGTATGAGGGGGCATGACTACCTGTATACCTTCGTCTAGAGCGTGTTTGAAAATTCAATCACGCCATCTGCATAACGACGCCATAGCGTCGTATTCCCACTTTGCGGTATCTTTGCCCCTCATTCGGTCAACGTAGCCCACTACGCCTCCCTCATTCGGGCAATCATCTGTAAGATGATTTAATCTACCACAAATTGTGACGCACAGCTGACGGAAAGCAATTTTCAAACACGCTCTAGGAAAAGAGGAGAAAGGGTGCCAGCAGGACGGCCAGGTGGGCTATGATCTGCACGCATTGAGGGAGTTTTCACAGTCTGCCTGGTCAGCTGTTCTGATAATCCAGGGCTGTCTTCTTGAAGTTGGTTTTTACGGATCAGTAGAGGTTGGCTTCGTTTTCTGCTGCGAAGTGGTTCAGCACGCTCAGGCAGTCATAGAAATCTGCCAGATGCTCCAGGTTGCACAGGGAGGCGGCCTGGAGTTCTCGGAGTCGTGGTTGACCGTGGGTGAGCTTCACGATAAGGGCTTTCGCCCAAATAAGTCTTGTTTCAGAATCTTCCTGTTCCATCCTTTTAATATTCAGCATTTTGCATAATCATTCGTTACACTTTCCCCACCCCATGAAAAGTAAACGCTGCGCTTGTCTATTTAGGAAATTCCCGGGAAGCAGGTTGCAATAGAATTCTTCATATGTTATGATTAATTTACTTCAAAAAATCTGGACATTGATCTGTCCGGAAGGAGCATCGGAAAGCGATAAGGAAATTGAAATGGATTTTAAAAAGTACATAGATAGTGATCTTTTGAAAAAATTCGAATTTTATAATTACGGCCATGCACTGGAGATATTGCATGACGCATTCCCGGTCGAATGGAATGAGTTACAGGAATGTCTGCGCAGGCTGAAGCTTACGGTGGCAGATATTAAGAAAGCCGGAGGCAATGAATCTCCCATACCTAAAAAGTTCGACGATGTTTTATACCCATATGGATGGCGGGAAATCAGGATAAGCGGAGATTTAATTGTTAAAAAGTATCCGAGACAGATTGCCCAGAGAAGAGGACATTTTGCAGATGAGCCCTTTGAGACCGAGACAATTGAGGGATATATTGACGGCCACAATATAGATTTTCTGAAAAACAGAGTTGCTTTTGATCTGGAATGGAACAGTAAGGACCAGACGTTCGACAGAGATTTGCTGGCAATGAGAACTTATTTTGACTGCGGGCTGATTGATGTAGGAATCATTGTGACAAGGGCAGAAGAGCTTAATGAGATATTTAAACAGGAAAAAGATGAGAATGGCCAGGCTTTAATCAGGAAATACGGAGCAAGCACCACATGGATGGGAAAACTGAGGTATAGGCTTGACTCACGCCGCAACGGGGGCTGTCCCATTTTGGCAATAGGTATAGGAAAGGAATGCGTTGAGGAATATGGCAGACTTAGTAAGTACCATACAGAACTTAAAAGAATTTACGAAGGAGAAGAAGTATAATACGATTTATGCAGATCCACCATGGCAGTTTCAGAACAGGACAGGGAAAGTTGCTCCGGAACATAAGCGCCTGACCCGATATGAGACGATGACAATTTCAGATATCAAAGCATTGCCTGTTGCGGACATTACCGGAGATAAGGCACATCTTTATTTATGGGTTCCCAACGCATTACTTCCGGATGGGTTGGAGGTGATGGATGCGTGGGGGTTTGAATATAAAGGTAATATTGTGTGGGAGAAAGTGCGAAAGGACGGAGGGCCTGACGGCAGGGGCGTTGGATTCTATTTTAGAAATGTAACAGAACTGATTCTGTTTGGGATCAAAAAGAAAAGTGCGCCTAATAGAACACTGCAGCCGGCACGGTCACAAGTCAATATCATCAGAGCCATGAAGAGGGAGCATAGCCGTAAACCGGATGAGATAGTGTCAATTATCGAGGCGTGCAGCCAGGGGCCAAGAATTGAGCTTTTTGCCAGAGGAGTCAGGGATGGATGGGATATGTGGGGGAACCAGGCTACTGCAGATTACGAGCCCACATGGGATACTTATTCCAATCATACGACAGCGCTTACAAAACAGCATGCGTAACTGGCGGATGTGATTTGCAAGTGATAAGGGAGGAATTACGTATAAATATATAGAAAATTATAAAGGGTGCATAGAATTGGTTGAATTATATGGGGACAATTCGTTGTTGCCTTATGCGTTGCAGTTGAGATATGATATAGAAGATATTATAGCTGTTGCATCGGACGCGTTAACAGACGGTAGTGATGATAAAAAATGTGATTTGATTTATATTGACCATGATTCTGGCTTTGCAGTTGTTGCGCAGGCATATATGAAAAGAGAACCACAAGAAACAGATTTAGCTAAAGTAAATAAAGCAAGTGATTTAAGTGTTGCTGCTTCGTGGATTTTTACACGTGATATTGAAGATATTCCAGAGAGAATAAAAGGTGTTGTTAGGGAATTGCAAGATGCAATTAAAGAGGGTGATATAAATACGATAAACTTCTGGTATGTGCATAATATGAATGAGAAAAATAATCCAGAAGTACAGGAAGAGTTAAATACTGTGCAGATTGCTGCACAAAAGTTGGTTAATTCTTTAGCAGGAGATAATTCTGTTAAAGTAGTAGCATTAGAGGTGGGAAATAATACTATTGAGAAATGGTACAATAGTTCTAACAAACGTATTATGGTTGAAGAAACGATTTCTGTTGATGGATCTGGGAATGTATTTGAAATAAGCGGGAACAAATGGAGAGCTTGTGTGACTGCTGTTAAAGGATCGTGGATTCGAAGATTATATTTAAAATATAAAGATGACCTTTTTTCGGGAAATCCTAGAAACTTTCTTGGGGCAGGAAAGCGAAAGAATAAGATTAATTTAGGCATTATGGAAACAGTAGAAAAGCAACCAGAAAATTTTTGGGCATATAATAATGGATTGACAGCTTTAGTAAATGATTATTATATTGAAGATAATATGTTGAAATCTGTAACTGGAATTACTGTTATAAATGGTGCACAGTCTACAGGTGCAATAGGAGCAGTGGATTTTCTGAAAGAAGATTTTTTGGTTCCTATACGATTTATCGTATGCGGCGATCCAAAGATAATTGAAGAAATAATAAATAACAATAATAAACAAAATGAAATTCTTCCATCAGATTTAAGAAGCAATGATAAACAACAGATCAGGCTTAGAAATGAATTTATACCCACAAACGTAATTAATTGCCGTCTGCATAATATAACGAGTGAACGCATCGGCATTCCAGAGTCGAAAGCGGCAATTAAATGCGTTCACGAGTTTAAAAAGTTTCCACAATTGTATTATAGTGGTGGGAGGCGGGATAGCACACGGGTAAGAAATAAAGAAGTATTTGACCCATATTTAGTAGCGCAAACGTTGTTGGCTTTTCATGGTAATTGTGTGACGGCATATAATTCAAAGAAAATAATTTGGGATGAAGATAAAGAATATAGCAATATTTTCTCTGATCAGCTGTCCGCTGAACATATTATTTTTGTTTATTCTCTGGGTAGAGCTATAGATGAGTATAAAATTTTTTTGAAAAACAAGAAAGAAGAGCGAACAGATGTTGAAGAGGGGGAGGTTAATTTCTTAAGCAGGCGAGGGGCAAAGATGCTTTTAATTTATGCGATAGGTGTCTGTATGGAAAGGTTAATAAGTAAAAAGATATTTGATTCTTGGAAGTTATTTTATAAGGATAACCAAAATTTTGAATCATTAGTAAAAAGATGGAAACAAGTTCTTGACATTTTACTGCCATTTCATGGAACATTGGAACCGGCCTTGATCGGAGGATTAAAAAGTAGAGAAGCATCAAAGAATGTTGCAATGCAACTTCGTGCAGTTGTATCATCGTTAGGAACAGTATATGCCAAGCAACTTTATGAGTTTATTAAAAGCATTAATACAGATATGCAAATTAACCAGTTGTGCTACTTATAGTTAAAAACTGCATAGTTTGGTGAAGAGCTTAAAAAGCCTAAAAAGTCCGGGAATGGATTATCAAATCGAAAAATAGAATCCATTCCCTGTAGTTTTCAGATGTTCGGTGCAAACGGAGCCGAGCCCCCAACATTCACAGAGTTTTCAGTCTCTCCGCCTCAGTCTCTATCGCCTTTTTGTCAATCCTCTGAAACAGAATCTCCACTTCCGGAAGCCGGTATCCGGCCGGTACGGACTGTTTCCGCCAGTGGTTCGTCAATTCTAACCACCCGCACACCTTCTCCGATGAAAAGGGGAGAAAGGGTGCCAGCAGGACGGCCAGGTTCGCAATGATCTGCACGCATTGATAAAGGGTGTTTTCGCAGGCTGCCCGGTCTGTGTTCCTGGTAATCCAGGGCTGTCTTGTATCGAAGAATTTATTTGCGCTTCTCACGAAATCAAATATTTCTTCCAGGGCGTCCTTGAAGGCTCCTTTTTCAATCTGCCCGCCCACCGAGGCGAACAGCCCGTCAGTCTGCCTGTCAATGTCCGGGTCAGCCGCCCCGCAGGGCACGGTTCCGTCAAGGTATTTTGCGATAAACGCCAAGGAGCGGTTCACGAAATTGCCGTAGCCTCCCAGTAGTTCCCCGTTGTGGCTGTGGACAAACTCCCGCCAGGAGAAATCCGCGTCCTTCTTCTCCGGCCCGTTTGCCAGGAAAAAATAGCGGATGGAGTCGGCTTCGTAGCGTGCCAGCAGGTCCTTTACCCAGATGGCATAATTCTGACTGGTTGATATTTTCCTTCCCTCCAGGGTCTGATACTCACTGGATATGATCCTGTCCGGCAGATGCCATCCCCCGCCGTTTGCGGTTAAAAGGGCGGGCAGGATAATGGTGTGAAAGGGGATGTTGTCCTTTCCGTGTACGTAGTAATGGAGGGCGTCCTCTCCCCAGAGCGCCCGGAAATCCCCACCCCTGGCTTCCGCGGCCGTTTTACTGGCGGAGAGATACCCCAGGACATTTTCCGCCCAGATATAGATGGTCTTGTTCTCATAGCCTTCCTTCGGAACCGGAATCCCCCATTCCAGATCCCTGGTCAGGGCGCGGTCCCGCAGGCCGTCCCGGATATATTTGTTGGTAAAGGCGACAGCATTTTTCCGCCACTGGGGATGGCTGTCCACCAGATCCCGGAGCTGTCTTTCCAGGCGGGAAACGGCGATGTAGAGATGCTTTGTCCTGCGGAAATCTATGGGCCTTTTGCAGGAGGCGCACACAGGCTTCAGGAGATTTTCCGGTTCCAGTACCGCGCCGCAGGCATCGCACTGATCCCCCCTGGCGTCACTGCCGCACCGGGGGCATTTTCCCAGTACGAAGCGGTCTGCCAGGAAAGAGCCGCAGTCCCGGCAATAGGCCTGGGGCGCTTCCTTTTCGTAGACATACGCGCTCTCATATAGTTTTCTGTGAAATTCCGTTACAAAGCGTTTGTGTTCTTCAGAGGAGGTCTTCGTATAGACATCGTAGCTGAAGCCCAGCTTGCGAAAACAGTCCGTAAACTCCTCATGGTAAAAATCGCTGATTTCCCGGGGGCTTTTGTTCTCCTGCCTAGCCCGGATTGCCACGGGCGTCCCGTGGCAGTCGCTTCCTGATACAAAATATACATTGTCGCCTGCCGCCCTGTGGTACCTGGTCAGTACGTCCCCTGGCAGCAACCCTGCGATATGGCCGATGTGCAGGGAGCCGTTTGCGTAGGGCCATGCCCCGCCAATTAATATATTCCTCATTTTGATACCTCATTTCCATTATTTTTGTGAAAATCCTGTAACTTGCCTGCGGAAACCGTCAGGCGTTTTGTCCTCTTTTGCACGAAATTCCCAGAGCATGTTTGAAAATTGGTTTCCGTCAGCTGTGCGCCAAATCAACTTTCGAAAGACGGCACACCGAGCAGCCAAGCCTGTCCTACAGGCATTTTGCATGGAAGTTTACTGTGATTCCCCTGTCTTCCAAGCCCGCCTCCATGTGCTGCCCTTTCGCCTTTATGTCATTTTCTCCATCAAAAAAGCCCTCCTTCCTGAAAAATTTCTTTTCAGGGACGAGAGCAAGGAATTGTTTTCAATAACGATTTCTATGCTTCGTGTTACCACCCTAAATTCACCCATGCCTCGCGGCATGAGCCTTATCAACTGCGGACGAGAAATGATTCGTCGACAGCCTGTCACTGTAACGGGTGCACCCGTCGTAGCCTTGGCCGGGGGCTTCGGTACGCGGCTCCGAGACCATTTTGGGCGGTTCCTTGGGCGCCTGTTTCCACCTGTCCAGGCTCTCTGTGGCTTATCTAACCGCTTACTCTTCTCTTCACAGCCTTTCTTTCTGTAAGCACAAGAATAGCGCGGTTTGGGCGGTTTGTCAACCCTTTTTGGAAACTCCGGCGATATTTCCGCGGAGGAACTGGCAGAATACGACAGAGGGGCGGAATTTGTAAATTACGTAAAAAATAAGGGTGCTCTTTTTCCTTCTATGATTTGGATGGAAATAAAATCGAAATCTGGGAAGACTATGAGTATGGCGTCAAATAGAAGGTGAAGACTGGAATCACTGAATGGTTCCAACCATGTAGCTTTTTCATAGGAATTTTCGGAAAATCACTGATGCATCAGTGATTTTTCCCGGATTACAGGGTTCGTACAGCTGTTCTTGTAATTTGCCGACAATTTCCTTGTGAGAGAAAAGACATGATGTCGGAACCATGGCAGGATTGTTGGTTCAGGCCATGCGGTTTATCCCAACGTTATTGGCAGTCAACTGCATTACCGTTCTTTTTCGTTTTCCCGCAGAGAATGACCCCGCTTAACAGCAGCATCGGGAAAATGATCCCTGTCAGTACCCCCATCTTCAGATTATCTCCCAGGGCCCCGGAGACCATCCCCACCAGAGTGGGACCGCTGGAACAGCCCACATCCCCGCCTAAAGCAAGCAGCGCGAACATGGCCGTACCCCCTTTCGGCAGCGCCGCGGCTGCCTTGCTGAAGGTGCCCGGCCACATAATTCCCACCGACAGGCCGCAGAGGGCGCAGGCGGCCAGACTCAGCTGCGGAACCGGGAAAAGGGCGATCCCTAAATAAGCCAGAATACACAGGCAGCTGCTGTAAATCATAAAGCGGTCCAGGTGAATCTTATCGCCGTATTTTCCATAAAACATCCGGGATGTCCCCATCAGAATCGCGAAGGCCATGGGCCCGGCCAGATCGCCCGCCGTTTTGGAGATACCCAGTCCTTTCTCCGCAAAGGTGGAAGCCCACTGGCTGATGGCCTGTTCGCTTGCCCCTGCGCATACCATCATAATCATCAATACCCAGAAGAGCTTCATCTGGAACAGTTCTTTTAACGAAAGCCCCTTCTCCCCCTCTTCCATGAGAGAGGCAATGGGGACTTTGGCAAAGGCAAGGGCATTTCCGATGGGAATCAGCGCCCAGACCACTGCAAGGGTCTTCCAGTTCTCAATGCCGGCCACATGGAAAAACAGGGTTGAAATCAGCACCACCCCCGCATGCCCCCAACAGTAAAAGGAATGGAGCATGCTCATCGTCTTCTCTTTATTGTCAGATGGGCAGGCTTCCACCACCGGGCTCACCAGAACCTCCAGAAGTCCTCCGCCCACCGCGTAAACCATGACGGAAACCAAAATTCCGGCAAAGGGCGACGGCAGGACTTCCGGTAAAACGGTCAGGAAAATCAGCCCCAATGCCGAAAGGAGGTGGGCTATAATCAACGATGCACGATATCCTATTTTGTCGATAAATCCTACGGAGCAAAGATCCGTCAGAAGCTGCACTCCAAAGTTAAGCGTCACCAGCAGCGTAATCCGGGAAAGCGGAATCTGGTAGCTCTTCTGAAAAAATAAAAACAGCAGCGGGGTAAAATTGACGATGATGGCCTGGGAGATATATCCCAGAAAGCAGGCTGTGATGGTCTTGTTATATTGGTTTCTCATGTTATCCTCCCTGTGTACGGTTCCTGTTTCAGGCTGTTTCCGGTGTATTTACCCCTAAAAACAAGCGCATAAAATAGTGCCTTCGGCACCTTGCTGATTCCATGTCCGTCTGGCGACGACTTTCCGATTAGGAAAAAAGAGAGATCCCTAACAGGAACAGTATACAGCATTTTACAAAAAATGGAATAGCTGAATTGAATTATTTGGCGAGAGTGATCCGAGTTACGGCATGATCCGCGCGGAAAAAGTTCCCTTTCCGGAATTGCACATCCACTCAAAATGGGTTAAAATATGTTTATCTGAAAGACGTGCGGCAGGCAAAAAGACAGTATAGGGAGCAAAATAAAGAAACGGAGGCAGTAACTTATGGAGAAAAAATTCATCTACGACGAGCAGACAGCCGTGGTGGACACCGACAAAGGAAAGGTGCGTGGCTACTTCTATGACGACATGTACATCTTTAAAGGAATCCCCTACGCCAAGGCAAAGCGCTTCCATGCGCCCGAGCCGGTAGAGCCCTGGGAGGGCGTGTTCCAGGCCACAAGCTACGGCTATGTGTGTCCCCTTATGGATCTGGGCAAGCCCGGCGGCGAGCTGATGGTGCCCCACCGGTTCTGGGTCATGAACGAGGACTGCCAGAACCTGAATATCTGGAGCCCGGGACTGGACACAGGCAAACGCCCCGTCATGGTATGGCTTCACGGCGGCGGATTCTTTGCGGGATCTTCCATCGAGCAGGTTGCCTACGAGGGCGGGAACATGTGCAAACTGGGCCGGGTGGTGGTAGTGTCCGTGAACCACAGGCTCAATGTCCTGGGCTACTGTGACCTGTCCCCCTTCGGAGAGGAGTACGCCAACTCCGGCAATGCGGGAACCGATGACCTGGTGGCGGCCCTGAAATGGATTCATGAAAATATCGAAAGCTTCGGCGGAGATCCGGAGAATGTGACCATCTTCGGACAGTCCGGAGGAGGTGCAAAAGTGACCACTTTGCTCCAGACCCCGGCGGCGGACGGCCTGTTTGCCAAGGGCATCAATATGAGCGGCGTCATCGGCGGCTCCCTGGCAGACTGCACGGGAAGCGGCGGGAAACTGGGCAGGGCATTGATGGAAGAGCTTAAGGTGGAAGACGTGAAGGCTTTGGAGACTGTGCCCTACGACGCCCTGGCGGCAGCCTACAACAAGGTAAAGCCCGCACTGGAGCAGGCCGGCGAGTATGTGGGCGGATCGCCTTTCAAAAACGCCTTCTATGCGGGAGAGCCTGTGGCCAACGGCTTCCGCAGGGAGACGGAGCATGTACCCATGATGGTGGGAAGCGTGTTCGGAGAGTTCGGCTCCTTTGCCCCCACCCCCTACAGGAGAGCGGAGATGACCAGAGAGGAAGGCATGGCCTATGTGGAAGCGGAAGTAGGAAAGGAAGAAGCGGGAGAGCTTCTTGACCTGTTTCAGAAAGCCTACCCGGAACGCAACCCGGTGGATATCATGACCATGGATTTTATGTTCCGGGGACCGGAGATAGAGTACATCAAAGCCAGGGCAAACTGCAGTGGCGGCGTATGGTCTTACCTGTTCAACCTGGATATGAACTTTGACGGCGGACGTACGCCCTGGCACTGCGCAGACATCCCTTATTTCTTCCACAACACCGGGCTTGCGCCCTATACCCAGGAGGAAGGTGTCACTGAGCGGGTGGAGAAGCTGATTTTCGATTCTGTCATGGCCTTTGCCAGAACCAGCAATCCCCAGAACCCGGAGGTGCCCAACTGGCCCGCCTCCACCCCGGAGACCGAGTACACTTTGGTCATCGGCAGGGAGAGCCAGGTAAAGGAGAACTTTGACCACGAGCTGCTGCCCGTCCTTGGCAAGTGCATGGGCCCGGTGCTCGCCAGAATGATGGCAAAACAGAAGCCGGAGATTCAGCACTAAGAAAACAGGGTATGGAAGTGTAGAGACGGAACTGGAAAAAACAGTTTCGGAACGAACATGCCCGGGAGAATTTGCAGATGCGCTCTAATGCAGATGCAAATTGCTCCCCGATAAGGGCATGGTAGTGCAGAGACGGAACTGGAAAAAACAGTCACGGAACGAACATGCCCGGGAGAATTTGCAGATGCGCTCTTTTGCAGATGCAAATTGCTCCCCGATAAGGGCATGGTAGTGCAGAGACGGAACTGAAATAGGAGGTATATATGGCAAAATTTTTTGCATCAACCACCCCGGAGATCAGCGAACGGGAAAAACATAACATGGAACGGGCCAGAAAGATTGCTTCCCAGGGCATGGTACTGCTTTCCAACAACGGCGCCCTGCCCCTTAAAGAGACGGGAAACATCGCCCTCTTCGGCAACGGCGGCAGGATGACGGTAAAGGGCGGCACCGGCTCCGGGGACGTGAACAGCAGGTCCGTGGTGAACGTGGAGCAGGGCCTGGAGGAGGCGGGCTTTACAGTGACCACCAAGGACTGGCTGGGCCGCTACGATACCGCTGTGGCGGATGCCAAGGCGGCTTACGGGGCGGAAATGAAAGCGGCTGTGGAGAAGGGCGGCGGCATGCCCATCCTCTACATTTTTGACAATCCTTTCAAAGAGCCCCCCATCCCCCCGGTGACCGAGGAGGACTGCCGGAAGGCGGAGACAGACACGGCCCTGTTCGTCCTGGCCAGGAATTCCGGCGAAGGAAAGGACAGAAGGCCGGTGGCAGGGGAATACGGCCTGTTTCCGGAGGAGGAAGAGGCCATCCGTACACTGCGGGCGCATTTTAAACAGGTGATTCTGATCCTGAATGTGGGAAGCGTCATCGATACCGGATTCCTGCGCAAGGAGTCAGGGGCTGACGCCATCCTGCTGATGAGCCAGGCGGGCAATATCGGCGGCTATGCCCTGGCGGACGTGCTCACCGGAAAAGTGACACCCAGCGGCAAGCTTACCGCAACCTGGGCGGAGCACTACGAAGACTACCCCGGAGCTTCCAAATTCAGCCACATGAACGGCGATGTGGACGACGAGTATTATGAGGAAGGCATCTACGTTGGTTATCGGTATTTCGATACTTTCAATGTGGCTCCCGCCTATCCATTCGGCTTCGGACTGTCCTACACCACCTTCCGGACAGAGACGGAAAAAGTGGAGGCAGACGGAGAAAATGTCACTTTACAGGTAAAGGTGACCAACACCGGAAGCCGGTATACGGGAAAAGAAGTGGTGCAGGCCTACTACTCCGCCCCCCGGGGGAAACTGGAGAAACCCTATCAGGAGCTTGCGGCTTACGCCAAGACAAAGGAACTGGCCCCCGGAGAGTCCCAGTGCCTGAAAATCGTCTTCCCCACCCCGCGCATGGCATCCTATGATGAAGAAACGGCTTCCTGGATTCTGGAAAAAGGGGAATACTACATACGGGTAGGCAATAGCTCCCGGAACACGATAGTGGCGGCCGTCCTGGTACTGGACGGGGAGGCGGTGACGGAGAAGCTTTCCAACCGCCTCACCCTGGACTGCGAAATGAAGAGCCTGTCCGCCGGGGAGGCCCTTCCCTACACCTATGAAGGGGAACAGGCACAGAAGGAAAGCGCTCCCCGGATTTCCATCGATGCCGGGACGGTTCCCTGCATTGAGGCTGTGTACCAAAAGGAAAATCCCCGCCTGGCTTCGTCCCGGGAGGAGAAGCTGACCATGGACGACGTGCGGTCCGGCAGGGCATCCCTGGACGAACTGACGGCACAGCTGACCGTGGAGGAGATGGCCGAGCTTTGCGTGGGAACGGCCAGAGGCGGCATGGGCGGCAATTCCGTCATCGGAGCGGCTTCGGCGGCCTGCCCCGGCGCGGCGGGAGACACCACATCCAGGATGATCGAAGACCGCAACGTCCGGAACATGATTCTGGCGGACGGCCCTGCGGGACTGCGCCTGTCCAGATATTTCTCCGCGGACAGGGACGGCAACCTGATTCCCGGCAGTGAGGACTCCTCCCTGGCAGAGCTTGGCATGCTTCTGGGACAGAATAGGAAAACTGAGATCCCCCAGGACGCGGTGACCTATTATCAGTACTGCACCGCCATTCCCATCGCTACCCTGCTGGCCCAGACCTGGGACAGGGAGGCAGTCGAGGAAGCGGGGGACATTGTAGGCGGCGAGATGGAGGAACTGGGCGTCACCCTTTGGCTTGCCCCGGGCATGAACATTCACAGGAACCCCCTGTGTGGACGGAATTTCGAATATTATTCCGAAGATCCGCTCGTTGCGGGCTGTTGCGCGGCCGCGGACACCCTGGGCGTGCAGAAACACAGGGGCGTGGGTACCACCATCAAACATTTTGCCTTCAATAACCAGGAGGACAACCGGATGCATGTGAACGCCCACATCGGCGAGCGGGCCATCCGTGAGATTTACCTGAAATGCTTTGAGATCGCGGTGAAGACATCCCAGCCCATGTCCATCATGACCTCCTACAACCTCATCAACGGCACCCACACTGCCAACAGCTATGACCTGCTGACCGCCATCGCCAGGGACGAATGGGGCTTTGGGGGAATCATTATGACTGACTGGGGCACCACCGGAAGCATCGAGATGAATCCGGGCCGGAAATTCAAGTACGGCTGTTCCAACGCGGCGGGCTGTGTCCGGGCGGGCAATGACCTGACTATGCCCGGCAGTCAGGCGGATGTGGACGAGATTGTACGTTCCGTGGACGCGAAGGAAGGGGAAGTGAGCTGTCCCATTACCCTGGGCGATCTCCAGGCCTGCGCCGGGAGGATGCTGAACGTGATCGCAAAGAGCTCCGTCTATGAGAATGCGGCGGCGTACAGGGTGGATTGATGGGGCTGAGATTGGTTCCAGTATGACATACACCAATTACCACTATGTTTCACGAAGGATAAGTTTTCGGGCTGTAAGGAGGAGGGCATGCCTCCCTCCTCCGCCTTGTCCTGGCGCTTTCTATGCATAATACTGCGCCTGCGCATGCCACATCTCATAATACTTCCCGGTATCGTCCGCCAGAAGCTCCCGATGGGTGCCGGACTGGACGATCCTGCCCTCGTGGAACACCAGGATTCTGTCGCAGAGTCTGCAGGAGGAAAGCCGGTGGCTGATATAGATGGTAGTTTTATCTCCTGCAATTTCATCAAATTTCGCGTAGATTTCTGCCTCCGCAATGGGGTCCAGGGCTGCGGTGGGCTCGTCCAGGATGATGAAGGGTGTATCCCGGTACAGCGCCCTGGCAAGGGCAATTTTCTGGGCTTCTCCGCCTGAGATCTCCACCCCGTCGGTATCAAAATTCCGGTATATTGGGGTTTCCAGGCCCTTGGGCATCTCCCGGTACCGCTTCCCAAATCCCACCTCTTCAAGCAGTCCCTCCGCCTTTTCCTTATCCCAGGAGGCATCGCAGGATATATTGTTGCCAAGAGGAACCGCCAGCAGGTTATAATCCTGGAAAACCACGGAAAAAAGATTCAGATACTGCCTGTAATCATACTTTCGAATATTGAAATCATTCATGATGATCTCCCCTTCCGTTGGGTCATAGAGGCGGCACAGGAGCTTTACAAAGGTGGTTTTGCCGCTTCCGTTCATACCCACTACGGCCACACGCTCCCCGGAGCGCAAGTTCAGGCTGATATTTTTCAAGGCAAAATCACTGCTTCCCTGGTACCGGAGACTGACATTCCGAAAGGAAATTTCGAACTGCTTATCACTGCGCTTTTCCACGGCCAGGCTGCCCTGGTACATGTCGTTTTCTATATCAAAAAAGTTCAGATAGTCTGCCAGAAACTTCTCGTTTTCCTGAAAGCTTCCGAAGATGCCAAGGAGTGTCTGGATGCTTTCCGTCATTCTTTCCATGTAGCCTACATACTTGATGACGCTTCCCACGGGGAAGGCTCCCAGTGTACAGTAACAGCACACGATCAGGTAGGAAAAACCTTTTGTCAGCCAGGAAAAAACTGAACCGGGAACTACGATGAAGCAGAATATTTTGTGGGCCGTATCCATAAAAGCCTTTTTATGTTCCCGATTGCACTTTTCATAAAGACAGTCGATGAGGGGTTGCTGCCGGTATATCCGGTTGTCGGTTCCGGACGGGTGAAAACCCTGGAGTATTCTGTTTTCATCCATCATTTTTCTGCCCATGCTGTTATCTTCTTCCATTGCCATGTGCGGGCTTTTTCGCGTGAATTCCGCACGGGAATCCTGATAAATTACATCTAAAAATGCTCAGAGAGCTGATTCCATGTTATCAGCATAGCACAAGGGCATAAAAAAAGTGCAGTTTGTTGCCAAATAGCGAAAATTTGATGTCAACTGCACTTGGGGTGAAGGGGGTGCATTGCGCTTTTTATGCGAAGCGGGGCGCCGGATGCAATGTGTGATATGTAATGCGTTGGCGTGCGGCGTACTGATATGTAATGTGTCGGTGTGCGGCATACTGACATACAATGTGTCGGCGTGCGTCGTACTGACATGTAATGCGCAGACATGCATGGAGTTACTGGGGCAGCATCACCTCTGTGGAAAATGCCTCATCCTCTGATGCCCTGGTGATATGCCCGCCCAGTTTCTTTACGATGGCATCCACCCGGTTCAGGCCCAGGCCCCGGCCCTGCCCCCTGGTGGTGCCGAAATGAGTCTTTTTCCTCCCGCCGGCGGTATTTGTCAGGGCGAAATACAGGAAATTACCCTTCATTTCCATATAAATGCGGATCAGCCGCTTCTCCGGAGGCAGCTCCATGCAGGCCTCCATGGCGTTGTCCAGGAGATTGCCGATGATGGTGCATAAATCCAGTTCCGGCGTGGTCAGCAGCACCGGAATCCGCACTTCTGCCTTGATCCGGATCTGCCGCTCCCCCGCCAGGGAAAGCTTGCTGTTCAAAACGGCATCCGCCGCCCGGTTGCCGGTTCTGATCACCGTCTCCACGTTGGTCAGGTCATCGTCCAGCATGTCCAGGTAGCACTGAATTTCGGCCAGTTCCCCTTTAGCTGCATGAACCTTCATGGCCTGGATGTGGTGCCTGTAATCATGCCGCCATCCCCGCATTTTTCCGTACATACTTTCCACTTCGGCGTAGTATTTCTGTAAGAGCTCCTGTTCAAAGAGCGTGACTTTTCTTTCAATCAGCTTGTCAAAAAACATGACATTCTCCTTGTGTAAATTGCTTTTCCAAAAACCAGTGATTTCTGCAGTCTCCGGTCATTACAGGTATTTTGCCAGGGCCGCATAAACCTCTGCGTACATCCCCCTGCTCATGGGGACGGTGTCTCCGTCTGCCATGGTGATGCCGGAGCGGGTGATTTTCTTAATCTGGCTTAAATTCACCACAAAGGAACGGTGCACCTTTAAAAAGGTCTCGTCCAACTGCTCCGAAAACCTGCTCAAAGCCATGCGCATCCGGCAGACGCCCTGAACCGTGTGTACGGCGATATGCACATTTTCAGCCTCAATATAGATAATATCGGACAAGGGAACCTTCTTGCTGCCGTCCCCGTCCGCCAACAGGACACAGCGCTGCCGGAAGGCAAGGTTGTTCGCCGCCCTGTCCAGTACCGGATTAAGCTTTGCCCCGTCCACAGGCTTCAGCAGATAGTGGAGAGCGGACACGTCGAAGCCGTCGCTGAAATATTCATAATATCCAGTCACAAAGACTATCTGCAGCGTCCTGTTTTCCTGCCGTATCTTTTTCGCCAGTGCCACGCCGTTCATGCCCGGCATTTCCACGTCCAGGAGCAGAATGTCGAAATCTTTTTCCCCGTCATAATCGAACAGAAATGACTTTGCGTCCGCATATTTCCTGATTTCCGCAAGATGCCGCGTCCTTTCAGCCCAGGAGGCGGCTATTACGGCCAGAAATTCCCTCTGATTGTCATCGTCGTCACAGACGGCTATTTTCAGTTTCATGAATCATCCTTCCCTTTTTGCGGTGGTTTTATTGTCTGCAGTTCTATAGTAGCACAGTCGTTTTGAATTGGCAATGTGCCGGATGACAGGAGAATTGAGACGAAAGTTCCTGGATGCTCCTGAATTGCTTTGAGGTCATGCCTGAAAATATCCTGTGGGAAATGTCGGGTTGCGGATTTGTCCTGCTGTATGCTATACTGATTCTGGAATTGTAGATAAGGGCAATTTCAAGTTTGGTAATTATCGGAAAAAGCTGATACTTTTTATTTGGGCGCCAGACAACGAAAGCCTGTGCATTTTGATGAGATCTTGATTCCGCTTTAAAAAGAGGTGCCGCAGGGAGGGCAGGGGATGCTGAAGATTATATTTGGAGAGGTGGAGAATGCCGTTTACCATCCTCCCACATATTTTGACAATCAATACGAAGACGAGTGGATTACCGATCCTTTAACTGTTGCCATGATCAAGGATATTGACAAATCGGATGTAGTGGGCGTGCACCTGATCCAGAGCCCGGTGCTTGGCCCCATCTCTGTAAAGGAGATTTCCGGCGGCGTGAAGACGCTGATCCTGATGGCTTTTGACAGGAGCGGCAGGATTTTCAATGCCTCCTCCTGCGGGGATAACTGTGCGAAGTGGATTGTGGAGTTGGGGAAAATGGCGGACCTGACCATTAACCTGCATCATGTGATGGATTTCAGCTCCGTCCCGACGTTTGAGGCGGTTATGCTCAATACGGGAGTGACTGTCCACAGCTACGGGGAATACCTGGAAGAAGCCATTCAGATAAAGGAGCGCTGACGGATGAAGGGAAAATATCATATTGTTGTACAGAATAACAAGCTCCGGTATGACCTTGATGTAAGAAGGAACATTACGGTTATCCGCGGCGACAGCGCTACAGGGAAGACAAGGCTGATCGCCCTTGTGGAGCAGGCGGCAGCCCTGGGGGAGGGATCCGGCGTGGAAGTCCGCTGTGAGCGTCCCTGCAGGACGTTGGGCGGAAATGACTGGAATCTGGTGCTGCCCAATCTTCACGGGCAGATTATTTTTCTGGATGAGGAAAGCAGATTTGTGAAATCACAGGAGTTCGCGGAGGCGGTGAGGGCTTCGGACAATTATTTTGTGATTATCACCAGGGAGGATTTGCCCAATCTGCCGTATTCGGTGGATGAGATTTATGGTATTCATGTTTCCGGGAAATACCATGACCTGAAACGGACTTATAACGAGCTGTACCATATTTACAGCACAGAGACTTTTTCGGGGAAAGAAAGACCGGAGACTGTTGTGGTGGAGGATACAAACGCGGGTTATGATTTTTTTCAGACAGTATGCGGTGAGAATGGGATTGCCTGTGTAAGCGCGGGAGGCAAGTCTAATGTGAAAACGGCGGCAGGATGCCTAAGACAGGGAAGATGAAGCGGCTTTTAAGAAAATGATACAGAGCGCTCACAGGCGAAAGACGGAAAATTCAGCGGAGATGGATGCAAAATATGGCAGGCAGGTTTTTCTGGATTCAAGAACCAAAACGAGGTGATGTTAAATGAACAAAGATCCTTTTAAAGAATACATCAAAGAGTCCGAGCCGGGGAAACGGGACAAAGGGTATGCGTGGCATACGGCCATTGGCCTGCAGGCTGTTGACGGGCTGAAAACATCCGAATATCTGATGCATACTGCTGTCCGTAATATAGAGGGCGAGATATCTTTCGAAGAGGCAAATGCCCTTCTGCAGGCCTATTATGCGGAGCATCCTGCCCGTGATGCGGAAGACCGCACCGAGGAAGCCGATAAGGTTTCCGCCAGGATCGCGGCGCTTCTTTCCGAGAGAGCATTTAGCTTTACGCCCAATGAATATCTGTCCATTCACAGAAAGCTGTTCACCGGTATCTATTCCCATGCAGGGCGCATTCGGGATTACAATATCACGAAAAAGGAATGGGTGCTTGACGGGGCCACCGTCCTTTATGGCAGTGCTACGGAACTGCGTGCGACACTGGACTATGACTTTTCGGAAGAGAAAAAGTTCTCCTACCGAAATCTCTCAATGGACGAGATTATCCATCACCTTGCCATATTTGTTTCGAGGCTGTGGCAGATTCATGTATTCAGAGAAGGCAACACCAGAACGACAGCGGTGTTTTTTATCAAATATCTGCGTGTTCTTGGCTTTGACGTGACGAATGATATTTTTGCCGAGAATGCATGGTATTTCCGAAATTCACTTGTCCGGGCAAACTATAACGATTTGAAAAATGGTATCCATGAAACGACGGAGTTTCTGGAGGTGTTTTTAAGAAATCTTATGCTGAATGAGCGTCATCCGCTTCATAACCGGACATTGCACATCAGCGGCGCTTTCAAAAGAGAAAACCCGGACATTGGAGCGTTAAAACCGGACATTGGAGATTTAAAACCGGACATTGAAAAAATATTTCATCCGAAAACAGCGAACCAGATTCTGGTACTACGTGAGGCATTTCCGGGGCAGATGATTTTTGGACGTTCAGATGTGATGGAAGTGATTGATATCAGGCCGTCCAGAGCATCAGAGCTTCTGAAGGAGATGGCAGCGCATGGAGTCATTGAACCGGTTGCCGGACGTGGGAAAGGAAAATACAGATTTGGAAAATAGGAGATGCAGGAAATATTAGGTTTGCTTTCCCGTGTATTGGCGGAATTCCGGTATCCTACACATCAGATTCGTTTTCATACATTATCGGCACTTAATTGTCTAACTTTTAACAGGAGTGAAATGTATGATGATTGAAGACTGTGCGGAAGAAGGAAAAGAAGTTGACGAATTATTGAAAATCTTTTCCTCCTTCATCAGCGATAAAATATCTGATTTTCAGACGGATATCTACTATCAGAATCCCGGTTACCTGGAATGTTCTTATGAGGCGGGGTACTTATTGGACTGAAAGAAAGAGCGGTCAGGAGGAGATCCGCTCAACAATTCTGCCCTCATCCATGTATAAAACCCTGTCATAGCGTTCAAGCAGCCCGTCCCTGATTCGGTGGGTTATGGTCAGGAGCGTCAGGTTTTCCATATCCAGCAATTCCTGTTCGATTTCATTGGCCGTCCTGGCATCGATTGCGGAGACGCCTTCGTCCAGAATCAGAAAATCGATTCCCCTGATCAGGGCTCTGGCCAGCGCGATTCTCTGCTTTTGCCCTCCGGACAGGTTGGCGCCGTCTTCACCGCATTGTCCGTCCACTCCGTCTGTAATGTGGGGGAGAAATTTGTCAACACCGCTCAGCTTCATGGCGTTGTCAAGCGCATCTTCCGAAAAGACTTCACCCAGGCATATGTTATAGCGTATTGTGTCATTGAAAAGAAATGTTTTCTGGTGTATAACTGCAATCATTTTACGTAATTTATTCATGTCCAGATATCTTAATTCCACGCCGTCATAGCAGATTTCTCCCTGGTAACCACTGTAGTTTCCGCTTAACAGTTTCACAAGGGTTGATTTGCCGCAGCCGCTGGCTCCTGTCAGTGCAAGCTTTTCCCCCTTATGTATTGTAAGCTGAAGGCCTGTCAAAACCGGGAACGCTTCCACATACCGGAAATATAAGTCCTTTATCCGAATTTCTGTGGAAAATGTAGGAGCAGTACTCCCCTGCAGGGTGTCATCCCTGCAGTCTATCACATTCATCAGCCTGTCAATGACCGGCCCACACCCCGCAAGCAATGGGACACACTGAGAAAACGTCATGATTCCGCCGCTGAAAAATCCGTAAAGCGACTCAAACAAAAGGACAGTGCCGACGCTGATCTGTCCCCTGACCGCCATCCCGCCTGCGACCAGGAAGGTAACCACCTTGACTGCCTTGCCTATAATAGAGGAAGAATTCTGCAGCAGTGATAAGAATAAGGAAAATCTGTAAAGCGTGTCGGCCAGCTTTTTATTTGCTTCCAGGAACCGGACACGTATCCTGGGCAGAATGCCATAGGCAGATACCACATCATGTCCGTTCAGGGATTCTTTCAGCTGAACAGCCAGGGCGGACTCACATATGGCCTTTTCTGTCAGACTTTTTCTGATATATTTTGTAATGATCTTCGGAACCAAAAAGGAAAAAAGGGAGCACAGGACTGCGGTACCGGTCAGAAAAGGGCTGTACATCAGCATAACAGCCAGGGACAGGACAGCGGTGATCCCTATAGAAATCAGTCTCCAGACAGGGTTCGAAAAATTAGTGCTTACGGTATCTGCGTCATTGTTTATCATGGAAATGTAGTCCGCCGTATCCTGTTCCTGAAAAGCTGCAATTCCCTTCCGCATGATTCCGTCATAAAGATCATTGCGCATGTCCATCATAAATCTGTTTTTGAACCTGCTTTCCGTTAAGGCATTGGCATAATAGATGCCCCCTGCAGCCAGAACCACCAGGGCCGTATACCATAGTGCCGCCTGAAAGTCTTTCATGTTCCCCTGTACGATGGCGTCGATTATGTTTTTCTCCAAAAGGGCCGAAACCGGTCCGATAATGCTGCTTACTATACTGATGCCCAATGCCGTCAGCACCAACAAATATTGTCTTTTTATATACCTGAGCATATCCTTCTCCTTTTTTATAGTAAATGTCATTACTATTCTTACTTTGCCCGAAAACCATCACAGCAACGACAATAGGCATAATATGTCAAAATAAAGATTCTAAAGCCGTTTGTTATAATGTGCGTGAGCACATTCGTTTCCGGCAATAGAAGTGTTGGAATCAAAGTGCCGTTTCCGGTTTCCGCAGGAGCGGCGTTTTTCTCTTATTGACAATTACGGAATGGCCGTTGGAACTCTCCATCATCAGACGGGCGGCATGGAGAAAGGGGATAAGTGCGCCGTATCTTTCCGTGCTGTATACCTTTGTATCCCCGCGTTCTGTTTCCAGTTCCAGTTCCCGCACAAGCTGAAGTCCGGCAAATTCCGAGAGCAGCGGCAGGATTTCCCCGGTTTCGGTTTCCAGACGTGCCGCCAGAACCTCCGCCGTACAGGGTTTGGTCTGCTGATACAGAAGTTTCAGCAGTTCGATTGCGAGGGGCTTCGAAAGTGCCAGGAACAGCTGCCTGTAAGCGTCGTCAGAGGCGAATAAAGCATGGTATCCGCTTTTCGGTTCCGGAAAAACGGAGAGCGCCGACAACTCATCAGAATCGATGCCAAGCACGATTCCCTCCTCTGAAGAAAGACTTATATTGTATTTCTGGTATACATGATCGGAGAGGACGTTGGAGCCCACGCCTTCCGATTTTGCCGCTGCCCACACGAGGCGGCATATTTCTTTCAGCCGTTTTGTCTCCGGCAGCGAGGCTACATAGCGGGGCAGGGTCTCATGCATATTTTCCGGGGTGATATCTTCCCGCCCAAACAGGGTATTGATGGATATGCCCAGCCTGTCCGCTATGGCGGGCAGCAGGGATATATCCGGCGTGCCTCCGGTTTCCCACTGGGAGACGGCTGAGCTGCTGATTCCCAGGGCTTCGCCCAGATCTTTCTGGGTCAGTCCTGCCGTTTTTCTGTATTTCTGTATCTGTTCACCTATGATTGTGTAGTTCATAGAGCACCTCCAATTAAGTTATGCTTATATTATATATTAATTTATACTTAAGTTCAATGAACGCATAATTATGTAATATTAAGCAATGCTTATATTTTAGCTGCGATTTGCTGCTGCCTGCATGTTAAGGTATCCTGCCGTTCCTTGTTTCTGAAGTCGCAGGGCAGGGAGAAGGCTGTCTTGTCCGGGGGCAATACATTGGACATTTCCTTACTGTTGACGGCAACACCTGTAGTTGAAAAAGTGGCGGATTCCTCCTTTGTTTTTTGGGGCTGAATGAGTTAAGATGGAAGTGTGTAATCGATTCGCAAACTGTCTGAATAGCCGGGAAATCAGGAAGAGAGAAAAGATGGCAGAAGAAAGCCGGAAAGAGGAAAAGGCACTATGGAGGAGGTTAAGCAGGTATGGACAAAAATATTTTTCACGGAATAGCCATGGGAGGAAAGCTTTACTCCTTGCGCATGGCAAAGCGGATGACCCAGGAGCAGCTGGCGGCACAACTGTGCGTCAGTCCTGCGGCGGTGTCCAAATGGGAGAGGAACCAGGCGGTACCAAGTGTGGAAATGCTGTGGGCCATGGCGGATTTTTTCGAATGCAGCATGGACGAACTGGCAGGAAGGCGTCTGGCGCAGGTGGATCGGATGGGCGTATATGACGAACGGCGGTTCCGGCTTATTGCGGTGGGGGAAGATTTGCTCCGATGTGCAGAAATCAGCAGGGAGAAGGGGCTGCTTGCCATGGAGGAGGCGGTTGTAGGGCTGAAGGGCGGCAGCAGTTTTTTGCGTTTTGCGGTTCCTTATATTATGAACTCTTTTATGAGGCAGGCGGAAGTGGAGTTCACGTTCGGCCTGTTGGAAAATTATGCCGCTGCCCTGCCGGAGGAGGAGCAGAGGGAAGGACGCATGGTTACGGCGGTGTTGAAGGCGATTTTTGCCGGGAAATCCGTGGAGGTGCAGCAGGAAATCATAGCTTCCTACATCGGTATGGAGTATAGGGAGAAAAGCGGAAAAATGAGTGAAATTTTAAAGTATACCAGACAGGAACTGATTCAGAAATTCAGGAAGAAGGAACTGTATTCGAAAGCGACAAATTTGATAGAAGGGTGTGCGCAGTTGGGTAATTTTGAAATCCAGACTATTCTGCGGAATCTGGAAAATGCTACGCTGACGGCGGCGTTGGCGGGGGCCTCGGGCGCGGTGGTGGAGCGATTTTTTCTCAATCTGGCAGACAGGATAATGTACCTGGTCAGCGAAGATCTGGAGCGTTGGCAGGGGACGGAGGAGGAAATCCTGGAGGCGCAGAGGACGGTGTTGGAAGTGGGGAGTTTCTGCCTGAACAAGGGAAAGGAGTAGGACTGTGTTACAGTGTTCATCTGTTTTTCAATGTCTTAGGGGATTGAAAAAGGTTCTCCTAAATTGTCGCCTAATTTGTCTTGAAAAATTCTTGACAATACCGGGAATTGTGTTATGCTGTATTTATAAAGCATATTTTTCTTGGACACAGTGACATGAAATTCTATCCATCTAAATCTCACGTGGAAACTCTATGCTTTGACACCCTAATTATAATTGCAAGGCAGGAGTTTATTGCATAGCCGCATATTGTCTCCTGCCAGGAACAGGAGGCATTATGAAGAGACTGGAAGACATGAACCTGGTGGACGACTTTCTGGCGCACAGCCTGACAGCCCACAAAACCTACGGCGAGGAAGCGTCCCGTTATATTACAGGAACCGCTTCGCGAACCCTGTAATCAAGCATCTTGGAGTGTATCTTACAGCGTAAGATACGGCATTTGACGGTGGTACCCCAGAAAGTCTGGTATGGGGAAGAGCCGGAAAGCCACGGTGTACGCCTGGATGTATACATGGACGAGGAGGACGGGGAGCTTTTCGACATGGAGCCGGACAACAACAGCGGATCCGGGGATGTGGCGATATTGCCCAGAAGGGTAAGGTATTATCACGCAAAAATTGATGCGGGGAATTTGGCGGCGGGAGAAGATTATAGTGCATTGCGGAATGTGGTTGTGATATTCATCACTACTTATGATCCTTTTGGACGGAACCGGATGGTCTATACCATAAAAAACGGCTGTGTGGAAGAACCGGATCTGCCCTATGAGGACGGGGCCAGGACGATATTCCTGTATACAAAAGGAACGGAAGGGAATCCTCCGGAAAGGCTGCGGCAGCTTGGACAGTATATGGAGAATTCCACAGTAGAGAATGCGAAGTCTGAGGGTCTGGCGAGATTACATGAAATGGTGACGAAAGTAAAAGCAGACAGGAAAGTGGGGCTGGCGTATATGAAATGGTGTGAGATAGAGAAGCGCGTTCGGGAGGAAGGAAGAATCGAGGGAAAGGTAGAAGGAAAGGTAGAAGGAAAGGTAGAAGGAAAGGCAGAGGATATTATGGAATTGTTGGAAGAAGTCGGCGCAATTTCAGAGAAACTGGAGAAGCGCGTTCGGGAGCAGAAGGATCTGGAAACTTTGCGGAACTGGCTTAAACTGGCGGCGCATTCAGAGAGTATAGAGGAGTTTGAAGGGCTGATTTCCGATTGCGCAGGCGAGAGGGCGGAGAATAATGCGCCGGACTGACTAAAGGGAACTGTAAGGAGAGACAGAAAAATGGCAGAACTGACATCCATGAGAAATATCGGGAAAGAGATGGCTAATAAACTGGCATCCGTGGGTATTGATTCCGCGGAGAAGCTGATTGATACCGGAGCGGAACAGGCCTTCCTGAAGTTGAAGGAGGCCTATCCACGGGTCTGTCTGGTACATCTGTATGCCCTGGAAGGCGCGGTTGCCGGTGTGGAGTTCAATGCCCTTTCCGAGGGACGGAAAAAGGAATTGAAGGAATTCAGCGATTTTATGAAATCTTAGATGCCGAAGAGCCGGAAGCTATGTTCCGGCTCTTCGCAGATGAAGAATCTCTCTGTTTTCTGTATATATTATATCAAAAAATGAATGGAATTACAAGTCTTGTAATTTGGTTTTCCAATGAATTATAATCGTAGCTGAAATCATTTTACTGTTCATGGTTTCTCCGTTTACAATAACATGATGTAACAAAATAAGCAGAGATACTCAGGCCGCCTAAAGTTTCATGTTGCAAATGGCAAAACGCCAGCCGGCCGTCTCAAAGTTACTGTCACGAGAGTGGCTTCGTTATCACACATGACTATAAATGAATAATTCCTGAATAACAATTCCGGGGAGAAGCCGTAAATTTTCAAGATATTTCCGTGTCATTCCAGACAAAACAGAATATAGAGAAGGGAGCATGGGTATGGAAAGAAAGGATTTTCAGAACGAGATGGAATACTTCAACCGGGTGGAGGGGATCATCCGGAGCAAACTGGAAAAGCTGTACGAGGACAGCCCACTGCTGCGGGAGCGGGTAAGGCAGGAGCGAAAGGAGATGTGGGAGGACAACCGGCACCTGATCCGCGATTTTGACGATGTGGTATTTCTCAATACTCAGGAAGCCATAGTGAATCTGGCGGAGAAACAGGTTGAGTGGAATTCGTTGGAGATACAGAGGCTCACGAAAATGGAGAAATCCCCCTATTTCGGCCGTGTGGATTTCGAGGACAGCCTGACGGGGGAAGCAGACAGCGTTTATATTGGCATCTACAGCCTTGTGAAGGAGGAGTCCCAGGATATTGTAGTGGTTGACTGGCGGGCGCCCATCTCGTCCATGTTCTATCAGTTTGATGTCGGCCCGGCCTGGTACCAGGTCCGTGATTACAGAAATGAAGTGGAGATTACAGGAAAACGGCAGTACAAAATAGAAGACGGACATTTCCTTTCCATGTACGACACGGATTCCTCCATGTACGACGATATTTTGGGGGAAGTTCTGTCGAAGCACGCTGACCACAGCCTGAAGGTCATCATCGGCAGCATCCAGAAGGAGCAGAACCAGGCAATCCGATGCGACACAAAGCGATCCTGCCTGATTTACGGCCTGGCGGGCAGCGGAAAGACCAGTATCGGCCTTCACCGCCTGGCCTATGTACTTTATTGCAACAGGGATACCATAAAGTCCGAAAATATTTTGATTTTATCGAATAACAGTATTTTTGCCTCCTATATTTCCACCATACTTCCTGATCTGGGGGAGAAGCCTGCCCAGACCAGGGTATTTGCCGATTTGTTGGAGGCATCCATGGAGAGAGGCATGGAAATCGAGGATTATTACAGTCAGCTCAAGGCGATGGAAAGCGGCTTTTCGGAAGAGCGGATCAAGTGGATGAAGATCAAATATTCGGCAGGGCTACTGCAATACTGCATTGATTATTTTGCGTCATTTCCTTTCCGGATACCTGAAATCCGGTATCGGGGAGAGATTGCGGCATCAGCGCAGGAAGTGCAGGAGTCCTCGCAGGAAATGCAGACATCCCCGCAGGGAATGCAGGTAACCCGGCAGGATATGCAGGTGGCTTTGCAGGAAACACAGGAATCTTCGCAGGAAAAGCTCGTGTCTTCGCAGGAAAAGCAGGTGTCTTTGCAGGAAAAGCTCGTGTCTTCGCAGAAGAAGCAGGTGCCTCCGCAGGAAAAGCAGGAATCTTCGCAGGAAACACAGGTGTCTCCGCAGGAGACACTTGTATCTCCGGATTTGATACTGACCAAGCTGAATGCCGGGCATTTTCAGGACTTCCAGTCCCGCTATGAGCGGCTGAAGTTTCTGGTCAGAAAATCCATCGAAGACTTCTTCGTCCTGCATAAAGAGGAAATATGCGACGAAATCCTGGAAAATCGGGAGGATGTCCTGTCGGTGCAGGAGGCCAGGCTTCTCTATAAAAAGATGATGAACGAATATATACAGTCAGCCCTGGAAGAAATCAAACGTATGAACAAGCTGGAGCCCGGGAAGCAGATGCTAGAGGTTTTCACAAATTACCTGAGCCGGGCAGGCCGGGGAGACGAGAAGACAGGCCAGGGGGACGGGAAGGCAGGCCGGGAAGACAGGAAGGCAAGGCAGGGAGACGAGGGAGCAGCGCGGTGCAGCCAGGAGACAGTCCGGGCAGATGATGAGGCGCTCAAGCTGTCCTGCTCCCTGGAACGGGGACGGCTTCTATATGAGGACGCCATTCTCTACCTTCTGATCAAGGTATTGATGGGGAAGGTTGCCCCGTTCCCTGATATTTACCACACCGTTATCGATGAATCCCAGGATTACAGCCTGCCGCAGCTCTACATCATGAAGCGCCTGTTTCCCCGAAGCACCTTCACCCTGCTGGGGGATATTTATCAGACCGTCAATTCGGTGACGACAATTCAGCAATATACAGACTATGAAAGCATTTTCGGCGAGGGGCTGATTCAGATCCGGCTGCGGAAATGCTACCGTTCCTCCAGTGACATTAACGCCCTGGCTTTCCGGCTGATTGAGCGAGAGGGACAGCCGGTTACGGAATCGTACTCCTATTTTAAGCGGGCGGTGCGGAAACCGCAATACGTGGTAAGCCGGGACAGGTTTTCCTGCCTTGTGCCCATATTGGAGCGTCTGGAGCAGTACCGCTCCGTGGCGGTCATTGTGAACAGTGATGAGGAAGCCCTGGCGGTAAAATCTTTCCTGGAGAAAGAGAAGGAGAAAGAGGCGCAGCTGATCATCTCGCCGGAGGATGAGATGCGGGACAGACTGGTAATCCTTCCCCTGTTCCTTGCCAAAGGACTGGAATTTGATGCGGTTGTCCTGTTTGGCTGTATTGAGGCCAATGAAAGGAATCCCCACTTCCGGCGCAAGGTATATCTGGGATGCACCAGGGCGCTGCATGAACTGTATTTTGTGGAGGGGAAGGCGCTGCCGGATTCCCTGAAGGATTGTGCGCCTTATATGGAAATGGCGGATAGGAGCGGGGAAGAGCTCATATTCTCCGAAAAGTAGACTTTTTGGCCGGACTATGTTATACTTGTAAACGTATATCTCAACTGTTTTAAAAAGCTGATTCTATGAATATGCATTCTGGTATATGGAAAATATTATCGAGCGTAAAAAAGGGTTGGCATCGAACGGGTAGGGAGTCAGGCTTTAAGTTTTTGCCTATAAGACGGAGGGCAGCCGAATGGGTGATAGATGGGGGTTTTTTGAGAATATCAACGAAATCGTATACGTTGCGGATATAGAGAACCACGAACTGGTTTACATGAATAAAAAGGCGTTGGAGGCCTTTGGCATCGGCTCCCTGGAGGAAGTGAGGGGACTGCCGTGCCACCGGATTCTCCGCAACAGCGTCACCCCCTGTGCATTTTGCTGCAGAACTTCATCCAAAGCGGGCACTTTCGAGCAACAGCAGTATTTTAACCAGTACCTAGACAGACATTTTCTGCTCCGGAGTACGCTCCTGACAGAGAACGGGAGACAGTACCGCCTGGAAATGGCACTGGATATAAGCAGCCAGGAGCAGCAGAGGAACGTGGTGCAGAGCGTCCAGAACCTGGAAGCCGTTATCAATGAGGGACTCCGGGTGGCCCTGTTGGAGAGGACTCCGGACAGGTCCCTGGAAGTGTTGCTGGCTTACCTGGGAAAGGCCCTGGCCGGGGAACGGACCTATATTTTTGAGAAGAATCCATCCGGAGGCGACGACAATACCTATGAGTGGACGGCTCCCGGGGTGCGGCCGGAGAAGGAGAACCTTCAGAATGTGCCTCCGGAAGTCTGCGCGAGCTGGTACCGGAATTTCAGTATCGGCAGGCATATTGTCATCAACGGCCTGGAGGATATCAGGTGCAGCGACCCGCTTCAGTATGAGAATTTAAAGCAGCAGGACATCCATTCCCTGGTGGTGGTTCCGCTGTATGACGAGGGCAGGATTATAGGCTTTTACGGAGTGGATAACCCGCCGGTCAAATCCCTGGAATATACCTCCAACATGCTCCAGACCGCGGCATATTTCATTGTTTCCTCCCTGCGGCGGCGCAATCTGGTCAGGGAGCTTGAAAAACGCAGTCATAACGTCTTATATGCCCTCAATGTGGACTATCTGGGCATCTATCAGGCAGATTTTTCCACGGATGCGTGTGTGGTTTACCGGGAAAACAAATTTCCTGGGGAAAACCCGCCTGTCAGCTTTGCGGAAGGGTACCGGGTCGCTATGGAGAAGTATATTTCCCGGTATGTGCTTCCCCGGGACCAGGAACGGCTCCGCACGGTGACGAAAAAAGAGTATATTCTGGCCCAGCTGAAGACGAAAAAGAAATTTTATGTCCGGTACCAGGTGAAGGACAATTCGGCAGGGCTGAAAAATATGGAAATCCACTTTTCCATCACGGGGAAGGACGAGGAAGAACAGTGTGCGATTTTCGCGTTCCGGGATGTAAACGCAGTGGTGGAGCAGGAGGAAAAGTACAAATCGGAGGCAAGACAGAGTCTGGAAGACATCCTGGAGGGCGCCAGGACCGGTATCTGGACCATAGAACTGGAGGAGGGCTGCGAACCCCGGATGTATGCGGACAGAACCATGCGGATGCTTCTGGGGGTGGAGGAGGATATGGGGCCGGAGGCCTGCTACCGGCACTGGTTTTCACACATTGCTTCTGACTATGTGGAAATGGTGCAGGGGGCGGTGAAGGAGATGCTGGAATGTGGGCGCTCCGAAGTGGTGTATCCGTGGAACCATCCTGTACTTGGGAAAATTTATGTCCGCTGCGGGGGCGTTCCGGATAAAAAATTCAAGAACCCCGGGGCCTGCCTCAACGGATACCATCAGGATATCACGGAAATCATGCTGACCCGGAAAAAGCAGGAGCAGGACATCATGGAGCTGTTGGAGAAGGTGCGGCGGGCTAATTCGGCCAAGAGCGAATTCCTCTCCCATATGTCCCATGATCTGCGCACGCCCATCAACGGGATCATGGGCATGCTAACCATCATGGAACGGATCCCGGAGAATTCGGAAAGGCAGAAGGACTGCAGGGAGAAGATCCGAGTATCCACAGAGCATCTGTTGTCCCTGGTGAACGATGTCCTTCAGGTCAGCAAGCTGGAGAGCGGCCTGCCTGCCGCGGTGGAGGAGGGCTTTGACCTCGCCGATACACTGGAGGACTGCATTACGATTATGACTCCCCATGCGGAAGCATCCGGCATCCGTCTGGAACTGGAGGCAGTGGAGCTGCGCCACAGCAGGCTTTTGGGAAATCCGCTGTATGTGAGGCAGATTCTCACGAATATTATTGACAATGGGATCAAGTATAACCTGCCGGGCGGTTTTGTATTTATTCAGGCAAAGGAACTTTCCTGCGGGGAAGACCAGGCGGAATACAGAGTTGTAATAAAAGATACCGGGATAGGGATAGGAGAGGACTTCCAGAAACATATTTTTGAGCCTTTTACTCAGGAAAATCAGGGGGCGAGGACGCAATATAACGGTGTGGGCCTGGGTCTGTCCATTGCTAAAAAGCTGGCAGATCAGATGGGAGGTACCATTGAGGTTGAGAGCCACATCGGACAGGGAAGCCTGTTCCGGGTCACGCTGCCGATTCGGATCGACACAAGAAAAAATGCCGGGCTTGCGGATCCGGAAGGAAATGACCGGATCGATATTTCGGGAATGCGGGTCCTTCTGGTGGAGGACAATGAGGTCAACTGCGAGATTGTGAAATTTATGCTGGAACAGGCGGGGGCGGAGACCGTTACTGCAAATGACGGAAAGGCGGCGGTGGATGCCTTCAGAGCATCGGAGCCGGGGGCCTTCGACTGTATCCTGATGGATCTGATGATGCCGGTGATGAGCGGTTTTGAGGCGGCCCGCATGATTCGCGGCCTGGGCCGGGCGGATGCGGAGAAGATACCGATCATAGCATTGTCTGCCAATGCGTTTGAGGAGGATATCGCAATGGCAAAGGATGCAGGGATGAATGAGCATCTGGCGAAGCCGGTGGATATGAGCAAAATGTTCAGGACGATGCGGCGGCTGAAAACGGAATGCCGGGGCTTTTGAAGCCGGGCCCGAGTCAGGCGCTTAACAGTGAGAACCTGCACATAAGTCTTATTTCGAAATATAGGGAAAATGCAGGACACCTGTCAGGGAAATGGCGGGTGTCTGTTTTTTGTGCACTCATGGAACGAGGGAATAGGGATTGGGTTTTGCCGTACAATTTGTGTTTGGATATGGGGTTGGCGCTGCTGACCGAGGAGCGGGGCACGTTTCGTTTAGTAATAATAAAATCTTTAAATTTATTTTAAGGAAATATAAATTTTTACCAATTTCACCGAAAATAATGGTAAATTAGAATAAGGATTTAAAAACTGTGCTTCGGCGTAGAAGAGGGATGGGGTGTTAAAACAGAAGATGAAAGATAAGGAGATGGCCAGCGCAAGTGCCAAATTTGAAAAACTTTATGAAGAGCATTTCAATACCGTGTATAAATTTATATTTCGTAAAATTCCAAATCGGCAAATGGCTGAAGACATTACACAGGATGTATTTTATGCGGCGTGGAAGAAAGGGGATGACTTTCTGAATCATGAGGAACCCAAATTATGGTTGATGGTTACGGCCAGGAATAAAATACATGAGCTCTACAGGAGAATGAAACGGTGGACGTATGAAGCTCTGGAAGAAGATCATCCGAGAATGGCAGTGTCAGACCGCGAGTATGAGGGACGTGAATTGGAATTAACAGCATTGGACATTGTAAGTGAGGAAGAATGGAATCTGATTAAGGACTACTATCTGGAAGGCATTACAATCAAAGAATTGGCAGAGAAGTATGGAATCACGGAAAACAATATGAGAGTGCGTCTGTTTCGATTGAAGACAAAACTGCGAAGTGAGATAACGCGATAGAGAGGATAAAGTGAATAATATGCAGAAGAGCAGCAATAACCAGGAATTTGAGAGAAAATTAAAAGAGGAATTGGACTGGTACACGCTATACGCTTCGGAGGAAGAGTATGACGAGAAGGCAGTAGAGTCAATCCTCTATCTGTTGGATAGATGGGATCCTCTGGAGGAAGAGGTGATTCCATCAGAAAAGGAAGCATGGGTGCGGTTTCAGGAAGTAATAAAGAATCAGCAGGAACTGCTGCCGGTACCGGAGACTTCGGGGACATCGATGCGCAGCGGAGGGAAAGGCGGTTTCCGGATACTTTCATTCGGATTGAAGAAGAAATCCGGTGTGGGGAAAAAGAGCAGCAGGATTGTGAACTTTGTCTATCGCCATAAGATTACTGCTGCCGTGGTAGTATTGTTTATGGTTTTATTGATGGGAAATACAATCTATGCAGTGACCAATCCGGAGAATGGATTTTTCTTTTGGATGAAACGGGATGATTCTGGAGTTGAAATGTTTACTTCGCCGGAAGGGTTGGACGGCAGTATGGAGAAGATAGAAACAATTTTTTATGACAGGGAAAGTGTTCCGGAATGGGCAAAGGAATGGGTTGGCATTGAGGCAAATATGGAATTACCGGAGGAGTATGAGTGGCAATACTATGAGGCGAATGAGATGGAAAATCGACAGCATGTGGCTAGTCATTATGCGTTAGGAGATGGGGAAGAAGAGATTGTTCTAGGAGTGTGGATATATTCAGAGCAAATATCATATTTTAAGGAAGGGTTTGCTGAATATAATTATATTGATGGATATATAATAGCAGAGGAGGAAATGAGTATATATAAAAAGACAGAAGAGACAGGAGAAAATTTTTACATTATTTGTTTCTATGAAGGAAATTGTAGATTTTATGTTCGGGGACAGGATAATCTAGATGAATTGAAGGGCTTTGCCAAAAAGTATTTGGAATGTGTAAAAAATACAAATTAATATAAAATTTTTTGTAATAAATTGCCGCTTCAAATCATATGTATATAGAAGGGCAAATATAAGATAGGGATGGAGTGAAAGGAGAGGAGAAAAGTCCTTCAAAAAACTAAGGAGAAAAGGTAATGAAACAAGTAAAAAAGGTAAAGAAAGCTACACAAGTTATTTTAAGTTTGGCAATGGTGGTACTGATTACAGGAATGGCAGGTTTTTCCAGTATGGCAGCTGAAGCTGATATCATGACAGATGGTACAGGGGAAGAAGACGAAGTAGAGGTGTTGTATGCTACATTGATAGAAGATATTGAGTCTTCTTCTGGAATCAGTCCATATACAATGCTGGCAGATTGTATTATCGGTGTAAGTTGTGCTAGTGACGGAATGCACATTGATATCTCAACAGGTGTGGTGGGAACTGGTTCGGTGTTGGGTGTTAAGGATGTGAAAATTCAGAAAAAGACATGGTATGGCGGCTGGAAGACAGTGGCTGTTTGCAGTGGAAGTGAATCATATGACCGCGGAACTATGGGGATAAGTATTTTATACGAGAACGCTGAAAAAGGTGCCACCTACCGTATCTCCTGCATTCACTACGGCGACGTAAACGGTTATACAGAGTTTGAAAACGTTACCGGCGAAATTGTTTTTACATACTAATACCACACACTAATAACACGCGGATCATTACAAAGAGAAAAATTCATCAACAAAACCCAAAAGAAAAACAGGAATTATAGGAACAATGAATTATGGAAAACAGAAGAATCAAACATATTAGCTTTTACAGTACACTCATTGAAACTATGGGCTATGACCCACAATGTGCCATTTTGGAAATCAAGCTGTTGAGTGATGGGAAAATACGACAATACAAAAATGTTCCGGAATATGTTTGGTATCATTTGAGGGAAGATTATCATCCGGATACTTATTATCGAAGGCATATTTGTGGACGTTACACGGAAGTGATTATCTCAGATGATAAAGAGGAGTCATAGGACACTGTAAATTTATACGAATGTCGACTGCCTTTGTTTTAAGGAGGATGAACGCAATTTTGTGTCTTTGAGATTTCCTTCGTTAAGGATTTATGCTCGCGAATACCAGGAAATTCGGAATTTATGAGGCTTCGTGGTCTCTGCGCACATCCTGCATCCGGATATGAAAAAACATAGGCACAAAATTAAAAACATTATCGTTTTAAGGCAATGAGTGGACCCTGGGAGCTGCCGCATCGATGGTGAAATATCAAAGCTGCGGCAGTTTTTCAGAAGTTGAATCAATACCTTTCGAGTCAGCATTATACGTTAATTTATGAACTATAAGCCGAATCTCGCTTTCCGGCAAACCGATATTTTCCAGATATTGCCGTGCGTCGCCGTAGGTAGCCCGGAACATGTGCAGGAATTTTCCCATGTATTCTTCATGCGGAATGATGATATTGATGTCAATGTTTGGAAAGTTTTGGCGCGCCCGGAGAAACCGTTTCTGGTTATATTCCTTTGTCAGCATATAATTTTCTATAATATCTTCTTCACAGACACCAACAAGCAGAAGCAAAACCGCGGATACCACTCCGGTGCGGTCCTTTCCCGCCGCGCAGTGGAACAGTACGCCCTCCGGCGCATGAGCGATGCACTGATAGACCTGCCTGCTGTTTGCCGCCCCTGCGATAGCAAGGTAACTGCCCGGCACGGCTGCAGTGGATTCCGGGATAGCGCAGCCCTCCTCTATGGGGATATTGCGGTAAAAAAATCCGGGCATATCCGCAAATGGATTGGGCCTTTTTTCCATCTCCTGCTTCCCGCGCAGATCGATGATGGTGGTAATGCGCTCCTTTAGAAGATATGCAATATCCCGACTGTCGGGGCACAGGGGTTCATCGCTGCGAAGGAGCCTGCTGCAGAGGGTGACATTTCCGAAGGCAGTCAGGTATCCGCCAAGTTCTCTGGTGTTCATGGTGGTTTCCAAAAGGCTTTTTGCGTTCATATATGTATCCTTTTCTTTTGCTTTCCGTGACAGCCCCGTTTCAGCAGGCTCGTCCGCGCTTCATTTTTCACATTTCCGGATATGCCGCCTTCGGCACAGACGATGGGTGCAAATCCGGAAAAAGGTTCTCATTTATACCAGTTTCTCGATTTCGTCCAGAACTTCGCCGAATACATCCAGGGCTTCCTGGATGGGATGGGGAGACTCCAGGTTCACACCGGCGATCTTTAACAGTTCTACGGGAGATTTCGAGCATCCGCCGGATAAAAATTCCTTATACCTTGCCACCGCAGGAGCGCCCTCCTTTAAAATATTCCGGGCGATTGCCACTGCGGCCGAGAAGCCGGTAGCATACTGGTACACATAAAAATTATAATAAAAATGAGGAATTCGAGCCCATTCTCCGGCAATATACGCATCAGAAACCATATCCGGACCGAAATAACGCTGGTTCAGCTCATAATAAACATCATTCAGAACCTGTGCTGTAAGGCTTTCTCCTGCCTCCGCCATGGCGTTTGTTTTCTTCTCAAATTCCGCAAACATGGTCTGGCGGTATACCGTACCCTTGAAGCTGTCGAGATAATGGTTCAGCAAATACGCCCGCTCTTTGGTATCTGCGGTATTTTTCAGCAGATATTCCATCAGCAGTATTTCGTTGCAGGTGGAAGCGACTTCCGCCACAAATATCTTATAATTTGAGTAGAGATAGGGCTGCACGGTACTGGAGTAGTGGGAGTGAAGAGCGTGTCCCATCTCATGGGCCAGGGTAAACATGTCGTCCAGTGTGTCAGTGTAATTCATAAGCACGTAAGGATGTACGCCATATGTTCCGGCGGAATAAGCGCCGCTGCGTTTTCCTTCATTTTCATATACATCGATCCAGCGGTGGTCAAAGCCTTCCCGCAGCAGTTCAAGATAGTCTTCCCCAAGGGGAGCCAGGGCCTTCAGGACGGTTTCTTTGGCCTCCTCAAAGCTGATTTTTCTGCTTGCGTCAGGGATAATGGGCGTATATACATCATACATATGCAGCTCGTCCACACCCAGCAGACGTTTGCGCAGGCTGACATAGCGATACATCTTGTCCAGATTGGCATTTACAGTAGCCAGCAGGTTTTCATATACGCTGGGAGAGACATCATTGCGATCTACTGCTGCTTCCAGAGTGGAATCGTATTTGCGGGCTTTGGCATAAAACATCAGTTTCTTAATCTGGCCGCTGTAGAGACTGGCCAGCGTATTCTCAAATTGCTTATAAGTCTGATACATTTTCTCAAAAGCTTCCCTGCGTACCCTGCGGTCAGCGGATTCTATCAAAGTACCGTACCGGCCATGGGTGATGCGGACGGTCTCTCCGTTTTCATCCGTCATCTCAGGAAGCTTCAGGTCGGCATTGTTAAATACGGAGAAGGTCTGGTTGGGAACACTGGACATTTCCTTTGTCATAGCCAGCAGCCGTTCCATCTCGGAGGAGAGACAGTGAGGCTTCAGCCGCTGGATTTCCTGAATGTACTTGCGGTATGCTTCCAGCCGGGGCTCCTCGGCATAAAAACGCTCCAGAGTTTCTTCATCAATGGCCAGGATTTCGGGATCCGCGAAAGCCAGCCTGCTGTACATGCCGGCGTAAATACTCTGCATTTTCTGCACCATAGCCTGGTTGGCGGTGTTGCCTGTATCCTGGTCGTTGAGCCGATGGGCATAGCTGGCTGCCGGCTCCGTCTTTTTCTCCATTTCCTCCCACAGAGTGAGGTAAGATAATAGTGTCTGCGGGCTGTCGGCGATATGCCCCTCCATTTTCGCAAGATCAGATGCCATTTCCTGGATTTCGGCCATGGCGGCCTCCCAGGCGGTGTTATCCGGATACAGTGCAGTCAGATCCCAGGTGAATTCCTCGTTTACTTCGCTTCTTTTTAATAATTCTTTTGCCATACTCTTCCTTTCTGCCGTATTGTCCGTCGCCCGGAGAAATTTCTGCGGTATTACGGGTGCGCGGCATTTGAAATTCTGTAGATTTTTAGGAAACAAGTGAATTTTCCTATTATCTTAAACTTTATTATAATGTATTTGGCATTTTTTGTTAAGGGGCTATGTGATGATATTTTTCAGGAAATGCTTTATGCTCCGCAGAGAAAGGAGGGCAGGATGGAGGCGTTTCGTTTCCGCTGTAGAATGAGAACCGCATCAGTGAAAGTCAATATTTACAGAGTGATGTGAATTGTTATATAATGTTGACAGGGAATAAAATGGAGCCGGAAAGCGGACAGGAAAAGGAGAGAAGGATATGTGGGTACTGATATTGGGAGGACTGATTTTGGGATCGGTTATTGGTATTGTGTACCTGGCCGGACGGTTTGCAAAATTCCGGTTGGTGCGGGAGGCTGTGAGAGGAAAGAAAATCCCAGGTTTTATTCTGGGACTGTTTTTGGTGGCACTGTCTGCATTTGGCATCGGGGCGGGTCTGGGCACAATCAATGCGGAGATTGTCATACTGCATCTGGTGGTAATCTGGCTGCTGTGTGACGCAGTCAATTGGATTGCGGAGAAAAAGCGGGGGGAGAAATTTTCAAGGTATTATGCGGGAGGAGCTGCAATCGCCGTCACCGCGGTGTATCTGGCCTGCGGATGGTTTCTGGCCAATCATGTATGGAGAAAGCCCTATACGGTGGAGACGGACAAAAACGTGGGAACCCTGCGCATCGTGCAGTTTGCGGATTCTCATGTAGGTAATACCTTCAGCGGTGAAGGCTTTGCCCGATGGGTGGAGGATATGCAGGCGGAAAATCCGGATATTGTGGTAATCACAGGGGACTATGTGGACGACGATACCTCGAAGGAGGACATGGTTGCCGCCTGCCGGGCACTGGGCACACTTGAGACCACATATGGCGTCTATTATGTCTTCGGGAACCATGACAAGGGATATTACACATACCGTGGTTACAGCGGCGGGGATTTGATTGCGGAGCTTCAAAAAAACAATGTGGTTGTGCTGCAGGATGAGACTGTGCTGCTGGATAATCGTTTCTATCTGATCGGAAGGCAGGATCGCTCGGAGGATCAGATGGGGAGGCCCAGGGCGACTATGGAAGAGCTGACGGCAGGGCTGGATCCGGATAAATTCAGTATTGTCCTGGACCACCAGCCCCATGACTACGAGGCCCAGGAGGCGTCGGGGGTGGATCTGGTGCTGTCCGGGCATACCCATGGAGGACAGTTGATCCCTCTTAACCGGATGGGGGAATGGCTGGGATTGGATGATAACTCTTATGGGTTGGAGAAAAGGGGGAATACCAGCTTTATCGTGACTTCCGGTATCTCGGACTGGGCGATTCAGTTTAAGACCGGGTGCAGGTCCGAGTATGTGGTGATTGATGTGCAGGGGGCACAGGCAGGAGGAAGCTCCGGGGCGGAAGCCGATTTCGGAGCTTCTTCCGATGCCGGTTCGGAAGCGGAAACCGGGAGTGTGGGGGAGCTGACAACAGCGGAGATAAAGCAGTTTACCGATTTTGTGAATCAGCCGGAAAACAACGGATTTCTGCTGTCACAATATGACAATGCAGCAGGAGCGGATCTGAATCAGGTCTTCTACAATGGGGCGGGAATGGACACACGGCCCCTTTCGGAGGAGGAACAGGCTGCTTATGAGGCGAAGGGCTATTCGGTGGAAACGGATATCACGAGACTGTCGGCGGAGCAGATTGAGACATTTCTGCGGCAGAAGACGGGAATCGGCATGGCGGATATGACAGGAGGACTGGACTGGGTTTACCTGGAGGATTCTGACAGCTATGTATTTCAGCATGGCGATACCAACTTTTGTACCTTTGTCTGTACCGGCGGGACACGGATGGGAGAGCTTTATGAGCTTCGGCTCAAGGCGGCCGGAGACTATGTGTCCGATTGTGTTACCACTCTTGCAAAAAACGGGGAGGATTACCGTTTTGTTTCCAACCGTTTCTCGGAGAATACAGATGATCTGAAGCGAATCCGGAAGATAGAGGAGCAAAGCTTTTCCCTGGAGATGGAGGGATGGGGAGAGGTGGAATTTGTATCCTATGAACCGGATATCCTGGAACATTTTCAGCAGGATGTTACCTTTAGCCTGGAGCAGGACGGCGCAGAAATCTTTGCCTTTCCGGAGGTGAGAGACGGGAATCAGAGGGTGAATGACCGTTTTGACAGGATTGAGGCCGTGGCGTTTGAGGATTATGACCAGGACGGATATACGGATGTCATCATCATCTGTACCTATGAGCAGACAGACGGGGAGGATTCGGGAACCCGGCAGCAGGAGGTGCGGATATACAAGGGCGGGGAGCGGGTTTTCCGTTACATGGATCAGCTGTGCTTTTCCCTCAATATGGAAGGAAACAATCAAAGTATCTCCCAGGTGCTGGAAGAGATTGGGAAGGAGGCGCCTGATTTCAGCGGCATTGACGGGGAGGTCCGGAAGCAGCTGGAAGCCTTTGCGGAGGCAAAGGGAGTGTGGGTGCCAAAGGATTATGAGCCTTTTGCATTCGGATACACGGTAGAAGATTTGGACGGCGACGGCAGGCTGGAGCTGTTGGTGCAGGTGATGGCAGGAACGGGTCTGTATTCCGAAAATCATTTCTACCAGGCGAATGAAGCCGGCGGGATAGAGGAGCTGCCCCAGGAGCTTTACGACGGAGTCTCTGAACTGGACATCGGGGTAAGCGGCGCGCAGGGAGAGGCATTCCGCGGCGAAGACGGCATGGTTTACTATATGGCATCCGATATTACGCGGAACGGGTATGCGGAGAGCTTTCACAGTGAAGGGGCTTATTACCTGAAGGACGGCTGTGTATACAGTACGGTGTACAGAGGACTTCATATGCAGGCCCAGGGGGAGGACTCCTGGACGGAAACCTGTTATGACGCCGGGGGGAACGAAATCAGCAGAGCGGATTGGGAACGGCTCAGGGAAGAGTTCCTGGCGGGGAAAGAGGAAATTCCGTATACGATTTTCTGGATATCCGCTTACCCTGAGGATGTGGAGATGGCCTCCACAGAGGAAATTTTCAGGAATCTGGCGGAGTGTTGGCAGAACTGAGGGCAGTTGCCTTGAAGAGGGCGGCCCTATTTGTCAATATGATAAAGCCTGTCCTCCTCGGTTGCCGGTTCCATGTGAGTTAAGTCTGCTACGGAGAGGCGCAGTAAGTCCGGCAGGCCGATCTGGATGACAGATTTCATCTTATGATAAAGAATAGGATTCAGAAGGAAGTTTCCGTACGTAAAAACGGGAACAGCAAGCAGGGAGGATTTTAAAATGAATTACCGACAAGACAGATACGGCAACAATCTTTCCATCCTGGGCTACGGCTGCATGCGGTTTTCCCGGACAGGGGGCAAAATCGACATAGACAAGGCGGAGCAGGAGATCATGGCCGCCTTCCGGGGCGGAGTGAACTACTACGACACTGCCTATGTGTATTCGGGCAGCGAAGCGGCGCTTGGGGAAATCCTGGAGCGAAACAGGATCCGCGGGCAGGTAGCCATTGCCACCAAGCTGCCTCATTACCTGATCAAGACAGCGGACAGCATGGAAAAATATTTCAGAGAACAGCTAAGACGTCTGCGGACGGATTATGTGGACTACTATCTCATGCACATGCTAACGGATGTGAAAACCTGGGAACGGCTGAAAGGATTAGGGATCGTGGAGTGGCTGGAGCAGAAAAAGAAGAGCGGCGAGATCCGCCAGGCGGGATTTTCATATCATGGAAATGCCGATATGTTCTGCCGGCTGGTGGACGCATACGACTGGGATTTCTGCCAGATACAGTATAATTATATGGATGAAAATACCCAGGCAGGGCGCAGGGGGCTTCAGTATGCCGCCGCAAAAGGGCTGCCCGTTATCATCATGGAGCCTTTGCGGGGCGGGAAACTGGTGAACAACCTTCCAAAAGAAGCCCGGGCACTGTTTGAGAACTATCCCGTAAAGCGCTCTCCGGCGGAGTGGGCATTCCGCTGGCTGTGGAATCAGGCGGAGGTAACCTGTGTATTGTCCGGCATGAACTCCACGGAGATGGTGGAACAGAATGTGGAAACCGCTTCCGCGGGTGACCTGGGTGAGTTGGGGCCCGATGAGGAAGAGATGCTTCGGAAGGTGGTACAGGCAATCAATGCCGGGATGAAGGTGGGCTGTACCGGCTGCGGCTACTGCATGCCATGCCCACGGAATGTGGACATCCCGGGAACCTTTGCGTCCTACAACCGCCGCTATTCCGAGGGGAAGGGCGCGGCGTTTATGGAGCATTTTATGTGTACCGCCCTGCGGGGGACTTCGGCCGCAGCCGCTAACTGTATCGAGTGCGGGAAATGTGAGCAGCACTGTCCGCAGCACATAGAGATTCGAAAGGAACTGAAGAATGCGCGCAGGCAGTTGGAAGGGCCGGCTTACAAAATCGGACGGAAGATTGTATCGCTCTTCAGGCTGTACTGACAAATTTTTTTATCTTCGGAAAATTTTATTTGCTTTTCCGGGGAGTTGATGGTACAATGGCAACAGTACTTAAAAAATTCAGTTAAAGGAGGAAACCTGATATGGCAGAGAATAAGAAAATGGAGGCTTCGGTTAACTGAACAGAGGGCATGGAAATGTCCATTTTTAGGTACCTGTATGAATACTGTCGATGAAAGGCACATCATATTGGTGTGTCTTTTTTGTGTGCAGAATTACGGCCAGGATCCGGGAAAAGAATCCTCAGGCACTTTAGGGCGAGGTCCTGCGCATTCCGGCAAGATTTCAGTTCGTTCCAGTTTGTCCGGGTGAGGAAGGGAAAAGGCTGGGAGCCTGCACCGTCCTGTTTGGCGGGTAAGGCCCGTCCGGGTTAGGAAAGGAAAAGGTGATGTGTTATGGCAGAAAAAGAAATTATGGGAATGGAAATACGGATGTTGGAAAACAGAATGCCAAAAGGCAGAATGGTTAAAGCCGCAGTAATCGAAAACAGAATAATAAAATACAGAATGACAGAAGGCAGAATGATTAAAGCCACAGTAACTGAAAACAGAATATTCAAAAAAAGACTGACTGAAGCACGAGTGCTCAAAGCTCAAATGATCGAAACGAGACAAAAACACAAAACAAAGAATCAAAGGAGATTGCAATTTGAAGAGATTAAAGTATTATATCCTGAATATGAAACCGGCCAGTGAAACTTATGAGGAGATGTACGAAGGCAAAATGCTTGAAAGCTTCCTGGACAAAGACCCCATCGTGCATAACCATGCCGTATACTGGGACGGGGAGATCGGCTACGAAATGACGAAAAGCAACCGCCTGGAGCTGTCGAAGCCTACGGTTACCATCCATATTCCGGCAAAGCAGTTCCCTGTGGAGGACACCGGGACGGCGGCCCTGGATTCCGTTTTCCGGGCGTTCATTCCCTACATCAGGGAACTGAATGAAGGCAACGGCAACAGGAAGCGGACCGCCAGGGAGAACGGTTACTACTATATTTATGAACCCAACAATAAAGTCCTGGCCAGAAACGTGGTGTCAGCGAAGATGGTGCCCCAGAAATATTACCGGATTCTGGGCAAAAATACCATCGAGCCCATCGACGGCCTGCGGGACAGAGGGCTTACCTCTTATTCGCCGGGGAAAAACTGCATGATCCAACCCATGGACGGGCAGAGGGGGATACCGTCCTATCTGTGCGTCAGCATCATGATCCAGGTGCAGCTGCCGGAGGGAAAACACAAGAAGGCAGTCCAGATGCTGACCCATGACCTGCCGGAGGCGGTGAACCGCTTTGTGGAGGAGTTCGATCAGGGAAGGCTTAAGGAGGCGGTTGCCCTTTATGAAAAACAGGAGGCCATCCGGGCATGGCTGCGGGAGACGGGGGACTGCGCCTTTGTGGCGGAGGGAAGCATCCTGCCCAGGAGTAAGGGCGGCGACAGTCCGCTGCCGGGAGCGGTTCCCTTTGCGGCGCCGCAGGGAGAGGCTGTGGAAGTGGAAGGCGTGAAGGGAATGGTTTTCCGGAAAGGCGTAACGGTAATAACGGGAGGAGGGTATTCCGGAAAGAGCACCCTGTTGGATGCCCTGAGCGCGGGTATCTATAACCATATCGGCGGTGACGGCAGGGAACTGGTGATCACGGACGCTTCCGCTATGAAAATATCCGCGGAGGACGGCAGAAGCATCCGCCATGTGAACCTTTCCCCCTTTATCAAATGGATTCCGGGTGGGGATCCGAAGGATTTTTCCACGGAGCATGCCTCCGGATCCACCTCCCAGGCAGCCAATATTATGGAGGCCGTGGGCTGGGGGAGCCGGCTGCTGATGATCGACGAGGACAAATCCGCCACCAATTTTATGATACAGGACCGGGCTATGAAGGCTTTGATTGAAAAGGAGCCCATCACGCCCTTTGTGGAGCGGGTGCAGGAGCTGTCCGTGAGAAAGGGCGTTTCCACTATTCTGGTAATCGGCGGCAGCAGCGAATATTTACAGGCGGCAGACCGGATTTATATGATGAAGGATTACCGGATACAGCAGGTGACGGATATGGCGAAGGCGCTGCAGGCGGAATATGTTGGCCGGGGCGGGGAGAAGCTGTGGCAGGAGAAAAATGCGTGTGAGGGCAGGGAACTGCAGCCGGAACCGGCGGATTTTACAAATAGAGACCAGGTGGACGCCAATTTCCTGAATACCCGTCCGGAAGGCTCCGCCACGGAGGTGCTGAAGGTGTCGGATTTAGGCTTCCTGATCCTGGGGGAGGAGCGGGTCGATATCCGTTTGCTGCATGATATCGCCAGTATTCCGCAGCTGAACGCCATTGCCTTTCTGCTGCGGCGGCTGATGGGGCAGGTGAATCCCCTGGAGCGGTTTCAGAAATTTAATCTGTCCCGGGAGGCAGCCCCTGACCCCAGATGGGTTTGCCGGGAGAAGGAGGTGGAGCGCCTGTTGGAGGAAATCGGGCGGGAAGGCCTGGAAGCGGCATATTCCCCCTTCTTTACAGAATGCAGCAGATGGATGGACATGCCCAGGAAGTATGAGCTGCTGGCGGTTTTGAGCAGGATGCGCCTGGAGGCTGCGCCATAGGGACTGTGCCATAGGGACTGCGTCATAGGGACTGCGCCATAGGGACTGCGTCATAGGGACTGCGCCGAAGGGACTGCGCCATAGGGACTGCGCCGAAGGGGTTGCGCCGAAGGGGTTGCGCCGCAGGATATAAATAGATTGACACGTATCATCCGCATTCCGATTGGCCGGAAGTTGCCTGGCTTGTGGAAAGACAGCACTTTCGGTCAAGAAAAAGATGCTCCCATGCGATATCCTTAAGGAATGGCAGATCAGATAAGCCGGCATAAGGAGGTTAGGATGGAGACGCAGAAAAAGAAGGATGTCCCCCGGAATTTTTGGAAAAACATTTGTTCGCTGATTAGTTTTATACGGTTAAACGACAAAAGAATATTTCTATGGATAGGAAGTTCCATTGTCCTGTCGGCGTTGGTGCCGTTTCCCTACATCCTGCTTTCCAGGAAGGTGATAGACGCCTTCACCGGAAATGTGGATTATACGGCCACAGTAAAGATCATAGCGCTCATGGTGGCCCTGGACTGGCTGCTTCGGACCGTGAACCAGTTCATTGACACGGAGCTGGATAAAAAGGTCAAACGCCTGGAATACGGGGCCATTCAGAGGCTTTTTTACAAAATGTCCGTCCTGGATTATGAGCTGTTGGACGATGCGGATACAAAAGATAAATTCGGGAAGGCAACCAAGTGTGTGATGTCGCTGAATTTTTATGAACTGGTGTTGTCCGTGAGGACATTTTTCTCCGGCGGGCTGATCCTGCTGGGGGTCATGGGCATCATCGGGTCAGTGGACCCGGTGCTGCTCGTGGTGATTTCACTGGTGATCCTGGCGAACGCGTATGCCAATTCGAGACTGAAGAAATACAGGTACAGGATGGACAGCGAGCTCTGGCCCATTGACCGGAAGATGGAATGGTTTATGCAGTTTTCCGCCAATATCGAGTATGCAAAGGAAATCAGGGTCAATCAGCTGCAGGAGTTTATTTTTCAAAAGTACCGAAAGCTGTCGGACCATTATTACGGCCTGCTGGACCGTATCACGGATTCGGAGGGGATCGTGAGGTACATAGGGATTCTTTTGTCCGCCCTGCAGGAGGGTATGGCCTACCTTGTGCTGGGCTTTAAGATCCTGGTGGAAAAGACATTGACGGTGGGCGAGTTTACCATGGTCTTCGGCGCCATTACTTCCTTTAAGAATGCCTGCAGCGGGATGATAGGAGGCATCATTGAAGTCCTGAACAGAGGGCGGTATTTTTCCAATTATCTGGAATTCATGGAGTTGGAAGGCAATAACCGCAAAGGGGATGCGCCTGCGGAGGTCAGGCCGGGGCAGGGGGTGGAGATCGAGTTTAAGCATGTCTCTTTCCGATATCCCAACCAGAACAAATACGCGCTGAAGGACATCAATGTGAAGCTTGCGCCGTTTACAAGGGTTGCGGTCATCGGGGACAACGGGGCGGGAAAAACCAGCTTTATCAAGCTATTGTGCAGGCTGTACGAGCCGGAGGAAGGGCAGATTATGATAAACGGCAGGGATATCCGCGAGCTGGATTACAGGTCCTATCAGAAGATCCTGTCCGTGGTTTTCCAGGATTATAAGCTTTTTTCCTTTTCCGTCCGGGAGAATATCCTGTTTTCCCAGGACCGGGAGAGAGAAGAGGAGATTTACCAAAAGGCAGCGTATATGGGCGCGGATGCCATGCTGAAGGCGCTGCCCCAGGGGTTGGATACATTGCTGTTTAAGGATTATGACGCGGCGGGGGTGAACCTTTCCGGAGGCGAGGGGCAGAAGGTGGCTATCCTGAGGGCCCTGTTCAAGGAGTCGGAGATTATGATACTGGACGAGCCCACGGCAGCCCTGGACCCGGATGCGGAAAAGAAGATATATGAGAGCTTCCAGGCCTTTTCAAAGGGCAAAACTGCCGTCTATATATCCCACAGGCTTGCCAGTGCGCGCTACTGCGACAAGATCCTGGTGTTTAAGGACGGAGAGCTGTGTGAACAGGGAGACCACGAGAGCCTGATGGCCCTGGGCGGAGAGTATAAAAGGCTTTATCAGATCCAGGCAGGGTATTATGCGGAGAAGGCGGCAGGATAATTGCTGCATCCCGGCTGCCCTGCCTTGTATGAAAGGTTGGGGATTACCATGGCTGCCCGCGTCACATCCTGGCCTCCATCAGGTTACTGGAGGAATACCGCCGCAGCCCCCTGTAGAACACGAACACCGCTGCAGCCGAGAGCAGAACCGTATACCCCAGAACCGCGAGAAAAGTCCTTCCGTCAAAGCGCATCATCACATGCACCGGGCGGTAAATTGCCATGCCCACGGGCAGGAGGTTGTAGATCAGGAACCTGGCCGTACCCTTAAAGATCCCGTCCGGATAGGTGGAGAAGCTGATGGTACTGTTTACCATATGGCTTCCGAAGGCGTCCGCCCGCACAAACCAAAAGGACAGGCTGCCCAGCAGCAGGGAAAACGCAGTGAGAATGACGGCCCCTGTCACCGTGAACAGCAAAAACAGCAGCAGCCGTCCCGGGCTGAAGCAGAAGATGCACAGCACCAGCAGGCCATAGAGCAGATCCCCTATGGCAGAGGTATTGGTGGAGGAGGTGAGCACGGCAAGCAGCACATTTTTTGGTTGTACCAGGTAGGCGTCCAGCTTACCGTTTATGATCAGCTCCGGAAGGGAGAAAGCCCTTGCGAAGAAAATCCGGGACAGCCCGAAGGTGCTGGCCGCCAATCCCCACAGAAGCATTACGTCCGCCATGGAGTAGCCGCCGATATCTTCTTTTAACCGGAATAAAATTATCCACTGAATGATAAAACTGGCGTTGTTCAGCACCATAAACCCCACATTGGTCAAAAAGGTAACCTTATTCAGCATTTCCCGCATAATATTGAATTTCACGGCCAGCAGGCATACCCGCAGCTGATTCCGAATCCGATGTTTAACCGCCGTTGACATGTAATTTCCGAACCCCCTTTCCATAGAGGAAGAGCATCAGGGCAGCGGCAGCTCCCAGGTAAAGGGCCTGCGCCAGGATGATCTCAATGTATTTGTCGGCAGAGAAGTCCACGATCAGCTTGGCCGGGCCGTAACAGACCGTGTAGATAGGTGTCAGCTTGAAAACAGGCTGCAGCGCCGCCGGGAAAATCTCCACCGGAAAGATGGTTCCGATCAGGAGCATCATTTTGCTGTAGAGCCACTGGAAGGGATTGGCATCCTCAACCCAGAAGGAAATCAGGCTGATGCATATACGAAATACGGCATCGATGGTGAGGCCTAAGATAACCACCGGTATGGCGGCGAGCAGGTGCAGGGGGGAGAACCGGGGCAGCGGCCCCACCATGGCGGTTCCCATCACAGCGGCCAGGACCGCGAACATGGGCAGCTGCACGCTCCAGCCCCCGGTGTACCGGGCCAGGATATACAGGGTGTAGTGATAAGGCTTGTTCACCAGATAGGCGATGTTGCCGCTCCGGATGTCGGACGATGCCTGACGGGCCACCGTACCCGCAGGAGCGCCGAACCAGAGGGCTTCCGTGATCATCACATACCAGATCATCTGCTCCCTTGTGTAGCCGGCGATCAGAGAATCCGGAGCGGAATAAATGTAATTCCATAGATTAATAAATACAAAAATGAAAATAAAGTAGCTGATGAAGCTCATGGCGATATTCAGGGTATACTGCAGGTTCTCCATCAGTACCGAACGGTAGATTACGGCGTATTTTCTCATGAGATATTGCTCCCTTTTGTTTTCCTGTTTTTGTGCGGATGTGTTATGGCGGCATGATATATCCTGTGGGGACATGCTGTGGTGGCATGCTGCATCCTGGAGGGATATTTGCCGGTGCTCCCTGCCCGGGGCTGTTGCCGGGACATGCGCCGCTGACGAACTTTTTATGTCGTCCCTATATTCTCCGCCTTATAGATTTCCGTAATGATATTCTCCAGCGGAATGTTGGAAATATTGATATCCTCCACATTCTCCCCGCCGATCAGGCGCAGGGCGTCGCTGATTGGCATCTTTTCCGTGTCCACCTCGAATTTTACATGTCCGCCTTTCTGCTTTAAGACGGTGATTCCCTCCCCGGCCTGCAGCAGGGTCTCCTCCTGCAGCTTTGCTTCCACGATCTTTTTGTTCAGATAATGATATTTCAGGTGCTCCATGGACTCATCCAGTACGATCCGCCCGCTGTTCACGATGATGATCCGCTTGCAGAGCTTTTCGATGTCCCCCACATCGTGGCTTGTGAGAAAAATGGTGGTGCCAAGCTCCTTATTCATCTGCTTGATCAGGGAGCGGATGCTTTCCTTGACCACCGGGTCCAGCCCTATGGTGGGTTCGTCCAGGAACAGGACCTTCGGTTTGTGGATCAGGGAGGCCACGATCTCGCAGCGGATTCTCTGCCCCAGGGACAGGCTGCGCACCGGGGTGTTGATAAAAGCTCCCAGTTCAAAGATCTCTCCAAGCTCCCGGATCCGCGCCTCCGTCTCCCGGGCCGATAGGTCATAGATGGCGCCGAAAAACTGGAAATTGTCATAGGGCGTCAGGTGGACCCAGAGCTGTTCCTTCTGGCCGAACACGGTGCCGATCTCATAGGCCAGCTGTTTCCGCTTTTTGGAGGGGTCTATGTCAAGTACCCTGACATTGCCGCCGTCGGGATAGAGGATGCCGGTCAGCATCTTGATGGTGGTGCTTTTGCCCGCCCCGTTGGGGCCGATGAAGGCCAGGACTTCCCCCTCTTTTACGTTGAAGGAAATACGGTCTACCGCTTTGATTTCCTCCGTCTCAGGGTGCAGGAGGGCCCGCAGGCTTCCCTTCATTCCTTTTTCCTTCCTGCGCACGCGGAAGGTTTTTGATAATTCTGTTGCTTCAATTGCGTTCATGCCCTTCTGCCTCCTTTTGGGTTTTACCCGGTGGTAATAAAAAAGAACCGCCCTGCCATATACACTTCCGTGTACATACCATGCGGTTCTCCGTCTTCTGATTACCGCATAGCCAAATAAGACTTTTCGTCCTACGGCCATGCGATTTCCCGGTGGTGGGCCGGGGATCAGGTAGTGGCCGTATTATGAAAAATCTGCTGCACCAACATAATCAGAGTAAGGGATATATTTTTTGTGTAAGTCATTACATACGCTCCTGTCCGGTACAGGAAGGGGGGCATGGGAACTGTTTCTGCCCATGTTTCCTGTTCCATTGACTAAATTTCATGTAGTGTAGCACAATGAGAGGAAAAAGGCAAGCATTTTTTGTAAAATTCTTTTTATTGTTTAAGTTGGCAGAGTTTTTATGCTGGTGAGTACAATCATTTACCATTTTTTGTTTTGGATAATAAATATTGAAACCGTGAGTATAAATCGTCAGATGCCGCAGGAAGTTGGGTATGGCGCTTAGTTTTTATTGCAAAAAAGGCCGGTATCGTTTATACTGGATGGAAATCGAATACCGATGAAGGAAACGAAAGGGCGGCCGGAAGGCTGCCAGGGAGAAGACAGGATGAATCGTGACAGACTGAAGGATAAGAAAAGAATTGTGGTAAAGATCGGTAGTTCTTCCCTGACGCATGGGGAAACCGGAGGGACGGATCTGATCAAGCTTGAAAAACTGGTGCGGGAGCTGTGTGATTACCGCAACCGGGGGATAGAGGTGGTGCTGGTGAGCTCCGGTGCCATCGCGGTGGGGAGCAGGACACTGGGGCTGAAGGGGAGGCCGACGGATATTTCCCTGAAGCAGGCCTGCGCGTCTGTGGGACAGGCGAAGCTGATGGTGATGTACCAGAAGCTTTTCGCGGAGTACAATCATATCGCGTCCCAGATTCTCATGACGAAGAATACCATGCTGAATCCCATGAATCGGAGGAACGCGCAGAATACTTTTGAAAAGCTGCTTGAGCTGGGAGTGATTCCCATCGTGAATGAAAATGATACCATATCTACCTATGAGCTGGAGAAGCTGCAGCAGTTTGGTGATAATGATACGCTGTCAGCCATTGTGACGGCGATGATCCATGCGGATTTGCTGATTCTTTTATCGGATATCGACGGACTGTTTACCGATGATCCACACAAAAATCCGGATGCACATTTTATTGATACGGTAGAGGTACTGACGGATGAAATGATGCGTCTCGGAAAAGGCGCCATTACAGAGGTAGGTACGGGCGGTATGGCAACGAAACTGGCCAGTGCCCGGATTGCCACGGCAGCGGGAGCAGATATGATCATTGCAAACGGAGCGGATGTGGGGATTCTCCACGAATTGCTGGACGGTGTGCAGAAGGGAACCCTTTTCCTGGCAAATCCTACGGAGGATTTTGATATGGACGCCTTCCTGGAGGGGTGAGGATGCATAGGCTACAATGAGGGAAATGCCTCAGGAGAGAGGTGGAGCGGTACTGGAAAACAGCGGAAGCGCTGTCCTGAGGCCATAGGATTTGCGGACGCATGGGTTATGCGGCCGAAAATGCTATGAGGGAAATGCCTCAGGAGAGAGGTGGAGCGGTACTGGAATAGGAGAAAAAAGATGACAGAATATTTGGAGAAAATCGGAATATATGCCAAGGAGGCGGAAACCGTCCTGCGGACCCTTGACAGCGGGCGGAAGAACCTGACATTGGAAAAAGCGGCAGAATATCTGACAGAGAGCGAAGCTGCACTTTTATCGGCAAACGAGCAGGACATGCGCATTGCCAGGGAGAAGGGAATGGCTCAGGGCCTTTTAGACCGGCTGGCCCTGACGGAAGACCGGATCCGGGGAATGGCAGACGGGCTGCTGCAGGTGGCTGCCGCAGAGGACCCCATCGGAGAAGTATTTAACATGAAAAAACGCCCCAATGGCCTGATGATCGGGCAGAAGCGGGTACCGTTGGGGGTGATTGGAATCATATATGAAGCCAGGCCCAATGTGACGGCGGATGCCTTCGGATTGTGTTTTAAGGCGGGGAACGCGGTGATTCTAAAGGGAGGCAGCGATGCCCTCCGCTCCAATGAGGCCATAGTGGAAGTGCTGCAGAGGGCTCTTACGGACTGCGGTCTGCCGGGAACGGCCGTACAGCTTATCGCCAGCCAGGACAGACAGGTGACGGCGGAATTTATGAAGATGAACGAATATGTGGATGTGCTGATTCCCAGGGGCGGCGCGGGCCTGATACGGACAGTGGTGCGGGAGAGCACAGTGCCCGTTATAGAAACAGGGACAGGTAATTGCCATATCTATGTAGATGCTTCCGCGGATCTGGATATGGCGGCGGAGATTCTCTTCAATGCCAAGACACAGCGCATCGGTGTCTGCAATGCCTGTGAATCTCTGGTGGTCCACGAGGCGGTGGCGGATACTTTTCTTCCCATGGCGGCGTCGCGTCTGGCCGAAAAACAGGTGGAGCTGCGCGGGGATACACAGGCCATGGAGGCAGAGAGCAGTATCCTGCCTGCCGAAGAGGAGGATTGGGGCAGGGAATATCTGGATTACATTCTGTCGGTAAAGACGGTACGGAATATCGATGAGGCCATTGCCCATATCAATAAATACAATACGGGGCATTCCGAGGCTATTGTGACAAAAGATTACGCCAACGCCCAGCGTTTCCTGGACGAAGTGGATGCGGCGGCAGTCTATGTCAATGCCTCCACACGTTTTACGGACGGCGGGGAATTCGGCTTCGGGGCAGAGATCGGGATCAGTACTCAGAAGCTCCATGCCAGGGGACCTATGGGATTAAAGGAGCTTACTTCCGCGAAATATATCATATACGGAAACGGCCAGGTGAGACCGTGAGGACTCTATCTCGCCTGATATTGTGGAAGCTGCGTTGAACAAAGTGCCTTTTCGTGTAGAAGTATGTTGCATAAAACTGCCTTTTCGTGTAATATAGTAAATATAGAAACTGCCTTTTTGTGAAAAATCCTGAAGAATATAAGTGCCTTTTCGGGACATAATGATAAGGATGATAGGTAAAGGGGGCTTTATGAAACGTAAAATATATAGCCGTTTGCTGGAATGGAAAGAGAAAGACAGTGGGAGCTGTGCATTATTGTTGGACGGAGCCAGACGAGTGGGCAAAAGCTATATTGCCAGGCAGTTCGGCGAACAGGAATATAGAAGTTATCTGCTGATTGATTTTGCTCATTTGCAGCGTGAGGTCAGAGAGATATTCGAAAACGATATTGATAATTTTGATTTGTTTTTCAATAAATTATCGGCATATTATCGGAAAACGCTTTACAGGAGGGAGTCTCTGGTTATTTTCGACGAAGTGCAGAGGTATCCGGAGGCGAGAGAGCTGATCAAGTATCTGGTTGCGGACGGACGTTATGATTATCTTGAGACCGGTTCGCTGATTTCGCTGAAACAAAATGTGGAAGATATAGTAATTCCATCGGAGGAAGAGCATGTGGAAATGTTTCCCATGGATTTTGAAGAATTTTTATGGGCAATGGGAGACGAGACGACAGTTCCGTATTTAAGGCAATGCTTTGAGGAGCTTCGGCCGCTGGGACAGGCTTTGCACAGGAGAGTCATGAATGATTTCCGGCAGTATCTTCTGGTGGGTGGGATGCCTCAGGCGGTTGAGACATACCGAAAGACGAAGAATTTCGAGGATGTTGACAGGGTGAAGAAGCGTATTCTGACATTGTACAGGCAGGATATCACAAAGTTTGCAGGGGGATATGAGGCAAGAGTCCTCTCGATTTTTGACGAACTGCCCTCGCAGCTTTCAAAGACAGAGAAAAAGTATAAACTTTCTAATATTAATAAGGAAGCCAGGTTCCGTGAATATGAGAATGCCTTTATGTGGCTGACGGAGGCTAAGGTGGTCAATAATTGCTATAATGCAACAGAACCTACCGTAGGGTTGGCTATGAGCGAAGAACATACGACGCGGAAATGTTATATGGCGGATACCGGCCTGCTGGTGACACATACCTTTATGGATGATCAGTTTACGGATAATGATTTGTATAGGGATATTCTGCTGGACAGGATGCATGTCAATGAAGGGATGTTGATGGAAAATATTGTGTCACAGGAACTGCGGGCAGGCGGGCACAGGCTTTATTTCTATTCCAGGTCTGATACGGATAACAGAGAGAACCATATGGAAATTGACTTTCTGATCAGAAAGAAAAGGAAGATATGTCCTGTGGAGGTAAAATCAGGCATGTACAGGAAACACTCATCATTAGACAAATTCAGAAATAAATTCAGCAGCAAACTAGGGCAGGCATATATTCTGTATACAAAAGATATTTTTGTCAGGGAAGGGGTAGTTCACCTGCCGCTTTATATGGCTATGTTTTTATAAAAGCCGGGGTCTTCCGAAGAAAGAAACTGCCGCAAAAGATTCAACTGACAGTAGAATATAATAGAAAACAGCTCGATTGCATTCTCCGGGAAATTCATCTATACTGATTTCATCAGCTGATAAAAGAAACGAAATCAAACAATAGTTGAATGGAGAGAATGCAATGGATATCGGAAAAAAGATAAAAAATCTACGTACGGAAAAGAATGTGAAACAGGAGGAGCTGGCGGAATACCTGGGGGTATCTTTCCAGGCCGTATCGAAATGGGAGACCGGGGCAAGCGTGCCGGACATTGCGCTGCTGCCCGATCTGGCGGTCTTTTTCGGCGTCACCATCGACGAGCTGTTCCAAATGTCGTATGAGGCGGAGTTTGAGCGGATGGAGAACATGTTCTGGCACGAGAGGAGGATTCCGGCGGAGACCTTCGGTCACTGTGTCCGGTTTCTGGAGCGGGCAGTGCAGAGTGATCCGAAGAATGTGCGGGCTTACAGCTGTCTGGCCGAATTGTACAATCACAGGGCAGGGAGCGATCATGAACTGGCCGGCGAGTATGCGAAAAAGGTGCTGGAGCTGGATCCCGAGGAAAAGCGGGGCTGGGTGGCATATCTGGAGGCCAACAACGGAGTCTGCGGGGATGAATGGTATGACAACCATTTCGAAGTCATCGAATATTTCAAGGAATTCCTCATAAAGAATCCGGGCAATTACAGGGGACTGTACGCGGTCATTGAAAATATGCTGGATGATGAGCGCTATGACGAAGCGGTGCCCTATATCGAGCAGATGAGGACGGCAGCGAATACCCATCAGTATGATACCTACATGGGAGATGTCATGTTCGGGAAGGGGAATACGGAGAAAGCTCTGGAATACTGGAATATAGCGGTGGAGCATTATCCGCAGCGCTGGCAGGCCTACTGTGACAGGGCGGACCGTCTCAAAAAGCTGGGACGATATGAGGAGGCTCTGGCGGATTATGAAAAATGTTTTGTCATCCAGGAGCCGCCCAGAATTTCGGACGGACTTTATTCCAAGGCCCAGGTATACGAGCTGCTTGGAGATTATAACGCCGCTATTCGGGAGAGACAGCGTATTATTCAGTGCCTGAAGGAGGAGTATCAGACTTTCTCAGGAGAGGCGATCGATGAGCAAAAACGGGAGATCGGGCGGCTGAAGAAGCGGAAGGCGGCAAGCTGAAGGGACAGGAATACAGGGATAGTAATTCCCTGGAAGGCAAAATATTGCGGGAGTCCGAGATCGGGGCCCAAACCGGCTGTCGCCGGAGGTAACGGCCCCGGTGCCTGCTCCATGTCGAATTTTGCCTTCTTTAATAATCCCATAATTCTGTTCCAAAAGTGCATTTGGAAATAATCATGATACTGCATTATGCGGAGCCGTACAAGACGGCAGAGGGAAAGCAGGATGCTATTCCGTACAATACACAAAACCTCCAAGTGCCTGTCCGTCTTCGGGAATCTCCAGTACGCCCGATCTGACTGCACAGACACCGATCAGCCCCACCGTCTGGAACAGCAGCACTTTGGCCAGTACGGAGCCGGTGATTTGTCTTATGCTTTCCGGTGCGTGGACCTGAAGGATGGAAAAGGCGCAGTCATACAGCTTTTCATACAGTCCGGCAAAAGCAGAAATTTCTTCCCGGAGGATTTCCAGAATTGCTGCATTCTGGTCTTTGCTGACGACGGGAATAACAGCCTCGGCTTTCCCTGCCAGGACAGCGTCCAGTCCTGCGGCGATATCGCCGGCATGGGCGGTGTAACGGTTTTTGGCGGGAAGAATGGCGTAATCCGCATAGGATGCGGCGTAGGAACCCTTGACAGGACAGTAGCCTGCAAAAGAGACGGCGTGACAGACATCCCCTTCCGGGGTGTCATAAGCTTCTCCGTAACAAATGCCGTCTAGATCCCTGTAAACCGCCGCATCTGCGGAAGCCTTCTGCTGCCCCTGCCCGGAAGTCCCTGTGTCGTCGGAAGCCTTCTGCTGCCCCTGCCCGGAAGGTTCTGCGTCTCTGGAAGCATTTTTCTGCCCCTGGACGAAAAGTCCCCGGCCCTTCAGGGTTAATTCGAACAGAAAATCCCATAAAAGACAATTATCAGCAAGTCTGTTCCCGGCAAAATGCAGTTTTCGCAGTTCGGGCAGCTTCTTCGATACATTCAGGAGAATGGCGCCCACCTCCGCGGTGAGAGAATGCTGCGCTGTGCGGTAAAATTCGTCCCTGTACTCTTCCGTGAAAATGACCAGGCGGGCCTGATACCTGCCGCCGGGCAGTGCTGTGAGCAGGCCGTATTTTTCAAGCACGGAAATCTCGTCCTCAAGGTAAACGGAGGCCACGCCCAGTTCAATTGCCAGCTGGCGAATGGTGGCAGGGGTATAATAAGTGCTGAGCAGAATATTGCCAGGCAGCTTTCTGTTGAACAGGTTCTGATATGCCATATTGGCGCCGCCTGAAAAAACAGCGCTAAATTCAAATTTTGCAGGCTGATAGCTCTTTACTCCGAATTCTCTTTCCATACTGATTCCTTCCTTTAAAATCTTCCTTGTTTTAAACAGATAATATTTTACCATCTCCAATGAAATATGGAGTCTGGAGGCCGTTTCGCCGCAGGAAAGCCCCTCGAAATAGTAGGCCAGGGTACATTCCCGGTATTCCCGGGAAAGGAGAGCCAGTTCACGGCGGAGCGTATTTAATTGTTCGGAGTGCAGGATATCCCGGATAAAATCCGCATCATCCGCCGTCTCGTCGTCGAGCTCCTCATAATGAAGGCGGCTCTTTTTGTACAGGTACTTCCGGTAGGTGTTGGCCGCGATAGCCCAGATATAGCCGAAGAATGCCTTGTCATCCCGTATCTTGTGCGCGCTGCCAAGGATGGCCAGAATGATGTCCCCTGCAAGATCCTCCGCGTCTTCCCTGTGGGAGGTCCGAGAAAGCGCATAGGCAAATATTGTTTTCATATTTTCTTCCACAAGCGCCGAAATTTTTTCCTGCTCCATGATTTCCCCCTTGAATGGTAAAATGGTAGAGGTGCTTACCCTGCTGAAGTTATTTTGAAAGCTTTCATTTATATAGTACCAGATTCGGAGGGATGGTTAACAGGAAATATAAAAAATTTGTGCGTTAAGTATTTGTTGGCGGCATGCTATGATGAATACGCAACGCGAGAGGAGGAAGACCTATGGGCAGGATCTTTTCCCCTTTTTCATCCACATACCACACATCCCCTTTATAATTGTATACAAGATCTGTGTCCCGGTACTGGTGCGTCTCCTCTCCATCCTTCCAGCAGTTGCGTATGTCGATCACAGGCTTTATCCCCGCGCCTTCCAGCTGCTCTATAAATGGCTGACTGTCATATCCCTTGTCTCCCAGGAAATACTGGCAGACATCAAGGTATTCAGGGGTATCCTTCTTCATCTTTTTTAATAATTCCTTCGTTTCTGTCTTCTCGCTGTTGGACGCTTTCGTCACCTTGAATGCCACCGGAAGCTCATACTTTGCGTCTGCAATCAGGTGCAGGCGGAATCCAACCTTCCCTTTCCCCTTATCCGATACAGCCTGGAAATCAGCTTCCCGTCATTAAGGGCACCCAGTACTCTCTCTAGCCGCCCCAAATCTCCCAAATATTCAAATTCACTCTCACCAAACAGGTTCATCTGTGGTAAAATAGTCATAGATAAAGCCCTCCGTATTATGTTTGTTTGGTCACTTACATTATACACCCTTTTGGATAAAAAGGGGAGGCTTTATGCGGGAACGCAGATTTTCCACAGTAAAAAAGTCCGCACCAGACATCTAATCCAGTCATACCCTCCCCAAATCCTTCATACAATAGTAAAAAATATCCCACGGGGGTATTCCTTTGAAGGATTATATCGAAGAGCGTGCCGTCAGCATTGCAAATTATATCATTGACAGCAACGCCACGGTGCGGCAGACAGCCAAAGCGTTCGGGGTAAGCAAGAGTACGGTACATAAGGACGTAACCGAACGTCTCACACAGGTCAATCCTGCCCTTGCAGCAGAGGCAAGAAAGGTTCTGGACGTGAACAAATCAGAGCGTCACATCCGTGGCGGGCTTGCCACAAAGGAGAAATATCTGCATCAACATGGGAGTCTGATGTAGTATAAAAGGCCGAATCCGTGAATTCAAAATCCATCAGCAGACTGGGAGGACCTGCGGATGGATTTTTATGATGTGGACAAGCTATGGGGCGGTCCGGGGTATCGGCAGAAGGAGAAGGCAGAGAGGGCACACCTTCACGAAACAGCCGCGGCGGAGAGCTTGAATAATTTTGAAAAAAAGAATATAATAGGTGGCAGAACAGGAATGCGTCGGAGGTGGAGGATGCAGATCAATCGCGAGGACATGCTGGAACTGACCAGAAGGATGAATATTTCAAGGAATTGTTTCGGCAGGATAGCAGGGGCATACATGGACGGAGAGGGATATGTGGACGGCAGCTTCAACACACATTTTCAGAAGCTGTCAGGGGCGGATAAAACGAAGCATCTGCAGCTTGCGAAAACGGTTCTCCTTTCCGGAACAAACACGGAGCTGAGGGATTATCGTTTTCTGCCCGGGGACAGAGCACCAGGCAGCATCTGGCAGCTGCTCATGGCGCTGCGGGGGTGCGAGCTGAAGAATGATGCGTTGCTTTTGTCGCTGTATGAATATATGGGGGAGCGGTACCGGCCGGGGTATCCCTATGGGATTTACGTATTTCATGGAAATTATGATGTGCCGCTGAAGGGGAGCGATAAAGTGGCACAGAGGGAATCGGAGGAGGTATATAATTTCCTTGTCTGTGCACTGTGCCCGGTCAGCGGAGCGTACGACCCCGGGAGTCCGGAATGGGGATTTCTGTTTCCGGCCTTCAGCGCAAGGAGCACGGATGTGGACGGTATTCATATTTTTTCCACAGGAGAAAGGCATAAGGAGAGGGAGAAAATTTTATTCTAAGAGCCTGTAAGCTACATTCGGAGGCAGAGAATAGAAACCGCATCCGGAACGGAAGCCGTAGCGGAAGAACAGAAACGGCAGCCGGAGAACGGAAAGCGTGACAGGCGGGAGAAGCAGGAGGAATTCGGTATATGAATACAAAAGTCATTCGCATCAGCCAGGACAGTACAAAGCTTACCAGGGAAGAAGAAGCAGGGTTGAGACAGGCCGCCGGGATCCTGAAAAGGGGCGGATTGGTGGCGTTCCCTACAGAGACGGTATATGGATTGGGCGGGGATGCGCTGAATCCGGAGTCGGCCAGGAAAATCTATGCCGCCAAGGGCAGGCCCTCGGATAATCCTCTGATTATTCATATCAGCCGTTTTGAAGATATTCGGAATATCGTGAAAACTTTGCCGGAAACTGCAGTGAAAGCGGCGGAGGCCTTTTGGCCCGGCCCTTTGACCATGATACTGGATAAGTCTGCAATTGTGCCCCCGGAGACTACGGGAGGACTGGATACGGTGGCGGTGCGATTTCCCTCTCATCCGGTAGCGAGACAGCTGATCGCATACAGCGGCGGATATATAGCGGCCCCCAGTGCCAATCTTTCGGGGAAACCCAGTCCGACTTCTGCCAGATATGTTCAGGAGGACATGGCCGGCAGGATTGAGATGATTGTAGACGGAGGCGATGTGGGAATCGGGCTGGAGTCAACCATTCTGGATTTGACGGAAGAGGCCCCCCGGATTCTGCGTCCCGGTTATATCACCCGGGAAATGCTGGAAAACGTGCTGGGAGAGGTAACTGTGGATGCGGCAACCATAGAGCCTGACAACGGACAGACACCTAAGGCGCCCGGGATGAAATACCGTCACTATGCGCCGGCCGGCCGTCTGGTCATTGTGGAAGGGCAGCCGGCGCGTGTGGTGCCGTATATCAACGCATGTGCGGCGGCAGACCGAAAAAGCGGAGAAAAGACAGGTGTTATAGGTACTGCAGAAGTACTTGAACAATACAGGGCGGATGTGGTAAAATGTATAGGAAGCCGGAAGGATGAGGAAGAGATCGCGAGGAATTTATTTTCTATTCTGCGGGAATTTGATGACGAAAAGGTGACCAGTATCTATTCCGAGAGTTTTCCGGCCCAGGGACTGGGACAGGCAATCATGAACCGGCTTTTGAAAGCGGCAGGGCACAGGGTGGTCAGGCTGCAGGAGTAAAAGGGACAGAGGAACAATGCCGTCAGTATTTGCGGCACAGTTGTCAAACGGAAATACTGCGGGAGTTACCGGCAAAAGGACCTGACAGGAGGAGAGGCGTATATGATAGCAATCGGAAGTGACCATGGAGGCTACAGGCTGAAGCAGAGCGTGATTCGCTACCTGGAAGAAAAGAAGATTTCTTATGAGGATTTGGGATGTTACAGTTATGAAAGCTGCGATTATCCCGAATTTGGACGTGCGGTGGCGAATGCCGTGGCGGAGGGCAGATGCGGTAAGGGAATTGTAATCTGTACCACCGGAATCGGCATCAGCATGACGGCCAACAAAGTTCCCGGTATCCGCTGCGCCGTGTGCGGGGACCCTCTGTCCGCAAAGCTGACCAGGCTCCATAATGATGCCAATGTGCTGGCATTGGGAGGGGGAATAATCGGAGAGAACCTGGCACTGGAAATTGTGGATGTGTTTCTCAATACGCCTTTTTCAGGGGAAGAACGCCATCAAAGAAGAGTCAGAGCCATCGAATTACAACAGGAATAAGAAACAGGAGGGAAAGCTATGGCAAATGTAGTCATTATGGATCACCCGCTGATCCAGCACAAAATTGGTCTTATCCGCAGAAAGGAAACCGGTACCAAGGATTTTCGCCAGACGATCAGCGAGATCGCCATGTTAATCTGTTATGAGGCCACCAGAGACCTGAAACTGGGGGAAGTGGAGATCGAGACGCCTATCTGCAAGACAACGGTAAAGGAGCTGCGGGGCAAGAAGATGGCAATCGTTCCCATTCTCCGCGCGGGACTTGGCATGGTGGACGGCATGTTGGAACTGATTCCGGCGGCAAAAGTAGGACACATCGGCCTCTACAGAGATCCGGATACCCTGAGCCCGGTGGAATATTATTGTAAGCTTCCGGCGGACTGTGCGGATCGGGAGGTATTTGTAGTGGATCCCATGCTGGCTACAGGCGGTTCTTCCGTGGCGGCTATCCGGATGCTGAAGGAAAAGGGATGCAAAAGTATCCATTTCATGTGCATTATTGCTGCCCCGGAGGGAATCCAGGCTATGAGCCAGGCACATCCGGATGTGGATGTCTATGTGGGGGCATTGGATGAGCGGCTGAATGACCATGGCTATATCGTGCCCGGGCTGGGAGATGCCGGAGACCGTATTTTCGGGACGAAGTAAAGATTCGCAGGACTTGGCGAAAGGAGGTGCAGGCAATGAAATTATGGAAGAAAACGGCATGGATTCTGTCTTTTGCGCTTCTGACGGGTATATTTGACCCTGCACCGGGGCCGGGAACGGTGTCGGCGGCTTCCGCCACGCGGGATAAACTGAATCAGACGCAGAAAGAGAAAGAGAATCTGGAAAACGAGCTCGACAAGACCCAGGATAATCTGGACGCATTGGAAGGAAAAAGGGATACTCTGCAGAAGGAGCTGGAATATCTGAATGGGCAGCTGTCCCAGGTGGTGGCGAATCTGGAGGAGCTGGAACGGCAGATGGAGGAGAAAGAGGCAGAAATTGCCGCTACACAGGAGGCGCTGCAGGAGGCGAAGAAGAAAGAGGCCGAGCAGTATGCCACTATGACGGCAGTAATCCGCTGTATGTATGAGCAGCAGGATGACAATTATCTGACGATTCTGCTCACTTCAGGCAGTTTTTCGGAATTTCTGAACCTGGCGGACCGCATAGAGAAGGTGGCGGCTTATGATCAGCGGATGCTGCGGGAATATGAGGAAAACAGAATCCTGATCGAAGAACATGAGGCGAGACTGCAGGAGGACCGGCAGGCTCTGGAGAAGCTGCAGGTCCAGGCACAGGAGGAGAAGGACAAGGTATCCGGCATGATCAGCCAGACTTCCAGCGCTATTTCCAAATACGGAGATCAGATATCCAGCGCGGAGAAAAAGGCTCTGGATTACGAGGCCGAGATCCGAAAGAAAGAAGAGGATCTGGAGTATCTCAAGAAAAAGCTTGCCGAGGAGATAGCAAAGTCTCAGGCGGCTGCCAACGGAGCATGGCGGGATATATCGGAGGTGAGCTTTGCGGAAGGGGACAGACGCCTGCTGGCCAATCTGATCTATTGCGAGGCGGGAGGCGAACCCTATGAGGGACAGGTGGCAGTGGGAAGCGTGGTGATGAACAGGGTGCTCAGTTCCCAGTTCCCGGATACTGTGGTGGGCGTGATATACCAGGGAGGGCAGTTTTCGCCCGTGGCAAGCGGTCGTCTGGATCTGGCGCTGGCCTCTGACAAGGCGACAGAGAGATGTTACCAGGCTGCCGATGCCGCCATGTCGGGTGTGACAAATGTGGGAAACTGTGTCTTCTTCCGGACGCCTATCGACGGATTGTCGGGCATTAACATCGGAGGGCATGTTTTCTATTAAAAAAATCAGGAAGAAGCGTACCGCTTTGGAAGACGAGGCCGGCGAATTCTTCCCCAAAGGCGCTCCGGTTTTATACGGATCAGAGCCCCAGAGTGTCCAGTCTGCTTTGCAGCCTGTCGAATTTATCACGGTAAATCAGGGAGAGCAGATGATTCAGATTGCGCAGACAGGAGGTCATCTGCTCTTTTGTGATCAGATTTTTTTCCATGGCCTCAGCCAGCTCGTCCAGGTCTACCACCTTCGTCAGTCCGTCCGGATCCACGATGACATCTGCCAGCAAATCGGTGAATGTCATTGCGTTCTCTGCAGGATCAAAGGAATATTCTACAATGTCGCAATACCAGTGCAGCAGCGAGTTGTCACTGCGGTAGATCTTGCTCACTTTGATGCCGTCCTTCAGGAAAAAACAGGAAGAACCGTGGGAAAAGGTGGTCTTGGGGTTTATGGTATTCCATTTGGTAATGATGACCTCCTCATCCTGCATGACAATGAGATCATCCTTCAAAAGGATGCATTCGGCGGGAATGATTCGTTTGCGGTAAATTTTGGAAATATTCATAACAGGCTCCTTTTTGTTATGTATTTTAAAAATAATACAACCACAGCGGCCATTCGTCAATGCAATTTCCAAATCTTTTTTCTACGAAATTTTAACGAAAATTTTTTGAAAGCCTTTTTGAAAGTTTACAAATAAAACCTGAATATTGCCCTAGACATTTTGGATAAAAATGGGTATAATATAGTTTGATGGCAAAAAAGAAGCAGACACCTGAGAATGGGAAAAGGGTGGTAACTTTATGAAGCGGCGTAAAAATGAAGACAGAGTGGTGTTTCAGTCTCTTGCAATGGTGACACAGTTTGGCCTGAATATGATTGTGCCGATTTGCGCCATGTCTGCAGCGGGTGTCTGGCTGGATAAAAAGCTGGGGACTTCTTATATTACCATTCTTTTTTTTGTGATAGGAGCCATTGCCGGAGGACAGAATGTATACCGCATGGCAAAACGAATGTATACGGAAGCGGAGCAGGACGGGAGACAGGGAGATTCGGATGAGGATAATTGAGGAATTGCGGAAGCGGAACAGGACTCTTCTTGAAATGCATGTGGGTATGTTATTTTATGGCATTGTCTGTCAGCTGGCGGGAGTTTTACTCGTCGGGAACAGGTGGAGTTTTGCGGCCAGCCTGTGGTTTGGGATTGCGTTTGCCGTAGCCGGCAGCATACACATGTGCCGTACTCTGGAGAGAGCGCTGCCGTGCGGCGGGGATGCTTCAGGGATTGTTACAAGGGGATATTTGTTTCGGTATGTGATGGTGGCGGCGGTTTTGGTTGTCATTTCCGTGACGGAGGCAATGAATCCGCTTGTTTTTTTTCTGGGATATATGAGTCTGAAAGTAACGGCATATCTTCAGCCGATTACTCATAAATTGTGCAACAGGCTGTTTCGGGAAGAGGACCCGGAGGCGGAGCCTCTGACGGAAGATCCTCTTTCGGAGGAGACTGTGGCGCAGGAAGGAGAGAATCCTATAAAATATTGAAGAAAGAGAGGTGAGAGTATGGGACATGGAATTTTGCTGTCCGGTGAGTCAAGTGTTGACTTTACGATCCATGGTGTGTTTCAGTATTCCTTTTTCGGGCACCAGGTATGGATTACCACTTCCCATGTGTGTATCCTGATCGTTATGCTGCTGCTGGTTGCATTTGCCATTGCCGCCAATCGATGTATGGCGAAAGCGTCGGAAGTGCCGGGCAGTTTCCAGAATGTGGTAGAAATGATTGTCGAGATGCTGGACAATATGGTGGGCGGTTCCATGGGGCAGGCTGCTCCAAAATATTACAACTATATTGGGACCATCTTTATCTTTATCCTGGTCAGCAATATCTCGGGGTTGTTGGGCCTTCGGCCTCCCACGGCGGATTATGGTGTCACGTTGCCGCTGGCAATTCTGACATTTTCGTTGATCCATTATAATAAATGGAAGTATCAGAAACCGCTGACAATCTGGACAGATCTCTGTTCGCCGCTGCCGCCCTGGCTGCCGATATGGCTGCCGATCAATGTGATCAGCGCTGTCGCAGTGCCGATTTCACTGTCATTGCGTTTGTTCGCAAACGTTTTGTCGGGGACGGCTATGATGGCATTGCTTTACGGGCTGCTCGGATGGGTTGCCACAGCCTGGCCCGCAGCGCTTCATGTGTATTTTGATTTGTTCTCCGGAGCAATTCAAACCTATGTGTTCTGCATGCTGACCATGACATACATTTCTAATGAAATTGGTGATGGCACCCGCAGATAAGTGTGTAACAAATAAAATTATTTTTACGAAATTTATTTTCAGGAGGAAAAAAGAATGGATTTCAATGAAAACTTTATCTTAGGATGTTCCGCAATTGGCGCAGGTCTGGCAGTAATCGCCGGTATCGGACCTGGTGTAGGACAGGGTATCGCAGCAGGACATGCAGCAGCGGCAGTGGGACGTAATCCCGGCGCACAGCCCAAGGTTATGCAGACCATGCTTCTCGGGCAGGCCGTGGCGGAGACCACAGGTTTGTACGGTTTGTTGGTTGCTATTCTGCTGATGTTCGTGAAACCGCTTCTGCCTTAACAGTGTGAGAAGAATTTCTAAGGCGCGGGGAGGGTGTATGCACACCTCTTTAGGACGCCGCCTAAGAAATTCTAAATCTCACGGTGTGTAACTTTTACACACGAAAGAACGCAAGTGCAGCGTTTTTTCCGGAAGTATTTTAAAAGGCAGAAAGGAGGTTTAAGGATGATACTTTTAACAGGTGGCGAGTCCATGTCGAGATTGTTTGACCTGGACTGGCAGCTGCTGGCTGATTCCACGTTGATGATCATTGCCATATTTTTCCTGTTCTTGATTTTGAGCTATTTTCTGTTCAATCCTGCCAGGAAGATGCTCAACGGCCGTAAGGAAAAGATCCGGACCGAGCTGGATACTGCGAAGCATGCCATGGAGAATGCGCAGAATCTGAAGCGGGAATACGAGACGAAGCTGCAGGGCGTTGACAAGGAAGCGGAAGCCATCTTAAGCGAGGCACGCAGAAAGGCTTTGGTAAATGAGAATCATATCATTGCCCAGGCCAAGGAAGAGGCGGCCAGGATTCTGGACAGAGCCCGCGTGGAAGCGGAGCTTGAGAAGCAGAAGATGTCTGATGATGTAAAGCGGGAGATCATTGTCGTCGCATCTCTTATGGCGGGCAAGATTGTATCTGCATCCATGGACACTGCTGCGCAGAATCAGCTGATCGACGAGACCATAAAGGAAATGGGTGAGAAGACATGGCTAAATTAGTATCCCAAACATACGGCGAAGCTCTGTATGAAGTGGCCATGGAATCAGGCGCTGACAGAGCTGTCAGTCTGATGGAGGAAATCCGCTGTGTGGAAGAGATACTGATGTCAAATCCACAGTTTGATGAAATGATGAAGCATCCCGGTATTCCGAAGCAGGATAAACTTCAGATAGTGGAGAACGTTTTCAAAGGACGGGTCAGCGATGAGCTGGCAGGTCTGCTGGAGGTGGTGGTATCCAAGGAACGCTATGGAGAACTGCATGCGTTATTTGCGTATTTTACACAGCGGGTGAAAGAGCTGTGTAAGATCGGTACGGCTTATGTGACCACGGCTGTGGAACTGACCGAGACGCAGAAAAGGGCAGTGGAGAAGAAGCTTTTAGAAACCAGCGGATATGAGAAAATGGAATTGAATTACGAGGTGGATGCCTCGATTATAGGCGGAATGGTAATCCGCATTAACGACAGGGTGGTGGACAGCAGTGTCCGCACAAAGCTGAACGGTTTGACGAAACAATTATTACAAATTCAGCTGGGCTGACCGGCTGGAAGAAAGGTGCGACAGATCCATGAATTTAAGACCAGAAGAAATAAGTTCTGTTATCAAGGATCAGATCAAAAGGTATGCGTCTACCCTGGATGTATCCGATGTGGGTACTGTGATTCAGGTGGCAGACGGCATTGCCCGTGTACATGGACTGGAAAAAGCCATGCAGGGTGAGCTGCTGGAATTTCCCGGAGAAGTGTACGGCATGGTGCTGAACCTGGAAGAGGATAACGTGGGCGTGGTATTGCTGGGCAGCGCCAGAAATATCAATGAAGGGGATACGGTCAGGACCACAGGGCGCGTGGTGGAGGTTCCGGTAGGGGACGCCATGATGGGACGTGTTGTCAACGCTTTGGGACAGCCCATCGACGGCAAAGGACCTGTGCAGACGGATAAATACCGCAAGATCGAGCGTGTGGCCAGCGGCGTTATCACCAGAAAGAGCGTGGATACGCCTCTTCAGACCGGGATCAAGGCTATCGATGCCATGATTCCTATCGGCCGCGGTCAGCGTGAGCTGATCATCGGTGACCGCCAGACAGGAAAGACGGCGATTGCCATCGATACGATCATCAATCAAAAGGGACAGAATGTAAAATGTATCTATGTGGCCATCGGCCAGAAGGCGTCTACAATCGCGAATATTGTAAAGACATTGGAGGAATACGGCGCAATGGCATATACTACAGTCGTGGTATCCACAGCCAGTGACCTGGCGCCGCTGCAGTATATTGCGCCTTACTCAGGCTGCGCTATCGGCGAGGAATGGATGGAGAAGGGCGAGGATGTGCTGGTTGTGTACGATGATTTGAGTAAGCATGCTACGGCATACCGTACACTTTCCTTGCTGCTGAGACGTCCGCCCGGCCGTGAGGCATATCCCGGAGACGTATTCTATCTGCATTCCAGACTGCTGGAGCGCGCGGCCAGGATGAATGAGGAGTACGGCGGAGGTTCCCTTACCGCACTTCCCATTATTGAGACACAGGCAGGAGACGTGTCCGCATATATTCCTACCAATGTAATCTCCATTACTGACGGCCAGATTTACCTGGAGACTGAGATGTTCAATTCCGGTTTCCGTCCTGCTATCAATGCGGGGCTTTCTGTATCCCGTGTAGGCGGCGCGGCACAGATCAAGGCCATGAAGAAGATTGCGGCTCCCATCCGTACGGAACTGGCTCAGTTCAGAGAGCTGGCAAGCTTTGCGCAGTTCGGCTCTGAGTTGGACAACGATACCAAAGAAAAGCTGGCCCAAGGCGAGCGTATCCGCGAGGTATTGAAGCAGCCCCAGTATGCGCCTATGGCAGTACAATATCAGGTAATCATAATTTATGCGGTGACACATAAATATTTGTTGGATATTCCGACAGAGGATATAACCAGATTTGAGAAGGAATTCTTTGATTTCCTGAATACGAAGTATCCTGAGGTTCCGACGAATATTGCCACGGAGAAGGTGATCTCCGACGAGACAGAAAAAGAGCTTCAGAAGGCGATCGAGGAGTTCAAGAAGCAGTTTATGCACGCATATTGAAATATTTTGTCATTGTAGTGTATAACAAGTCTAAATAGAAAGAGGATATAAGATATGGCATCAATGCGTGATATAAAGCGCCGCAAGAGCTCTATCCAGGGGACCCAGCAGATCACGAAAGCCATGAAGCTGGTATCCACTGTGAAATTGCAGCGCGCCAGGGCAAGCGCAGAACGCTCCAAAGGATATTTCACCAGTATGTACGAGACCGTGAACAATATCCTGCAGCGAGTGGGGCATATTGACCACAAATATCTGACTTCCGGCGCTTCCGACAGGAAAGCCGTCATTGTGATCACTGCGAACAGAGGATTGGCCGGCGGCTATAATTCCAATGTGATCAAGCTGGTGACCAGACATCCTCAGTGGCGAAAAGAGCAGCTGGATATCTACTGCCTGGGAACCAAGGGCAGAGACGCTTTTACCAGGGGCGGCTATTGTGTGAAGGAATGTGATCCCGATATTGTGGAAAGTCCGCTGTATAAGGATACAGCTGCATTGTGCGACAGATTGCTGGCATCTTATGCGGAAGGAGAGATCGGGGAGATTTATCTGGCATATACCGCATTCAAAAATACAGTGAGTCATATTCCTACGTTACTTCGTCTGCTTCCGGTGGAGACATCGGATGAAGAAGGCGAAGCAGCCGGGCAGGAGACCGCTGCGGTTATGAATTTCGAGCCGGAGGATTCAGAGGCCTTGGATATGCTGATTCCGAAATATGTCACAAGTCTGATCTACGGGGCGCTGAGAGAATCGGCCGCCAGCGAGAACGGTGCGCGTATGCAGGCTATGGATAATGCTACCAGCAATGCGGAAGAAATCATCAGCGATCTGACACTGAAATACAACAGGGCCCGTCAGGGATCCATTACACAGGAGCTGACAGAGATCATTGCAGGTGCGGAGGCTCTGGGCTAAGTGTGAAAAGATTTTTTAAGCTGCCAGATAGGCAGCACGACGGGAAGTATGAATAAAGCTACGTAATAAAGAAATTATCCCGTGTAAGCGGGAGGAAAGAGGTAGAAATGGCAGGAGAAAACAAGGGCAAGGTTACCCAGGTCATCGGTGCGGTGCTGGATATCCGCTTCGATGAAGGAAATCTGCCCGAGATCAACGAAGCAATTCGCATTCCTACCGGAGAGGGCAGTGAACTGACTGTGGAGGTTTCTCAGCACCTGGGAGACGATACGGTCAGATGCATTGCCATGGGAAGCACCGATGGTCTGGTGAGAGGGATGGATGCGATTGCAACCGGCGCCCCCATTTCCGTTCCGGTAGGGGAAAAGACTCTGGGGCGGATCTTCAATGTTTTAGGGCAGCCAATTGACAATAAGCCGGCTCCGGAGGGTGTATCCTATGAGCCGATTCACAGACCAGCCCCGAAGTTTGAGGAGCAGGCTACAGAAAAGGAATTGCTGGAGACCGGAATCAAGGTAGTGGATTTGCTTTGTCCTTATCAAAAGGGCGGGAAGATCGGACTCTTTGGCGGCGCGGGCGTGGGCAAGACCGTTTTGATTCAGGAACTGATCCGTAATATTGCAACAGAACACAGCGGATATTCCGTGTTTACCGGTGTAGGCGAGCGTACCCGTGAGGGAAACGATCTTTACCATGAAATGCAGGAATCAGGGGTTATCGACAAGACCACCATGGTGTTTGGTCAGATGAATGAGCCCCCCGGAGCCAGAATGCGGGTGGGTCTTACTGGACTGACCATGGCAGAGTATTTCCGTGACAAGGGCGGCAAGGATGTATTGCTGTTCATCGATAATATTTTCCGATTCACCCAGGCAGGAAGCGAGGTTTCTGCGCTGCTGGGACGTATGCCTTCCGCAGTGGGATATCAGCCCACATTGCAGACAGAGATGGGCGCTCTTCAGGAGAGGATCACTTCCACCAGAAACGGTTCCATCACTTCCGTTCAGGCTGTTTATGTACCTGCGGACGACTTGACGGACCCGGCGCCGGCTACGACATTTGCTCATCTGGATGCGACAACCACATTATCGCGTTCTATTGTTGAGTTGGGTATTTATCCTGCGGTTGACCCTCTGGAGTCCTCATCCCGTATCCTGGATCCCAGGATTGTGGGCGATGAGCATTACCAGACGGCCCGCGGTGTGCAGGAGATTCTGCAGCGTTATAAGGAACTTCAGGACATCATTGCAATTCTTGGTATGGACGAATTGTCAGAGGCGGATAAGCTGGTAGTGTCCCGTGCCCGTAAGGTGCAGAGATTCCTGTCTCAGCCTTTCTTCGTTGCAGGCCAGTTTACCGGTCTGGAAGGAAAGTATGTACCGATCAACGAAACGATCCGCGGCTTCAAAGAGATCCTGGAAGGCAAGCATGATGATATTCCTGAAAGCTATTTCCTGAATGCAGGCAGTATCGACGACGTACTGGCAAGACTCTAAGAAGAAAAAAGCAGCTGTCAATCCTATGCCGAAGACTGTACCGGTGCGGCAGCTGCAAAACTGGAATAAAAAACAGCAGCTGGCCGAAGATTGGTACCGGTGCGGCAGCTGCAAAACTGGAATAGGAGGAACATTATGGCAGACAAGAACGGTTTCCTTCTGCGCATCATTACGCCTGACCGTGTTTTTTATGAAAATCAGGTGAATATGGTGGAGTTTAATACCACAGAGGGTGAGATAGGTGTGCTGCCGGGTCATATTCCGATGACGGTGATCGTAAAGCCGGGTGTACTGTTTATCGCGGAGCCGGAGGGAGAAAAGAAGGCGGCCCTGCATTCCGGGTTTGCGGAGATTCTGCCGGAAGGGGTGACGATTCTGGCGGAAGTTGTGGAATGGCCCGGGGAAATTAACGGGGAACGTGCAAAATCTGCCAGGGAGAGAGCAGAAAAGCGAATCAGCGGCAAGGCGCCGAATACGGATATTGCCAAGGCAGAGACGGCTCTCCAGAGAGCATTAGCACGGATAGAAGTATTGAAATAGAATTTGGAAGCCTTTTGGCAGCTTACGGTAACAATTAGATGAGAACACGCATATGCTGTTAAAAAACGAAGAGGAAAGCATATGGAATTTCATTCAAAGTTGTTGCAGCCGCTGCCGGAAAGCAGGGTAAGGGGCTGGAACGGGCCCCTTCCCTTTTATATGAGCTATCCCGGTTTTCAGAGTCCGGGGGGAGAACAGGGGATGCTGCAGGATCTGGAATATCTCCAGCAGATGTATCCCAATGATGTAAAGCGCTATCAAAAAAGGATAGCGGATATTTTGGACAAAGCGGATTATGAGGGCAGCATGATTTATGACGAATATCCGGATCGATACAGCTTGCTGGCCCTGACGAAATCGATATGCAGAATTTTGGAAAAGGAAGAAGACTGCCAGCCGGCAGAAAATATGATACAGATTTTATTGTTTAATGAAGTTTACAAGCGCAGGCACGGAGGACGCAGAGGAAACATTTATTTTTGATGTCAAAACAGAGACGGTATATATGGAAGAACTGAGAGAACTCTTTCAGCAGACGCTGAATCAGAATTTAATACAGATGGTACTCAGCAATACCACGGATGAGACCAGGGCAACAAAGGTGAAGATCCGCCCTGTGCTGATCAAAGGCGTGCTGCAGTATCAGGAGACACTTTACCGGGGAAAACAGGTATTTCATTCCAACCATACGGCAGAGGAGATGCAGGAGAGGCTGCTGGAATATATGCGGGGATGCTTCCGGCAGGCACAGATTTGCAATCATGAGAGAGAGGCTACCGTATTGGTCAGCAAAAAGGGGAAGGCGGCCATAAGGGAACGTAAAAACAATAAGAAAGAATCGCAGATACAGAAAGTTGAAGCGCTTAATCATAATCGGACGAAGCAATATCTCCTGCAGGAGGGAGAACCGGCAGATTTTCTGGTAGAGCTGGGGGTCCAGACTCCGGATGGACGGGTGGTTAAGGCAAAATATGACAAATTCCGCCAAATCAACCGTTATCTTGAATTTATAAGGGATATTTTGGATAAGCTTCCGTCAGGCAGGACGGTCCGCATTGTGGATTTCGGATGCGGAAAGTCCTATCTGACATTTGCCATGTATTACTATCTGCGGCAGATAAAGGGGCTGGATATACAGGTCACCGGGCTGGATCTGAAGGCGGATGTGATAGCCCGTTGCAATGCACTGGCCGAAAAGCTGCAGTACGGCCGGCTGCATTTTCAGGCGGGCGATATCAGTCATTTTCAGGGAGGAGACGGCGTGGATATGGTAGTCTCGCTGCATGCATGCGACAAGGCTACGGATTATGCTCTGGAGAAGGCGGTAAAATGGGGAGCCCGGGTGATACTGGCGGTCCCCTGCTGCCAGCATGAGCTGAACGGCCAGATTCGCTGTGATATGTTGGGGCCTGTCTTGAAATATGGTCTGATCAAAGAGCGTATGGCAGCTTTGATTACGGATGCACTGCGCGCAAATCTGCTGGAAAAGAGCGGCTACGACACACAGATACTGGAGTTTATCGACATGGAGCATACGCCGAAGAACCTGATGATCCGGGCGGTGAAGCATTCCGGCATGAGGCCGTCAGCAGCGGTATGGAATGTGCAAAAGGACAGGTCCCTTGATCAGCTTATGGAATTTCTGCAGGTAAGCCCTGCACTGAAGGAGCTTTTATGAGAAAAACGGTCATAAAAATGGCTGTCTTTGTGACGGTCTTTCTGATTACATTATTTGCCGTAAGCAAATTTATGAACAGGGGACATGATAATCTGACGATGGAAATGTCTCCGGCTACGCTTCCTGTCGTAACCATGTGTACGGGCGGCATAGCATATAATGAGCTCCACGGATATACGCAGGAACTGGATGTGGCCTTTCAGAGAGACTGCGTGACCGTATTGGGAGAAAGCAGGGATACGGAATTTGTCATAGATACCTTCGGCCGGAATGTGAAGAATCTTACCATGGAGGTGCGCAGCGCAGACGGATCCAGGTTGATAGAGTCTACACAGATCAGGGAATTGCAGCGTGGAGAGGAGCAGATCAGCGGGCGGCTGGCCCTGAAGGATCTGATTGAGCAGGATATCGAGTATGTTTTGGCTGTCATACTGGAACTGGATGAAGGGCAGAAGGCTTCCTACTATACCAGGGTGATTTGGAGCGATTCCCTCAATGTGCAGGAAAAACTGAATTTCTGCATTGATTTTCATGAAAAGTTATACGACAGAGAGGCCGCCAGAGAGTTGACAAAGTATCTGGAGACCAATTCCAGGCTGGAGGATAATAGCTCTTTTCATAAGGTAAATATTCACAGCAGCTTTCGCCAGATCACCTGGGGAGATCTGGAGGTAAGGCAGGTTGGCGCGCCTGTTGTGCGGCTGACAGAGATTGCAGGCCAGACGGCTTCCGTACTGATGGATTATATGGTGACAACGGCAGAGGGGAATGCTGTCAACTATTACAAAGTGCAGGAATATTACCGCATCCGGTATACGACGGACCGGATGTACCTGCTGGATTATGAGAGAACAATGACACAGCTTCCCGACGAGGAGCGGATGTTTGCAAACGATAAGATATTATTGGGTATTATGGGAACCGATGTGAACATGATGGAAAGCGAAGATGGAAATGTCGTCATATTTGAGGTGGCAGGCAGGCTGTTTTCCTATAATCTGACCACTGACAAGGTGACGGTTATTTTCAGCTTTTATGATGAGAATCATGGGGATGCCCGGACGTTCTATGATCAGCATGGCATCCGGATCCTGAAGGTGGACGAGGGTGGAAATGTGCAATTCGCTGTCTACGGGTATATGAACAGAGGCAGACATGAGGGAGAGGTAGGGATCCAGTTATATACGCATAACAGCTCACAGAATACAATAGAAGAGCTGCTCTATATTCCATATAATAAATCCTATGCGATGCTGGCTGCGCAGCTGGATCGGCTTTTGTATCTGAATCCCGAGCAGAAGCTGTATCTTGTCCTGGATCAGGCGGTTTACAGCATTGATCTCACCGGAAGGACCTATTCCCGGCTGCTTGATGTGATTCAGGACGAGGGACTGCAGGTTTCGGGGGATCATAAAATTGCAGTCTGGCCGGAGGGGGAGGATATCTGGCACAGCAGCGCCATGGAAATCAGAAATTTCAGCAACGATACACGCAAACTGATATCTGTGGCCGAAGGGGAGGCCATCCGTCCGCTGGGTTTCATGGATGAAGATATCATATACGGCGTGGCACGGGTGGACGATATTGTACAGGAGAGTTCCGGCAGAGTATTTTATCCCATGTATAAGATCTGTATCTGCAATGCTTCCGGGGAATTGCTGAAAGAATATTCCCAACAGGGGATTTATGTGACGGAATGCAGCATCGAGAGCAACCAGATCACGCTGGAGAGAGTGCGGCGGCTGGAATCCGGGGAATACCAGGAGACAGACCAGGAGCATATTACAAATAATATGGAAAGTCCTGCCGGAAAAAATGTCGTCGTAACGGCGGACACGGAACGGTATGAACGCTATGTCCAGATCCAGGTGAGAAAGAATATCGAAGCGAAAAATATTAAGATTCTGACGCCGAAGGAGGTTGTGTATGAAGGCGGGAGGAGGCTTCAGCTACCGGCGCCGGAGGAAGCCGAAGGATATTATGTATATGGTCCTTACGGGGTGGGAGGTATCTTTCAGCAGCCTTCCGCTGCGGTGAAGATGGCCTGGGATCTTTCCGGTACCGTCATCGACGGAAGCGGCCGCTGTGTGTGGCGCAAGAGCAATCGGGCGGCCAAAAACCAGATCATGGCCATCAAAGAGGCTGCGGCTACGGAAGAAAGAGGGGCTGTGGCGGTGTGCCTGGACGAAGTGCTGGCCTATGAGGGAATCAGCAGGAATACCCAGTTCCTTCTGGACAGAGGGGAGACTGTGCTGCAGATTTTGGAGGAAAATCTGATGGATGCGACTGTTCTGGATTTGACAGGGTGCAATCTTGATGCCGTATTGTATTATGTGAATCTGGATATTCCGGTATTGGCGCTGCTGGAGGACGGTTCTGCCGTGCTCCTGGTAGGCTTCAACGAGTTCAATACAGGGATCATGGATCCGCGGACCGGAACCATCTATAAAATGGGGTTGAATGATTCCAGGGAGTGGTTTGAGCAAAACGGGAACCAGTTTATCACGTATCGAAGGAAGCAGTGAGAGCGGCATGACCACATGAAAATAATAGGAAACGGGTCAGATTGCCGTTTCTCTCTGGACGGATTTTAAAATATATGCTATAATGTTGACTCAACAGGATGCAAAATTTACCAAATCACAATTCTCAAATCAGGAGGTAGGAAACGTGAGGGCAGAGAAAGTACCTGTACTTTTGGGTATTGTAATGATTATTTTACTGGCTTTTCTGATTGTATGGCAGGCGGATATTCTGGGGGTGTCTGCCAGCAGGCTGGAACAGGATGCAAGAGAGAATCAGGATATTGAGAGTGACTGGGAGATGGCTCAGGATGTTAATGAAGAAATGTGCGCGATGATTTTTTATGACGAAGAAAAGGAAGAATGTGCCTATTCTATTTATCTGAGCCGGGAAGGCGTATCTTTCGGCTATTTTTACAGGCAGGGAGGCTCTGATCCTTATATGGCGGACAGCGTCAAGGGAGTGGTTTTTGAGGATAAAGGAATCGCGCTGCTGTCGCTTAACCAGGATGGTGTCTGTAAGATCGTGGCGGACAGCAGCGGTTCTGAGAAAGTGATTACGGTGGATCCGGAAGAGCCCTTTGCAGTAGTACTTCCGGTAGACTGCGGAGCTATCACTATGTACGATGCACAGGAGAATATCGTGACGCTCTATGATACATATACCGGAATCTGAACAGGAGTACCAACTTTGACTTTTTTGCTGTCAAATCAGGCCGGCTTTCAGCAGTCTGCTGCGTATTTGGCTGCCGACAATAAGGCCGATAATGAGCTTTACGGTATCCAGCGGAATATAAGGAAGGACGCCTGCGGCCAGGGCCTGGGGAAAGGTGTAGGATGCCTGCCAGGCCAGCCATATCGTCCCAAACAGATACAGTACAGCAGTGCCGAGTACCATTCCCAGGAATTTCAGGACAATTCTGTCTCCCCATTTATCCACAAAGAAACCGCAGATCAGCGCCAAAAAAATGTAACCGCAGATATAGCCGCCGGTGGGGCCGAATACTGTGCTGGGGCCGCCTCTGAAGCCTGAGAATACAGGAACCCCTGCAAGCCCTAACAGGATGTATACAAGCACACTCAGCGTGCCGAGCTTCATACCCAATACGGAAATTACAAAATAGATTGCCAGGGTACCCAGCGTGAGGGGAATGGGGCTGAGGGGAATGGGCAGAGAGAAGGGGGAAAGGATACAGATGACGGCTGTCATCAGGCCGGTCAGCGTGATATGGCGCAGGCTGATCTGCATTTTGGGAGTTGCAGTGGTTTTGTTACGCATAGGATTTACCTCTCTTTGTGAAATGTTAACCTTGTGAAAAAATAGGTCACAATAATAGTATATAGGAAAAAGGAGGATTGTCAACCACTAAATGAAATAAGTTTACAATTATTGACAGAAAAGACTTTTACCGGAAAGCTGCCCAGAGCATCTGCCTACGGTAAAAGTCCTGCGGTTTTATAATTTTCCTTTCTTATATTTCGCAACTACATTCTGGATTCTCTCATTTGGATTCAGCAGGTCACTGATGGAAGAGTCGTGATTCAACGTATCGATAATATAGGCAATATATTTGCTCATATCACAATTGATATACCATTCCCGTTTCAGCAGCTCCGGTGTCTGGTAGATCAGATTGGTGGTGAGGATTTTATCGATCACCCCCTGCCTGTAAGCTTCGTCAAATCTGTCCAATCCCCCTGTAAACAGTCCGAAGGTAGAGAATACGAAGATCTTGCGGGCTTTCCTTCCTTTCAAGGCGGCGGCCACTTCCAGAATACTGTCGCCGGAAGAAATCATGTCGTCTATAATGATCATGTCCTTGTCTTCCACACTGGTTCCCAGAAATTCATGGGCGATGATGGGGTTGCGTCCGTTTACAATCGTGGTGTAGTCACGCCTTTTATAGAACATACCGACATCCAGGCCCAGTACATTGGCAATATAAATTGCACGGCTCATGCCGCCTTCATCAGGACTGATGACCATCATGTGGTCAGAATCCAGCTTTAGATTTTTTACATTACGCAGCAGTCCCTTGATAAACTGGTAGGCCGGCTGTACGGTTTCGAAACCATGGAGAGGAATTGCGTTTTGAACTCTGGGGTCGTGGGCGTCGAAAGTGATGATATTGTCCACCCCCATCTGAACCAGTTCCTGCAGAGCCAGTGCACAGTCCAGAGACTCCCTGGAAGTCCTCTTGTGCTGGCGGCTTTCATACAGGAAGGGCATGATGACCGTGATACGGCGTGCCTTTCCTCCTACGGCGGCGATAATTCGCTTCAGATCCTGGTAGTGATCATCGGGAGACATGTGGTTTTCCTGACCGCACACGGAATAAGTCAGGGAATAATTGCAGACATCCACCAAAAGGTAGAGGTCATGCCCCCGGACAGATTCCAGGATCACGCCCTTGGCCTCCCCGGTACCGAAGCGGGGGATTTTGGTATCCAACAGATAGGAGGGTCTCTGATAGCCCAGGAACGCCAGGGTTGCCTTGTGCTCACTTTGGCGTTCCGCCCGCCATTTTACCAGGTAGCGGTCAATTTTTTCGCCGAGAGGCCGGCAGCTTTCCAGCGCTATGATGCCCAAAGCACCTGCAGGAATGGTTTCCAGGTTTCGTTTTTCTTCGCGGTTGCCCATACGGTTTTCCTTTCTTCTCCCTGACGGGGGAGTTCCTTTTACATTGTGACAGATGTTTTTGCCAATCTTTTTTTTAAGATACGAATATCCGGTCCGGTAAGTTTACATAGGGTAAAATGACTGGTAATTCTGGAAAAAATCCGGTCAGAATAGCGATCCCGTAACTCTGCCAGACTGATATTTGTAGAAATAAGGGTTGCTTTCCTGCGCAGATACCGTTCATTCAGGCAGGAAAATAATTGGGAAGTTACAAAGTTATTTGTGATCTCCGTGCCAAGATCGTCGATAATCAGTAAATCACAACTGTAAAAATCTTCATAAAAATCCGCCAGGGCTTCTTTTGACTTAAAATCAAAAGAATAGCGGGCCAAAGTTTCAAACAGACCGGAGGAGCTGAAGTAGATGACAGAATGCCCCTCCTGCAAAAGTTCCTTCGCAATACATCCGGAGAGAAAGCTTTTGCCTGTTCCTACGGTACCGTACAGAAACAGATTCTGGCAGCTGTTGTTGAAATTCTCTATGAATTTTCGGCATAGACTCACTGCCGCCTCAAAACGGCCGAGATCGTCGCCCTGATAATAATCGTAAGACAGAGTGGAGAAATTCTCTCTGGAGATCATGTCCTGTATGTTGGACTGAGCATACAGAATGCGGATTTCCTGCTGGCGGAAACAATGACATTTTTTCTTGAAAATGCCGGAGGAATCGTCGGATGCAGTGACATAACCTGTATCCTGACAATCGGGACAGGTATATACAGGTTCCAGATAGTCCGAAGGGAAGCCGTATTGGGTCAGCATCTCTTTCTGACGGGAGGCGATCCGGGCCAACTCTCTATGCAGAGATTCCATGACATTTTCTTCGCCGTCAAGCATCCGCCGGGCACTGTCCACAGAGCGGACGCTGACAGAGTCGGCCAGTTCGCGGAAACCGGGAATGGTATCATAGACCTTTTCGGTTCTGGACACTAAGAGGGCGCGGTTGGCATCTCTGGTTTGTTCATATCCTCTGATAATTGCTTTGTATTGTGAATTGTCCAGTGCCACGGCGTTCTCCTTTGCTTGAAAAATCTGTCATCTGCTGTGTTTAATTGCTCAACAGTTCCTGCTCCAGCATTTCAAAGTCGTAATGATTCTGGGTGAACTGGTTAAAACGGTTTGTTGTTTTGGACGGCGCCGGATTTTTCTTCTTCTGTCGGTGGGCATCGTCTATTTTGGATATATCTGATTTGTGGTGAACGTTCTGCCGCTTCCAACTATTCAGTATGCCGTCTGCATATTCGAAGCGATGCCTGTCCGTAGCCAGAACGGTGCGTTCACAGGCTTCAATGATAATATCTGTCGAAAAACCATACTCATTCAGCCAGCGGCTGATATAGTCCATCTCCCGGTTGGTAGGGGAGCCATCCTTGCCCAGGCCATTCATAATCGCATAAATATTTCGGTCATAGCGGCAGGAGGTTTTTTGTGCCTGCTCCGGCGTGGTAATGCCGTTTTCCGCCCAGTTCACGGCGACTTTTTCTATGTATTTAAAATCCTTTTTCCCTCTGTCTACACAGTACTGAATCAGATAATCGATGAGATCATCGGAAAAATGAAGAACATCGATAAAATACAGGATCGTCTTCATATCTGCAGGTGTCAGCGGCCTCCCGATATAGGATTCTGCGATGAAGAGAAGCTGTGCCGTTTTGTCATGGCTCTTAAATTCCTTCAGCTGATCCGCGGAATACGCCGGCTTTTGAAAAGGGGAAGGTTCTGCGGAAGGCTCGGACCGGATTGCTTTCGGGGCCGGCGGTTCCATGGAAACGGGTGCGGCGGAGTCTTCCTCCGACACAGGCGCGGGTACAAAGGTGGATACCGTGCGGAGATTGCGGCTGATATTCTCCCTGGGACGGGAGACCAGGTCATGAATATGGATGCCGACGAGATTTTTTTCTTCATCGTAATCCAGATCCAGGAGGTTGCGTTTCTGCCAGTATTTGAGCGCACGTATGACATCTTTTTCCGTATGATTAAACCTGTCCGCAATATCGGGTACGCTGGTAGCCTGACGGGCGCTCATCATGCGGAGGAGATAAAAGTAAACCTTCAGCTGGGCATCGTTGGCATCTTTCATGTATTCGTCGATAAAAAGATTAGACACTGCCGTGGAATCCGTATCATGTTCGCTGTAAATAGTTAAATGAGGCATCCGCTTCACACTCCCTCTCCCGATAGCCGTATTCTGTAAAGTAAAAAGTGCCCTCGGCACCCTGCTGATTCCATGTCCGTCCGGCAACGGATTTCCTATAATGTAAAAAAAGTATAGCACAAGGTTTTTAAAAAGGAAATAGTCAATTTGCCCGAACTTTCGGACAGGCTGCAGGATGTGGAAATTGTGGAAAGTGTGGAAAATGTGGATAAAAATGGGAAATGCCAATATTTGCCAGATTCTGGGATTCCTGCTATCCACAGGAAGGAACGTGGGATGACCCGATCCTTTCTGTGGATAGTGTGGATAATTATTTTCCAAGCAGACATTCCCCGACTTTTACTATATCTCCCGCCCCCATGGTTATCAACAGGTCGCCGTTTATGCAATTTTCCAGTAAAAAGTTTTCGATCTCGTCGAAGGTAGGGAAGTAATCACATTCTTTTCCCAGGCAACGGACTTTTTCCTGCAGCATTTCGGAGCTGATGGAAGGATCGAATTTCTCTCTGGCGGGATAGATGTCTGCCAGAACTATCCGGTCTGCCAGCGAAAGCGCCTCTGCAAACTCATTCAGGAAGGCTTTGGTCCGGGTGTAGGTGTGAGGCTGGAAAACGCACCAGATCCTTTTGTGAGGATAGTTGGCTGCCGCTTTCAGCGTGGCGGTAATCTCTGCCGGATGATGGGCATAATCGTCAATGACGGTGACGCCGCCGATGCTTCCCTTGTATTCGAAACGTCGTTCCGTACCCTGGTAGGCGCCCAAAGCTTTCCTCGTAATCTCTTCCGTAACGGAAAGACAGTCGGCCAGGGCGATGGCGGCCATGGCATTATAGACATTGTGTTCTCCGGGAACCTTAAGCTGGAAAGAGCGCCCGGAGCCGTCCGGGCCATGGAGGATAAAGGCGGGATTCCCCACGGTATCATACTGGATATCCGTGGGATAGTAGTCGCAGGAGCTGTCTGCGCCGAAAGTGATAACCTTGCAGCACAGGCCGCCCGTTATCTCTTCCAGGTTCTCGATCTGTCCGTTGATGATCAGACAGCCGTCTTCGGGGAGGAGCCGGGCAAAGCGGCAAAAGGAATGCCGGATGTCTGCCAGATCCTTGAAAAAGTCCAGGTGGTCTTCCCCGATGTTCAGAATAATACCGATCTTCGGGAAAAAGCTCAGAAAACTGTTGGTGTATTCGCAGGCTTCCGTCACAAAATACTCTGATCTGCCGATGCGCATATTGCCGCCGATATCCCGCAGCACCCCGCCGATGGATAAGGTGGGGTCCAGGTCTGCGCGGAGCAGGATCTCGCTGACCATGGAGGTAGTGGTGGTTTTGCCGTGGGTGCCGCTGACGGCGATGGGCATGTCGTAATTTTTCATGATCTGTCCCATCAGCTCTCCTCTGGTAAGACAGGGAATGTTCTTTTCATGGACGGCGATATATTCCGGATTATCAGGAAGAATGGCGCCGGTAAATATGACGCAGTCTATGGAGTCGGTTATATTTTCCCTGCGCTGTCCGTAAAATACCCGGATACCCTTCTCCTCCAGGGTATCTGTCAGGGGACTGCGGGCGCGGTCGGAACCGGAGACAGTAAAACCCGCATCTGCCAGCAGCTCTGCCAGACAGGACATGCTGACGCCTCCGATACCTACAAAGTATATGGAGGCGGGATGTGAGAAGTCGATTTTATACATAATATTATACTCCTTAAACATATAATTGACTGTTATCTTACTTTATTATAAACTATTCCGAAGAAAAGTAAATATGCCGTGAAGGATTTTCCGGGAGAAGAATTTTGGTTTGCGGAAGCATCATCCCGGGAAAACAAAATTTAGCAGAAATACACAAATATTTCGCTAAATATATTAAAAAAATATAAAATTCTAATATATTTTACGGATGGAAAATCAAATTTTTCGACAATTAAATATTCCCTTTTATAAAAGAGTGTGGTATAATGTTGACACAAAAGGACAATGTGTCAACTTCTGATTCCATATGCGCCGTTGCGCATGAGAGAATGAGGTATAATGTTGACACAAAAGGACAATGTGTCAACTTCTGATTCCATATGCGCCGTTGCGCATGAGAGAATGAGGTATAATGTTGACACAAAAGGACAATGTGTCAACGGGCAGCGGGAGGGACAGAACCGGTCGGGGGTGATGACATGATCAGGAAAGAAATGATTGCCATGTTGTTGGCAGGCGGGCAGGGCAGCCGGCTGGGTGTGCTGACATCCAGGATAGCGAAGCCTGCTGTGGCATTTGGAGGGAAATACCGTATTATTGACTTCCCGCTTTCCAATTGTATTAATTCGGGAGTGGACACGGTGGGTGTATTGACCCAATATCAGCCACTGCGCCTGAACAGCCATATAGGGATCGGCATCCCATGGGATCTGGACCGCAATATCGGCGGCGTGACCGTGCTGCCGCCCTATGAGAGAATGTCCAGCAGCGAATGGTATACGGGTACGGCCAATGCGATATATCAGAACCTGGAATACATGGAGAGTTATCACCCGGAATATGTGCTGATTCTCTCAGGGGACCATATCTACAAGATGGATTATCAGATCATGCTGGATTTCCATAAGGAGCACGGGGCGGAGGTGACCATCGCTGTGATGCCCGTCCCCATGGAGGAGGCCGGTCGTTTCGGTATTATGACTGCAGACGATCGGGGCAGGATCGTTAAATTCGAGGAGAAACCCAGACATCCTCAGAGCAATCTGGCCAGTATGGGCATTTATATTTTTAACTGGAAAACATTGAAGAAGGCGTTGCTTGCCATGGCGGGACAGCCGGCACTTGATTTTGGGAAACATGTGATTCCCTATTTCCAGAGAAAGGGGACTCCCATGTATGCTTATGAGTTCACCGGTTATTGGAAGGATGTGGGGACGCTGCAATCCTACTGGGAAGCCAATATGGAACTGATCGACATCGTGCCGGAATTCAATTTGTATGAGGAATATTGGAAGATCTACACCAAGAGCGAGATTCAGCCGCCCCAGTATTTTTCTCAGGACTCTGTGGTGGAGCGCAGTATTATCGGAGAAGGCACGGATGTGTACGGCAGGGTATACAATTCGGTTATCGGCTGTGGCGTCACCATTGGCCGGGGGACGGTGGTGAGAGATTCCATCATCATGAATCATACTTTGATCGGAGAGAATTGCGAACTGTATAAGGCAATCGTAGCGGAAGAAGTGCGGCTGGGGAATCAGGTGCGGCTGGGGATCGGTGAGGAGACCGGAAATGACACTGCACCGCATATTTATAATCATGGAATCGTCACCGTGGGAGAGAGGAGCGTGATTCCCAACGGGATTACAGTGGGGAAGAATTCCGTGGTTTTCGGTGTGACCACAGGGGCTGACTATGAGGATGCATATCTTCCGGGCGGGAAAACTTTGATTAAGGCAGGTGAGCAGGAATGAGAGCGATCGGAATTATCCTGGCAGGCGGGAATAACCGCAGGATGGGGGAGCTGTCGCGGAAGCGGGCTGTCTGTGCAATGCCCATCGCCGGAAGCTACCGCAGTATTGACTTTACCCTGAGCAATATGTCGAATTCCCACATTCAGAAGGTGGCTGTACTGACACAGTACAATGCCAGCAGCCTGAATGAACATCTGAGTTCTTCCAAATGGTGGGATTTTGGGCGCAAGCAGGGAGGGCTTTTTACCTTTACTCCCGTCGTCACGGCGCAAAACAGCAATTGGTACAGAGGTACGGCGGATGCGATCTTTCAGAATCTGTCGTTTCTAAGGAGCAGCCATGAGCCTTATGTGGTGATTGCCTCCGGAGACGGGGTATATAAACTGGATTTTAATAAAGTCCTGGAATATCATATTGAGAGAAAAGCGGATATCACGGTGGTGTGCCGTGAGATGGAGGAAGGAGCAAATGTAGAGCGTTTCGGTACTGTCCGCATGAACGAGGAGAGCCGTATTGAGGAGTTTGAGGAGAAGCCCCTGCAGGCCAAATCCAGGGTGATCTCCTGCGGTATCTATATCATGCGCCGCCGTCAGCTTATAGAGATGGTGGAAAAGTGTGTGGAGGAAGACCGATATGATCTGGTGCGGGATATATTGATCCGCTATAAGGATGTAAGGAGGATATACGGCTATAAAATAAGAGATTACTGGAGGAATATTGCTTCGGTGGAGGACTATTACGCAACCAATATGGACTTTCTGAAGCCGGAGGTGAGGAATTACTTCTTCAAGCAATATCCGGATATTTATTCCAAGGTGGATGATCTGGCGCCCGCGAAATATAATGCGGGGGCTGCCGTACATAACAGTCTGGTCTCCAGCGGTTGTATCATAAACGGTGTGGCGGAGAATTCCGTGATTTTTAAAAAAAGCTATATAGGAAATAACTGTTGTCTAAAAAATTCCATTATACTGAATGACGTGTATATCGGTGACAATACATACATTGAAAACTGTATCGTAGAGAGTCACAGCACCATTCGGGCGAATTCCCACTATGTGGGTGAAGACGGTCATATCCGCATTGTTCTGGAGCGGAATGAAAGATATACAATGTAACACGGGGCGGTCTTAGGTTCCTGGATAAGGGGGTTTTGCAGATGCAGGTTACAGATGTACGCGTACGCAAAATTGCGAAGGAAGGCAGGATGAAGGCTGTTGTATCGATCACGCTTGATGATGAGTTTGTGGTACATGATATTAAGGTGATCGAAGGAGACAAGGGTTTATTCATCGCAATGCCCAGCAAGAGGACGGCTGATGGGGAATACAAGGATATTGCCCATCCCATCAATTCCTCTGCCAGAGATGCGATCCAGAAGGTGATTCTGGAAAGCTACGAGAAGGCTCTTTCGGAGCCGGACGGGGAATAGGACGTGACAGCATTGGTATTGACATTAGAATCCCCCAAATGCCATGACAGTAAATGTCATGGCATTTTTTTCTTGACACACGGCTGGATTGATTGTAGATTGGAGTAGGAAAGAGGTTTTGTTTTCTTGGTAAGCCAAAGGGCAGTGAGGTTGGAAATATCAAAGGCAAATATTGAAATCAGTGCCCGCCAGAGGCGGGCATGGGGGTGTAAGTTTGAAAGTTCCTTTCAAACTATTGAATTGCTGCCCGCTAAAGCGGGGCAGGGGGTGTAAATATGTATATTATTGCAGGACTGGGAAACCCGGGAAGAGAATATGAAAATACAAGGCATAATGTGGGTTTTTGCGTGATAGAGAAGCTGGCGGCAAAAGAAAATATCGCCGTTTTGGAGAAAAGGCATAAAGCGATCATCGGAAAGGGCATAATCGCGGGAGAAAAATGCATTCTGGCCAGGCCGCAGACCTATATGAACTTAAGCGGCGAGAGTATACGGGAGCTTGTGAATTTCTATAAGGCGGACGAGAAGTCTCAGTTGATCGTGATCTCCGATGACGTGAGCCTGGAGCCGGGCCAGATCCGCATCCGCAAAAAGGGCAGTGCAGGCGGCCACAACGGGCTGAAGAATATCATTGCCAATCTGGGACATGACAGCTTTATCCGGGTGAAGATGGGGGTGGGGGAAAAGCCCGCCGGCTGGGATCTGGTGGATTATGTGCTGGGCAGATTTTCCCCAAAGGACCGGGAGGCCGTAGACGAAGCGGCGGACCGGGCGGCGGATGCCGTCCGAATGATTATCGCCAAGGGGCCGGACGCCGCCATGAATCATTATAATGGGACGAAGAAATCAGAAAAGGGCGCAGAGAAAGAGAAGAAAGCTGCCGGCACCGCGGAGAGTTCTTCCGGAAGGGACAAAGGTTCCGAAGGGGAACCCGGTCCCGCATCGAAACCCGGTTCAGAGAGGGTAGAATTGTTGCCGGAGAGGTCGGCAGCAGGCGGGGCAATGTCCGGAGACGATGAGGCGGCGCTGACTACCGGGGCGTAACAGGCAGCGGGGGCTTTTGGGGGAGATTCGCAGATATGTCCGGACAGCAGGAGGCAGAAAGAGCCGTTGAGAGAAGGCGGAGGACAGGCAGACCGGGAAAAGCTTCCGCTTCGGAATAATCATAAGGATCCTGCAGGAGATATTCCGAGGCAGGAAAGTAGGAGGCAACAATGCAGGCATTACTGGCGCCGCTTCAGGAGCTGGCGGAATACGGCAATATCAGGGAGGCTATTCGGAAGAGGGCAGGAAAACCGGAGGGCCAGGGGGCGGTGGCTGCGCTTACCGGCTGTGTGGACTCCCAGAAGCTGCATATGATCTTCGGATTGGGCGATGGCTTTCGAATTAAGGTCATCGTCACTTACAGTGACATAAAAGCAAAGGAGCTTTTTGAAGAATATAAATTTTACGACAGAAATGTCATGTTGTATCCTGCCAAGGATCTGATTTTTTTCCAGGCGGATATTCACGGGAATCAGCTGGTGAAGGAGCGGGTGAAGGTGCTGCGCAGGCTGATGGAGAGAAAGCCGGTCACCATCGTCACTACTTATGCCGCGCTGATGACGCCCCAGGCAATGTGGGACAGGGACAAGGATGTCATCGATGTGGAAAAGGGGGGAATCCTGGATGAAGCAGGACTGAGCGGACGCCTGGTGGCCATGGGCTACGAGAAGACTTACCAGGTGGAAAGTCCGGGGCAGTTTTCCGTCCGGGGCGGCATTGTGGACATTTTTGACCTGACGGAGGAGAACCCTTATCGGATTGAGCTGTGGGGAGACGAGGTGGAGTCTATCCGCAGCTTCGATATTCTCAGTCAGCGTTCCATCGAGAATCTGGAGAGTATTTCGCTCTTCCCGGCCACGGAGTTTGTACTGGAGGAAGAGCGCATCCGCAGAGGCTTGAAAAAGCTGGAAGAGGAGGGGAAGAAGCAGGAGAAGATGTTTCGGGAGTCCTTCCGCACAGAAGAAGCTCATCGGATTGCCGTCCAGGTGAAGGAGCTGAAGGAGCAGCTTTTGGAATTTCAGTCCAAAGTCAATCTGGAGGGCTATATCCGGTATTTTTATGAGGAGACGGTGACACTGCCCTGGCTGTTGGTGCAGATGGCAAGGGAAGACACTCACGGCGGAAGCGTCCTGCCTGTCTTTTTTATAGAGGAACCCAACCGCGCCAGGGAGCAGGCGGAAGCTGTGGAGCTGGAATTTCGGGAGAGCATGGCCCAGCGTGCGGAAAAAGGATACATTCTCCCCGGCCAGATGGATATTCTCTACAGCGGGGAGCAGGTGGCTGCGGCCCTGCTTTCCGGAAGTGTCATCACCATATCCACCATGGATACCAGAGGGTATTTTAAGGCGGATATCAGGACGGATGTGGCGGCGAGAAATGTGGCGCCCTATAACAACAGTTTCGAAGCCCTGGTAAAGGATCTGAAATTGTTCCGCAGAAACGGCTATAGAGTGCTGCTTTTGTCCGGCTCCCGAATGCGGGCGAAGCGTCTGGCCCAGGATCTTCGGGATCAGGAGATTTCGGCGGTATCTACGGAGGACCCGCTGCGGGAGGTGCTGCCGGGGGAGGTTCTCACCTGCTATGGCCATGTCAACAAAGGCTTTGAGTATCCCATGTTAAAGTTTGTCGTGCTCTCGGAGACGGACATTTTCGGTGCGGAGAAAAAGAAAAAGAAGGCGAAGAAGCACTATCAGGGGCAGAAGATCAAGGATTTCAACGATCTGAAGGTGGGAGACTATGTGGTGCATGAAAGCCACGGTCTGGGCATCTACCAGGGGATCGAAAAGGTGGAGATGGACGGTGTGGTCAAGGACTACATCAAAATCGAATACCGGGAGGGCGGCAATCTATACGTGTTGGCCACAGGTCTGGATGTGATACAGAAATACGCCTCCGCGGATGCCCGTAAGCCCAAGCTGAACAAGCTGGGGTCCAAAGAGTGGGAGCGCACCAAGACTAAGGTGCGCAGTGCCGTCAACGAGGTGGCAAAGGATCTGGTGGAGCTCTATGCCCTGCGGCAGCAAAGCGAGGGACATTCCTTTGAAAAGGATACGGTGTGGCAGCGGGAATTCGAGGAGATGTTTCCTTTTGAGGAGACGGAGGATCAGCTGTCGGCCATCCAGGATACCAAGGCGGATATGGAGAGCACGAAAATCATGGACCGCCTCATCTGCGGCGACGTGGGCTACGGCAAGACGGAGATCGCCATCCGGGCCGCCTTCAAGGCTGTGCAGGAGGGGAAGCAGGTGGTGTACCTGGTACCTACCACCATTTTAGCCCAGCAGCACTATACTACTTTCGTCCAGCGGATGAAGGATTATCCCATCCGGGTGGATTTGATGAGCCGCTTCAGAACGCCCGGAGAAATCAAAAAGACGGTGGCGGATCTGCAGAAGGGCCAGGTGGATATCGTCATCGGCACCCACCGGGTATTGTCTGCGGATGTGCAGTTTAAGGATTTGGGCCTGCTGATCATCGATGAGGAACAGCGTTTCGGTGTGAGCCATAAGGAAAAGATCAAAAAGCTGAAGGGAAATGTGGATGTGCTTACTCTGACAGCCACCCCCATCCCCAGGACGCTGCACATGAGCCTCATCGGCATCCGGGACATGAGTATCCTGGAGGAGCCTCCCGGAGACCGCCACCCTATCCAGACCTTTGTGTGCGAGTACAATGAGGAACTGGTACGGGAGGCCATTTCCCGGGAAATGGCCAGAGGAGGCCAGGTGTACTATGTATACAACAGAGTAAACAGTATTGCGGATGTGACTGCACGGATTGCCGCTCTGATGCCGGAGGCCGCGGTCTCTTTTGCCCACGGTCAGATGAAGGAACATGAGCTGGAAAAAATCATGTTTGATTTCATAAACGGGGATATCGACGTGCTGGTGTCCACCACTATTATCGAGACCGGACTGGACATTCCCAATGTGAATACCATGATTATCCATGATTCCGACAATCTGGGATTGTCCCAACTCTATCAGCTCAGGGGCCGGGTGGGACGTTCCAACCGGACGGCCTACGCCTTTTTAATGTATAAGAGAGACAAGATGCTCAGGGAGGTGGCGGAGAAGCGGCTGGCAGCCATCAGGGAATTCACGGATCTGGGCAGCGGCTTCAAGATTGCCATGCGTGATCTGGAGATCCGCGGGGCAGGGAACCTTTTGGGGGTCCGCCAGCATGGGCATATGGAAGCGGTGGGCTATGATTTGTACTGCAAGATGCTCAATGAGGCCGTGCAGACCCAGAAGGGGGGCCGGGCGTTTCAGGATTTTGCTACCGTTATCGATCTGGATGTGGACGCTTTTATTCCGCCCACATATATCGTCAATGAAGTGCAGAAGCTGGATATCTATAAAAGGATCGCCGGTATTGAGAATATAAAAGAACGGGACGATATGAAGGATGAGCTGCTGGACCGTTTTGGGGAGATCCCGAAATCCGTGGACAATCTGCTGCGTATTGCACTGATCAGGGTGGCGGCCCACAGACTGTATGTGACGGATGTAAAGGGCAAGAACGAGAAGATCGCCGTTACCTTCCGCCCGGATGCAGAGCTTAATCCGGCCCGGATTCCGGAACTTTTGAAGAAATACGGGTCAGATCTGACCTTTACGGCATACGGTAAGCCTTTTCTGACCTGCAGATACAAAAAAATCGGCATGATCGAGAAGGATGCAGAGCTGCTTCTATGCAAAACCGAGACTCTATTGGAGGAAATGAGAATTCTTTCTGCCGAACAAGTGTTTTGAGGGAGTTTTATTGCCCTTAAAATATGGTATCTTCTGTTCAGAACAGTTTAAAAACTGATTTTGACAGGAGGTAAGTGAGAATGAAGGGTTATCATACATCAGACGGTTATATGGGGCTGGTAGACGGCAGATATGTGTTATTCGCCAGCGAGGCGGATTACAGAGATTATATTGAAGAGTAGAATGACAGGAAACCGGCATTTGGCCGGCGGGCAGGGATTGCCTTCTGATTTATACGGGAGACAAGCCCTGCCTTATTTTTCGTATTTTAGAATTTATTTATATTTATTTTTAAATAGTATATTGCAATATATAATAGTATGTGATACAATGAACTGGTCAAAACAAAGTATTGGAAGGAGGTTATACATGAATACACAATTTAAAAAGGGCGCTCTGGAGCTTTGTGTGCTGTCCCAACTGGTTTGGGGAGACAAGTACGGATACGAACTGACGGAACGGATATCCGGTGAAATGTCCATTGCCAGCGGTACCTTGTACCCCATTCTCAGAAAGCTGAAAGAGGATGATTATGTGACCACATATCTGGTGGAATCGGAATCGGGTCCGGCGAGAAAATATTATAAGCTGACGGATAAGGGAAGGCAGTACCAGACAACAGTAAAGCAGGAGTGGAATGTATTTGCCGATGCGGTGAACAAACTGATCAGGGAACAGGAGGGATGAGGTCATGACAAAGCAGGAATATATGCAAAAACTGCAGGAGAAGCTGGAACGTTTCGGACAGGAGCTGCAGGAGGAGATTCTGGAGGATTACAGGCAGCATTTTGCCGAGGGCGGAAATCAGGGAAAGTCCGAGGAAGAGATTATAGAGGAACTGGGCAATATCGAGGATATGATAAGGGAGCTGTCGGAGGAGGACCTCCCCGAGGGATTTGCTCAGGGAAATCCGGAGCCTGTGGCCGCGCAGGAACTGACAAAAGCTGCGGCAGACGGAGAACGGGCCGGGAAGAGTACGGATCTGAAGAGAAGCTTTGCCTATTCCGGATATTATAAGGGGATTGTATTGGAGGGCAAGGCCGCCAATATTAACGTGGGACGTTCGGAAGACGACAAGATTCATGTGGAATATGAGGCAAAGGGTGTCAGCAATCAGCTGAATTATGAGTATTATCAATATGAGGAGGAAGGTACCTTCTATGCCGGAGTCAAGCGCAGAAAGGGAGCAAAGGAAGACGGCGACAATGAAGAGACAATGGTGAAAGTGACACTCTTCGGCAGGACGATTATATCTTATGGAAATATCGGTAATTTCAGCAGCGGCGGACAGAATATCACCCTGACGGTGAAGGTGCCCAGGGGCATACCGAAGCTGGTGATGAAAGTGGGCAGCGGGAATATGTGCGTTTCGGATCTGGAACTGGAATCCTTTGAGGGGAACAGCGGCAGCGGAAACGTAGAGCTGAATGAGCTGGTGGCCGACAGGATGAAGGCCCATACCGGAAGCGGAAATATCGCGGCCCACCATGCGGAATTTATATCCGGAAACTTCGAGACGGGAAGCGGGAACGTGAAGGCGGAGAGGATAAAGGGACGGGACGTAAGGTGCAGTACCGGAAGCGGAAATATCAAGATAGATTCCGCGGCGGCGGTCTACCATCTCTCTACCGGAAGCGGAAATATCAGGGCTGTGGCCGTGGGAGAGGCCGAGAGTATGGAGCTGACTACCGGAAGCGGCAGTATCAAGCTGGAGCTGGAAGGGCCGAAAGGAATGGAGAGCACGGTCAGAAGCGGTTCCGGGAGCATACATATCGACTGGAACGGTGAAGAGAGCCAGAAGGTGAAAAACGGAACCTATGCCTACGGAAACAGTGCCTGCAAGGTAAGGGCGAATACCGGAAGCGGAAGCATCCGGATTTCCGGCAGGGAAGCATAAAATCTTTAAAAGGCTGTATGATGCCGGGGCATTTCGGAAATCCGCCCCGGGATGTCAGACAGCCTTTTTTGTTCCCATTATATGTAGAAAATATGATGAAATCTTTAAGGTTTTATAACTTAATTGAAAAGCGGGTATATTGGTGATATAATACTGACTCAAAAGGACTTTTAACGGCCTTATTCAGGGCGGGAGATTCAGGAAAGATTACGATTTCAGGGAGGAAGGCAGGATGGCGCAGACTGCAGAAGCGGAAAATAAAAGCACACAAAACGAAATGGAAAACAATTCAGGACCGAAGCGCGAACGGATGGCAAATCTGGAATTGCTGCGCTGTGTGGCGATGATGATGGTGGTAGTGCTGCATTATCTGGGAAAGGGCAATCTGCTGGCCGAGCTGACGCAGCCTGATTTTACCGGGGCGCAGCAGGCAGCCTGGCTGTTGGAATGTTTCTGCATCGTGGCGGTGAATGTGTACATGTTCATCAGCGGATACTTTTTATGTAATTCCTCGTTCAAATTTAGCAGGCTGATACAATTGTTGCTGCAGGTGTGGTTCTATTCAGTGGTTTTCGGCCTGGCCGGGGCGCTGAGCGGCGTGATGAGAGGACCGGATTTTGATGTGCATTATCTGCTGACCCTGATTTTCCCCATTTCCATGGGACATTACTGGTTTATGACGGCATATGTATTTCTGTATTTGCTGCTGCCGTTTTTGGGAACGGCGGTGAGGCGGATGACCAGAGCGCAGATGCAGATTGCTCTGGGGCTTATGCTGTTTACATTCTGCGTTATCAAAAGTGTGGTGCCGGTGCGTTTTGAAATGGATGGTTTGGGTTATGACTGGCAATGGTACCTGTGCGTGTTTATGACGGCGGCTTATATCAGAAGATTCGGATGCCGTTTCCTGGAGAAGAAGTGGAGCGGCCCCCTCTTGTACGGCGGCGGATGTGTGCTGATCTTTGGGGTGACGCTTCTGCTGCGTGGTATTTATCTGCGGACAGGCAGCCTGGAGACCGTGCTGGGGATCTGCCTGGAATACAATCATATTCTGCCTTTGGCGGCTGCGGTGGGACTGTTTGCAATTTTTTCCGGAATCAGGATTCAGGGGAAGACGGCTGGTTTGATCAACCGTATTGCGCCCGCTACTTTGGGGGTATATCTGCTTCATGAGAATCTGGGACTGCGTTATACCTGGCAAAACTGGCTGGGAGCCGAAAATGCGGCGCAGGCCATTGCCGGAAACACTGCGGGGGCATATGTAAGCCTGCTTCTCCATACGGCAGCAGCGGCAGTCATTGTCTTTGTCTGCGGGGTGTTGGTGGAAACGGTTCGAAAAGGAATCTTCGGCGTGCTGTATCGTGGTTTTTCCGGGATCGGATTCCATGGCAGGCTGGCAGGCCGGATCAGGAAGGCAGATGCGGTATTTCAGACAGAGCCGGGAAAAGAATAACAGATAGAAAGGATAGGAAAGATGACAGGAAAAGACAGAAGGCGATCCGGAGCCGGGCTGCGCCTGGGTAATTTGCTGGAAAATCTGTTTATCGTGATTCTGGCCTTTTATCCGCTCCGCCATATCAGCTGGGGGCTTGATCTATGGGATACAGGATATAATTATGCGAATTTTGAATATATGGGGACAGAACACATGGATCCCATGTGGCTGTTTTCCACGTATCTGGCAAATGTCTTCGGCAGGCTGCTGACCGGGCTGCCCAATGCGGATACGCTGCGGGGGATGAATCTGTATACGGGGCTTGTAGTCAGCGCGCTGGCGCTTGCGGGATATTTTTTCTGTACCAGACAGCTGAAGATTCCCCGTGCAATTGCTTTTGTCGGGGAGATGACTGCGATCAGCCTGTGCTGGTGTCCCACAGCCGTTTTGTATAATTATCTCACCTATGTGTTTTTCCTGGCCTCCTTTATTCTGCTCTATCTGGGGCTGACCGGGGAAAAGAAGGGCTGTCTGGTTGGGGCAGGCGCTTTTCTCGGAGCAAATGTGCTGGTGCGTTTTTCCAATTTGCCGGAGGCGGCCATGATTGTGGCGGTCTGGGCCTATGACGTCATCCTGTGGCTGGAAGAGAGAAAGCACACAGGGGAAACGGTCGGAAAGCGGGAAAAGTTTTGGCCCAGGGTGTTTTGGCATACGCTCTGGTGTCTGGCGGGATATGCGGGCGCCCTGGTCCTGGTCCTGCTCCATATCCATATCCGTTACGGAATAGATGAATATGTGACAGGAATCATCAGGCTGTTTTCCATGACGGACAGGGCTGTCAATTACAAACCCGTGGCCATGATTCTGGGCATTGCGGAGCAGTATATGGAAAATATGTACTGGGTAGCGCGCATGGGCGTGATTTTGCTGGGAGGCATGGTGCTCTTTGCGGTAAGCGGCCGACTGGAGGAGCGTCTTTCCGGGGGCGGAGCACAGGCAGGAAGACATGGAGGTCAGACGGCGAAGGTTCTGCATATTGGTACCAGGATACTGTGGGGAGCAGTCAGCATCGCCATGCTTGTCTGGCTCTATAAACGGGAATTCTGTTCTCTGCTTTTTTACAGCTATGATCCCATCTGGAGACCGGGGCCCATTTTCCTGATGCTCACCATGCTGATTGCCGTTGTCCGGATCTTCCATAAGGACAGCCCAAGGGAGGAAAAGCTGATCAGCGGTATGGTGATGCTGGTGATCCTCCTGACGCCTATCGGCAGCAATAACGGGATTCTGCCCAGCCTGAACAATTTGTTCATCGTAGCGCCCTATGCTCTCTGGCAGAGCTGGCGCTTCCTTCGATATGTGGGAGAACGGAGGATAAGAGGAGGGGTATTGCTGTCCGCTTTTCCCGCAAAGGGCCTTTTGACGGCATTTCTGGCGCTGTGCCTGTTCCAGTTCGGGGCCTTCGGTGCAAAGTTTGCATTTGCCGAGGCCACGGGAATACAGGATGCCACTGCCAGCGTGGAGAACAATGCCATTCTGAAGAATGTCAGGATGAGTCCGAATAAGGCTCAATGGATGACGGAATTAAGCGCTTATGTAAATGAAAATTCGCTGGAGGGAAGGGAGGTCATTTTGTACGGGTGGATTCCCGGGCTGGCATATTATCTGCAGATGCCGCCTGCATTTAACTCCTGGAGCGATCTTGAATCTTATCATCCGGAGGTTATGAAAGAGGAGATGGACCTGCTGGAGGAGCAGATTTCAGGAGGACAGGGGGAGAAACCGGTGATCATTCTGGAGAAGCGATACGGGATATATGCCGAGGGAGGAGCAAGAGCTCTGACGGCGGCCGGTTCTTCCAAGGCGGAGATCCGCAAAATGATGTCTGACATCAAATGGTCCATGGTGCTGAAATTTATGGAACAATTTGATTACAGGCAAAGCTTTAAAAATGATAAGTTTTCGGTTTACCAGTAATAAAAAACGGGAAATCGGCAGAATGCCGTCGGCGGATTGTATTTTGCTGTCGGTTCGGACTATCGTTCAGGAGAGGTGCCCCGGATGGGGAAAGGCCCCCGGCTATAAAAGCTGGAGGCCCATTTTTTTCGCTTCTTCCATCACATTTTCCGGCCAGAGGGAGCATTGTACCTCTCCGATATGAGCTTTGCGCAGGAAGAACATACAGATTCGAGACTGGCCGATACCGCCGCCGATGGTGTAGGGCAGTTCTTCATTGATTACTGCCTGGTGAAAGGGAAGTTCGGCTCTTTCCATGCATCCGGCCATGCGCAGCTGGGTCAGCAGCGATTCCCGGTCCACACGGATGCCCATGCTGGACAGCTCCAAAGCAATGTCCAGGACGGGATAGTAGACGATAATGTCCGCATTCAGAGCCCAGTCGTCATAGTCTGGGGCCCGGCCGTCATGCGGTTTGCCGTCTCCCAACGGGCCGCCGATCTGCATGACGCACACCGCTCCCTTGGCCTTTGCGATATAGTACTCCCGTTCCTTGGGAGTATTGTCGGGAAACATTTCTTCCAGTTCACCGGTGGTGATGAAAAAGATGTCATGGGGAAGGATTTCCTCAATATAATCATAGTGGATGGACATGAACTTTTCCGTCTTGCGCAGTACCTTGTAGACTGTGCGTACAGTGTCTTTTAAAGTGTCCGGATTTCGTTCTTCCTTCTTGATGATTTTCTCCCAGTCCCACTGATCCACATAGATGGAATGGATATTGTCAACCTCCTCATCTCTTCGGATGGCGCTCATATCTGTATACAGTCCTTCTCCTGCCAGAAAGCCGTATTTTTTCAGGGCGAAACGCTTCCATTTTGCCAGAGAATGCACAATTTCGGCTTCTCTGCCGTCCTGATGTTTAATGTCGAAGCTCACCGGCCGTTCCACACCGTTTAAGTTATCGTTCAGACCGGATTTGGGATCCACCATCAGGGGGGCGGATACTCGTAGCAGATTCAGGCGCTCGGCCAGCAGCCGCTGAAAGAAATCCTTTACCGTTTTGATGGCAACCTGGGTCTCGTACAGGCTTAATCCGGATTCGTAGTCTTTTGGTAATGAGATATTGGGCATAAATGTATCCTCCTATTCCAGTTCCGCATCCGCGCTCCCGATACCCAAGCATGGGCGAAGGATTTTCGGCCGCGAAGAGAAGCGTCCGAAAATTCTTCGGGGTACCGTGAGCGCGGATGCTGTTTCCAGTTCCGCAGCAAGCCGCTTAATCTATCCTTTCTTATTTAACAGCTTTTTCGGAGTTTTTGCAATAGTTTTTTGTAAAAAATGGAGCTGCCGTCATTTTGACGGAAAATAAACGGCATATAGAAATAAAATCAGCGAAATGAAAAAAATCGCTGCAAATAATAGCAAAAGAACACGAGCGCGCCCGTTCTGTGTATAATTTTGACATAATGTAAGGGAAATCGCGATGATTTGGAGTTGCTGTAACAAACAGTTGTCTTTTATAATGGGAAAGTACGAATTTAGACAATTTATGGTTGTGTTTCGCGCGTTTGCCGACGGCAGCGGAACAAAAGGCGTCGGTCAGAAGCCGGGACGGACGCTAAATGAAAAATCAGGAGGTAATTCGATGGAACAGCTGAATATTACGGCTACGAAGGATAATGAGAGAATTTACAAAATACTTGGCGATTTGATGAACGGAGACAAAGAGTTTCAGATTATGATTACGGTACCTTCCGGAAAGAGCGCGGCCAGGCGCCAGACGGTACAGGAACCGCCCAAGCCTGAGGTGGCCAGGGATCTGGAGCAGGATGTGACAGATATGATACACGAGATCGGCGTTCCGGCACATATCAAAGGGTATCAGTACTTAAGGGAAGCGATCATGATGTCCGTGGAAGATCCGGGAATGATCAGCTCGATTACCAAGATTCTCTATCCCACTATAGCCAAGCGTTTTCAGACTACGCCCAGCCGTGTGGAACGGGCGATCAGGCATGCGATTGAAGTGGCATGGAGCAGAGGAAGGATGGAAACGTTGGATGCATTGTTCGGCTATACGATCGACACCGGAAAGGGAAAACCGACAAATTCGGAATTTATTGCGCTGATAGCTGACAGAATCCGTCTTTCTTATCGCGGAGAATAGGTAAAAAATAGAAAAATGTACTTTTCACTGAACCGGAATTGTTGTATAATAAAAAAGTATAATATAGTTTCAGCAGTGGTCAGTGGAGGTTTCCGATGAAGAAAATTCTTTTTGCGGCATCAGAGGGAGTACCATTTATCAAAACGGGCGGTTTGGCCGATGTGGTGGGCTCCCTGCCGAAATGTGTTGACAAGCAGTATTTTGATGTGAGGGTCATTATTCCCAAATATGCCTGTATGAAGCAGGAAATGAAGGATAAGATGAGATATGTGACCCATTTTTACATGGACTTTAACTGGACAAGTGCATATGTAGGTGTCTTGGAAGCGGAGGAGGAAGGAGTACATTATTATTTTATTGACAATGAGTATTACTTCAGCGGCAATAAGGTCTATACCGACAATCAGAAGTGGGAGATAGAACGCTATGCCTATTTTTCCAAAGCCGCGCTTTCCGTGTTGCCCGTGGTGGGATTCCAGCCGGACGTGATTCATTGTCATGACTGGCAGACCGGCCTGATTCCCGTCTATATGAAAGAGCGGTTCAGAGGCGGAGACTTTTACCGCAACATGAAGTCCGTGATTACCATCCACAATCTGAAGTTCCAGGGGAAATGGGATACCAAGACCGTGAGAAGTATAACCGGGCTGTCAGATTATTTCTTTACTTCCGACAAGCTGGAGGCTTATAAGGATGCCAACCTTTTAAAGGGAGGGATCGTCTATGCTGATGCGGTGACCACGGTGAGCGATACTTATGCGGAGGAGATCAAGACGCCTTTCTACGGCGAGGGGCTGGACGGGCTTCTCCGGGCCAGAAGCGGTGATCTGAGAGGTATCGTAAACGGGATCGACTATGAGGAATTCAATCCGGAGACCGACAAATTGATCGCAAATCCTTACAATGCCGATAATTTCCGCAAGGAGAAGGTGAAAAACAAGCGTGCGCTGCAGGAGGAGCTGGGACTTAAGGTCGATGATAAAAAGATGATGATCGGCGTGGTATCGAGACTTACCGATCAAAAGGGCTTCGATCTGATTGCCTATGTCATGGACGAATTGTGCCAGGATGATATACAGCTGGTGGTATTGGGAACCGGCGAAGAGCGGTATGAGAATATGTTCCGTCATTTCGACTGGAAGTATAACGACAAGGTGTCGGCGAACATCTATTATTCCGATGCGCTGTCCCATAAGATATATGCTTCCTGCGATGCTTTCCTGATGCCGTCTCTGTTTGAACCCTGCGGCCTGAGCCAGCTGATGGCGCTGCGTTACGGTACGATCCCCATTGTGAGAGAGACAGGAGGGCTGAAGGATACGGTAGAGCCTTACAATGAATACGAAAGCAGAGGCACGGGTTTCAGCTTTACCAATTATAATGCCCACGAGATGCTGAATGCGGTCCGCTATGCGCAGCGTATATATTACGACAAGAAGCGCGAGTGGAACAAGATGGTCGACAGGGCGATGGCGGCAGATTTTTCATGGCATGTATCTGCGGCAAAATATCAGGAAATGTATGATTGGCTGATAGGTTGAAATGATGGCAAACAACAATGGCAGGAAAAACAGCTTCATAGTGCAGGCGGGGATTCTGGCAACGGCCGGAATCATCAGCAGATTGATAGGGCTTCTGTACAGAGGCCCTCTGCATGCTGTCATCGGAGATCTGGGGCTGGGCTATTATCAGTCCGCCCATAATTACTATACGATTATTTTGTTGATTTCCTCATACAGTATTCCGTCGGCCATATCCAAGGTGATTGCCCAGAAGCTTGCGGTGCGGGAGTACCGCAGCGCGCACAGGATTTTCAAATGTGCGCTGGGATATGTCCTTGTGGTGGGCGGAGCTGCCAGTCTGCTGATGTTCTTCGGGGCAGGGTTTCTTTGCGGGAAAGGGATTCTCTCTTCTCAGGAGATGTCCGTGCTGCGGGCGTTTGCACCGACGATTTTTATCTATGGGATTCTGGGGGTTCTAAGGGGGTACTTCCAGGCCCACGGCAGTATGGTGCAGACCTCCGTATCCCAGATTTTGGAGCAGATTGTCAATGCGGTTGTCAGTGTAGGGGCGGCCTGGCTGCTGATCCAGGGAGTCATGGGCACCATGGAAATCCCTGCAGATGAAGCGGGCCAGGTGGAGAGAGCCGTAAACGGAGCCATGGGAAGTGCGATGGGCGCCGGCGCCGGTGTCCTGGCGGCGCTTCTGTTTATGGCGGCAGTATACGGCTTGAACCGAAATACCATAAACCGGCGGATCCGCAATGACAGGCATGTGGGAACGGATTCCTACAAGTCGATCATGCGGTTGATCGTCATGATTGTGACGCCGTTTATCCTGAGTACGGCCATCTATAATTTGAGCGGTACCATCAACAATACAGTGTATACGCAGATGTATCCGTCCTGGAAGGAAATGGACGAGGTGGCGGTCTTTAAACGGTGGGGAGCATTATCCGGGCAGGCGCTGACCCTGTCCAATATTCCGATTGCATTTGCAACGGCCATGGCTTCGGCGATTATTCCCTCCGTTGCACAGCTGGCCGCCTCCTATGACTGGCATGGGGCCAGAGAGAGAATTGCGCTTGCCGTAAAGACCATAATGCTGATTTCCATTCCCTGCGCGGTGGGATTGTTTGCGCTGGCCCGTCCGATTACGGGGCTGCTGTTTACCAATACCAAAGAGACGGAGGATTTGGTCACCAGTTTATTGATGGCATTGTCCCTGTCGGTGGTGTTTTATGCATTGTCCACCTTAAACAGTTCCATTCTGCAGGGGCTTGGAAAGGTGAATGTGCCCATCATCAATGCGGCAATTGCGCTGGCCATACAGACATTGACAGCGATATTGCTCCTGCGTTTTACGGAGTTGGATTTGTACAGTATTGCGATTGCAAACACCTTGTACTCGGGGATTATGTGTATCCTGAACCAGTGGGCAGTACGCAGAGCGGTAGAGTACAGACAGGAATTGATGAAAAGCTTCCTGATTCCGGCCGTTGCGGCAGGATGTATGGGAGGAGTGGCATGGGCGGCATACGAAGGGCTTCTGATGCTGACTTCTTCTCCGAAGATATCCGTGGTGATTGCCATCGTTCTGGCAGTGGCGGTATACTTTGTTATGCTGCTCCTCCTGAGAGGTATTTCGGAGGAGGAGCTTAGGGGATTTCCGAAGGGATATCTTCTGGTAAGGCTGGCAAAAAGGTGCCGGCTGATGAAATAGGAAGATTTATCCCCGGCAAGTTTACTCCGCAAGCCTTATGCCGGATATATTGCTGTCGATGGCCATGGAATAATTGGTATAGTAGACTACAAACCCGGGTTTTGCACCGCCGGGTTTTTTAATATGCTTTTTCTGGATATAGTCGATTTCCACCTTTTCCTGATCCCGGCCCTTGGAGTAATAGGCAGCCAGCCGGGCAGCCTCTTCAAAGGTTCTGTCAGGGAGTTCTTCCGCGTTACCCAGTTTTACGATGACATGGGAGCCGGGCATCTGCTTGGCGTGGAACCACCAGTCATTGCCGGAGGCGAACTTGAAGGTCAGCTCGTCGTTCTGGTAGTTATTTTTTCCCACATAAATGTGAAAACCGTCGCTGCTGATATAATGATAAGGCCTGCTGGTGATTTTCTGTTTTTTCGTGCTGCCTTTTCGCCGGATGTAGCCGCTTTCCGTCAACTCTTCCTTAATCTGTGCCAGGTCCTCTTCATAAAGCGCAATATCCAGGGCGGCGGAAATCGATTCCAGATGGTCGATTTCTGTCTTCACCTCTATGGTTAACTGGGAAAGAGCCTCGTAGGTACGCTTCAGCTTTCCGTATTTGTCAAAGTATTTCTTTGCGTTTTCTGTGGCGGTCAACGTGGGATCCAGAGGGATTGTTATCATTTCGCCGGTATAGTAATTCAGGGCTTCCAGAGACTTTGCGCCGGGCTGGGCGCCATAACCGTAGGTGTTGAGCAATTCTCCATAGATCCGGCAGGTTTCCCGCTTTTCCGTATCCTTTATCTGGCGGAGCTGGAGGTCATATTTTTTGATATTCCGCTCCAGGGCCGTCTGGACGATACGCCGCAGATCCGCAGATTTCTGGCGGATATGGGTGAGAGTATTTTTTTCCGCGTAGAAATGTTCCAAAAGCGCCGACATGGATTCATAGCAGACCGTCCGGTCACCCCGACAGGTCTCTTTGGACGCCGCAGGCTGTTCTTCAGCTGATTTTCCGCAGCCATACATGGTCAGAGGAAGAGCACAGAATTCTACCGGGCTGCCGTTTGTATAGGCAATGTTGGGCACAAAACGTTCCTCCCGGATGGCCCGGGCCATATCGGAAAAGACGTCGAAGAGCTTCTCATAGTCAGGCTCTGTCAATGCGGCCGCGGGCAGTTCTCCGTCCAGGCCGGCCCGGTAACACAGTTCCTGGGCCAGAATCGGGGAAATACCGGTAAAACTGCCGTAGACGGCTTTGAACAGGGGCTGGGGCTTAGCGGCGACGGCTCTACGGAAATCGTCATAATCTGTCCGGAGCGCATCCAGTTTATTCTGGGTCTCTGCAACAAAATAGGGTCTGCCGGGCAGCACCTCCCGCAGAGAACTGACAGCGGCAGTCACATGCTTGATACTGTCGAGAATCATGCCCTGATCGTCGCAGAAGATAATGTTGCTGTGTTTTCCCATAATTTCTACTACCAAAATCTTGCGGCGCAGATCACCCAGTTCGTCCAGATGCTCTATCTCGATGCGTATGATGCGCTCCAGGCCCGGCTGGGAGATATCGGTAATCCTGCCGTTCTGCAGATGCTTGCGAAGAAGCATGCAGAAATTGGGGGCTGTCATGGGGCTGGGCTTATTGGTACCGGTGAGATAGAGTAGCGGAAGGGAAGCCTGGGCAGAAATCAGAAGTCTGGCCTGGCCTTTTGGCTGGCGGACGGTCAGAAGAAGCTCATCCGCTTCCGGCTGTGCGATCTTGTACAGTCTTCCGCCCATCAGTTCTTTTTTCAATTCGGATACCACGTTTGCTATGGTTACACCGTCAAATGCCATCTTTATTCCTCTCTGCCCGCCTCCAGCGGGCATTATTTCAATATCTGGAAGTTTTACTTCCAAACTTATACCTCTGTGCACACTCTGACGCACACATTATTACGTTAAGGGGATAATGAAATCAGATCTCCGTCCTGACCCCCTTGCTTTTCAGAAAGGCTACGATCTCACTGGCATTATCCGTGCGGAAGTCATCAAAGGTAATCAGCTTTTTCCCGTCGATGGTGTAGAGAATATAGGATCGGCCGCCCATGGAGAGCTTCTGGAGATCTTTGTAGGAGAGATTTCTGGTGGCGCCCAGCAGCGATGTGTATACCAGACCGTCTTCATTGAGGCTGAGCTGACTGTGGCGCATTCGGAGCAAAAGTATGATGCATACCAGTACGACGATGCCATAGATGACCAGCATTACAATCACAGAAGGCATGAGGACCTCATCATAGGATAAAAGCATAATTGATGTGATAAACCTGATCGCGGCAAGCACCAGAACAAGGGTGACAAGGGTGGTTGCGGTACTGCGTTTTTTCAGTTTAAAACGGTTCATGGTTATTTTTACTCCTTTGTAAAATATATATGGAAACATATCATACAGATTATTCCATAATTCCATGCGCACCAGCGCATATGGAATCAAAAGTTGACTCAATGTCCTT
>CAJUCE010000017.1 GCA_910584865.1 uncultured Acetatifactor sp.
GAATGCTGAGTATAAGGCTTCAAATGCTAATGTATCCATTTGATGAAGAGAGCATAGCCTATACGGTATGCCAGCACTTCGGCATAGACACGTCGGAATATTCTTTCGGGTATATTGCCGGATGGAGCAGCGGAAAGGATATGAAAGAGCTGAAATCTTCCCTTGATACAATCCGCAGGACTGCATCGGGGCTGATCACGGGCATAGAAGGACAGCTTAGAGAGCTGCAGCGTGAAAAGGAAGCATCACTTTCCTGGGAAATGATGCAGGGGCAGGAAAAGGAGAGCCTTCTGCTGGTACAGAATAGCAATCTGTCTGAGTACAGCCTGTTGAATGTCAGGGGAATGGATGCGGCAGAGACCGTGGAAGTCCTCGCCGCCATGAACGATGATGACAGGCTGAACATTGCCGCATACCTGGAGAGCAGGGGCGCATGGACTACGGAGATTGCAATGAGCAGACAAAGGAATTTGGGGAGTACCACCTCGATGTGCGGTACAATACGGATACCAATGAGATCATTGATGTAAAGGCAGAGGCAGGGAAGCACAGGGAAGAAAGGGAAGCGCAGCTTCTGCATGGCGATGCGGATAGATACGGCATCTATCAATTGAAGGATGATCCGGGGCTTCGGGATTTTCACTTTGCCGGCACTGCGGAACTTTTGAAAAGGGGCATCCTGTCTGATGATTTCAAGGAGATCCGGCCGGAGAATTACAGCCTTGTCTATATGGGGGAGCTTTCGGACATGAGGGGGAAGGCACAGGGCGAAAGGCTCAATGAAGTCTTTGAAAAATTCAATGTGGATCACCCGGCAGACTACAGGGGGCATTCCCTTTCTGTCAGCGATATTGTAGTGCTGCATGAGAATGGGGAGAACAGCGCACACTTTGTGGATTCCTTTGGCTTTACAGTGCTTCCCGGCTTCATGCGTGGATTGGAACAGGAAGCAGGGATGAAAAATGAGCAGAATATGCCGGCAGGAAGATCTGGGCAGGAAACGGCACAGGAGGAAAAAGAAGGTGTCAACGGATTGGATGCCGGGAAGCAGGAACCGGAAACAGAACAGGGCAATGCTGTCCGGAATGACCCAAAACCAGAGCAGCCAGAAACGGGAACATACCCTGCGGTCTACCGCCAGTCGCTCAGCTATGCAAATAAGCATGATGAAAGCAGGGCATATACATTATCCAGGCAACTTGACTATGAGTGCATAGAGGCGATTGAAGCGGCAATCGGGGATAACTTTGATGGGATGCATCTTGACTCAGATGTGGTGAAGCCGGTACTGGAAAAGTATGGTGAAGAGCGCATGGCGTTTGTCCTTTCTAGTACGATACAGCAGGAACTGTGGGATGGCCGGTTTTCAAGGGATAACAAGGACTGGGCATTGCAGTCCCCGCTTATTGAGGACATCATACATGGGATAGATGTGAACCGTCGACTGATTGTGAGCAGCCATCAGGCTGTATTGAATGGTTTTGTAGATTTATTCCGCAAGGAGGTCAGGGAAAGAGAGAAAGCCGCTGTGCAGGAGGATGTCCAGAAGTCTGAGCTGGAGCCGAAGGACATTGAAGAAGGGGATGAGATCATTGACATTGGAGATGAGCGGGAGCAGATAATGAAAAGCCTGAAAAAATCGTTAGAGGGCAGATCGGATATGTCTCAACAGGATGTTCAGAAGCAGGAACCGGAAGGAATGGGTGAAGCTGGCCATCATTATCTTGAGGGAATCCGTGAAGCAAGGGAACTGGAAGCCCAGGAGCAACCAAAGGCAGAGACTAAGGAAGAAGAGGTGGAAGTGACTTTTATAGTATCTGAATGCGGGGAGTTTCATAGCTATGGAGAGGTCCATAAGAATATTCCTACCGTTGAGGAAGTCATTGGAATTTGGAAACAGATACCGCCGGAGCGGCTGAATGCGGTACCTGCAATCGGCATTCAGCTCCACAGGCCGGGAGATGAGCCATATCAGGATGTGAAATGGATGTACTGGTTGGAAACCGGATTGACCTTGAAATGCTGGGGTTCACCCCAGAAATCAGGACGAACCCGCTGGCAATGGATGCTATTGCGGAAATTATGGCAAAGCTTCCGGAAATGGAGATAGACGGTATGCTGTCAGAGAGGCTGGAGGCAAAGGTGTGGGAGAAACGTATGCCCGATCTGACACCTGCAGAGCAGCTGGCAGTGGAAATTGATCGGTTTACCTATGCATATGATGTCGATTCCTACCACGATAATGTACGGCAGATGTCAGAGAATGTATCGGAGATTTCAAAGATGCTGGAGCAGGGTGATACAGAAGATATGAAAGTATGGCTGAATGAAGTCATTTCTGAAGGAGCCATGCCGGAGGAAGAAACACGGGCAAAAGAGCTGATTGCAAAGCTGGCGGAGTACAAGCCTCTTGCTAAAATTGAAGAAATGGAAGAACAGAATTATAACATGGTTGATAATATCCTCAATAATGGATGTGAAAAATTCAGTAAAGAGGAAGCTAAAAAGGCGCAGGATAAGCCTGCCGCCAGACAATCCCTGAAATCCCGCCTGGCCGACAAAAAAGCACAGATAGCAGGGCAGGGGAAGGACCGGGAAGAAAATAAAAAAATAAGCAAAGGGAGATGTAAGAATATGGGGACTATGTTTACAGTGGAAGAAAGTAATTTACTCTGCATATTTGAGGGGGAGAGCAGGAGTAAGGTCATAGAGGATATTGAAATGGTTTTGCCGTACCTTGATGATTCGGATATGGAAGAATTGTCCCGGAGGGTTATTGAAAAGCTCCAGGGCATGACGGACAAAGAGTTTGAGCAGCTCGAATTGGTAGAAGCAGAATAAAAAATAGGCTACCTTCCCGTTAGGAGTGCGGGGGGTAGCCTATTTTTTGTTTGGAGTTTTTGGGCATTCTAAGGCAGTTCCTTATCTTTTGCCGGAACAAATTCTAATAGCTCCTCGATACGGCAGTCCAAGGCAGTACAGATTCTTGTCAAAACAGCAGTATCCAGTCTTGTAACCTCATTATTGCAATATTGGTTAATCTGAGTCCGTTGCATCTCTGCTTTAATCAGACTTTTGGTAATCGTAAGACATGAAAAAGTACCGAACCGTATTGACATTATTTTCTATGACAATATTGAAAAATTAAAGTATGGTGAACATTATGCAAAAAAGGCATTCAATAAATGGTAAGAAATAATCTGATACAAAAGTGTCTTTCTAACTTATTCTGATGATTGTGATTAACCATGAAGGATTTAGAGTTAAAGTAGGAAATGTAGTTGGATATGATTTAGATGGATATGGGTTGATATATGATAATTGTAGCCTAAACTTAACAGAATCAAAAAAATATACTCTTTTCTAAATGACATTGGATCCTGCACCGGGGGGTGGTCATACTGGCGACAGGTTTTTATGAATGGAACCGGGATAAGCAGAAATATTTTTTTACAGGGAAGGGTATCCGGCTCTGTTTATGGCTGGATGTTACAGGAAGTATGAGGACGGGAACCGTTTTGTGGTTCTGACTACTCAGGCAAATGCTTCCATGGAGCCTGTGCATGACCGTATGCCACTAATATTGGATCCTGGGGAAGCCGTGGATTGGCTCCTGGAGGATGGAATTTTCAGGGAAATCCTGCGCAAGTCGCCACCTTTGCTGGAGCGGAGGACGGACTATGAGCAGCTGAGCCTGTTTGGCTGTTAAGTCCATGTGTCATATTTATCAACCTATGGCATGGGCGAGGAAAGCGAGTATTCAAATTTTTATGGATTCCAATAAATACCTATTGAAATCAGAACGTGTGTTTGCTATAATTGGTGTTATCCGAGGAGGTGAACACACGTTTGAAGAACATTATTTTCCATATTGACGTGAATTCAGCCTTTCTTTCATGGGAGGCTGTTTACCGTTTATACCACAAAGGAGGAAACCTGGATCTCAGGGAGGTGCCGTCTGCCGTGGGAGGGGACGTAAGCCTGCGCCATGGTATCATCCTGGCGAAGTCAATTCCGGCGAAGGACTGCGGTATCAAGACCGGCGAGACAATCCTGGAGGCAAAGAGGAAGTGCCCGAACCTGGTGTTGGTTCCGCCGAACTATAGTTTGTATGAACAATGCTCTGCAGCGTTCATGGATATCCTGAGGGAGTTCTCAGATGTGGTAGAGCAGTATAGCATCGATGAAAGTTTTGTAGACATGACCACGGCCTGTCACTTGTTCGGTACTCCCGAGGAAGCTGCGGAACAGATGAAGAACCGGATCCGGGATGAACTGGGATTTACGGTGAACGTAGGGGTGTCCTCCAACAAGCTGCTGGCGAAGATGGCTTCGGATTTCCGCAAGCCTGACAGGGTGCATACACTGTACCCGGAGGAGATTCGGCAGAAGATGTGGCCCCTGCCGGTGTCCGAGCTGTTCTTTGTGGGCAGGGCAACCACAAAGAAGCTGTTCTCCATGGGAATCAAGACTATAGGGGAGCTGGCGGCGGCAGACCCGGCATGGCTGAAAAGCGTCCTGAAGAAGCATGGGGAAGTGATATGGGGATTTGCCAACGGGGTGGATCTGTCCCCGGTGCTGGATGCGCCTGCACCCAACAAGGGGTACGGCAACAGTACGACTTTGCCCAGGGACGTGACAAGCAGGGAGGAGGCAGACAGGGCGCTGCTGGCGCTCTCGGAGACTGTGGCCACCAGGCTGTGTGCAGACCAGGTGCAGGCAAGGGTGGTGTCCGGTGGGATCAGGTACAGTGACCTGTCATATGTTTCCCACCAGAAAGTGCTGGATATACCGACAAACATAACGGTGGAGATCTGCCGTGCCGCCCGGGAGCTGTTCGGAGAGCTGTGGAACGGCAGGCCGGTGAGGCTCCTGAGGGTGTATACCAGCCGGGTACAGGAGAACAGCCTTGCGAGGCAGTTAAGCCTCTTTGACGAGGTGGATTATGGGAAGCTGGCAGAGGTGGACGGAACTGTGGATGCCATAAGGGAGCGTTTTGGCATGGATGCCGTTATGTGGGCGGCTTTTCTGAACCAGCCAATTGACCACATGAGTGGAGGAATATCGAGGGAGAAAAGGGAAGTTGATTACGAAAAAGTTAATGTCCTGTAAGGAGGCGAAGGCTTATGGCATTTGGGATAGGGACAAATACCCAGGCTGCAGATGCAGGGGTTGTCAGGGGGCGGCAGAAGGATATCGCATGCCAATGCTGGTTCACCAGCACCGGGGAGATCATGCCCCTGATGCTGAAGGTGAAGGACGAGGATGGGGAAATCCGGGCGATAAAGGAGATTACGGTGCATTCCAAAGAGCTGAAGAGGTATGCCGGGAACCCTTCCATTGAGTTTGACTGTACCCTGTGGATCGGGGAGCAGCGGATGAGGGCGAGGCTCATCTACTACCTGACGCAGAGCCGGTGGGTCTTGAATTTCAGGTGATTATGCTATGCCGTTTGCTTTATAAGGGTCTTTTGCTCCCAGGAGGCAGGCGGCATTTTTATATTATGTGGTTGGTTGATTACAGTGGCAGAAAAGGGTATTTTTCTGACTCTGCCATATATAGCAGTGTCAGAAAGGTGGTGTAGGTGATGTCCTGCGTTATCAGAAGACAGATTGAGTAGGTGAAGGATTGGGACTTGCTTAATCCAGGATTGAATTGTACCAGTCCATCAGGAAACGGAGATAATCTTCGCCGGGTCTTTTGGCAACCTGTTCAATCTTTACGTTGCGTATGTTCGCCAGGTTTGGGACTTTACCGAGAATCTGATCCCATTCTGTCTGGCGGAACTGGATAAGCAGGCTTGAAGCGGATCCTTTTTCTGTATAGGTGGCGACTTCTGTAGCGTCATTGCAGCCTGTTTCATGTCGCTCCCTGCCAAGCTGCGAGGCAAAATGCTTCTGTGCGCATGTATACAAGTCCCTTGCAGATTCTCCATCCATTTCGTTTTCGGTGGAAGGATTCCCTTGGCTGAGAATGCATCCCAGATGTACAGAGATAAAATTACCTGGTGTGGATTTGAAATAGAAGAGGAGCATCAGGGCGGTATGGTATTCATCATCAGTGAGGGTATAACCAGTGAGACTGTCAACACGCTCAAGGAATGATTTTTGTGCAGATTCTTCTCTGTTAGCCTGTTGGTTCTTTTTGGCTTCTGCCTCGGTGGAAATCCGGACGGCAGAAATCTTAAATTTTCTGTTGGTACTGTTGTAGGCAATGACCGAAGCTGCATTGCAGGCAGGGCAGGAAGAAGGTATATCGTCGGATTGGAATATGTAATGACATGCGTCACAAGTAAAATGTTTCATGGTATAGTCTCCTGAGGATTTTGGTTTACTGATTTGATTATAGCATCGACTGCTTGTTGTTTCAAGGTTATCACCATGCCAGTCAAGCCTGGCACAGAAGGTAATGAAAGTCATTTAGTTTGCATTAGCTATAACAAAATTACAGCATGATTGATAATATGCCGAATAAATGCACAGAAGGAAGAAAGTAAAAGGAGTAGGAGCATCATGCAGCAAGGGCTTCTTTAAAAGTACGTCTTGCAGAGAAAAAGGCACTTATTTCCGGTCAGGGAAAAGGCTATGAAACACCGAATAATACATAAATCAATCAGATGTAAATTATTTCCGCATATTTGCAGGAAGAGCAGGAGCGAGGTCATAGAGGATATAGGAAGAGCTTTGCCGTACCTTAATAATCAGGATATGATGGAATTGTCCAATAAGATACTCGGAAAGCTAGCATTGCAGGGATTTATAAAATATTATGGCCTCTCTTGGATATGAGGAAAAGCCAGTTTGGAAAGGGACGGAGTGGACTCCGCCTCCTTTCCGTCTTTCTACTGGGATTCCTGCATAGATATTTCCACAAACGCCCTATATTCTTTTATTGTCATATGATAATAAGCTTTGAATGCCTGTAAAAAACTGCTGAGACTGGAATACCCCACGGACTCTGCTATTTCGTCCACACTTAAATCGCTGTGAAGCAGAAAAACAGTTGCCGCAGCCATACGGGAAGCCGTTCTTTTTTTCTGAAACCCATATCCGTAATATTTCTCTAACAGCCGTTGGGTCTGGCGGCGGCACATGCCTGTAATATCACAGATGTCATCCAAAGTGAGGTCTCTGTACTGATAGAGAAATGCATCTTCGATTTTCAATTGCACAGGTCCGATTTCCATTTTATCTTGTGGAATAATGGTTGCCATATTTCTTGCCAGCTGGACGAGGTAACGCTGGAAACATGCATTTAGAGAAATCACTTGGCCAATCTTATGTGCATTCAATTCCTCGAGAATCAACTGAATCGATTGGACAATATTCTGGGTGTCCCGGCCATACCAGAATGGGTGGGTGCGTAGGATGTTGATTATTTGGGCGCTTTTGGGGATAGGATTTGGGGTGTCCATGTAAAAATACAGGCAATCTTCCTGCATGGGATCTGCTATGTCTGGATTCTGCTCATGCTCAATTTCAGGACCTGTGACAAATAGAGTGCCTGGGGACAGGGCATAGGTTTTTCCCTGGGCAACCAGAGTCCCTTTTCCCCCAAAGATATAATGCACCTCATAACTGTTTTTGCTGTGTTTGTGTTTTGGTATGGGATTTGTGATTGTTCCGTGAGTAATCATTAAAATATTTATTTTCTGGTTTTCCAGCATGAAAGAATAATTTACTTTGTGTTCCATGATAATTATCTCCTTATTATTGATATTATATAATCCTTATACTCTAATTGCAAGGTGCTTTAGAAAATATGACATAAATTGTGAAAGCTTGTCGCTGTGGAAACTGTTATATTTTTGAGGGATGTTTTATCATAAATGTAAATAAAAAGCACATTCAACAAGAGTATGAGGAGACAGATATATGGAACACGTCTTGGAAATGCAGTATCCATCATCATGGTGGCATGATTTATGGCGGGAGGGGCTTGCAACGGGAAATGGTATAACCGGGGCAAACTTGTATGGCGGCGCAAAGCGGGAGATTTTGCAGCTGGGACGACATGACTTATGGTATAACGGTTCACAGGATGAAGTCCCGGATGTTCATGAAGCATTCATCAGGCAGCGGCGGATGATGGATGAAGGGAATTTTCGCGAGGCAAGCTGGGAGATAGTAAATGCACTAAATGAGGCGGGATATGGTTCGTGCTTGGAAGCCCAGTTGCCAGTAGCAAATTTGATTGTAGAGCAGACACCAGTCAAAGGTTTTCGTTCTTTTAGGAGACTGCTTGATATGGAACATGCCGTAGCCGTGCAACAATGGAATGATGCCCATATGACTATGCGCCGTGAAGTTTTCGTATCCAGAGCAGAAGATATGGTTGTCTACCGGCTTTCTGCGGAGAATGCCGAAGAGTCAAAGGAATTGCTGGAATACCAGCTGAAACTGGAGGCATTCCACAATGAAGGGGAGCCAGTAAATGACGCAATACAGGCTGTGTGGAGAGAGGCACAGATAAAGGCAGTTTGCGAAAATCAGCAAACGGGATATTTATACTTCAATTCCAAAAGAGACCAAAAGGGTGTCCGGTATACCAACTTCGGCGCAGTAGCCAGAATTTCTGTTACCGATGGCAGTTTAGAATGCCTTGAAGATAAGATAAAAGTGAAGGCTTCTAATGAAGTTTTGATTACCATTTGTACGTATGTAAACGAAGAAAAAGAGAGAGCATGGCAGCAGCTGCATGGCAGATTGGAATGCCAGACCAGAGGTTTTGAGGAACTGCTTGCTGACAGCTCGGAACTTCATAAAGCACTATATCATAGCGCAAAACTGTATCTGGGAGACAGTGACGGTCAGGTTACATGGAACAGGACAAATGAGGAACTGGTGGCGGAGGCTTTTGCGGATAAGCAGTCTCCGGAACTGATTGACAAATTGTGGCATTATGGTAGATATCTGTTTATCTGCGGTAGCAATCCAACAGCCAATCCATTCCCGCTTTATGGATTATGGGGAGGCGGATACCAGTTGCAGTGGTGTCACAATATGGCAAATGAAAATCTTCAGATGGTTTACTGGCACAGCCTTTGCGGTAATCTGGTAGAGTACAATCGTGCTATTTTTAAATATATGAACGACAGGATTCCGGCGTTTAAGGAGAATGCGCGGAAGCTGTTCGGAATTGACGGCATTTACATGACGGCAGGCACCACTCCAGGAGTATCTGCGCCTACACAGGTTGTTCCCGTAATCATAAACTGGGTAGGAGCTGCTGGATGGATTGCCCAGCATTATTATCAATATTTACTTTATACAAGAGACATGGAATTTGCCCGGGATGTAATGCTGCCGTATATGGACGGGGTGGCGGCATTTTACGAAGAATTTGTCCAGTTTACAGTGGACGAAACAGGTCATGAGAGAATCAGATTTTATCCCAGTGTATCTCCGGAAAATACACCGATGAACTTTATGCCTCACGAAAGTATACAGATGGATCATCCCATGCCTACAACCATCAACTCCACTATAGATCTTTCGATAATTAAGGAATTTTTCACTAATCTTCTTGCGGTCACGAAAATGTGTGAAGATTTGCCGTTCGCACAGGAGCGCATTGACAGATGGAGGCGGATTCTACAGTCTATACCGGAATTTAAAAAGAATGATAAGGGTGCCGTCAAGGAATGGCAGGAAGATATCTTTGAAGACAGATATGATCACAGGCACCTGTCTCATATTTACCCGGTATTTCCGGGGTATGAGCTGTATCCTGAAAAGAATCCAGAGAAAATCGAGGAATACGAGAAAGCTGTCAGCCTGCGCAAGATAGATGCCCAAACCGGCTGGTCTATGGCGCACATGGCATCCGTCTATGCACGTTTCCGCAATGGGGAAGCGGCCATGGAATGCCTTGATAACATGGCGAGAAGTTCGCTGTTGAACAATTTCTTTACATTACATAATGACTGGAGGGGGATGAACATTTCCTTGACGGTGGATCCGGCAGTCGTGCAGTTGGATGCAGTTCTGGGATATGTGAACGCAATCCAGGAGATGCTTTTGTATTCGTCACCGGGGTATATTGCACTTCTCCCCGCACTGGAGGACAGGATTTCCGCAGGAGAGGCGGAGAATTTTCGCTATTGTGATGGTTTCTTGCACATGAAGTGGAACAGGAAGAAGAAATATTTAGAATGCGATATTACTCCGTTAAGAAATCATAAAGTGCAGATTGTTTTACCGGATTTTGTAGAGGCTGCAGAGTGGAGTCAGACCGATACAGCACAGATTACAAAGGTACGGAACAATGTATGGGAAGTGGAATTTCAGGCACCGAAACTAAAGCCAGTGCATTTCCTGTCCATGGACATCTCAGATAATGGGGATGCAGGGATAGTGAAACCTTGACAAGATTGACAGGTGGCAGCAGAAAGGAGAGATAGGAATGTATGAAAGAAAACGACAGGCTACATTGGGTAAAGGGAACAGGGCGCTGTATTTCAGGAAAAGCTGGCAGTTATACGCATTGTTGATTTTGCCATTGATATTTACAATCGTGTTTAAGTATGGTGCGTACAGAGGGCTGACGATTGCTTTTCAGGACTATAAAGTGGCTAAAGGTTATTCAGGGAGTGAATGGGTAGGATTTGATGTCTTTGAGAGGATATTTGCCCACAGGGATTTCGGAAAGTCAGTGAGAAATACGCTGCTTCTGAACATCCTTGACCTGATATTTGGCTTTCCGATGCCGATTATCCTTGCACTGATTCTGAACGAAATCAGAGGAAAATGGTTCAAGAAAGTTACGCAGACGCTGCTTTATCTGCCCCATTTCCTTTCCTGGGTAATAATTGGGGCATTAGCATATCAGCTGTTTTCTGTGGATACCGGTGTGATAAATGCAATGCTTTCCAATGCGGGGGGAAGCCCAGTTCCTTTTTTACAGGATGATACATGGTGGTTGATTACTTATGTTTTTATTGGCGTGTGGCAGACGATGGGGTGGGGAACGATTGTATATCTGGCGGCCATTACCGGAGTTAATACTGAGTTGTACGAAGCGGCGAGAGTGGACGGTGCCGGGCGCTGGAAGCAATGTCTTCATGTAACGCTCCCTTGTATCCGTAGCACTATCGTAACGATGCTGATTATGAATCTGGGAAGAGTCATGCAGGGCTCCTTTGAAAGAATCTATGCACTGACAAATGCAAAGGTAACAGAGTATACCACCACGATTCCAGTATTGATATACCGATGGGGTATCACAGGCGGGAAATTCAGCGAAGCCACTGCACTGGGATTGTTCCAGTCAATTATTGGGCTGTTGTTGGTATTATTGTCGGATTATGTTGCAAAACGCCTCGGTGAAGACGGCTTGTTGTAGGAGGGGAAGCGATGAAAGAAATCAAAAGAACATTAACGGTATCCCAAAAGAAGGATTTAGCGGTGGACTTTTTTTTCCGCGTAGTGCTGATTTTGATGTCGGTTATCTGCCTGTTCCCGTTTATCCATGTATTCTCGAAATCTATCAGCGAAGAGTCTTTTGTCATAGCAAATAAGGTAGTACTTTTGCCGAAAGGGTTTTCCCTGAATGCCTATAGCAAGATTTTTGCAGATTCTTCTATCCTACGCTCCATGTTTGTGACCATAGTAGTCACAGTCAGTTTTACTTTGATAGGCATGTTCCTTACAGTGTGTTCTGCGTATGCATTGAGCCGCAGGGAGTTGAAGGGAAGAAAGATAATTACTTTTCTCATCTTGGCAACCATGTATTTTACGGCTGGAACGATACCTGATTATTTGCTGATGAGCAACTTGAAAATGCTTGATACGTGGTGGTGCCTGATATTGCCTTTGTGTTTCGCACCATATAACCTTTTGATAATGAAGAATAGTTTTTCGTCGAATATTCCGGACAGCCTGGTGGAATCGGCGCTTATTGACGGTGCCGGACATTTCAGGATCCTCTGGAGCATAGTAGTGCCGCTATCCAAGCCAATCATGGCCACTATTGCATTGTTTTATGCGGTAGGACGCTGGAATACATATTCGGATGCATTATATTATATCAAGCAACGCACGGATTTAAGGCCATTGCAGCTAAAACTTTACTATCTGGTGGTGGCGGCATCGGAATCTTTTCAGGCAGAGGGCGGCAGTGTGGGAGTCCTGACAAATCCTGAAGTGATGAAAGCGGCATGTGTCATGTTTGCAACGATACCGATTATCTGTGTATATCCGTTTATACAGAAATATTTTGTACAGGGCACAATGATTGGTGCCGTAAAAGGATAGGTATGCATGGGATTTACCTTATTTCTAATTTGTGGTTCAGGTAAAGCGTGAAAACGTTGAAGCCAAAATATAAACAATATGAATGACAGGAGGGTTTTTTATGAGAAACAAACGTTACATGAAAAAAGGTATAGCAGCATTACTTGCTACCGCTATTATGGCTGGATTGGTGACTGGCTGCGGTTCTGACAGCGGGGCAGATTCGAAATCAGATGCTTCATCACAGCAGGAAGAGGGCAGCGCAGCACAGAACGGTAGTGCCGCAAATGATGGCAGTGTGGCACAGGATAGCGGCGAGGAGAGTTCTGGTGGTGCCTATGCCGACTATTCCAATGGTTTTCCGGACACGGTAACCATTCAGATACCGGTGTATGACCGGGCATTTGAGGGATGGAATGTAACCGATAATTATTATACGCGATGGATACAGTCTGAATTTGGCGACAAATACAATATAAAAGTGGAATATGTCGCGATAGGAAGAAGTACGGAAGTACAGGACTATATGCAGCTGATTGCCGCAAAGAATGCTCCGGATATCATTATGCATTATGATATGCCGCAGGCTGTAAGCTATTATGGCGAGGGGGCTATGCAGACGCTTGATTTGGATGAGATTGCATACTATGCCCCTACTTATTATGGAAAGTTAAAGGATACGATAGAAAAATACGGCACTTTGAATGGGGAGAATATTTTCTTTTTTGCCGAGCGCGATGCCATATATTATAATGATGTAACCCTGATACGGCAGGATTGGCTGGATGCGGTAGGGGCAGACATGCCTACTAATCGTCAGGAGTTGGAGGATGTGGCAAGAAAATGGAAAGAGGCAGGGCTTGGCACCATAGGCGAGACCCTGAAAGTGAAAAGCTTTACCTATGAGTATCCGTTTTTTGATGACAGCATCAGCGAGGAAGAGTATGCACAGTATCTCGACTTGAATGTGGCACCCTTTACTTGGAAGCCTACGGAAGATTATCTTAGGACTTTGAATACGGAATATAACGAAGGCATCCTTGACCCTGAATTCTATTTGAGGACAGATGATGCGGCATGGAAAGCAGCTTTCGTGTCAGGGAATGTAGGGACTATGACGTTCTTTATCAGCAGTTCTACAGATGCTATTTCCTCGCTTATCGCCAATGATTCGGAGGCGAAAGTTGCTGCTATGGATCCGGGAGCAAAAGGCACCACAGGCAATGGTTATTACTATGAATATCCTCCTTATGGCATGATTATGGGAATTAATACAGAGACAACGGATGAGGAAAGAGCGGCAGTATGGATGTTCCTTGACTGGATGATTCAGCCTGAGAACCTGTTCTATCTTCAGAATGGAGTGGAGGGAGAAACCTATACGCTGGATGCGGATGGACTCGCGATTTTGGATTCTGAATACAGTGGCGAGGCTAAGCTGTCACAGAACAACAACAAAGATTACTGGTGCATCGTTCAGGAAATTGCACATTATGATGACGAGGAGCAGGATTATAAATATCAGTTAAGCACTTTGGCACCGGCAGGGTATGAGTATTTAATTGAGCAGTCATATGGCTATGCTGAGGAAAATGAGCAATTTGGCATAATCACTCCCATTTTTACGAAGCAGGTGGAATCCAGCGGTGAATATGCTACAGACCTGAATGCATTATGGCAGGAGGCATCGACAGCTTGTATCACATGTGCGCCTGAAGAATTTGATGCTATATATCAGGAATATTGTACAGAGTATTTGGATGCGGGTTATCAGGCGATCTTGGATGAAAAAGCAGGATATTATTCGGAAGGCAGCTATATTTCTGATTAAACTGACAGCATATTTTTCGTTTATGTTTATAAGTAATCGGAAGAAGCCTGGAAAGGCTGCTGTAATTTAAAGTTGCAGTAGCCTTTTTTGAACCAGCAATATTTAGGCAGCTCCTGAAAGATTGGAGAGAAGGAGGGGTGGATGAGGAAAGCAAAGCAGATATTTACAGGAGTTCTTACAGTGCTGATAATATTTTCGACACTGGGGGAAAATCTTCAGTTACATGCGAGTGAGCCGACTTCACAGGCAGCGTCTGTTTCGGAAGAAAAGGATGGTATAGAGACATTGGAATCTGAACAGGTGAAAAGTGAAACCGATGAGACAGAAGCAGTAGAGGAAGAGACTGAGGATGATGAGACGGAATCTGAACAAGTGGAAAGTGAAACCGATGAGACAGAAGCAGTAGAGAAAGAAGTCGAGGATGATGAAACAGAAACCACCCAGGAAGAAAGCGTAATCAATGAGGAATCGACGGAAAATGCACAAGATTCCACATTTGTGGAGCAGGATTCAGAAGACGTTGAAATGAATGCTGCTCTGAATGCCGACGGAGATTTGCCTGATGGCTGGGCTACTGCACAAGACTCGCCTGTTACACAGTTCGTGAGAGATGATAACGGGGGGTATTACTACAAAATATCGAATGAGTCCACCAGTGGGAATTCTTATATAGGGAAAATATTTGATGCCCAAGGTGATTTGGAGGAGCAAAAAATAACTTTTTCTTTTGATTTTATGTATGAGAATATAGGTGATGGCGCGAAAACACAATTTTTTATGGACAGTAGCAATATAAAACCGGGAACATGGGCTACGCGCGTAGAAATCGATGCCAACGGATACTTATACGTAAATGGTGTAAATAAACCTGTGGAAGTCAGTGGTTCGAGGGTTACTACAAATAAGAATCAATGGTACACATTGCTGTATACGATTGATAATAAGGACAAAAAGTACACAGTACAATTGCTGGATGCTGACAAGAATACATTATATTCCAGTGAAGAGCTTGTATTTAATAATAAAACGACATCGGGGGATGTACCGACGACAGTCAGAGTAGGGTCTTTTTCAGTGAGTCCATCAATATCTAAGGCGAATACGAATACCAGAACGGATCTCTGTATAGATAATATCTGCCTGATGTCAGAGGATGGGACAAATGAATTTTGGAGTGAGAATTTCGGGGAAAGCGAAATGGGCGGAGAAGAGCCTGCAACTCCAAATGAAACCGATTGGGACTACATACAAACCTTTATGCTTCCGGATGAAGTAAACGGAGAATTCATACCAGATGGTTGGGAAACTATTAATCCAGATAACTTATCAGCAGTAATTGAAAAAGGAACGGAGAATTATTTTTACAAAATAACGAGAACCGGAGCGACCAGTACTTATATCGGCAAAAAATTTGATGTAGCAGATCAATATACTCTTTCTTTTGACATGAAAAGCGATGCGGCAGGGACGGTTAACCTCAATATGTATGCAGGAGCATTAAATGCAAAGGATCTGGCAGTCCGCGCAAGCATTTCTAATGACACATTGAAGGTATATAATGCCGGAGTTGAAGAAAATTTACTCGAAGAGGTATCAAGTTATGGATGGATTAATCTGTCCTATGTAGTCGATAATACAAAACAGACATTTGATGTCATCGTAAAAGATATCAAGGGACAGAGCATAAGTAGCCTGACTGGAATGGCATTTCACAAGGAAACGGATAAGTCAGGCACATTTTCCATAAGTTTTGGCAGCGCCAATTCTTGTATTTGTATTGATAATGTCTGCTTTAAGGACAGGACACATAAGGATGAACGGCCAGTGCTGGAAGCGGATGTGGACGGGCTGACTGTATTTTACGAAGAAACTTTTAATAATCCGGATTGTTTGGACAATAATGGCCTGCCAGAGGGTTGGACATCAGCCGGAGTTCTGCCGTCAGGCATGAAGATTTCCCAGGCAGAGGGAGAAAACTATTATTATGCGGTGTCGAGAAGCGCCGAATATGAGACAGGTACCGGTTCTTACATTGGCAAAAAATTTGTAACCATACTGCCGGATAAGTTTACGCTTTCTTATGATTTCAAGTACGAGGGCGGGCAGGTTGATATGCCGATGTATACAAGCGCACTGAATGGTGGGGACTTAGCTGTCCGCATGGGAATTAAGAATGGTAGATTGTATGGATATGACGGCGCGAATGAAAAGACGATATGTGAAAATGTCGGAAACGATTGGATGGCATTGACGTGCATTATCGATAATGCGAATAAGATATACAGGATATTGCTTAAGGATGCTGATGGCAGCGAAGTAGCTGACTCTGGTACACAGTATTTTTACCACAGCAAGGCCAATATGGGCGCCTTTGCCATAAGCTGTAGCAGAGGAGTGGAAACTTCCTTAAGCATTGATAATATTGTATTGGAAGGAAAAGAAGAGGAATACGTACCGAAACCAGAAGATGATTGGGTGAGAGACGGCAAGGTACATGTGGCGGAGAGTGAGACGGAACTCAGGCTTAGCAATGACTATACATCTGTAACGATTACCAAGTCTAATGCTGAGATAACAAGCATGCTCCGTTATCTGGAAAATGGGTCTGGCCTTGCGGAGGGTGCTTACAATGTGCTGGGAAATGGCGGCAGAGGTTATTACCTGCTGAATTATACGCTGGATGGAAAGAAAGGTGCATGTGCAATCGAGAAAGCACAGGGAAAAATCCTGACGAGCACCGATGATTATGGGGAAGTTGTGGTCACTATGGATTGCTTTGACAAGGATTTGTATACGTCAAGTCCTGATACGAAGAACTATCCGATTGCATTTGAACTCCATTATGTGTTGGAAAAGGATACGAAAGGGGTTTATATGTACGCATGTTCAAAGGTGGCTACAGATGTTCCTGATGATGTGGAAGTTGGAATTGAACAATCAAGATATGCGTTCAGACTGGATTCCAGATTGTATCAATATGCTTCATCAGCAGGCGGGGAGTTGATGAGGTTACCGGAACTTGCTGATTATGGGGAGAAGCTGTTTGATGCGACCTATCTGATTAACGATGGCGAGGGGACGGGGCATGTTTATACAAAATATATGAGCACATCGTATCAGTTTGAAACACAGTTAAGCGGCGTATATGGAGACAGTTTTGGATTTTCCATGATTACGCCCAGCAGAGAGTGGGCAGGCGGAGGGTATGCAAAACAGGATATTGAAGTACAGGATTCCGGCAATGAATTAACCAGATTGGTCAACTGGCACTTTTCTACTTCCCATGGCGGAACAAGTATAGCATATGTATCGAGGGACTGGGAAAAGCTGTATGGGCCGATTCTATGGCATGCGGATTATGGAAATTCCAAGGATGAAATTCTCGAGAATGCGAAAGCAACAACCATTGAAGAAGTGGAAGCATGGCCATATAAGTGGGTAGAAAATAAAGATTATGCGGCAGATGTAAGGTCTGTTGTTACAGGTAAGATTTCCGTTACAAATGGAAAAGGGGTTGCCACACATTCAGAACTTAGTCCGGAAGGGATTGGCTGGGCAGTTCTTTCAGATGCAAGAAGTGAATCATGGCAGAGTGATAATGTATACTATGAATTCTATGCGCCAGTAAAGGAAGACGGAAGTTTTACAATTACAGATGTCCGTCCGGGAACCTATCGTCTAAACATTGACATTAATGGTGTAATGGGGGAATATGAACAGTCTGGAATTGTTGTCAGCGGGGGAGAGACAAAGGATTTGGGCAGCATGGTCTGGGATAGCCCTGATTATGGCGAAACATTGTGGACAATAGGGATTGCTGACAGGACAGCAGAGGAGTTTGCTGGAGGGGATAAGACGGCATTGGGGTCTGATTTCCGATATTGGGGTGCTCACTTACTGTTCAGCCAGTTATATCCGGAAGGAGTGAATTTTAAGGTTGGAGAAGATGATGTGTCGAAAGACTGGTATTTCTTACATATGGCATCTCCTACAGCCGGCCAGAAATCCCATTATGATGGAGGTTATTTCTATGAAGATGGAAATATAAAATACAGCGCTGAAAAGGCAGAAAAAACAGAATTACAATGGAAAGGAACGGATGTGACTCCGTGGAACATTCTGTTTGACAGTAGTGGTTATAAGAATGGAACGGCCACCCTTCAGATAGCGATAGCCAGCTCTAGGTCAACATCACTTGTGGTTAAGCTGAACGGTGAAGTGCTGAATGATTCTATTACTGTAGATGGGAAGGAAGCGGCAAGTCCGATTCCGGTCAAGAGCAGCGGGGCATATCCAAGATGTACAATAGTTGGGCAGTATAGCTTGATAGTAATTCAGTTTGATGCAGCTATGCTAAAAGAGGGCGAAAATGTAATTGCTTTTGAGCATGAGTCACCAGCTTATGCAGAAGGAGAGAGCGCTGGCAATCTGGCATCCGAGAATAATATGGGGCCTTACAAGAATATCATTTATGATGCTGTAAGCCTTTCTGTAGATGCGCCGGAAGACACTGAGGCGGATAAAAATGATCTACAGGAGCTGTATAATGCAAATATGAATCTTAGAGAGTTGGATTATACAGCCGAAACATGGAAGGATTTTGATGACGCAATGAAGGCTGCAAAGCAGGTATTGGATGATGCGAAAGCAACACAGCAAGAGGTAGATTCAGCATATGAGGCTTTGATCGATGCGACCGAGAAGTTGGTTGAAAAAGAGGAAGCAGTAGATAAGAGTCAGTTGCATAAGCTCTACAATGATAACGAAAGCTTGAAAGAAGAGGATTATACAGCTGAAACATGGAAGGATTTTGATGACGCAATGAAGGCTGCAAAGCAGGTATTGGATGATGTGGAAGCAACGCAGCAAGAGGTAAATTCAGCATATGAGGCTTTGAGTGATGCCGTTGAAAAGCTGGCTAAACTTGAAACGAATACAAGCCCGAGCCCGAACCCGAGCGGAGAGCCAGCAACAAGCCCGAGCCCGAACCCGAGCGGAGAGCCAGTAGCAAGCTCAAGTGCGAATCCAAGTGAAGAACCCGTAGCAAGCCCGAGTGCAAACCCAAGCGGAGAGCCAGCAACAAGCCCGAGCCCGAACCCAAGCGGAGAGCCAGCAGCAAGCCCAAGTGCAAACCCGAGCGGAGAGCCAGTAGCAAGCCCGAGCGCGAAGCCAAGCGGAGAGCCTGTAGCAAGCCCAAGTGCGAATCCAAGTGAAGAGCCCGTAGCAAGCCCGAGTGCAAACCCGAGCGGAGAGCCTGTAGCAAGCCCGATTCCGAATCCGAGTGAGAATCCTGCAACGAATCCGACGGCAGTGCCTAGTACGGAGCCGACGGCAAATGTACAGTATCACTTGGCAGTAGAAAACGGGATTTCAAAAGTGCCTCCAGCTTTTGCAAATGATGAGAATTTGAATACACCGGAAAAAATCGAGACACAGATGAAGCTGAATATCCAGAAGCATCCAGAAGGTATAGCAATGGAGAATATCGTGGTCTATGATGTTGTATTGATGATGAACATAGGCGGAACGGAATGGCTGCCGGCAAGCAAAGAGAATTTCCCGAAAGACGGCCTGACAGTGACATTGCCATATCCCGAAGGTACAGGTAAAGACACACATGATTTTGTTGTATGTCATCTGTTTACGGAGGATATGAACGGAAATCATGCCGGTGAGACAGAATATCCAGAAGTGACGAAAACAGAAGATGGCATCCAATTCAAGGTATATGGCCTGTCACCCATTTCTGTCGGATGGAAGCAGATTGTTCCTGTGAACGATGAAAGCGGTTCGGACAGACAGGAGGGAGCAGTGAATGAAAGCCAGGCGGCAGCTCCTGAAAGTCCGAAGACCAGTGACAACAATCATATTGGATGGTATATTTTAATCATGATTCTGTCAGTAAGTTTCCTTGGTGTCTTAAGCTTTGAAACATACAGGCGGAAAAAGAGATAGGGCAATATCAGATTGCTAAAAGTTTTGAGAGGAGAGAACGCAAAGATGCTAAAAGGAATACCTAAAGTCTTGTCGCCGGAATTATTGAAAGTATTGTGTGAAATGGGACACAGTGACCGTTTGGTTATTGGGGACGGCAATTTTCCGTCAGAGTCTGTGGGAAAAGATTCTATTGTAATCCGTATGGACGGTCACGGTGTCTGCGAGATATTGGAGGCGATATTACAGCTTTTTCCGTTGGACACATATGTGGAACAGCCAGTAAAATTGATGCAAGTGCTTCCGGGGGATCCGGTGGAAACCCCCATTTGGGACTCTTACAAAGAAATTGTGAGCAAAGTGGATGCGCGGGGAGATAGCGCGATAGGACAGATTGAGAGATTTGCTTTTTATGAGGAAGCACGGTCGGCCTATGCTGTCATTGCGACAGGAGAAAGCGCTTTATATGCGAATATTATGTTGCAAAAAGGAGTTGTCATTTAAAAATAAAGTACATAATACAGAAAGAGAGGAAAAACTATGGCAGTAAAAATGTTGATGAAGGGAGCTATCTTGCCCGGAAACAGTACTGTGGAAATGAGGGATTTTGAAGTCCCTACTCCAGGACATGGCCAGGTATTGATTCAGACAAAGGCTACTACAATCTGTGGGAGTGATATCCGGTGTATCTACCGGGAACATACGGGAAAAGGCCCTGAAGGCTATATTCCTGGTATGGTAGCAGGACATGAGCCTTGCGGCATTATTGTGGAGGAAGGGGAAGGTTTGAAGCGCTTTAAGAAAGGTGACAGGGTAATTGTGTACCATATCTCTGGCTGTGGTGTCTGCAATGACTGTAGGCGTGGATATTATATTTCCTGTAAAAGTAAATTTCGTCAGGCATATGGATGGCAGCGGAATGGCGGAATGGCACCTTATATCCTGGCAGAAGAAAAGGATTTGATCCTGCTGCCGGATGAGCTTACCTATAAAGACGGTGCGCAGGTTGCCTGCGGATTTGGAACTGTATATGAGGCAATTGAAAAGATTGGTATCTGCGGAAATGACGCTGTCCTGGTGGTTGGACTGGGGCCTGTAGGCTTGGCTGCCTTAATGCTGGTAAAGGCACTGGGTGCAAATAAGCTGATTGGTATAGAGATGAATGATTATCGGATTGGACTGGCGAAGAAGTTAGGGCTGGCTGATTATGTATTCAAGCCCGGCGAGGATGCTTTGGAACAAATCCTGGCAGTCACTGGAGGGAAAGGCGTAGAGCGGGCAATCGATGCATCGGCAAATGACGCTGGCAGGCAGCTGGCAATTCGTGCAACCAGAGAGTGGGGTAAAATTGCGTTTGTAGGCGAAGGGGGCACCTGTACCTTTAATCCCAGCCCGGATATCATTCATGGACAAAAGACTATCTATGGTTCGTGGGTGACTTCCCTTTGGAGGATGGAAGAACTGGTAGAGAGGCTGGTTCGTTGGAACATCCACCCGGAAGAGTTGATTACACATGAGTTCCCTATTGAAAAAGCAGATGAGGCATATCGGCTTATGGCAGGCGGCGAGTGTGGCAAAGTTGCGGTAACATTTGCTGATTAATTTATGGCAGATATCATGATAAGTCAAATGCTATCAAAAATGTAAAAAGGTTGGGTAAAATGGAGAGAAGAATCGATCAGCAGAAAATACCTGTAAGAACGTTGTATACTGGAGAGAAGATTCCCTGTATGGGACTCGGAACATTCGGCTCGGACAAATACAGCGCAGATATGGTATCTGAGGCTATTTATGGAGCCATAAAGTATGGTTACAGATTGATAGATTGTGCAGCCGTCTATCAAAATGAGGATAAAATAGGCCAGGTGTTACAGCGCCTTTTTGAGGAAAAAGCGGTAGAGAGGAAAGAGTTATTCATTACCTCAAAAGTTTGGAATGATATGCATGGGGAGGGGCAGGTAAGGGAATCCTGTAAGAAAAGTCTTCTGGATTTGAAATTGGATTATCTGGATTTGTATTTTGTCCACTGGCCATTTCCAAACTACCATGCACCTGGATGCAGCGGGGATGCAAGGAACCAGGATTCTAAACCTTTTTCGCTGGAGGAGTTTATGTCGGTATGGCATCAATGCGAGGAACTGGTGGACGAGGGACTGGTGCGATATATTGGCATGAGCAATATGACAATTCCAAAGTTAGAGGCAGTCCTGCCGCTCTGTAGGATACAGCCTGTTGCATTGGAGATGGAATTGCATCCATCATTTCAGCAGCCGGAGCTCTTTGCCTATGCGAAGGAGCATGACATTTTGCCTGTTGGATACTGTCCTATAGGTTCTCCCTCAAGGCCGGAACGTGACAGGACTGCAGAGGATGTTGTAGATACGGCCCTTTCGGCAGTTAGGAAGGCCGCTGAGGCGCATCAGGTACATCCGGCAGTAATTTGTCTCAAATGGGCAGTGCAGAGGGGCCAGGTTCCCATTCCTTTTTCTGTAAAGGAGCCGCAGTATATCTCGAACCTTAAATGTGTTACCGAGGATCCGCTGACAGAAGAAGAGATGGAGGCAATCCGATTGGAGGATAAAAACTGCCGCCTGGTCAAAGGGCAGGTCTTCCTATGGGAAGGAGCTAAAGGTTGGGAAGACCTTTGGGATTTAGATGGTACTATAACTGGCAGATAATAAAAAGAAAAAGGCTGCTGTAATGTAGATTTGCGGCAGCCTTTTCCATACAGACAATTTTTTACAACATGAGAAAGGACAAGGGGTCAAATGTGGCTGGACTGGAATTTGATAAGGATGAGATTTATGAATTGATTGACAAAATCATTGAGCGCACCATGCGTATGGACATGAGTTGGGACTGGCCATGTGGAGTGGCATATTATGGAATCAGCAGGGCATATGAGACAACTGGGAACGAGAAGTATCTGAATCTGATGAAGGACAGGATTGATGAATATATGGAGCTTGGGCTTCCGGATTGGAATGTGAATACCTGTGCAATGGGACATTGTCTAATTACGCTTTACGAATCAACAGGGGAGGAAAGATATTGGGAAATTGTGATGGAAAAAGCGGAGTATCTCAGGAAAGATGCATTGCGTTTTGGGGATTCTGTATTGCAGCATACGGTATCGCAGAAAAATGATTTCCCTGAACAGGCATGGGCTGACACTCTGTTTATGGCAGCATTCTTTCTGCTGCGTGTAGGGGTGAAACTGAAATCAGAGGATATCATCCATGATGCATTGAATCAATGGTACTGGCACATCAAGTATCTTCAGAATGCAGAGACCGGACTTTGGTATCATGGTTATGATAACCTTACCCAAAATCATATGTCTGGATTTTACTGGGGGAGGGCAAATGCATGGGCGGCATATACCATGGCGCAGGTGGGTATCGTGCTGCCGGAATGCTATCTGTATCCGGAGTATCTGGATATAGTTGGTTCTTCAAATGAGCAACTATCAGCATTGAAGTTGTTACAAACAGAAAATGGATTGTGGCGTACTATATTGGATGACGAAGAGTCCTATGAAGAAGTGTCGGCATCCTTTGGAATTGCAGCAGCAATGCTGGTAAGGGGGAATCCGCTTCATATAAAATATATCAATCGTTTCATTCAAGGTGTCAGGAAAAATATCAGTGTGGATGGGCGGGTGATGAATGTATCTGGAGGGACGGCAGTGATGAAAGACAGGGATGGCTACTGCAGAATATCAAAGAATTGGATACAAGGATGGGGGCAGGGGCTTGCACTAGTGTTTTACTCTGATTTGTTGGACAGCGGGAAACACAGGCGTGACGGCGCATTGTAATCCTGAAATTTTGTATTTATACTCAAGACCGCCAGAATTTACCAACTTGTTTCAGCCAAACATTTGGCTGGCGGTCTTAAAGTCACTGGTGTGCCAGTGACTTTGTTATATCCATAACTGCAAATCAAATCGACGTGCAGTATATATTATTTCGTGCAGTTTCAAGAGTGTAAGTTCTATATGTAGTACTTATACAGTACCACCATCTGTCCAATCGGATAAGGCAAAAAACTTACAAACTATATCGTAATTATTGATTTAGACAAGATGGTGGCAACTGTTTCAGGATGAAAAACGATGTCAAGGATACGAATGGGTTGCTGATTTTCTTTGGTATAGCTTTTTACAGGTTTAGTTTCCCGGACATAAATAAAAGTTGAAGAGAGCTATTTAAAAGGGAAAGAAAAATTTATTTATTCAATGGAAGAGATAGGACAGTATTTGAATAGGCAAATAGGACAATTATTTTAAAGGGGAAGTAAGGGATTATGTAAAATGGGCTTTTCGGACTGTGGTAGCCAGATTTTATTTTGAATTATTTATCGTGATTTACATTGATGGTAGTTAACAATATACTTCGTCAAACGTGAAAAATATCAAAATGCAGTTAGAAAGTAAAGTTGAGTACATGAAAGAACGATATAGGAAAATACATAACATAAAATATGAAAAAGGACAGGATATAGGAATTGCCACATACATAAGGGTGTATCGCAATGAAGGAAAACTTCGTTGTGGTACACCCTTTTTTAATGTCGAATTTAGAGTGATTGCGTGTCTTTATCAATTTTTTTGTCAGTAACCTGCTGTCCTAGAGTGCGGGCAAGATATTGGTTGAGAGTATCCAGTTTCTGGTTAAGATCGGCGGTTTCTTTCTCAGCAGCTTTGTAAGTTTTCTGTAGAGCCTGCTTTTTGGAATAAAGTGCATTGTAATCGCTGCGTAGTTTTTCAACATCAATATTCTTTGGATTGATGCTAAAACGCTTCAACATATTTTCCGCACCGTCATGAAGAATAAGCTCCGTTTCATGGCGGCGCAGGTAAGCGTCTTTGTCCTTGGACTTCTGGTAGCGCACATGATAGATATGGTTGGCTTTATACTGCTCTGCATACTTTAAAACCTGCCCGAAATCCTTTAGCTGGCGCTCGGCTTCCACAAGGCTCTCACGGGCTGTTTTTGCAAGTGTGGACTTGGCGGCGATTTGCTTTTCAAGCTCTGCTATGGAGCCTGCCTGACTGTAGCTTGCGGCAGCAATTTTAAGGTTTTGGATGTCTGCCCAATGTTTCAAGCCGGGGCTTTGTGTGAATTTTTCCTCGGTGGTGTCAATGAGATTTTTTCTTGAATAATCTTTGACAATAGGCTTTTTTCTGACAGGGAACGGAACACGCTTTCTATCTTTTACAAGTGCCTTTTCCTCAATACGCTCCCTGATCCGTTCCTTGGTGTACTCCGCACCTAAAGACTTTGCACTGCCACGGATAAAACGCTCCCTGTCCAGAGGACGAAATGAGATAAATTTATGCGCTTTTTCCCCGAAGTCCTCACCTTTGATTTCGTAGCCTTTTGCCCGGATCAGCTCAATGCAGTCCTTGTAAGTTCCAGCATTTTTTATTGCTTCGTCAATGTCGGCTTTTAACTGTTCTTTCCATGAAGAACCATTTTTGCCAGTTTGCCATTCCTTGTAAGTTTTACCCCGTTTTTTATCAGGAGTGATGACGGATAATTCATGCTCCTTACAGAGTTCATCGCTCAGGTTGCGGATATTGTAATAGGTCTTTTTGCAGTCGTGATATTTCTCGTGGTTGATGTTATCAGCGGCACAGAAAATGATGTGGTTATGGACATGCCCCTTGTCAATATGTGTGGTGACGACATACGAGTATTTTCCCTCTAAAAGTCGGTCGGCAAACTCTGCGCCTATCTGGTGGGCTTCTTTATAAGAAACTTCACCAGGAAGAAAAGACTGTATTAGATGATAAGCTTTATTTGGATTGGACTGGCTTGTTTTTGACAGCGCGAATTTGAAATCAAAAGCGGCGGTTTCAGGGCTGCATCCATAAGAAGAAATTAGGATGCCCTCATCAGTCTTAGCGGGATTACAGATGTAGTCTACTGCTTTACCCACGGTTGCTGTGATAGCATGGATTTTTGTGTATGCCATACCTTTTGCATCAGCTCCTTTACTTCATTTACATCGGCTTTGTATACGTTACCTGTGGCATTCATGCGTTTTGCAATCTGGTTTAAGTTGTTTCCGATTTTAGCAAGCGCAGCATTGTATTCCCGAAGCTCTGAATAGTCAATGTCATAGACATAACCGTATAAAATCAGATGCCGTAGGAAAGAGGATTTGCTTTTCATCCCGGACGCTTTCTGTTTTTGTGTCAGAATAAAATCTTCGTCCTCGCTTAGATAAATTTGTATCGGTATGTTGCGTTCTCTTTTTGGCATTTGGAAGCTCCTTTCTATGTACTGATGCATTGGAAGATGCGATTGATTACGCCATATCTGGCGGGCTGGTTTTTAAGCAAAAGCTGTCAGCTATGCGCAAGCAAGGTGTAGCAGCTTTTGCGCTTTTAGGGGGTCAGGGGGATATGCCCTCTGCAAGCCAATTTCTGCAAGTTTCCACCTGGAAGAAACTTGCGGAAATGGTGCCTATGTCATGACATAGGCAGTGCTTGCTATTCGTGGCAAACTGCCCGTAGGGAGTTTGCGTGTTGTACGAGCTTAGGCGAGTGTCTTACAACACATAAGGGTGTTACCGCCCAATTTTTTGTAAAGCCCTTCGGGTATTGGCTGTAAGAGGGGTACTTTGGCAATTAAAAAACTGCTATAACCAGGACAGGGCAGGGTTTACCCTATTCCGGTTCATAGCAGTTTGAGTGTCGGTTTATGAAGTTATGATTTTATCCACTAAAGATTTTAACAAGCGGTAGGAGGAAAGTCAACAAAAGATAGAGGAAAGATTGCATCAGAAGTTAGTTCAAAAAAACTTTCAAAAGAATTTGAGTAATTGGTACAGGTAAATTGGACTGTTTACTTGTAGAATGAACTTGAAAATTCGCAGGAAGGAGGTAGGGCATGAACCTTGAAAACTGAATATGTAAATGCATATGGGACGTGTGGGATGTGTGGAGCCGCTATGCGGACACGCCAAGAGCTGCCTGCTTTCATTTTGTATGGGAGTGTATACGAAGGAATACTGAAACCTGGTATTGAAGTTAAGGCAGTGAGCGATAAATGTCTGGCAAAAAGTGTAGCAGTTACATGGGGCAATGAGGCATATCTTCGATAATGATACTTCCGGATTTTTCCGGTCAATTTTGAGTGACGGTGCGATACCGATGTGGACAGTGTAATGAGCTGTCACCTGTATGTGTTTTTGATAATTTTTATCTGCTAATCAAAGCATATTTAATCCAAATGTTTTTTGATTAGCAGATATGAACCCGTATAGCAAAACCAAAATTTGGAAATATTAGATAATAGAGGAGGTATGCTATGCAGATTGAAATAAATAAGGAATTTAAGTTCGCCAGTATCTGGCTGACCAATGATGAAGCTGATGACCCGTGTACTATGGATAATTTGAAGCCAATCATAAAGAAATTCCGTGAGAAGAAATATAAATTTGTTATATTTTACTCAGGGAAAGGGGATTTGCTGGAATTGACAAAAGATTTGCTGAAGCATAATAAAAACTTGACGGTAAATAATTCCTGAAATCGCTTGCAATTTTGCTAAAGATAAGTTACAATGTTATCTGTAACTGTACGGAACAAATTCTAACAAAAAGGAAAGGATGGAAAAATGGAAAAAGGGACAGACGCTTTATTAACGGAGGAAATAAGCGGATACTGCCGTATCTCTGTTGACGAAGAGTTGGATAAGGATAATACTTCGATTGAAAACCAGAAAAGTATCATCCAAGAATTTGTCAAGAAAAAATTCCCTAAATGCAAATTGAGTTTCTATGTAGACCGAGATCGTTCCGGTTACACATTTGAACAGAGGGAGGGCTATCAGAAATTAAGAAAAAGGCTGCTGAGTGGAGAAGTCAAAATTTTGATTGTGAAAGACTTTAGCCGTTTTTCCCGAAGAAATAGTAAGGGGCTGGTGGAGCTGGAGGACTTGAGGGATGCAGGGGTGCGGATTATCAGTATCGGAGATACAATAGATTACCCTACTTATGATGATTGGATGGCAATTCAGTTTCGTTTCCTGATTAATGAAATGCCTGTTACCGATGCAAGTAAAAAGGTGCGCAGTGTTATCCGCAGAATGCAAGAGGATGGGAAGTGGATTAATGTTGTTCCCTATGGCTATGTTATAACTAACATAAAAAAGCAGGAGATTGCGGTGCAGCGAGACGAAGCAGAGATAATTAAGAAAGTGTTCTCTTTATATAATGAAGGATGGGGATATAAAAGAATAGCAAATTATCTGACAGAACAAAACATTCCTACACCGAGAATGAAAGAAAAAGAGAGAGTAGAAGCAAGAGGGGATGAGTATAAGAGGAAAAAGACATATACTGCATGGAGTATTATTACGGTACAGGGGATTTTGACAAATGACTTTTATATTGGCACATTACGCCAACATAAATATAAGAGGAAAAAAATTAACGGAACGGATATAAAGATTGCACCGGAAGAAAATTATGTGTTTGAAAACCACCATGAACCAATTATTGATACTCGTACATGGATATTGACACAGGATTTGTTGAAGCAACGCACCAAGACAAACTACCGTGGTATAAAGAAGTATGATAATGTGTACTCTGGCGTTATGTTCTGTGGGGACTGCGGTTCGCCTATGTTTTCCATGAGCAGAGGAGATATGGCTCCGGCGTATATCTGTGGCACATACCATAAAAGAGGAATAAAAGGATGCACTTCTCATCATACTCGTGTCGATATGCTGGACGCGATTTTAAAAGAGTATGTGAAAAAGGTCAGAGATAATTCTGATGACATGATTAAGCAATTGGAGAAAACAATTAAGAATGAAGCTGTAGAAGTACAGGAAAACGAGAATACGATTTCCCTTTTGGAGCGGCATCTGCATGATGCAAAAGAGGAATTGAAAGCAATTAAAAAGAGGAAAATCAAGGAACTTGCAAAGTTAGAAGCACAGATTGACACGAATCCAGCGGTGGTAGCTCAGATAGAGATTATTGAAGAGACCTATGTTGAACTTGAGGACGAAGCAACACTGAAGATCAGCGGTTTGCAGAATCAAATCAACCTAACTGCAGGCAAACGTAATGACATTATCAGGATAAACAGGCTTGCAAGGACAGTTATAGATGTGTTTAATGATATCTTAAATAAGCCAAAGCTGGACAAGATTGATTTGCAGCTCATTATTGACAGGATTATCGTGTATGAGGATCACATAGATGTGAAGCTCAAAGCGGATGTAGATGCTTTGCTACATGTTGAAAAGCAGCAGGCGGAGGAGCTTCCTGTAAATTTTGATAAAGACAGTAAAGTTATATTAAACGATGGCGGACGGTTATCCACCCTTTCCATGGGGGGAAATCTAAGTCAAAACACTACAAAGGTTCGCCTGAAAACTCGCAATCAGGCTGAACGACTCTTTACTGTCAATGTTATCAGTAGTGGTGATCCGCTGGAAATATTTACGGGCAGGGAAGGGCAGGTCATCCTGAAGAAATATTCTCCTATCGGGGAGATGAGCACCTTTGCCAAACAGTATGCGGAGAGTCTGGCGCAGGTGTCCGGCCATGCGGCATTGATTGCGGACAGGGATCAGTTTATCGCGGCCGCAGGCGGGTATAAACAGATGGTAAACAAGTCTGTCAGCAGGCAGATGGAAGAGAAGATTCACAATCGGGAAACTATCATGGCAACCAGAGGAGACCGGAGTTTTATCCCGGTCTGTGACGAGGGCGGCGACGAGTATCAGCATGAGGCCATTGCTCCGATTCTCTGCGAGGGAGACATCATCGGGAGCGTGGTGCTGCTGCAGAATGACAATAAGAGCCGCATGGGTGAGGTAGAGCAGAAGCTGCTGATGTCCGCAGCAGGATTTTTAGGGCGGCAGATGGAGCAGTGAGGGGTAAGTGCACGATTTATTAATGAAAGGGACAAGGGCAGTGCATCGGGGAAGATGGGTTGCCCTTGTTTTATAGGTAGGCCTGATATGGGCGTTTACGGCCCGCATGGCATGTGGGCTGCGGGGCCAGTAGCGGAAAAGGGTATCTCCTATACCGGTCTACAGCCCCATGAACCCGGACCGGAATACATGGATTTGATCGGAAAGCCCGGTACCCCTTTGTATTCATCCATGTGTATCAGTAGTTGCTGTCCGTAACGGTACTGCGTCGTCAGCAGGCGTGTCCACTGCACCGCCTACTTTCTTGTCCCGGTGCGGACATCAAGCACCGATTATGCGGGAATGAATGCAAAGGTAGATTAGTTCCTGCTCATTTCCTCCAACAGCCGGATTTTCGTGTCATATAGTTTCTGGGACAGATCTACATACACCTCATGGGGATTCACCAGACGCTTTGTCTCATCCCAGAGGGTATCCAGCTCCTGCTGGCAGTAGGCGCGGATGTCCATGACTTTGGGGGAGGTATAGCAGCATTCGCCTTTATGGAAAATGTGTTCCATGAGGGGGCGCAGCCTGTAGGTACCGCCGTGGAGCTTTGTCTTTTTCCAGGGTTCCGAAGGATCGAAGAGCATCAGATCATCGCTTTCCTGATATTCTTCTTCCGTCAGGCAGATAAGATCGGCCTTGATTTTTCCGGACTCTTTATCATAAATACGGTAAATCTTTTTATCTCCGGGATTGGTAACCTTCTCACTGTTCTCGGACAGCTTGATTTTAGGGATAAAATGCCCGTTCTCATCCTGGATGGCCGCCAGCTTGTATACACCGCCGAAGGACGGATTGTCCTTGGAGGTGATTAAGTTGGTACCTACGCCCCAGGAGGTGATGGCGGCTCCCTGTACCTTCAGGCTGTCGATCAGGTATTCGTCCAAATCATTGGAAGCCGAGATTACGGCATCAGGGAAACCTGCGGCATCCAGCATCTTCCTGGCCCGTTTGGACAGATAGGCCAGGTCTCCGCTGTCCAGGCGGATGCCATAGAAGCTTAAAGGAATGCCGGCTTCCCGCATTTCCGTGAATACTCTTATGGCGTTGGGAACTCCTGATTTGAGTGTATCATAAGTGTCTACCAGCAAAATGCAGGCGGTTGGATACATTTCCGCATAGGTTTTAAAGGCAGTGTATTCATCGGAAAAGCTCATGATCCAGCTGTGGGCATGGGTGCCCTTTACCGGCACATCGAACAGCTGACCGCACAGAACATTGCTGGTACCGATGCACCCGCCGATGACAGCCGCTCTGGCCCCGTAAGTGCCGGCGTCAGGTCCCTGGGCTCTGCGAAGGCCGAATTCCATGATGCCGTCTCCTCTGGCGGCATAGCAGACTCTGGCGGCCTTGGTGGCGATGAGACTTTGATGGTTGATGATGTTTAGGATAGCGGTCTCCACCAGCTGGGCTTCCATGATGGGGGCGATGACCTTAATCACAGGTTCCCTGGGAAACATAACAGTGCCTTCCGGGATAGCATAGAGATCTCCGGAGAAACGGAAGGTCTTCAGATATTCCAGGAAATCTGCCTGGAAGATACCCAGGGAGGCCAGATAGTCGATATCCTCCTGGTCAAAGTGCAGCTCCTTTATGTACTGGATGACCTGATCCAGTCCTGCAGATATGGCATATCCTCCATCACAGGGGTTTTTGCGGTAAAAGGCGTCGAAAATGACAGTTTCATTCTGATCTTTATGCCGGAAATAACCCTGCATCATGGTCAGTTCATAGAGATCTGTCATTAATGTGAGATTTTGTCTGTCCATTGGGGTTGAGTCCTTTCTGTTTTATTTTGACAACTGTAAGCCGGCTAAGTCTCTCACAATATCAATCGGCAAATCGACATTTTCTGCAATTTCCTCAACAGTCGGCTTACCTCTTGTAATCATGCGGCGTGCAGTTGCTTTCTTTTCTTCCATAGCCCGTTCTTGTGCCCGTTTTTCTGCTAAATCTTCAAATATCTGACACATAATTTTCTGCCCTTCTTCAGGCATAATTTCCCTATTGCGTCCGGGGTCTCTTTCCTTTGCGGGTCTGTCTGGCTTTTCGTGCCTATTCATTCACCGTCTTTTTATTTTATATCGTATCATAAATCTACTTCTTTTACAATTATATTTTCCTTTTACAGATAGAGCGCTACAAATAGAGCGCGGAGCCTTTTCGCGGCACAATAATAGAGAGCTGTGCAAAAAAGTATACCTTTTTGCACAGCTCTCTATTATTGCAATAGCGAAATGTATTCATCGGAAAAACAAATAAACGGCACAATTTGTATACAAAAGTAACAAAAACAGACGCTTTTAAGCAAAAATTACTATAGCATACTTCATTTCCTTTTGCAATAGCCTGCGTGCAAAAAAGCATGATTTAATTCACGGATAAAATTCAGAAAAGCCTGATTTTATCAGCTTTTCCGGAGCAGGCGGCGCAGCGGCGGAGGCGGATGTGATGTGATGTGCGGTGCATGTGGGAGACGGATGTGATGTGGTGTGCAGCGCATGCGGGAGGCGGATGTTATGTGGTGTGCAGTGCATGTGGGGGACGGAAATGAGCCGGGGGCGGAAGCGCTTGTGACTAAACTGCTGTCCGGAAGCCCGGAGACGAGAGTTTTTCATCTGACCAGGAGCCGGAGGAAGAAATTCGGAGGGCAATGGCAGACCGTACAGGAGAAGCTGATTCCGGGCTATGTGTTTATTGAGACGGAACAGCCGGAGGAGGTCTACAGGGCATTGAAAAAAAGTTCCGGCCACAGGCTTTTGTTCGGAGATGATGATTATGTCACCACTCTGGGAGAGCAGGAAGCCGAATTTATGGGAAGCATCACGGACAGGGCCGGAGGAATCGGGATATCAAGGGTAAGTGTCGCAGGAAAGAACGAAGTCAGATACCTTACGGGACCGCTGATGCGGATTGGGCACCTGGTAAAGAAGGTGGATCTGCATAGGCGGATTGCGGAGGTGGAAGCTGATTTTATGGGAGAGAGACAAACCCTGTACCTTGGGATTGAGATTGCGGAATAAGCCCGGGAGACGGGGGGAAACAGCAGGGCACAGATAATGCCCCGGCAAAAGCAGTGGATCCATTTTATGGCTGGCGGGACGGGGGCTCAGAAGTGAGAAGAGCAGAGGCCATATCGATGGTTCAGATGCCTGCCTCGCAGGGTGTCCCGGAAGTGGGAAGGGCAGAGGCCATAGCTGATGGCTCGGATGCCTGCTTTGCAGGGAGTCTCAGAAGTGAGAAGAGCAGAGACCATAACCGATGGCTTAGATGCCTGCCTCGCAGGGTGTTCCAAAAGCGAGAAGGGCAGAGGGCAGGGGAGAGTCAGGGAGGTGGGATGAAATTTGAACGGAAACCTCTATGGATATGTGAGAAGCTCGGCGGACAGCCGGGATATTGAGAAGCAGATGATTGCGATCTGGGACTATGGTGTGGCGGCTGAGAATGTATATGTGGAAAAGAAAACAGCGGGTAACGATTCTGATACTGCCTATAATACCGCGGTGGACATGTTGAAAGAAAATGACACGCTTGTCATTGCCAGCCTGGATGTGCTCGGGGATGATTGCTATGAGCTGATGGACAGATGGAGATATATTACGATCACCAAAAGGGCCGGGATTATTGTGCTGGATCTTCCTCTGGCCAATACCGGAATCGAGGAGGAGGCTCTGGGGAAGGTGGTGGCAAGGATAACCCTGGGCGTGATGCAGCATTTTGACCAGTCAAGGCAGTATAAGAAGCAAAAGCAGGCGGAAGGGATCGCAGAAGCCCGCCGGCGGGGAGTCAGACTGGGGAGAAAGCCCAAGGATATTCCGAAGGGATTTGAGGAGGTGCGGCTGCAGTGGGACAGAGGCGAGATTTCGGCCAGACATGCGGCAAGTGCCCTTCATGTGGATCCGAATACGTTCCGGAAATGGGTGAGGGAGGGACAAAGCAGATAGAAGGGAAGACAGAAAACCGGGACGCCGTTCGGGAAGAGTTGCCCGAGAGCTGTTACAAATAAATGCAGAGCGGAACTTTTTGAATAAGGGAGAATCGAGAATGTGGTACGTGATGCAGGTTTATACCGGGACGGAGACAGAGATATGTGAGAAGTGCCGTAACAGGATCATGGAAGAAGGCGAAGATATTTTCGTGCCTCTTGCAGAACGAATGACAAAAGTCCGTGGGGAGCGGACACTGGTAACATCCAGGCTCTTCCCGGGCTATATTTTTGTGGAGACGAAGGAAATTGAAGCCTTCCATGCCCGCCTGCGTCAGATTAAGGCTATGACGAAAATATTGCGGATAGGCGACAGGATCGTTCCGATCCGGCCGGAGGAGGAAGAGAGGATCCGGTGTCTGTGCCGGGAGGGACATGTGGCCAGGTATTCGGAAGGATATATCAAAGGGGATACCTTGATTATAACAGAGGGAGCATTAAAGGATTTTAGCGGGAAGGTGAAGAAGATATTGAGGCATAAAAGGCTGATTGTGCTTGAGGTGCCATTACTGGGACAGATGGTGGAAGTGACGCTGGGATTGGGGATTGTAGCCAGAGAAGGGACGGAGGAAGTACGGGAGATCAGGGCGGAAGGGGCGTAAAGAGAGACGGGAGTGCAGGATAAGCCGGAGAGGAGCAGGATGTTTTGGAAAAAACTCCGGAAAGTAAAGACGAAAGTCGGGAGAGAAGTTGGGAAGTAAAGCTGAAATCCGGGTAGGCGGGGTCAAGCTGGAAGTAAAACCAAAGGCCGGGAGAGAGAAAAGTGAGGAGTAGCCACAAGTTCGATAAGAAAGCGAGGGGCAGTCGTAAGTCCGGTAGGAAAGTGAAGAGCAGCTGCTTCCGGTAAGAAAGCGAAAGGTTAGAAAGCAAATCAGGAAGTCAGATAGATTTGTTAGGAAAAACCAGATTTTAAGAAGCTAAAGATTCGCAGGAAATTAGTGATAGAGATAAATAAGTTTCGTTTACAGGAAACTGCCGGAAGCATCTGACGCGTTAAGCGCTGTGGGGAAGGCGGCGGACAGATTGGGGTTGTAGGGACCTAAGGCAAGAGAGGGTGCGTTGGGGTGGCGAAGCTATGGCTTTTTGCGGCCAAGTCAGGTTGGGCCGCTTCTTTTTTATTTCAGCAAAGTAACACAAATACGGCGATTTTCAATGGCAGCAATTTTGGAAAGGAGCCATTATTTTGATGAATTTTTGAAAGCTTGAGGGACGGACAGAATCGATGAATATTGCAGTAGCAGGAACGGGATACGTCGGATTATCTCTGGCAGTGCTGCTGTCACAGCACAACAAAGTGACGGCAGTAGATATTATTCCTGAGAAGGTAGAAAAATTGAATAATTACATTTCTCCAATTCAGGATGACTATATAGAAAAGTATCTGGCAGAGGCAAAAGCCGGAGTAAGGCATCTTGATCTGACAGCGGTTACGGATGGCGCGTCTGCATACAGAGATGCGGATTATGTTGTTATAGCGGCTCCGACAAATTATGATCCGCAGAAGAATTTTTTTGATTGTTCTGCGGTAGAGAGTGTTATTGATTTGGTGCTTAAGAGCAGTGAAAAGGCAATCATGATCATAAAGAGCACCATACCGGTGGGATATACCCTGAAAGCCAGAGAAAAATTCAAGACAGATCGGATTCTGTTCTCTCCTGAATTTTTGAGGGAAGGCAAGGCTCTCTATGACAATTTATATCCCAGCAGGATTATTGTGGGCAGTGATGCTGCCACAAGAGCAGCAGCTGAGGAGTTTGCGGCGCTGCTTGTAGAGGGAGCAAAAAAGGAGGATGCGGAGGTCCTTCATATGGGATTTACGGAGGCAGAGGCAGTGAAGCTCTTTGCAAATACGTATCTTGCATTGCGTGTCAGTTATTTCAATGAATTGGATACCTATGCGGAGATGAAAGGGCTGTCGACGGAGGATATTATCAAGGGAGTCAGTCTGGATCCGCGTATCGGGAATTATTATAACAATCCAAGCTTTGGCTACGGCGGATATTGTCTGCCTAAGGATACGAAGCAGCTTTTGGCTAATTATCAGGATGTTCCTGAGAATTTAATTGAGGCGATTGTGGAAAGCAATCGGACCAGGAAAGAATTTATCGCGGATCGGGTGCTGCAGAAAGCAGGATATTATACCTATTCTGATGGTCTGATTTATGACCGGACAAAAGAGAAAAAAGTCGTGGTGGGTGTCTACAGGCTCACAATGAAATCAAATAGTGATAACTTCCGCCAAAGTAGCATCCAGGGTGTAATGAAGCGCATCAAAGCAAAGGGGGCGACGGTTGTCATTTATGAACCGACGCTGGAGGGTGGGACAACCTTTTTCGGCAGCCTGGTTGTCAATGATATTGAGAGTTTTAAAAAGCAATGCGATGCCATTATAGCCAATCGGTATGATCTGGTACTGGATGATGTGCAGGATAAGGTTTATACGAGGGATCTGTTCCGAAGAGATTAATAGCTGAACAATGAGACCCGCAGGATGAAAGGATTGTGAGCATCGATATGAAGAGAAGAATAGACTTAAACGGTAAAAAAATACTTGTAACCGGAAGCCCGGGATTTATCGGCGCGAATCTTGTGTTACGTCTTTTGAGGGAGCTTTCGGCAGGTACAGTCATCGTCTCTCTTGACAATATGAATGCCTATTATGATGTGACGCTGAAGGGATGGCGTCTGGCTCAGATTGAAAAGACAGCTAAAGAGAGCATGGTAAGCCATGTTTTTGTAAAAGGGAGCATTGCTGACAGGGAGTTGGTGGATGCGCTTTTTGAAAAATATGCATTTGATGTAGTCGTTAATCTGGCGGCGCAGGCAGGAGTGAGGTATTCGATTGATCATCCTGATGTATATATTGAGTCTAACCTTATCGGTTTTTACAATCTGTTGGAAGCATGCAGGCGTCATCCTGTGGAGCATCTGATATATGCAAGCTCTTCCTCTGTCTACGGCGGAAATAAGAAGGTTCCGTTTTCGGTGGAGGACAAGGTTGATCATCCTGTAAGTCTATATGCAGCTACCAAGAAATCGGATGAATTAATCGCCCACGCGTACAGCAAGCTTTATAACATTCCGGCCACAGGGCTGAGATTTTTTACCGTATACGGACCGGCGGGAAGACCTGATATGTTCTACTATTCGGCCACACAGAAGCTGGCGGCGGGGAAGAAAATCCAGCTCTTTAATTATGGAAATATGAAAAGAGACTTTACCTATATTGATGATATTGTGGAGGGAATTGTCCGCGTCATGGGAGGCGCCCCGGAGAAAGCAGACGGTAAGGACGGACTTCCCATACCGCCATACGCAATCTATAACATCGGTGGCGGTCAGCCTGAAAATTTGCTGGATTATATTGCAACGCTGCAGGAGGAACTGGTACGTGTCGGAATCCTTCCGGAAGGTTATGATTTTGAAGGGCACAGGGAGCTGGTTGGCATGCAGGCAGGAGATGTGCCTGTCACATATGCCGATTCCAAGGCGTTGGAGGAAGATTTTGGATTTAAGCCCACGGTGGGCATTCGGACCGGACTGCGTGCTTTTGCCGAGTGGTATAAAGAGTATTATGGGCCGGATACGGAAAGAACATGAGCTATTTTGGGACAAGTTTACAGGAAACCGGAGACGCTTTAACAGGGGACGCAGTATGATAGATAGATTTTGGGGGATTTCGGGCATCGTTTTACTCGCCGCTTTCGGAATTCTGGGAATGACAGCTTGGCTGAAAAAGGGTGATTCCGTATACAAAAACGAACCGGAACAAAAGAACCCGTTGGAGGGCAGAAAAGTTGTATTTGCAGAGGATGGTAGAGACACTAAAAATGCGGATGGTGCGGAAGGTCACCTGGAAGCTGTCGGAGTTGCAGCGTATCGTCCGGGATTGTATGAAAGATTTGTGAAACGCTTAGTGGATATGAGCCTCTCGTTTTTTGGATTGCTTATATTGTCTCCGATTCTTCTTGTGATTGTGATTGCCATTCAGGTTGATGACCCGGGGCCGGTATTGTTTATCCAGAAAAGGGTTGGTAAAAACAAAAGGTATTTTAAGCTGCATAAATTTCGGACGATGAAAATGTCTACCCCACATGACGTACCTACCCATATGCTTCGGAATCCGGAACAGTATATCACAAGAGTGGGAAGATTCCTGCGCAGGCACAGCATGGATGAGCTGCCGCAGATATGGGACATTTTCCTGGGGAACATGAGCATAATAGGGCCCCGTCCGGCATTGTGGAATCAGGATCTGCTTACTGCGGAGCGAGATAAATATGGAGCAAATGATGTAAAGCCCGGGTTGACCGGGTGGGCACAGATCAATGGCCGGGACGAACTGGAAATTGCGGATAAGGCGAAGCTGGATGGGGAGTATGTAAAGCGGATTGGATTGTTTTTTGATTGCAGATGTTTTATCGGAACCTTCATCAGCGTGTTGAGATCAGACGGCGTCGTAGAAGGAGGCACCGGTATGCTGCACGGGCCTGTCCGTCCCAATGATGGGAGTACGGCCTATGATGAAGATGATTATCAGGTGAAGAAATGAAAAAGGTGCTTATTACGGGAGCAAATTCATATATAGGTACATGCTTTGAACGGTATGCGGACGAGCACTATGGTTCAGAACTGTCAACTACAACGGTTGATATGATTGATGGATCGTGGAGAGAGAAAGATTTTTCTTCCTTTGATATTGTCTATCACGTTGCGGGGATTGCACATAACCATGTGGGAAATGTATCGGAAGAAGTTAAGTCGAAATACTATGCCATTAACACCGATTTAGCGATTGAAACCGCAAAAAAGGCCAAAAAATCCGGTGTAGGACAGTTTGTTTTTATGTCTTCGGCCATTATTTATGGGGATTCCGCTTCCTATGGGAAACGGAAAGTCATTACAGGAGATACGGAGCCTTCGCCTTCAAATTTTTATGGGGATTCTAAGTGGCAGGCAGACAAGGGGATACGCGAATTGGGTGAAAAGTCATTTTTGGTTACGACAATTCGCCCGCCGATGATTTATGGAAAGGGCAGCAGGGGGAACTATCCAACACTCGCAAGGATGGCAGGAAAGCTTCCGTTTTTCCCTGATATCAAGAATGAGAGATCAATGCTTTATATTGAGAATCTGTGCGAGTTCTTATGTCAGGTTATGATAAGGGGGGAGGATGGAATCTTTTTCCCTCAAAATACGGAATACGTCAGTACATCGGAAATGGTTAAGATGGTTGCCAAAGTGAAGGGACATAGGATTTTGGTATCCAGGGTGTGGAACTGGGCCGTAGCATTAGCTGCACATATTCCGGGAAAGCCTGCTGAATTAGTGAAGAAGGCTTTTGGAAATTTGGTATATGATCAGTCAATGAGCAGGTATGGGTTTCAATATCGGATGATAGATTTAGAGGAGAGTATTGAAAGGACGGAAGGGTAGATGAAGAAAATATTATTTCTCGTCAATCACGATGTGGTTATATATAATTTCCGTCTTGAGATTGTCGAGAGATTTATAAAGGATGGCCATGAAGTACATATCAGTTCGCCTTACGGGGAGCGGATTGATGATTTAGTCGGTCTTGGGGCTGTTTATCATGAAATCAAAATGGATCGTCATGGCCTGAATCCAAAGGAAGAACTTCGGATTCTGAACTGTTATAAGAGGCTGATGAGAGAAGTAAAGCCGGATATTTGCCTGGGCTTCACAATAAAGCCGAATATCTATGGAGCCATAGCGGCGGGAAAGAATAAAATACCGTTTGTGGCGAATATCACGGGACTGGGTACGGCAGTAGAAAATCCGGGAATCAAACAGAAGATTTTTATTCTTTTATACAAATATGCTTTCAGGAAGGTTCAGAAGGTTTTCTATCAAAATGAAGAGAACAGGCAATTTTTTATCAGAAATAAAATTGCAACAGACAGAGGTGAACTCCTGCCTGGTTCAGGAGTAAATCTCGAGCGGTATCCCTATCGGGATTATCCGGAGGACGGCGTGATCCGGTTTGCTTTTATAAGCCGGATTATGAAGGAAAAGGGGATTGACCAATATCTTGAAGCTGCACAGGTTATCAAGAAGAAGTATGATAAGGTTGAATTTCACGTCTGTGGATTCTGCGAGTCCGAGTATGACGGGAAATTGCAGGAAATGCATGATAAGGAGATTGTCCATTATCATGGCATGATTCGGGATGTGGCGGGGTTTATGGGAAATATGCATTGCATTATCCATCCTACTTATTATCCGGAAGGGATCAGCAATGTCTTGCTTGAAGCATGCGCTACAGGCCGTCCGATTATAACGACGGATCGAAGCGGGTGCCGCGAGGTGGTTGAGAACGGAATGAATGGTTATATGATTCCGCAGAGGGATAGTGCTGCTTTAGGGGAGGCTATAGAGACATTTTTGGCGTTGAACTGGGAGCAGAAAAGGAGCATGGGGGTTAAGGCGAGAGAAACTGTGGAAGCTTTGTTTGACCGACAGATTGTTGTGGAAAAGTATATAGCGGAGCTTGCCGGGAGAACAGGGAAATAATGATGGAGATTACAAAATCTGTCTGTTTATTGACAGAAGGGCTAAAGGATAAGTAATGGATAAAGAAATTTTTGTATATGTCGGCGGTTTTGAAATGCCGGATAAAAATGCGGCGGCCCATAGGGTGACCAATATTGGAAACATATTGAGAAGAAACGGGAAAATAGTTATCTACATCGGGGCGGACAGAAATAGGAGCGTACGGACAGAGATACTTACATCAAGACAGGAATTTAATGGATTTGAATGTTATGCGGTGGGATATCCCCAAAGTCATAGTGAATGGATTTCTTATTTATCAAGCGCAAAGAAGTATATTAAAGTCATTGAATCATTAAATTGCGTCAAAGGGGTAATATTTTATAATTTCCCTTCACTTGCTATGAGGAATCTTTATTTATATTGCAGAAAACATGGTATTAAATGCTACGCTGATGTTACAGAGTGGTATTCCGGCAAGGGGCAGGGGCTGTTATGGGGAGTGATAAAAAGTGCAGATTCCTGGTACCGGATGCATGTCATGCATAAGAAAATGGATGGCATGATTGTGATCAGCCAGTATCTGGAAAATTATTACAGAAAATGCAGAAATGTTGTCCGAATTCCGGTATTGGCTGACTTAGATGATCCTAAGTGGGAGAATCATTATGATAAATCTACAGATGAATTAAAGCTTGTATATGCAGGTTGGCCGAAAAAGAAGGACAGAATTGATTATTTAATAGAAGCACTGATGGATGTGAAACGTCCATATCATTTGGACGTTGTCGGGATTACCAGAGAGCAATACCTGACAATGTATCCACAGCATAAGGAATGGCTTGAGGGGAATGAAAAGGTGACCTTTCAGGGCAGGATAAGTCATACAGAGGCTTTGGAGTATGTAAAGAAAGCAAATTACAGCTGCTTTTTTCGGCCAGATGACAGAGTTTCAAAAGCGGGGTTTCCGACTAAGTTTGTAGAGGCAGTATGCTGCGGGACACCGGTTATTATGAATGATACGAGTGATCTGAAAATGTTTGTATGCAAAGGTAAAAACGGAATATGTATACAAAATAATAGCATTGAATTGATTAGAGACATAATAGAAAGTATTGAGTATGTGCTTGAGACAGATGCAAGTATGTTTGACTGTAATGAGTATGAGGATATTGTTTTTAACTTTTTAAACGAGGATGACAATGAAAATAAATAGAAGATTGTTAGAAAGATATTGTTCCCTTGTCACTATATTGACTCCATTCTTAATGATGTATTATGTAGGATTATCAACAACAACATTTTTGGATGTAGCAATATTGTTAGGATATGCGGGAATTTTATGTACGGAAAAGACAAGCTTGCGGATAGATGAGTTTAAATTGGCCATCATTGTATTTTGCGGATATATATTCGTAAATTATTGTACTAACATTTTTTTTCAGACATTTTCTGTATTTGGGGTATTGCTGAGAACTGTAAGATTTTTAGTTTATTTAAGTTGGCCTGTTTTAATTTGTGGCAAATTTTTTGACGAGAAATTTACATTTACATGTTACAAGTACATTTGTATCTTTGCAACAGGCTTTCTTTTGTTACAATATATTTTTTTAAAATTTCTTAATATTTCGCTGCCAGGGTATATTCCTTTTTTTACTTTATCAAGACCGGAACTGAAAGAATTTACTGAGTCGCTTTATATGAGCAGTTTTGCAAGACCCAGATCAATCTTTGCAGAGCCGTCTCAGTTTGGAATTTATGTTACGGGATATTTATGTATTCAGTTATTAAAAAATAAAAAATCATTCCATATACCGCTTTATTTGTTTTTGGCGTTTGGGTTAATGTTATCCGGTTCAACTACGTCATATTTTGGCTTGGGATTGAGCCTGCTGATTATTGCGTGTAATTTTTTTAAAAGTATAAAATTTAGAATACCTTTAAAAAGGGTGCTTTGGTATTGGAGCGGTTTAGTGCTCGTTTTATTAGCAGTGTTTACTCAATTTAACAGGATTATAGCTATAGTCGATAAAGCAATAGTAAGAATGCCTACATCATTCCGGAATAGATTAGGGGGATATAAACTCTTGAATGATTTTTTTACTGATCAGCCATTGTTTTCAATCTTATTTGGGATTGGAATGGATGTCGATGTTCTGAATAATGTTGTATGGACATCCAGTATTGTAAAAATTGTGTTTTATTTTGGAATTGTAGGAACAGGTTTGCTGATAGGAATAATTATTATGGGAATCTTTAAATTGGAAGTTCCCAACAGGAGATTGTTGTTGATAATTGTATTCTTGGGTTTTTTTACGGAAGTATTGGTGAGTAGTTGGCTTGTGCTTTTTTTGCCGTTTATGTATTCTTGCGAAAGGCATAATATGATTTTTTATAAGAAAGAGTATGTTCCTGAACCAGTTCAGTGTCAGAACAATTGAAGGGTATTAAGGAGAGTATCGATGAAAGATTATATCTTATCAGTAGTTATTCCTACTAAAAATCGTCAAAAGTATGCATTAAGTGCTGCTAAAGAGGTAAGCGCATTACATAGAGAAAAAATACAGGTAGTAGTACATGATAATAGTAATAATAATTCCCTGGAACAGATGATAAAGAATGAAAATCTACAAAATGTGACATATATATATTGTGCAGATAGTTTATCTGGAGTAGAAAATTTTAACCGGTCACTGGAATATGTGAAGGGTGAGTATGTTTGTATGATAGGCGATGATGACGGCGTACTACCGGAAATCGTTAAGTGTGTGGAGTGGATGAAGGATAAAAATATTGATGCAGTAAAGGCTGTGCGAAGTATTGTATATCATTGGCCAGGAAATTCAAGTAATCTTTCAGCAATGTTGAGAATATATGGGAATCATGATGTCTGTCATAAAATGGATACAATGGCTGCTGTCATACAGTTATTAAAGAACGGAGGGCAGAATTATTCAAAATATGATCTAGCTGTGAGCTATCATGGAATTGTAAAAAAAGCATGCTTGGATGCAGTGAAAAGACAAACTGGTAAATACTTTGATGGAGTATCACCAGATATATACAGCGCAGTATGTTTAAGTTTGCTCAAAGACTTGAAAGCATACTATATAAATAAGCCTATTCTTATTTCAGGAATCTGCCCCAAAAGCACAAGTGCTGACAGTGCTGAAGGAAAGCATTTTGGAAAATTAGAGGATATCGATCATCTTTGTGATATGAAAACATATAATTGGGATCAAGTGGTTCCTTACATTTATAGTGTTGAAACTGTCTGGGCAGAAACTGCATTAAAAGCGTTGGAACAGATGGGGAGACAAGATTTGAAAAATTATTTTAACCGACGATATTTAATAAATTTGTTATATCAAAATAATTGTCAACATTATAAAGAATTAAATGAAATTCTGGGAAATAATTATGACCTAAGTAAAGATATAAAGAAAATAACATTTAAACGAAGATGTCGAAAGCTACTTTCATTATTGCACATAAATATGCGAGAGTTCTTTAAAATTGATACAATATATAATGAAGTGCAGAATATACAGCAGGCCTATGAACTATCGTTAAAGCATGTAAAAAACGAGGAATACAGGATTGAATAAAAATGTAACGATTAATATTTTTGCCAATTTTTTAGGGAAAATAATTACCATGCTTTCCACGTATCTTTTTTTACCGATTTATTTGAAATATTTGGGTGGAGAGTTATACGGCGTAGTTAGTTTTTACGCTACATTGCAAAGTGCAATGCTTATTTTAGGGATGGGCCTCACTTCTACATTAAGAAAAGAATTCGCGGTAGAAGGCGATTCTGAGAGAAAATATAAATTGCTGAGAGCAGTGGAGTATATATATTTTTTGGTAATGTTTATCATTATAGGAATATGCTTTGGGTTTGCGGGTTCTGTTATTATTAAATATATTAATCTTGGTAATTTAAATGCGGGTGAGATAAAATTTGCTATAGGGCTTATGGGAATATCTATTGCCTTTCACCTTCTATCAAATTTATATAGTGGGTGTCTTCTTGGTGTAGGAAAACAGGTAAGAGCCAATATATGGCAAACATTGTGGGCAATTGGAAGAGCCGGCAGTGCTGTATTGGTCATAATTTATATAGACGTAAATATTATACTGTTTTTTTCTGCACAGATTATTGTTGATATTATATATGTTATTATTCTGCGTCTGGATATTTATTTTTATCTGAAGAAAAATAGTTTTAGAAAGTATCGATTTAAACTGGGTGATTTTAAAATAATTCAAAGTATTATTCCATATACAAGTGGTTTGCTGGGAATTTCTATAATTTCTATGTTGAATACTCAGTTGGATAAAGTATTGGTACTTGAGAAATTCGATTTTGCTACATTAGGTATCTATAATACGGCTTCTACGCTTGCGCAGATTCCTAATAGTATTGTCACGATATTAATGGTTGCAATCTACAATGAGTTGATTAGTTCATATGCAAGTGGAGATAGAGAGAGATATGCAAGGGTATACATAGAATATTATCAGAAAGTATATTCTTTTTTAATATCCGTTGTAGTATTTATGGGGGCATTTTCTGTTCAAATACTACAAGTGTGGACAAAGAATGAACAGATGGCTTTAAGTGCAGCGGCAATTTCTGGAATTTTGTTGGTAGGAAATATGTTTTTGGGGATGCAGCAGGTTCCATATTATTTTTTGTTGGCAGCAGGAAGAACCCGTTATAATAATATAATGGGAGTTATTTCTTGTTTGATCAATATAGTGGTTACACCTATTATGGTATTGAAAGGAGGCTTATTTGGGGCTGGGATGATGTATATGCTGTTGAGGGCAGCAGAATTTTTTTGCTTGACTATTATTGTTCAAAAAAAATATATTCAAGAAAAGTATTTGAATTGGATGATTATAAATATCGTAATTCCGGCGCTGCTTACTGTTGCTGATTGTTATATAGTCTATAAGTTAATATACTTCTGTAATTTTCCAATCATAATACAGGTGGCTGTTGCAATTGCAATGGGAGCTGGAGCGTTTGGAATCCATTTGTGGATTTTGCAGAAAACAAAATATGAAACTAAATTTATGCGGAGAACAGTAGAGATTTGAAAGGCTAAAAATGAAAGTTTTGTTGATTAATTTGACTATGGGGATTGGAAGTACAGGGAAAATTGTTGCTGAAATTAAGAAGGAAACAGAAAGAGCAGGAGGAAAGGCATATGTAGCATATGGTTTTTACCGTTCGCATGAGTGTGATTGTTATCAGATTAGAAAGGGGGGTAAGCTTGCGGTTGTATATGAATTATATAGGATTCGGTTTACCGGATATCATGGTTATACTTCTAAAAGGGCAACACAGAAATTAATCGGGTATATTAAAGAAATAGAGCCAGATATAATAAATTTACACAATATTCACTCTGGTTATTTGAATTTACCTGTTTTATTTCAATTTTTGCGTGAGTTTACAAAGCCAATAGTGTGGACAATACATGATTGCTGGCCGTTTACAGGGCATTGTTCGTACTATTCAATGATTAAATGTGCTAAATGGAAGAAAGGATGTTACGATTGTAAGAATCGATATGCATATCCCCAAAGATATTTATTTGATCGGTCAGCTTACCAATGGAAAGATAAAAGAGAGATGTTTACGAATATAGAGTGTATGGAATTGGTGACTCCTTCAAAATGGCTGGCAGATGAGATCGGAGAGTCTTTTTTGAAAAGTTATCCGGTAAGGGTAATCTCAAATGGTATCAATTTGAATGTCTTTCAATATCGTGACAGTAAAATTAAAAAAAGATTAAATATAGAAAACAAAAAAGTAATCTTAGGTGTTGCGATGTCTTGGGGAAAAAGAAAGGGCCTTGATGATTTTTTTCAATTGAGTACATTACTTGATGACAGCTATGTTATTATTTTGATCGGATTAAAAAAAGCTTACAAAGAGTACCCTAAAATTATTCCTGTAGACAGAACAGAGAATCAGCAACAATTAGCAGAGTTTTATTCAAGTGCAGAATGTTTCGTTAATCCCAGCCGGGAGGAAACATTAGGGATGACTACAATTGAAGCAATGGCATGCGGAATTCCGGTTATTACATATAATAGGACGGCTGTTTCTGAACCGGTTGGGAATGACTGCGGAATCATTCTTGAAGAGGATAGACCGGAAAAAATTGTTGAAGCAATTCATTTAATTGAAAATAGCAATATTGATTATCGTAGAGTGTGTAGAAAGCATGCGGAAGAGCATTTTAATAGTGAAGATTGCTTTCGGCAGTATATAGAGTTGTACCAATCATTGTGTAAGAAGTAATAGTGTATGTTTTGAAAAAGGAGAAGGAATAATGATATCTTTAGTAAAACCTTACATAGCACCAAAAGAAGAAATGATGCCTGAAATTGAACAGATTCTCTATAGCGGCTATATCGCGGTAGGAGAAGCAGTTGACAAATTCGAGTCGGAATTTGGAGATTACATTGAAAATCCGAATGTGGTGTCCTTATCATCAGGAACAGCGGCATTGCATATTGCATTATCCCTATTAGATATTGGTCCGGGAGACGAGGTAATCAGCACTGCAATGACAGCAGAGCCTACAAATACAACAATTGCACTTACCGGAGCTAAAATTGTTTGGGCGGATGTGGACAGGCAGACAGGATTACTGGATCCCGCTTCTGTACGAGAAAAAATTACTGAACGTACGAGAGCAATTATGTTAGTACATTACGCAGGTATGGTTTGCAATATGGATGAATTTAACAAGATATCTGATGAGTATAACATACCAGTTATTGAAGACAGCGCTCATGCATTGAGTAGTAAATATGCAGGTAAGCCGGTGGGATCTAATTCCAGGTATACCTGCTATTCTTTTCAGGCAATAAAGCATATGACTACAATTGATGGGGGAGCAATTAGTTTTAAAGAGGGAACAGAAGTAAATGAAGCAAAAAAATTACGCTGGTTTGGCTTGGATAAAAAATGTTCAAGATTAGAAAACGATATTAGAAAAGCGGGATATAAGTATGGTATGAATAATGTAAATGCAACAATAGGTTTGGTGCAATTACGACATATGAAGGATATAATCGGAAAACATATTGCGAACGGCAAGTATTACGACCAAGCATTATCAAGTATTCCAGGGATTACATTGATTCCATATTATCCAAATACAGAGCCGTCATATTGGTTATATACAATGCAGGTAGAGAACAGAGCGGAATTTTGCAGGTTGTTAGAGAGTCGAGGTATTATGGCTTCTTTATTGCATCATAGGAGTGATACGCACAGTGTATTTAGCCTTTCTAAATGTGAACTTCCGGCCCTGGATCAGTTTTACGAGCATTTTGTACATATTCCATGTGGCTGGTGGGTAGGTGATGAAGACAGAGAGTTCATTGTTGATACAATTAAACGAGGGTGGTAATTATGATTTCACTATATAAACCATTTATGCCAGAATTACCGGATTTAAACAGGATTTTACATTCAGGCAGTCTTGCATATGGCGAATATACCAGAGAATTCGAAAAGAAGTTGAAATTATTTTTGGATACGGATTCTCAGGTACTTGCTACAAATTCTTTTAATATGGCAATAGCTGTAGCGACTTCTGTGCTAAATATAAAGTCTGGAGATGAGGTCATTGCTTCTCCGATGGCCTGTTTAGCTTCAACGCAGCCATTTGCGACTCAGGGGATAAGGGTGATATGGGCTGATGTAGATCCCAGGACGGGTACTTTATGCCCTGAGAGTGTCCGAAAAAAAATTAGTAAACAAACAAAAGCAATTGTACATAATCATTTTTGTGGGTATCCCGGGTTCATTGATGAGATCAATGTAATTGGAAAAGAATATGGAATTTCTGTAATTGATGACTGCATAGAAGCATTCGGAAGCGAATATAAAGGAAGAAAATTGGGGAATTGTGGAACTGATATTACAATTTTTTCTTTTAATGCGGTAAGGATTCCTAATACTATAGATGGCGGTGCTATAATTATTCATAATAAAGATTTATTAAAGCAGGCAGTATTAATTCGTGATTGTGGGATTGATCGAAGTATTTTTAGGGATGAGCTGGGAGAAATTAGTCCGTTATGTGATATTACAGTGACAGGGCATAGCGCAACTATGAGTAATGTAAATGCATATATAGGAATATGCCAAATGGAAAACATGCATGAAATATTAAAAAGGCAGCGTAGGCAGGCATTATGGTGGGATCGCGAGTTAGAAAATAATGCAGCGATAGAAAGGATAGTTAGAAAAGAAATTCATCCTAATTATTGGGTATATGGCACATTAGTTTCGGAGAAGCGGGAAACCATTAGGAAATATAGAAAATTAGGTTGGTATGCTTCGGGAGTACATATAAATAATAATATATATTCGATTTTTGGAAGACAGGATAATTTACCGGGAGTGGACGAGTTCTACTCCCATTTTGTTGCATTACCATGTGGGTGGTGGGTACAGGAGGAAGTTGGACAATGCAAAGAAGTATATTAATTTCGGATATTTGCAGGGTATTGGCACTTCAATATATCGGAGAAGATATTGCGATTAATGGGTTAAACTTGTGTAACAGAATAAGTGAATATGATAGAATTATAACTTATGTTACCAATGAAACATATGTGGAAACTATTCTGCATAATGAGGCGGTGACTGTGATTATACTTGCAGAGGATACATTAAATTTTTATAAATATCTCTGCGAAAAAAGGAAAATGGGATTAATTGTATGCGAAAATCCAGAAGAGATATTTTATGATATTCATGAGTATTTATATAGGAAAACGGATTTTTATGAAAAGTTTTCATTTTCTGCAAAAATAGATGAAAGCAGCAGAATACATCAGAAGGCTGTAATTGACGATGGTGTCATAATCGGGAAAAATGTAGTAATAGGGGCAAATACAGTGATACATGCAGGAACTGTTATTGAAGATAACTGTATGATAGGATGTAACACTATTATTGGTTCAGAGGGATTTCAGGTAGTTAGAATAAATGGAATAAATCGGAAAATTACGCATTGTGGAGGCGTTTTAATAAGACACGATACATTTATTGGCGATAATAGCACAATTTGTAATTCTTTATTTGAAGGGCATACCTATATTGGCGAAGGTGCTATGATTGATAATTTAGTACATGTAGGACACAATGGATATGTGGGTGATAATGCTGTTGTGACTGCGGGAACAATTCTATGTGGGAGTTCGGCTGTAGAGGATGGGGCATGGATTGGTGTAAATAGTTCTGTATTAAACCGAGTAGTTGTTGGTAAAAATTCAAAAGTTGGAATAGGTAGCGTGGTTACGAGACAGGTGCCTGATAACACATTAGCTTATGGTGTACCAGCAAAAGTAAAGATGATTTTTGCGGGGGGACGGAGACTAGGCATTAATGTTTTAAGTTGGCTGTGTACGCTTAGCTGGATTGAAGTAGCGGCGATCGTTCCAATTCCTCGTGAATTGGATATGGAAGCAGCAGATGATATGCAGCGGATAATAGACAGGTATCAATTACAGGTATGCTCAATGGAAGAAGTAAAGGGAAAACAATTTGATATAGGTCTATCAGTTAATTATCATAAGATTATACCAGCAGAAATTTTATCTGTTTGTAAGAGAGGATTTTATAATATACATCATTCCTATAATATGCGGTTGAGAGGACGGAATATAGCGACACATGCTATTTTGAATTGCAGGAAAGAGAAAAAGTTTTATCACGGAACATCCTTGCATATGATGATTCCAGAGTTGGATGCAGGACCGATTATTGCGAGTGCAGCATGTGAAATATCATATATGGATACGGCATTTTCATTGTTTCAGAAGACAGATCGGTTGGCGTTGCAATTGGTAAAGGAGTGGTTTCCTCGTATTGCACAGGAAACCGTGTATCCTTATTATGTGCCTGAAGCTGGTGTACATTATTATAAAAATAAAGATTTACCTTCTAAGGAGATTTTGGTTGATGTGTGGGATGGAGAAAAGATTTACGATTATGTAAGGGCTTTTGATTTTCCAGATAAGGAACCGGCTTATATATTTGAAGATGGGATGAAAAAAGAACTGGTATTGGAACCACGAAATATTTATACGGAAAGGATCTATATAAAAGGTCATACTTATTATACGAACAACTAATTGAACTTGATTATAAATGATTATATAACGAAGAGGAGAATAATAAATGAGCGCATTCAATAACGCCACCCTGCTAATCACAGGCGGCACAGGAAGCTTCGGGCATACGGTCCTGAAGCATTTTTTAACCTCTGATATAGGAGAAATCCGGATCTTTTCCCGGGATGAGAAAAAACAGGATGATATGCGGCATGAGCTGCAGGCACGTTATCCGGAGGAAGCAAGGAAGGTAAAATTCTACATTGGAAATGTGAGAGATCCCCAGTCGGTACACGATGCCATGGTTGGAGTGGACTATATCTTTCATGCTGCAGCGCTGAAGCAGGTACCGTCCTGCGAATTCTTTCCCATGGAAGCCGTCCGGACAAATGTGGAAGGGACAAATAATGTACTCCATGCCGCGATAGAGGCGAAGGTTAAAAGAGTCGTATGTCTTTCCACAGACAAGGCGGCCTATCCTATCAATGCCATGGGAACCAGCAAAGCCATGATGGAGCATGTGGTACGGGCCAATGCCAGGGTAGCAGCGGAACGCGGGGAGACGGTAATCTGCTGTACCAGATACGGAAATGTGATGTGTTCAAGGGGATCGGTGATCCCTCTTTTTGTGGAACAAATCAGAAGCGGACAGCCTATCACCATTACAAATCCGGAAATGACGCGCTATCTTATGAATCTGGATGAAGCGGTAGATTTGGTAAAATTCGCTTTTGAACATGGAGATCCGGGCGATCTGTTTATCCAGAAAGCGGATGCCAGTACCATCGGCGTTCTTGCAAAGGCGGTACAACAGCTTTTCGGGGATACCGGAACCAGGATTATCGGCACCAGGCATGGAGAAAAGCTGTATGAGACGCTGATGACCAAAGAGGAGAGGCTGCGTTCCGAGGATATGGGAAATTATTACAGGGTATCTGCAGATAACAGAGACCTGAATTATGACAAATATTTTATTGACGGACAAGTATTGACGGAATCGGATGAGGCATATTCCAGTCATAATGCAAAACTGTTGGACGTGGAAGGGACAGTAAAGAAGCTTCTTACAAATGATTATATACAGGAACAGCTGAAGGTGGTGAAGCAGTGAAGATTCTGATAACTGGTGCCAAAGGTTTTGTGGGACGAAATCTGGCGGAGAATTTGAAAAACATTCGTGATGGGAAGGACAGGACCAGGCTGGATCTGACGATTACGGAGGTCTATGAATATGATGTGGACAGCGAGGAGACCATATTGCAGGAGGCCTGTGAGAAGTGTGACTTTGTGTTCCATCTGGCAGGGGTAAACCGTCCGAAAGATAAGAGCGAGTTCATGAAGGGAAATTTCGGATTTTCATCGGCTCTTTTGGAGATGCTTCAGATACATCACAATACTTGTCCGGTGATGCTGGCCAGTTCGATACAGGCATCCCTGACAGGGCGGTATGCGGACTCTGAATATGGAAAAAGCAAGCTTGCAGGAGAGGAGTTATTTTTTCAATATGCGTCGGATACCGGAGCGAAAGTTCTCGTGTATCGGTTCCCGAATGTTTTCGGAAAGTGGTGCAGGCCAAACTACAATTCCGCGGTTGCTACATTCTGTAATGCAGTGGCAAATGATGAGGCCTATACGGTAAGTGACCCTTCGATTGAGCTGGAGCTGTTATATATTGACGATCTGGTGGAAGAGATGCTGGATGCACTGGAGGGAAAGGAACATCGTTGCGAATATTCGGAGAGCGGCGTATCTGGCGGTGCAGAGGCCATAGGAGTGCAGGAGGAAACGCAGGTCACAAAAGCGCAGGAGACGGAAACGCAAGACACGGAAGTACAGGAGACGGAAATGCAGGGCACCGAAGCGGAGGCGGGGCGCTACTGCCATGTCCCGGTTACATATAAGGCTACGCTGGGCGAGATTGTGAGCCTGCTTAACTCCTTCCGGCAGATGCCGGAGACTCTGGTGATACCACAGATCCCCCAGGGCTCCTTTGCAAAGAAGCTTTACAGCACCTATTTATCCTATCTCCCGGCATCCAGGATTGCCTACGGTTTTCGATCCAATGTGGATAACCGGGGAAATTTTACGGAACTCATTCGGACAATGAGCTGTGGCCAGATCAGCATTAATGTTGCGAAGCCCGGGATTACCAGAGGACAGCACTGGCATAACAGTAAATGGGAAATCTTCGTTGTGGTTTCCGGGCATGGTCTGATTCAGGAACGCAGAATCGGAATTGATCCGGATACGGGAAAAGAATACCCGGTTATCGAATTTGAAGTGACAGGTGAGCAGATGAGAGCCATACAGATGCTTCCCGGATATGCACATAATATAATTAATTTAAGTACAACGGAAAATCTGGTAACTGTCATGTGGGCCAATGAACCATTTGACGAGACACGTCCGGATACGTTTTTTGAAGCGGTAGAGGGAAGAAACGCATCAGGAAAAAGGAAAGGGAAGGGAAACAGCAATGAGAGCGCATTCGACATGGAAAGATGACGGCAGGCTGAAGCTTTTGATCATTGTCGGGACAAGACCTGAAATTATACGTCTGGCGCCGACGATTACAAAGTGCCGTCGGTATTTTGATACCCTTCTTGCCCATACAGGCCAGAATTATGACTATAATCTGAATGAAATATTTTTCAGAGATCTGCAGCTCGGAAAGCCTGATATATATCTGGATGCCGTAGGAGAGGATTTGGGAGCCACAATCGGCAATATTATAGAAAAGAGCTATAAACTGATGGTGGAATGCAGGCCGGATGCGCTTTTGATTCTGGGGGATACCAATTCCTGTCTTTCTGCCATCCCTGCGAAGCGCCTGCATATCCCTGTCTTTCATATGGAAGCAGGAAACCGGTGCAAAGATGAGTGTCTGCCGGAGGAAACAAACCGGCGGATTGTTGATGTGATATCCGATGTGAATCTGGCGTATTCGGAGCATGCAAGGCGTTGGCTGAAGGACACAGGACTTCCGCCGGAACGGACTTATGTAGTCGGAAGTCCCATGGCGGAGGTGCTAAGCGGGAATCTGGAGGCAATTCAACATTCAGATATCCACAGCCGGCTGAGTAAGGAATTAGGAATTGATATCAAGGAAGGGGCATATATTCTTCTTTCTGCTCATAGGGAGGAAAATATAGATACGGAAGAAAATTTCCATTCGCTCTTTACGGCGGTTAATTCCATGGCGGAAAAGTATGATATGCCGATTCTGTATTCCTGCCATCCCAGGAGCCGGAGACGTCTGGAAGAGAGCCGCTTTTTGTTGGATCGGCGTGTTTATGCCCATGAACCGTTGGGATTTCATGATTACAATTGTCTGCAGATGCATAGTTTTTGCTGTGTGAGCGACAGCGGTACGCTGCCGGAAGAAAGCGCTTACTTTCATTCTATCGGCCGTTCCTTTCCGGCAGTTTGTATACGAACCAGCACGGAGCGTCCGGAGGCCATGGAACGGGGAGCATTTGTATTGAGCGGGATTGACACCGGAGGACTTCTTCAATCCGTGGATCTGGCAGTGGAAATGGTCAGAAACGGGGATCTGCCAAGCATTGTACCAGACTACTCTGATACAAATGTATCGTCAAAGGTGGTAAAGATTATTCAAAGCTACACAGGGATAGTGGATAAGTTTGTGTGGCGGAAGAAGTAAGGAAAGATACTGTGGAGCGTAAAGGGTTTGCCTGTCCGCCCGGTTTGGGGCGGACAGGCTGTTTTTTTATTTCCAATAATGATATTCATAATTCCAGCCAACTCTGGCAGCCGCATCCAAATAGCAGGGATGATTGGAAAATACGGCCCCCGACGGCCCCGGCGGGTTGGGATCACCTCTTTTGGCCTCGGTTTTTGTATTGTAGTATACATATCTATCGACCTTTTGAAGCAGGCAGACCGGAGCTCCGCATATGGTACACCGATGGTGCGGCTTCACTACTACGGAATAGGATTCTACAAATTTTCTTTCCCAGAATTTATCATAATCATCCGGGAGGGTGGTTTTTGCAGAGAAATTAACAGTGCCTGTTGGGGAAGCTGCGCCTCGCCCGGCCGGTCTGGTATACGTGAAGTCCGGGGTACCTTTGCCTGCCGCAGTGACAGGACTGCTTTCAGGAAGCGCAGGATCGCCGGACTGGGCATAGACCCCTAATGTAGTAGCGCACATGCAGATAACAGCTGTTGTCAGCATGGTAAGCAGGGTCCGGCCCTTTGTCTTTTCGGGAGATTTGACAATTGCCCCCAGGCGTTCTTTCAGCTCCTGCGTGCCTTCGGTGAGCGTCATGGAAATCAGGGCACTCTGATAAGCCTGCTCTGTATGCAGAAAAGAAAGCAGGGTGTTGCCATAGGCAATTTTTTCTCTGTTGTCCAGATTTGCTGTCACGGCTTCATCACAGGCCAGCTCGCAGGCCCTGCCGGTCTCTTTGGCCAGGAGGCGGACGAAGGGATTGAACCAGTGGATACAGCAGATTATCTGGACAAACCATTTGTAAAACATATCGCGCCGTTTATAATGAATCAGTTCATGGGTGAAAATATAAATCAGCTTATCCTCTGGTTCTGCATTTCGGGAAGTGGAACCTGCCGCGGCTGACAGTATGTCTTCTGCTTCCCGGACTGTATTGTCCGGCAGGAGAATACAGGGACGGATAAAGCCGGTGAGCAGAGGGGAGGCAATCAGCGGACTGGTATAGAGACCTACCGGTGTCCGTATATTTTGGCTTCTCTTGCAGTCGGCCAGCAAATGCAGGATCCGATGGTCGGTTACCGGGGTACAGTCGGTTCTCAGGAAGCCTGAAAAGCGGCGGTAAGTCAGTATTTTCCAAACAAGAGAAAGAAGAGCCACACCCAGCCAGGTTGCGGACAGGGCGATTCCCACATAGGACAGGCAGGGAAGGGCTATGAGCAGGTTTTCCAGTTCGGCGATTGCGGGAAATGAACGGTGTATTGCCATTGCTAAACTGTCAGATACGGTATGTTTGACGGGCGGCAGATTCCGGTGCGGAGCCGTCAGGGCTGTGGTTGTCAGGCTGCCGTTCCCCGTTTTGGCGTCAAGAGCCCGGAAGGTGTTGATTTTATTGATTGTCGATTCAGAAATCCAGGGAAATGTTTCAGCGTTTGGTAAGCAGAATATTTCCGGATTGCTGCTTTGGGCGGAGGACATTTGGGGGATAAGAGGGGCCTCGCTGTCATCATATGCCTGCGGACCGGAGGGCAGGGATGTGCTCAGGGGATCTGCAGGGGCCGGGGTGCTGGATCTGCTGTCGGTGTTGCCGACTGCTTCATCCGTTGAAGCATGGAGATCGGACGGCAGCTTTTCCGAAGGAATGTAGACGTTTTGTATCTCTTTAATCGGAGCAGGCATATTGTCGGACGGATCGGTTACTATCTTCACTGAATCGGAAAGGGCCGCGGCGCCCGGGCGGTCAAACAGGGAATCGGCGAAGGAAGCATCCGGACTGAAGGGCAGAACAAAGCGCAGAGCCGCCGTAAGCCAGATATAGTACTGCCAGCGTTTGCTGAATCGCTTCCGGTACAGCGGTTTCAGCAGGCATAGCAGTATTATCAGCAGCGTCCCGGACAGAGAGAGTGAGATTAAGATTCTGATAAATTCATCCATCAGTGGGCTCCTTTTTGCGTTTATGGATTCTCTTTGGTGGACTCCCCATTGTTTAAAGCAAGTGGGATTGAGGAGGCCTTATTTCAAAGATGCTATAGGGGACAGCCTGGAGATCCTAATCCGTACTGTCTGATCCGGCAGGATCGCCTGTCTCCAGGGATTGATTCAGGCTGGTCCAGTAGTTCTCCACTTCCTGCATTTCGGCTGCAGATAAAACATCCTGGCGAAGCAGTGTGGAAACCAGAGTTCTGACATTTCCGCTGTATACCCGATTGAGAAAGCTGTTGGTCTGCAGGGTCTGGTATTCCTGCTCTGTAACCAATGCAATATAGTCGTTGCGCCGGCCGATTTTTCGGATTTTCAGATATTTCTTATCAATCAGCCGGGAGAGCAGAGTGAGTACCGTATTTTTGTTCCAGGGATTGCTCTCACGCTGCAGCTCTTCCAGGATCTGCGCATAGAGGGCAGAGCCGCCGTTTTTCCAGATGATTTTCATTAGGACCAGTTCCGATTCTGATATTTGCTGTGACATCATTTTTCTCCTATTCCAGTTCCGCCATGCGCGTGTTCTTCGCGCATTGGACCCGTAAATTCGATGGGCACGGTATGGGTTTCTGCTGATTTCCGGTTCCATGTATAACATATTAACACATTGTAGGCGGCTTCGTCAAGCTGCTTTTGGACGGAGGCAATGCCGGTTAAAAAGCCCTTAAATTGGAGCAGCTCAGACAGGGCACTGAAATGTTGCAGACATGTATTGCCGTCCTGAACAATTGTCCTATACAGTCCTATACAGGCCGAAAATGTATTTGCCTTTTATTCATAAGTATGCTACACTCTATTCAAAGCATATTTCAGATCTGGTATGGCCGTTAGCGCTGCATACTTGTCAAATATTAAGTTTTTTCATTATATTCAAGGAAATTCATGCTTTTATTTCATCCATTCAAAATTAATAAGAGCAGGAGTTTCGCATATAGTACCCAGGCCGCGAGCCTCCTGTCGGCTAAAGGAGGCGTTTTATGGCGGGGAACAGGGAGTATAAAAGTGATGTGTTCGGCATGTTGATGGAGGAGCCGGAGTATGCGCCGGAGGTGTATAACGCGCTGAACCATTCGGATTACAGGGATTCGGACCTGGTAGAGGTGTGTAACCTGGAGAAAGGGATTTCCCTGTCAGTGCACAATGATGCGGCGTTTATTTTGGATATGAACTTAAGCGTATATGAGCACGAATCCACCGTTTGCCCCAATATGCCTCTGCGGGCGCTGATCTACGTGACAAACATTCTGGAGCAGTGGGTTAAGAAGCGGAATATTTATGGGAAGCGGCTGGTGAAGATCCCGACACCCCGGTTTGCCGTGTTTTATAATGGGACGGAGGAGCAGCCGGAGCAGTATAAATTGAAGCTGTCGGACGCGTATGCAAACCCCATGGAAGAAACGGAGCTGGAGTTGGTCTGTACAGTATATAATATCAATTCAGGAAAGAATCATAAGCTACTGTCGGAATGCAGCGTTTTACGGCAGTATATGATCTTTGTAAATTATTCGGGAGTACCTGGGAAAGTACCCGGAGAAGGATCTGAGAAAAGCGGTAAACTGAATGCAGATTCTTCCGATTATGCGCAGGTCTATATTCCTAATGGGCGTTCCGTTGATATTGATTTGGATTATTGTGCCAGGGAAGAAATGCTTGTGGATTGAGATATTCGGAGAAAGCAATGAGCTTGTAAATATTGCAAAGCACCCAATGGCATTGTGGAAGTGTAGAAATAAGGCAGAAGATAAATATATAACTTAATGTAATAAACGACGAAAATGAGGGGATTGTATGCAGAATCAGGACATCAGGGAATATTTTTCCCGAATAGGCATCCGGAAGATTACCAGACTGGATACGGCATTGTTGGAGACTTTTGGGCAGGAAGAGGGCGGAAGGCATATAGAGCGTCTGGATGAACTGTTTGGACGTTCAGAAGAGCGTCTGTTTTACGGGACAGGCGATGCGGTATACCTTCACCGCCAGAAGGAACTTGTGGCGTATCTGAACCAGAGCCTGCAGATGAGCCTCCTGGCGGCTTCTTTTTATGACCGTGTGTTTTTTAAGAGAGCTGCGGAGTATCTGTTGGAATACGATGCCTATTTTTCGGGGGACATTTTCGACATCGGCTGCGGGAACGGGATTCTCACCTGCCTCCTGGCCCGACAGCATCCGGATTCCCAAGTCACGGGACTGGATATATCCCGGGAGGCGGTCTGCGTGGCAGGAAAGCTTGCGGGGGAGATAGGGCTGCAGAATGTGCAATTTATGTGCGATGCGCATAAATTGCAGACATGCGGCACACTGTTTTCCTGTCGCACGGTGCACGAAAATGTGGCATGGAGGCCTCTCTGTGAGGAAAATGCGGCAGCGGCTCTGACGGCACAGGAGCAGGAACAGAGGCACAGGCAGTATGCAGGTGTGCTTTCGGCCCTGATAAAGCCTCAGGGGTATCTGGTCAGTGTGGAGCGCTATGAGGACGACGGTGCATATGCAGGACTGGTCCGCGCCCTGGAGGGGCAGGGGCTTTTGCAGGTGAAGGGGACACATATGCAGTTTTCCTGCAGATGCGGGGATGGGACAGGGACTTTTCAGACGGGGATTTTTCGTAAAATCGGATAAAGGAATCGGCATTCCCCACAATTCCGCCCCAATGCAGCACATTAGCTGCATTGAGGTGAACTGATTTAGAAAGGAAGATGATATGACGAAAGTAATCCTCGACATACCTATTGGAGAAACATTGAAAACTTTCTGAAAGCGTGCAGGTTATACGCAAATGGATGTTGTACGGAAGGCGAACATATATGGGAGCAATATGTCGGAATCAACTTATTCGAAAATCGAACAGGGCAGCCGTAATATATTTGCATCTGACTTTGTTATACTGAAGCTTGTGCTTGGATTTTCGTATGAGGACATATTTGGGAGCTTTGAGGCAGCTGTTTCGGGGGAAAGGCTTAAGTAGGGAAATATTCGGTTTTTCTAAATCTTCCTTGTTTTTCTGGGAACCATCCCAGGCAAGGAGGATTTTTCTATGCGAAATTCGCATTGTGAAATACGCATTGCGAAATTCGCATTGCGCAGTCCGTACACGGAAGTTTACCGCCGACACAGCGCTGCATATTTCAGTGGCATGCAGTAAAAAGAAAAGAAAAAAATTTTGAATAATTCCAAAAGTTATTACAATGTATAAGTGAAAGGCAAAAGCGCTGCAGCCCGGATAAGACGTCTTAGAGGAAGAACCCAATGACAAAACAAGAGCTTGAGATGTGCATAGACAAATACAATAAGGATATCTATTCTTTCTGCCTGTATCTCACCGGCAGTCCGCAGGAGGCTGACGATTTGTATCAGGACACTTTTTTGACGGCTGTGGAATGTAAGGAAAAAATCGAATTCGGCAATAATCCGAAGAGCTATCTTCTTTCTACCGCACTGCGCCTCTGGAAGAACAGGAAGCGTAAATACGCCTGGAGGAGGCGGATTGCGGACATGCAGCCCATTGCGGAGGAACGGGATGCCGATATGGCAAAGTCCGCAGAACCGTCGCCGGAGGAGCGGATTGCCAGACAGGAGAAGGATATGTCTGTCCGAACGGCGGTAAATAAACTGCCGGATAAACTAAAGATTGTGGTACTCCTTTTTTATATGGAAGACCTGTCGACAGCACAGATTGCCGAAACGGTGAAGATACCTGCAGGCACCGTGCTCAGCAGATTACATCGGGCCCGGAGAATTCTAAAAAAAGAATTGGAGGATGTTTTAAATGGATAAGAAACTGGATGATGCATTGAGAAATGCCCTGATGCCCAGGGACGAGGCGGACTTGCGGCTGAACCGGAAAATAGTAAACCATGCGAAGGAGCAGAGGGCAATGACACAGCGGGAAATAACACAAAGGACAATGACAGCGAAAAGGAAAGGAAAATTAGCCGCTGTAGCCTCGGCTGCGGCAGCGGTATTGTGTGTGACTTCCATAACCGTATATGCGGCTTGGAGGTACCTGTCGTCTTCCGATGTGGCGGGGAGCGCCAGGGATATTTCACTGGCAGAGGCATTCGCCGGTGAGCAGGCCCTTCTGATTAATGAGACCCAGAGCTGCGGGGATTACAGAGTTACATTATTGGGCATTGTTTCCGGGGAGGCGCTGTCGGCATATCCCCATGAGCACAATGGTTCCATAGCCGGGGACAGAACCTATGCCGTAATCGCTGTGGAGAACGGGAACGGGATGCCGATGCCGGATGTCTCACAGGAGGCTTATGGCAAAACGGAATTGAACCGAAACCTTTCAAGCGGCGATACGGGCAAAGAGCGAAGCGTTTGCGCCGGAAAACCGGAATTGTTCGCCTCGCCCCTGATCGGCGGCTACGATCCGGCCTTGTACAACCTGGCGGGCATGGCAGGAAATTATACCGATATAACGGAAGACGGCGTTTTGTACAGGCTGATAGAATGCGACAATGTGGAGATTTTTGCGGACCATGACCTGTATCTGTGCGTTACGGAGGGAACCTTCTATAATAAAGAGGCATACCGCTATGACGAGGTGACAGGGAAAATCAGCAGGAATGAGGACTATGAGGGCCTGAATGCCCTGTTTGCCCTGCAGGTGGATGCCTCGAAGGCAAATCCGGAAAAGGCTGCGGAATATATAGCGGCTTTGGGCTTTGAGTCTGATTATGCGAAGGATAAGCTTTCTGTGGAGCTGGATGGTTCTTTTGAAGTGGAGGCAGGGGAAGGAAATCCATGGGGGGCGGAAGCCGCGGAATATGCGCTGCAGTTCGTGGGGAATCCCTATGCATGGGGAGAGGAGAGCCTGACGCAGGGGACGGACAGCTCCGGTTTTACGAAGAGTGTCTATGCCCATTTCGGAGTCAGCCTGCCTCATAATACCACAGGGCAGCGCGAAATCGGGACAGAGGTGGAAACATTGGACAGCGCGCAGCCCGGGGATCTGATTTTTTATGAGACACCTGCCCATGCGGCCATTTACCTTGGAGAGGGAATGGTCGTCCATGCAATGCCGGAGATGGGGGTCTGTATCTCGGAAGCGGATTTTGATGAAATCTCGGAAATCCGGCGGATTGTGGACGGCTGTGAGGATTAAGCCGGCAAAAAGCCGCCGGTCCAGAGTCGTTTTCCCGACCGGTGCAGGATGACCGGGATGAAGAGCAGCAGTAACGGTTCCATCCGCAGTCCATTCACTCCACCCGAATCGTCTCATCCGCAAACCGGTTAAACTCCGTCCGGTGGGCCACACTCAGCACGGTAGCACCTCTGGCCTTCTGTTCCTGGCGAAGCACCCTGGCCATGGTATCCTGGGCGGCGGCATCCATCTGACTGGTGGCCTCGTCCAGGAGAATCAGCTTCCTGCCGTCCAAAAGGCACCTGGCAATGGCAATCCGCTGCCTTTCCCCACCGGACAGCGCCATGCCCTGTTCTCCGACTTCCCGGTCCAGTCCGCCCTCGATTGCTGCCAGTATGCCGGTTCTTTCCGCGGCGCACAGCAGCTCTTCCTGGGTGGCATCCGGTCTGGCAGACAGGAGATTGTCCCGAATCGTCCCCTGCCGCAGCACAGGTTCCTGGGGCACATAGGAGACGGCCCTGCGCAGCTCGTAGAGATTGATTTCCTCCATGGGCTGCCCGTCCGCCAGGATGCGTCCCCCATCCGGCTCATAAAACCGCAGCAGCAGTTCCAGAATCGTGCTTTTTCCGATGCCGCTGGGCCCCGTGATACCCACCCAGTCCCCTTTCTTTATCCTGAAATTTTTATGCTGCAGAATATCCTTTTCCGCGCTCGGATACCGAAATGTCACATCATCGAATACAATTTCCCGTTCGAACCGCCATCTGCCAGTTCCGGCATTGTCCCGTTCGTCCTCCAGTTCCAGATATCCCTGAATGGCCGAAACCTGGCCTCTGGCTTTCTTGTATCCATTGTAAGTGGAAATCAGATTGGTAAAAATATCATGTATTCTGGAGGCATAGCCCACTGCTGCCGTCATATAGCCGATGGAAATCACCTGCAGGGCCGCCAGAAGAGCCGCAATGATAAAGGTTGCCCCATGGAAAAATCCCGGCATCAGGGTATGGGAGATGCCGCCCACAAAATTGTCGAAAAATGCCACCCTGCCCCAGATTTTCAGCATGCCCTTCTGGATGTCTTCCACCTTCCTGTCCTCCTGCTCCTCCGTTACCTGGGCTTTCACCAGACGTATGGAGCGGAAGGCCTCCTGCATCTGCTTCTGGTATGCTGCATTGAAATCCACTACTTTGGCAATCAGCCTCTGGAGCCGGTTTCCCACCAGCTTCATCAGCACCAGGCTCACCGGAATGTACAGCACCTGAAACAGGGCGATCAGAACATGAACCCGGCACAGCAGGAGAAAAACCAGAACCCCGCTGACCGCGTTGGATATTAATTTGGGCAGGTCTATGGTCCACACCGCGATGTATGACACAATGTCTGCGGAAGCTTTTTTCGCCAGTTCCGCGGAGTGATTTTCGTCAAAAAAAGCCATGGGCTGGTGAATCAGCTTGTCAAAGCACTCCAGGTTTACCCGGGCGATGAGCCTGCGGCTTTGGAGCATCAGGTAATACTGATACCAGTTGTGGCCGAAGGTCACCAGTACGGGAATGCCGCAGAAGGCAAGGATGCTGCAGACCACCTTCCCGGTTTCTCCTGCCGGAATGTAGGTATCAACCACTGCCGGCATCATCATTACCGGAATCAGGGACACTGCCTGAAGTAGCATGGACAGCAGAAAGGATGTGACCGCAATTCCTGCCACTTTTTTCCGAAAAGGATTGTTCCGTTCTGATATTTTCATTATGTTCCCTTCCCGCCTGCCTGGGGCATGTCTTTTCACTCGCCGTAACACTTTCCTGGATGCGGCAGTACATTATGGAAAATCCATGAAATCACAATTCAGGACTTCCCTTGCCGCCGGGTCAGACTCACTGTATGCACGGAAACGCTCCATTGCCTCCTGACCGATCCTGCAAAGCCGTTCCGCTACAGCCTCGTCGCCTCCTGCCTTCCGGAGCTTTCGGGCCATGCCTGACGCAAATCCGCCAAGGTAATAGTCCGTCTCGCCGCAGAAGACCGTTCTCCGTAGCTGCTCCAGGGCCGCGCAGAGTTCCAGAGCCGCCTCCCCTTTTTCCGCCAGGGAAAGGCCGTGGCAGAACCATAGTTCACTGCACTTTTTATTCACGGTGAAGGCCCCCAGTTCCAGCAGATTGAACCGAAGCTGACGGGCGTACTCCGGCGTGTCTTTGGCAAAAAGCTGTTCCGTCTTCTGGCCGCAGGTCAGATACCAGTCGGGAATTTCTTTTTTGTACAGGGCTACAGCCTCCTGGGTCCGCCCCTGGGCATGGAGGATTTTGCCCTGCATGTTGACGGCATCCATCCGCAGGAACGTATCGGCGCAGCCCTCCAGTGTCCTGCGGCAGAGAAACAGCAGCTCATCCTGATTGGCCAGGAGTACCTGGGGGTCATTGTCCGTATAATCTCCAACCTTGTCCCACATATAATAATTTATAACTCTGTAGTCATTCGGATATTCCCGGTAGGCTTTCTCGGATAGCCGGGTATATTCTTCCCGTTTTCCTGCCCGGAACAGCCTGCCGTGCTCATCCATGAAATGTTGGATTTCCTCTTCAATCCGTGCCGCATCATACCCCATGAGCTCATCGATGGATACGGAAAAATAATGGGCCAGCAGAGGCAGCAGAGAGATGTCTGGCAGCGTTTCGCCCCGCTCCCATTTGCTCACGGCGGCGCAGGAGACGCTCATGGCCACCGAGAGCTGTTCCTGGGTAATCTGCCTGTTCAGGCGTAGCCTCTTAATGTTTTCGCCGATATAGATGTTCATATTTTGTCCTTTCCGGATTCAATATATTTTGGTACTGTGCCGTATATTTTGCGGTATTCTGTTTTTATTATATTGATATTTTTATACCATGTACAGAGCTTCGCGGGAAAGTTCCGTTTAACTGGTGGTTAAAAAAGTATCTTGTGGATTTTTTACAACCTTTGAAAATCTTGGAATAGTTATTTCGACTGTTGTGGGGAGGTTCTTGAAGCGGGCACTATGTCTCTGTGATTGGAAATTTTGGCATTTAGTGGCATTAACACGATAAATATGATACAATGATTCGGAAGGGACAAAAGGCGCCTCGGTTTGGGCGGCGCGGAAAAGAGGAAGAAGATGAAATTGATATCCTGGAATGTAAACGGGCTGCGTGCATGCATGCAGAAGGGATTTATGGAGTATTTCAAAGAGGCCGATGCGGATATTTTCTGTCTGCAGGAGACGAAGATGCAGCCCGGCCAGCTGGAACTGGATCTGCCCGGTTATTATCAATATTGGAATTCGGCAGAGAAGAAGGGGTACTCAGGCACCGCAATGTTTACGAAAAAGGAGCCGCTGCAGGTTACCTATGGTATCGGCGTGGAGGAGCATGACCACGAAGGCCGTGTGATCACGGCGGAATTTGAGGATTATTTCTGCGTGACGGTCTACGTCCCCAATTCTCAGAGAGAGCTGACCAGGCTGGACTACCGGATGGAGTGGGAGGAGGCTTTTCTGAAATACCTGAAAAAGCTGGAGGAGACAAAGCCGGTGATTTACTGCGGAGATCTGAATGTGGCGCATCAGGAAATAGACCTGAAAAATCCGAAGACAAACCACAACAACGCAGGTTTTACGGACAAGGAGCGCAATTGCTTTGGCAAAGTCCTGGAGAACGGATTTGTGGATACCTTCCGTTATTTCTATCCGGATACGAAGGATGCTTATTCCTGGTGGTCCTATATGGGGCAGGCCAGATCCAGGAATGTAGGGTGGCGTATCGACTACTTTGTGGTATCCGAGGCGCTCAGGGGAATGCTTGCGGACGCGAAGATTCACTCTCAGGTGACGGGCTCGGATCATTGTCCGGTGGAACTGGATTTAAAATAATAGAAGCATAAAAAGCAGAAAGGGACGGGACGCAGAGCGGAATGAGCCTTCAATTTTATTTTGGACCTTCCGGAGCCGGCAAGAGCCGGAAGTTATATGAGGATATTACAAAGAGAGCCCGGGAGAACCGGAACCGGAATTTCCTGATCATCGTTCCGGACCAATTTACCATGCAGACCCAGAAGGAGCTGGTGTGTTTAAATGACCGGGGAGGCATTATGAATATCGATGTGCTCAGCTTCGGGCGCCTGGGACACCGGATCCTGGAGGAAGTGGGAGGACAGGAAATCCCTGTACTTGATGATACGGGGAAAAGCCTGGTACTGCAGAAGGTGGCGGCGAATCTGAAGGGGGAACTGCCTACCCTGGGAGGCTTTCTTCACAGGCAGGGTTATATCCATGAGGTGAAAAGCGCCATCTCCGAGTTCATGCAGTACGGAATCGGTACGGAGGATGTGGGAAAGCTCATCGCCTATGCGGAAAAAAGAGGCGCTCTGGTGCAGAAGCTCAAGGATCTGGAGACTTTATACAAAGGATTTACAGAATATATCCGCGGCAATTTTATTACCACCGAGGAGACGCTGGATGTTTTGTGCCGCTCTCTGCACAAATCGAAGCTGCTGGCGGGAAGCGTGGTGGCCTTTGACGGCTTTACCGGTTTTACCCCCATCCAGACCCGGGTCATCGCAAGGCTTATGGAGCTGTGCGGGGAGGTGACCGTGACGCTGACGCTGGGGGAGGGGGAGGATCCATACGTGCAGGACGGAGAGCAGAAGCTTTTTCATCTGAGCAAAAAAACTGTGGCGGATCTGACGGCAAAAGCGCAGGAGCTTTCTGTGGACAGGGGCAGGGATGCCTTCATTGCGCCGGGCCGCCGTTTTCAGGGGGCTCCGGCACTGGCTTTCCTGGAAAGGAATCTGTTCCGCTACGGCACCCGGCCCTATGAGGGGGAACAGCAGGAGATAAGGCTGTTCGAAGCCACCTCCCCCAAGGAGGAAGTGCACCAGACAGGGCTTGAAATCTGCACTCTGGTCAGGGAGGAAGGGCTTGCCTATCGGGATATTGCCGTGATTATGGGGGATCTGGAGGGATATGCGCCCTATGTGGAATCGGAATTTTCCCGGATGGAGATTCCTTGTTATATAGACAGAACCAGGAAGATTATCCTGAACCCTTTGATCGAATACATCAAGAGCGCATTGGAATTGTACACAAAAGATTTTTCCTATGAGGCGGTTTTTCACTATCTGCGCAGCGGTCTGGCTGATTTGACATGGGAAGAAGTGGACCGATTGGAAAATTATTGTCTGGAGACGGGGATCAAGGGATACCGCAGTTACAGCAGACTGTTTACCCGTAAGAGCCGTCGGATGGAGGGGGAAGAAGAGCTGGAAGAGATGAACGGGCTGCGGGAGCGTATGATGGAGCAGGTTGGGATGCTGCATTTTGCGGAAAAGGAGCCTGTGAAATCTTATGTGAATGCCCTTTATGATTTCCTGGTGCAGAATCGGGTACAACAAAAGCTGGAGGCATTCAAGAGCCGTTTCGAGGAGGCGGGAGAGCCGGCCAGAGCCCGGGAATATGCACAGATTTACCGCCTGGTGATGGAGCTTCTGGATCAGATTTATGCCCTGTTGGGGGAGGAAAATATCCCTTTAAAAGAGTTTGCGGAGATTCTGGATGCGGGATTCGGCGAGATTCAGGTGGGTACTATCCCCCAGAATGTGGACAGAGTGCTGGTGGGAGATATGGAGCGGACCCGGCTGGGGCAGGTCAAGGTGCTTTTCTTCCTGGGGGTAAATGACGGCAATATTCCGAAAGCGGCATCCAGAGGCGGCATCATCTCGGATATGGACCGGGAATTCCTGCGGGAGTCCAGTCTGGAGCTGGCGCCCAGTCCCAGACAGCAGATGTATATCCAGCGCTTTTACCTGTATCTGAATATGACAAAGCCTTCGCACCGGCTTTACCTTTCCTATTCCCGGGTGAACAGCGCGGGAAAGGCACTGCGACCGGCCTATCTGGTGGATGTGATACAGAAGATGTATCCCCTTCTTACAGTAAAATATCCTCAGCAGCGAAGTCCGCTGGAACAGATCGTCACAGGACAGGAGGGGCTGGAATACCTGGCCAGGGGATTGCGGGAATATGTGGAAGGTGTGCTGCCCCGGGAGAAGGAGCAGGAATTTTTCACGATATATCGTGTATACGGAGAGGGGGAGCTTCAGGAAAAGAGGAAGATTCTCACGGAGGCTGCTTTTAAGCGGTATGAGGACAGGGGGCTGTCCAGGGCGGTGGCAAGGGCGCTCTACGGGGTCATGCTGGAGAACAGCGTCAGTCGTCTGGAGACCTATGCGGCCTGTGCCTACCGGCATTTTCTACAGTACGGGCTGGCATTGCAGGAGCGGAAAGAATTTACCTTCGAGAGCGTGGATATGGGAAATGTATATCATGCGGTGCTGGAGCAGTTCGCGGAGAAACTGACGGAAAATCATTATACATGGTTCGACTTTCCGGAGGAATTTGCGGGGAGCTGTGTGCAGGAGGTTCTGGAGCGCTATGCGGCGACATACGGGAGCACGGTGCTGTACAGCAGCGCAAGGAATGCGTATGCCATTACCAGAATGGGGCGGATCCTGACCAGAACCGTGCTGACCCTGCAGAAGCAGCTGCAAAAGGGCAGCTTTGTTCCGGAGTCTTTTGAGATGTCCTTTCAGCATGCGGAGCATATGGAGAGTGTCAATGTAGCATTGTCCGAACAGGAGAAAATGCGTCTGCAGGGACGTATCGACAGAATTGATGTGGCGGAGGATGAGGAAAAGGTATATGTAAAGGTGATCGATTATAAATCCGGACAGAAAAGATTTGATCTGGCCGCATTGTATTACGGGCTGCAACTGCAGCTGGTGGTATATATGAATGCGGCTGTGGAGATGGAGGCGAAGAGGCACAGAGGGAAAGAGGCGGTGCCGGCAGCCATGCTTTATTATCGGATTGACGACCCGTCGGTGGAGACTGCGGCGGAGCTCGCGCCGGAGGAGATCGAGGAACAGATTGCGCAGCAGCTGCGGATGAGCGGGGTGGTAAACAGTGCACCTCATATCGTGGAGCTGCTGGATAAGACCATGGAAAGCAAATCTGCCGTGATTCCGGTGGAGCGGAAGAAGGACGGCAGCTTTTCCGCCCGCTCCTCTGTACTCAGCGGGCAGGAATTGAAGGTAGTCTCCGATTATGTGAGCCGCAAGATTGCACAGATCGGCAGGGAGATTCTGGACGGAACTATATCGCTGAATCCCTATGAGAAGGGCAGCGAGGAAGCCTGTACATACTGCGTTTACAGGAAAGTCTGCGGATTCGAACCCTCCCTGCCGGGATGCGGGAAGCGGAAGCTGGAAGATCTGGACCGGGAGGAGGCGCTGCGCAGGATGTTTTTTTGATGTTGTTATCAAAACATATGTCCCAATGTTTTTCACCAGAAAAATAAAATTACAGCCGGAAAGCCCGGCTCTTTTCCAGCCGTTCTTTCATGAGGCCCTCAGCGCCTTCCTCCGTAGGCAGGTAATATCTTCTGTCCTTGAGGCTTTCCGGCAGGCAGGTCATCCGCGCCATTTTTTCCGCTGTGTCATGGGCATAGACATAGCCTTCCCCGTAGTGCAGCTCGTCCGTCAGCTGTGTGGGCGCGTTGCGGATGACAAGGGGCACCGGTTCCGAGAGCCGGGTCAGCGCGTCGGCTTTTGCCGTCTCATAGGCGCGGTAAAGCGCGTTGGAACGGGGAGCAAGGCAGAGATAGACTACAGCCTGGGTCAGGCTCAGATTGCATTCCGGCATACCGATATCATGACAGGCGTGGTAAGCGGCCACGGCGGTCTGGAGAGCCTGGTTGTCGGCAAGGCCGATGTCTTCGCTGGCGAAGCGGATCAGCCTTCTGGCAATAAACAGGGGATCTTCCCCGGATTCCAGCATCCGGGCCAGCCAGTATACGGCGGCATCCGGATCCGAATTGCGCATGGATTTATGAAGGGCGGAGATCAGGTTGTAGTGTTCCTCGCCTTTTTTGTCGTACAGCAATGTCTTTTTGCCCAGGCATTGTTCCAGGGTTTCCCGGCTGACGGTGATGGAGCCGTCAGGGCAGATTTCTCCGTTCAGGACAGCCATTTCCAGGGTGTTCAGCGCCATGCGGGCATCGCCGTTTGCAAAGGCGGCGATGACGGAAAGGGTATTTTCCTCCATGCGGACGGTGGTGTTGCCGAAGCCCCGTTTGTCGGTCATTGCCCGGCGCAGCATTTGGGTCAGGTCCTCTTTCGTCAGTTCTTTCAGCACGAACACTTTACAGCGGGACAGAAGAGCGGCGTTGATCTCAAAGGAAGGATTCTCTGTGGTGGCTCCGATGAGGGTGATGCTGCCCCGCTCCACATAGGGGAGAAATGCGTCCTGCTGGGCCTTGTTGAAGCGGTGGATCTCGTCTACAAACACAAGGGTGCGGATGCCGTAGGCGCGGTTTTCTTCGGCTTGTTTCATGATTTCCCGGATTTCCTTAATGCCGCTGGTGACGGCGCTGAAGTTCACAAAATCGGATTTTGTCATTCCGGCGATGATGCGGGCCAGGGTGGTCTTGCCTACGCCGGGAGGTCCCCAGAAGATCATGGAGCAGACCTGATCCTTCTCCAGCATTTGCCGAAGGATCCGGCCGTTTCCGCAAAGGTGTGTCTGCCCTACATAGTCTGCCAGGGACTGGGGGCGCATACGGTCAGCCAGAGGCGCCGTGGCCGGAGAGAGGGAGTATTCGTTTGAAGAGTCGAAAAGGGATAATTGCTGCAATTGAACTTCCTCCTGTCATTTTGTCGTTTTTGGATTCCCGGGGGATTACCGATTCCGGTTTTATGTGTCTATCATAGCGGAAACGGGCTTTTTGCGCAAGGGTTTGTTTTTTGAAACGAGGATATGGAAAACGAAATTTCGGATTTCGAATTTTAAAGCAAGATGTGTGCAGGTTTTCACAGGTTGTATTAGATGGAGAAGTATTCAGAGAAGGGGTAGGGAGCTATGGCAGTTACATTTACTTCGCAGCAGCAAAGGGCCATCGATTTACATGGCTGTAATATTCTGGTTTCGGCGGCGGCAGGCAGCGGAAAAACCGCCGTGTTGGTGGAGCGCATTACGAAAATGGTATGCGACGAGAGAAATCCCGTGGATATTGACCGTCTGCTCATCGTGACTTTTACCAATGCGGCGGCGGCGGAGATGCGGGAGCGGATTGGGGCGGGAATTGCAAGGCGGCTGTCAGAGTGTCCGGAGTCCGAGCATATTCAGCGGCAGGCTACCTTGCTGCACAATGCCCAGATTACTACCATTGACAGTTTCTGTCTCTTTCTGCTGCGGAACCATTTTAACGAAATCGGCCTGGATCCGGCATTCCGAATTGCCGATGAGGGCGAAATCAAACTGATGCAGCAGGAGGTTCTGGGGGAGTTGCTGGAGGAATCCTATGCATCCGAAAGTCAGGCGTTCCGTTATTGCGTGGAGTTTTTCTGTCCGGGGGGTAAGGAGAGCGTGCTGGAGCAGTATATTTTGAAGCTGTCTCGATATGCCGCCAGTTTTCCCTTTCCGGAACAGTGGCTGGAGGCGCGGAAGGAGGATTACGGCCCGGGCTCGGTGCAGGAGCTGTGCGCCAGTTCCTATGCGGAGTGGCTGTATTCCTATCTGCAGCGTATGGTGGGAGGATGTGCGGAAAAGTTGCGCCGGGTGCGCCGGCTGTGCGAGCTGCCGGATGGTCCTTATATGTACGGAGAGCTGGTGGACGGGGAGCTGGAGCAGCTGGAGAGACTGCTCGCCTGTGGTTCCCTGGAAGAATATGCAATTAAGCTGCCCGCCGTGACCTTTGGGAGGCTGCCGTCGAAGAAGGATGACAGTGTGGATCCACAGAAGCGGGAACTGGCAAAGGACATGCGCGGAGAGGTGAAAGAAAGCCTGAAGTCCCTGGAGGAGCGTTTTTTTGCAACGACTCTGGAACTGGCAGCCAGACAGAGCGGGGCATGCCGTGAGCCGGTGACCACATTAATTGACCTGGTTTTGGATTTTGACAGGAGAATGCGGGAAAAAAAGCAGGAAAAGAAGGTGATAGACTTTTCGGATATGGAGCACTGTGCACTGGACATTCTGCTGGACATTCAGGGAGAGAAAATTGGGCCAAGCAGAGTTGCACTGGAGTACAGGCAATATTTTGACGAAATACTGATAGACGAATACCAGGACAGCAATCTGGTGCAGGAATACCTGCTGAGAGCGGTCTCCGGGGAGGAAGAGGGCCGTTATAACCGATTTATGGTGGGGGATGTGAAGCAGAGTATCTATAAATTCCGTCTGGCCAGGCCGGAACTTTTTCTGGAAAAATACGGGACTTATGGGGCGGATTGTTTGGAGGAGAGCGGAAGAGAAAACCAGGGCGGCGGGGAAGCACAGGGCGGTCGGGCGGATGCCGTAAAGGGGAGCGGAAAAGGCGGCGGGGACAGTCGGGAGAAGGAGGGCAAGGGGAACGAAGGCGGGGAGAAAAATTGCCGGCGCATTGATCTTGCCAGGAATTTCCGCAGCAGAGTGCAGGTAGTGGACACCGTGAATGATGTGTTTGGCAGGATGATGAGTGCGGAAGTGGGCGGCATTGTCTATGATCACGCCGCGGCGCTGTATCCTGGCGCGGTTTATCCGGAGAACGGGGATTGTGTCAGTGAGCTTTTGCTGGTGGAGAAGCCGGGTAAAGCGGAGGAGAGCAGCGCAAAGCAGGCGGAGGCCATGGTCATTGCCGGGAAAATCAAGGCATTGAGGGAGCATTTCCTTGTGACGGACAAAAGCACAGGGGAGTTGAGACAGGCCAGATACAATGATATGGTAATATTACTGCGCACCAACAGCGGTTGGGACGAGGAGTTCAAGGAAGTGCTGGAGCAGGAGGGAATCCCGGTATACATAACCGCCAGGACCGGGTATTTTGCGGCTGCGGAGGTACAGGAGCTGCTGCAGTTTCTGCGTGTATTGGATAATCCCAGCCAGGATATTCCGTTATTCGGTGTGATGAAATCTGTCTTCGGCGGCTTTTCGGAGGAAGAGATTTCCTGGATTCGTGCTTTTGCCGGGAAGGGCAGCCTGTATGAGGCGTTGAAGCAATATATAGAAGGAGGAGAGGAGCATGTTGATCGAGAGCCGGATTCGGCGGAGAAAGAAGCCGGATTCCCCGGGGATGAGGAGGAATTGAGGCAAAAGGCTGCGGTCTTCCTTCAGATGATTGCCGGGTACAGAGAATGTGTTGTGTATCTGCCTGTCCGGGAGCTTTTGACCAAAGTGATTTATGACTTCGGTTATCTGGATTATGTGACGGCCTTACCTACAGGGAGCAGGAAGCGGGCCAATGTGGAGATGCTGCTGGCCAGGGCTTCAGATTTCGAGAAGACCAGTTATTTTGGATTGTTTCATTTTATCCGTTATATAGAACAGCTGGAAAAGTACGACGTGGATTACGGCGGAGCGGAGCAGGTGGATGAAAATGCCGACGTGGTGCGGATTATGAGTATCCATAAGAGCAAGGGGCTGGAATTTCCGATTACCTTTGTGGCGGGTATGGGAAAACGGTTCAATATGCAGGATGTAAATCAGCCGCTGATCCTGGACATGGATTTGGGTTTGGGCACTGATTATGTGGATCCGGACAGACGGATTCGCAATAAGACATTGCGGCGGATGGCTCTGGCCGGGAAACTGCGGGAGGAAAGTCTGTCGGAAGAACTGCGGCTGCTCTATGTGGCAATGACCCGTGCCAGAGAAAAACTGATTATGACAGGTGTGGCGGAAGAGGCGGGAAAAAGGTGGGAGCGCCAGAAGGTTTTCAGGGGAGAGCGCCTGTCCTATCTGGACTTTATGGAGGCGGGCAGCTTCCTGGATTTTCTGCTGCCGGTTTTGCCTGATACCTGTGCGGAGGTGTCCGTGATGGAGGAGACGGATACCGCTGCAGGAAAGATGACAGAGCAGCTGCAGCTGTCCGGCAGATGGGAAGCCCTGATGCAGTCTTTGGAACAGGAGGGGACAGAGCGGGAAGAGCGCCTGCAAAAGTGCATAAACGCGGTCTATCCTTATGCCGTACTTGCGGATCTATACACCAAGACGACTGTGTCGGAGTTAAAGATTGCCGCCATGGCGGATCGGGACGAGGCGGCATACCATACTTTTGAGGAGAAAGAGATTCAGCCATATATTCCGAACTTTCGCAGGGGGGAGGAGAAGGTCAGCGGGGCTGTACGGGGAAATGCCTACCATAAGGTGATGGAACTTCTGGATTTTGACGCAGTGATGGGAGAGGACGGCATGCCTGCGGAGCGCCTGCATGCGTTCCTGCAGAAGGAGGTAGCGGAAAAGCGGCTGACGGAAGGTTATTTCGAAGCGGTAAGTGAAAGGAAAATCAACCGTTTTCTGCAGACGCCGCTGGCGGAGAGGATGCGGCGGGCCGGACAAATGGGCAGGCTCTATCGGGAACAGCCCTTTGTTCTGGGAATCAATGCCCGCAGATTGAAAAGCGGATTTCCGGCGGAGGAGACCGTTTTGATCCAGGGAATTATCGATGTGTTCTTTGAGGAGGAAGACGGGTTGGTTTTGCTGGATTACAAGACGGATTCCGTTTCTTCCATGTCTCAGCTTTGGAATCGCTATGAGACCCAGCTGGATTATTATCAGGAGGCAGTGGAGAAGATCTATGGAAAGCCTGTGAAGGAGCGGGTGCTGTATTCCTTCCATCTGGAGAAATATGAATAGGCAGCTTTCAGAGAAAAGAAGAGAAGCGGCGGGCTGCCGTTAAAGGGATCTGTATACGGCAGCCCTGGATTGTGTTTACCGGCTGGCACATCGGATATGGGCATTATGTCTGTGAGCCTGGTTCTTTGCTGCTTTCTCCTGCAGAAGCGCAATCTTCCGGAAAATAGATTTCATACCATACCAGAAACGCATATACTGCCCAGAGTTTTCTGTTGGTATTGCCCCGCCCGCAGCCTCTGCCAGCCATCAGCTCATCGAGGGCATCCTGATGAAAGAATTTCTGTGCAGCAGGAGAGCGGAAGGCTTTGCTGATGATTTCCGTTCCTGTTTCCGAAGTCAGGAAATGGCCCAGAGGGACAGGAAAGCCCAGTTTACGGCGCTGGGAGCTGGCATTGGGCAAATGGCGTGCAGCTACCTGGCGGAACAGATATTTTGACACCTGCTTTTTCTGCTTGTATTTTGCGGGCAGGAAGCGGGCAACTTCAAATACTTCCCTGTCCAGGTAGGGTACCCTCAGCTCCAGCGAATGAGCCATACTCATGCGGTCCGCTTTCTGGAGGATATCTCCCGGAAGCCAGTGGAGCAAATCTATGTACTGCATACGGCTGGCATCGTCCAGTTCTTTCGCATCCTCGTAATCTGCCGCCAGAAGCGCCTGAGGGGAAAGGGCTTTTGTGGCAGGTTTCAGCAGCCGTTTTCTTTCCTTTACAGTGAAAAGATTGGCATTTCCGATGAAACGTTCTTCCACAGGCATGCTGCCCCGTATCAGGAAACTGCGGCCCCGCATTTTCGGAAGACGGGAGGCCAGTCCGGCCAGGCCCCGGCGCAGAGGAGAAGGAATCTTTTGATAGAGGTGCAGTGCGTTGGGTTCGCAGTAGATACAGTACCCGCCGAAGAGCTCATCTGCACCTTCCCCGGAGACCACCACCTTTACTTGCCGGGAGGCTTCCCGGGAGACGAAGTAGAGGGCCACCGCAGAAGGGTCTCCGGAGGGCTCGTCCATATGATATAGCACCTCCGGGACAGCATCCCAGAATTCTCTCTCGGAGATCTGCCTGCCTTTATGAGCAAGCCCCAGCTCGTCGGCCAGTTCCTTTGCCAGGGGCATTTCATTGTAACGTGTCTGTCCTTTGCCGAATCCTACGGTGAATGTCTTGCTGCCGGAGAATTCGGCCGCAACCAGGCTGGAATCCACGCCGCCGGAGAGAAAGGCGCCTACTTCCACATCGGCTGTCATATGAGTTTTTATGGAATTTTCTATGGCCTCATCCAGCAGGGTGATCCAGTTTTCGGCCTCTTCTTTGCTATTTTTGACAGAGCACTCCGGATACAGCTCGGGTACAAAGTATTGCTCTGTCCGGACGGAGTCATTCTTTTTATCGTATGTCAGAAAGTGTCCCGGCCGCAGCTGCAGGATTCCCTGAAAGAAGCTTTTTTCCAGAGCGGAGTACTGGAAGGAAAGATATTGCTCCAGGGCTTCCGGGTTGAGCTTCTTTTTATAAGAAGGATGAGGCAGGATCCCCTTGATCTCCGAGGCGAAGATGAAATGCCCCTCTGCCGGCGCATAATAAAAGGGTTTAATGCCGAAGGGATCCCGGGCCGCGTAGAGCCGTTCCTTTTTTTCATCCCAGATGGCAAATGCAAACATGCCGCGCAGATGCGTCGGAAGCTGCTGTCCCCATTCCTCATATCCATGGAGCAGAACCTCCGAGTCTCCCAGGGTGGAGAAATGATGGCCGGCCTGAATCAGTTCTCGGCGAAGCTCCCGGTAATTGTAGATTTCTCCGTTAAATACCAACACCAGATCCCCGGTCTCATTTAGCATGGGCTGCATGCTTCCTTCCAGGTCAATGATACTCAGACGCCGGAAACCCAGAGCCGCATGTTCGGACATCCAGCTTTTTCCCTGATCCGGACCACGGTGTATAATGGCAGCCATCATCCTCTCCAGGATATGTTCCCGGGAGACGGGGGGGTTGATCATTTCACTGTTTTTTGTGTTTGGCTCTATAAATCCGCATATTCCGCACATAAGCAAACTCCTTTGTATGATATTTCATGTTTAGAAATTTATTTCGTTTCATGAAAATCAGTTTACAGGAGGCTTATTTCTTATGCGTAGCAATCTTGTAACGAAAATGTATCCGTTTGTAAAAATATTACAGACGACTACAGCTCCAATATAATGCATTTCCTGTGGGAAAGGTTCCCGCTTTCGTAGGTTTCCAGGAGAATCCGTCTGGTTTTGCTGTCATACTCCATTCCCAGGAAATTCTGCACATTTTTGTACAGCAGCTGTCCCTGTGTGCCTCCGGCCGGATAAAGATACAGATCGGCGGATAGAATATCCCAGTAATTCTGAATAAAAAGCGGATGAGAGGTACCTGTGTTCGCATACTTTGCGTTCACATAATTGCCGGTGTTTGCCGCAGCGTTTTCCCGGGATTCGGGGGGGTCATCTACATAGTCATTGCCGGCAATCCCCACCTCCTGAACGAGCAGCACCAGAATGTCTCCGGTGTCCAGAGGCAGGAAATCCCAGACGAGATCGGAAAAGATCAAGGGTTCTTCCGTAGGAGCTCCGGACTGGTCCGGCTTAACATGCACAAGCTGAAAGAGATTTCCCATATAATAAAAATCGGTTTCCGCGTTGGCCTGTTTATATTGTAAATACGATATTCCGTCATAATTGAACAGATAACTGCTCAAATAGGCAATAGAAGTAGAATCAGGATATTCTTTGTTCTGTGTTTCGGTAGAGAGGCCTTTATCTGCATCCGATGGCGGTTTATACTGCATTTCAAAAGAAAGAAGATTTTTATCTTTCTCCCGATAGAAGATCAGCAGACCGGGATTTTCGGATGTATCGTAGAGCGCGGCTGTCCATGGCTGTTCGGAGTTCATGTCCGAACGGGCAAACAGCGTCTGGTCCGGAGGATAGAGCCGGCTGTAGAGACGGCCGGAGGCGGAGCTGATTTTGGAATCTCTGCGCAGCTCCAGATATTGATCCTCAGTGACGAATTCGGTTTTCCGGCAGTCATATATGGGAACCAGAAAATCGTCGCCGGTGGAGGACCCCAGGGTATCAAAGGTTACCCAGTGCCCGGTGGGGGAAAAGGAGCCTATCATGGGCCTGTTTTGCTCCGGCGCTCCTTGGTAGAGGAGCCAGGGCTGGTCTGAGCCCAGGGTCTGCAGCCAGACCATGCGGGAATCCCAGAGGGCAGACTGGAGATAGACCAGAAGCTGCTTTCCGTCAGGAGAGGGCAGAAGAGAATCAATGCATAATTCGCTCAGGTTCTGGTCTTTGGATGGATTATTCCATTCGTCCCAAAAGGAGGGAAATTCTCCCAGGGTATCATAGAAACCGTATCTGTAGTCGATTTGACGGTGGACGAACGGTCCCTTATCCTGTTTTTCATCCAGGGCGGTAATGCGGATTTCGTTTTCGCTGCAATCCTTCAGATAAGCACTTTTTAACAGCAGCTCGCTGGTTTCATAGGAGTAGGTGTATATTTTTTTGACCGTAAAGTCTCTGGCGGGATCGGCGCCTTCCGACTCTTCTTCCGAGGACTGGGCCATCGGCAGCAGCATGGTTTTCTCTTCCGGGGTACAGCCTGTAAAAGATATGGCAGACGCCAGAAGGATTGCGGCACAGAATATATGTTTTTTTCGAAAATGATTTGAAACTGTCATAGGGGTTCTTTCCGTTTCTGCATTTGATAAAATATTGTTGCGGTTTGGGCACGGCTGTCAAAGCAAACCTTCGCTTTGCTTGGGATTTCGTGCAGGAGAGCTTATTCGGACTGTGCGGTTTCCGCAGGCAAGTTACAGGATCTTCACGATAACCTCGGGTTCTCATGGGAGGAGCGGTCGGCTACATGAAGGTCATTGTGAGGAACGGACTTAAGAGGGGCGGGCTTCATACGGATATAGAAAACGGTGGGACCGCCCGGCCTGCTTTTTACTCCGATGGAGCCGTCATGCTCTTCCATGATTTTCCGGCAGATAGATAATCCCAGACCGGCGCTTCCCTGTTCACGGGAATATGCCTTGTCCACCCGGTAAAAGGGTTCGAAAATCTTCTTCTGTTCCTCCGCATTTAAGCCTTTTCCCTGATTGCGGACGGCCAGCCATACAAAGTCATTTTTCAGAATGCCGTCCATGCGGATTGTCGTATGACTGTCGCCATATTTGATGGCATTGTCCGCCAGATTGATCAGCACCTGGCGCAGCCGTTCTTCCACACCCAGTACCCAGAGGGCCTGAGGGAAATCTGTTTTGATCTGCATGTCATAGCGCCGGGCCTTGACTTCCAGTGCCTGGGCCACACTCCGGGCGACGCAGCTTAGCTCCACTGCCTTTTTCTCCATATAGACGCTTTTATCGGACATTTCCAAAAGCTGCAGCACCATCTGATGCATGCGGGTACTTTCCTGGAGAATCTGCTGCAGCCCGCGGTCGGTGAGCTGCCTGTCTGCGCCCTGGTCAGCCTCCATGAGCTGAGCATAACCCTGAATGGTGGTGAGCGGTGTTTTGAGCTCATGGGTCATATTATTGTAAAATTCCTGGCGGCTGCCTAACAGACGGATGATCTGATCCTTGTCTGCCTGCATTTTCTCAAACTGGGAGCCGATGGTTTCCAGCATCACGCTGAAATTCCGGGACAGCTCGCCTACCTCATCCCGGCGGCCGGAGTCTGCCAGCTGGGCCAGCATCTGCATGTCCACCTGTTCTCTGGACAGATCCAGCACCACTTGACGGGAGATTTCCGTGAGTTTCCACACCGGCACCAGCAGCCTGTTGATAAAAAAGGCAAGCAGCAGGAAAATCAGCGCAAATACCACGGCCGTGGTCCGATAGACCTGCTGCTCGCTTTGATAGATCTGGACAAACAGCTCGGAGACATCCGTTCGATACCGGATGATGCCGATGGTCCGTTCCTCAATGACAACGGGCATGGAAAAATAGACAAACATGTGGTCGGAATCAGGATAAGTCATGGTAAAAGCGGCTTTGCCCTCCAGGGCTTGACGCAGATCCGGGCTGGGATCGCCTTCCTGCAGCTGGGTGTTGCCGCTGAGATATTCCCCGCCGATATCCAGCACGCTGAAATCCCGTCCGCCCAAGGGCTTTAATTCCCGAACGATGTCATCGGCAATCTGGCGGTAGCCGTCCTGGTCATTATTGGCATTTTGGAGCATCAGAAGCTGGCGGATATAGACAAGCGTATTTTCCTGCCGGCTCTGCAATTCCCGGATGATCTGTTCTTCCAGACTTTGTCGCAGTTTGGCATGGAGGCTGCCGTATAGGATGCCGCCGCCGGCCAGAAATACGGCAAACAGGATTAAAGTCATCTGGCGGCGGATGCCGAAGCGGTAAGTGCCTTTGTCACGGGACATATTTATACCCCACTCCGAAGACCGTGACCAGACTATCCTCCAGGCCGGCCTTTTTGCGGATGCGCTGGACATGGATGTCTACGGTTCTGGTATCCCCGGCGAAATCATATCCCCATATTTGATCCAAAAGGGCCGTTCGTGTAAAGACCTGACGGGGATGTTTCAGAAAACAGATCAGGAGCTCATATTCTTTCGGCGTCAGATTCAAAAGGGCTCCGTCACGGTAGACGCTGTGCTCCCGTTCTATGATCGTCAGATGCCCGCAGATTAATTTCTCATCCTCCACGGTTCCCTGGGCCTTGTCGAAACGGCGTAAAATGGTCCGCACCCGGGCAACTACCTCCCTGAGATCGAAGGGCTTTGTGATATAGTCGTCGGCTCCGGATTCCAGTCCGTATAGCTTGTCTTCCACAGTTCCTCTGGCAGTCAGCATGATGATGGGAATACGGTATTGCTCGGTGAGCATCCGGCATACATCCACACCGCTGATATCCGGCAGCATCCAGTCCAGAAGCACCAGGCTGAAGGGCTCCCTGCAGGCACAGGAGAACCCTTCGCTGCCGGTATAGGCACACTGTACCTGGAAGCCTTCCTTTTCAAGGCTGTATTTTAGAATATCGGCGATGGGCTTTTCATCTTCTATAATTAAGATTTTCTTGTCTTCCATTTTGTTGTCCTCATTTTCCGTTCTATTATATAAAATAAGTATAACGCGGAAGTCTCCGAATTGTAAATAATCTGTATCTAAAAAAATTTGGGGGTTCTGTCAGGCATTTGCACGCCGGGTGAATAAGGGCTTGCGGTTTTTGCGGGTTCTGCTATAATGTTGACTCGGAAGGACATTTATTCGAGACAGAAAGTGGCCGAATGGCCATCTAACGGGATTGATGCTGTGCTCAATGGGACAATGTCGAAAAGAATCGAAATGGGATAGCGGACAAAGGAGAAAGGGAAATGAGAAGAGGACATTCCTCAAAAAAGAAGGGCGGTATGAGGAGAGGAGGCGCCGCGGCCGCCATTTGTCTGCTGATTGCCGTTGTTTCACTGTTTGGCTGCAGTTTTCCGGCGGAGAAATCAATAGACGGGAAAGCGGATGTAGCTGTTTTGGAGACGGCACAGGAGCAAAACGCGGCAGGTGGCACAGACCTTGTACAGGAGGAAGCCTCAGATACAGAGCAGCCTGGCCGCATGGAATCGGAGGAGAATGTCCCGCAGACTGCAGAGCGGCAGACGGCGGAAGCCGAAGAAGATACAACGCGGACAGCAGAGGAATTGGAGGTTCATTTCCTGGATGTAGGGCAGGGGGATGCCACCTTGCTGTTATGCGGCGGAGAGGCTATGCTGATCGACGCGGGAGGCAATGATCAGGGAACCAAAATACAGAATTATCTGCGCAAACAGGGAGTGGAAGATTTAAAATACGTAGTCTGTACTCATCCGGACGAGGATCATATCGGCGGAATGGATGTAATTCTATACAAATTCAATTGCGGAAAGGTCTTCATGACGCAGGAAGAGAAGGATACCGACACCTACCGGGATGTGGCGGATACCATGTCCGGCAAGGGATATAAACGTTCCGTTCCGGCAGCGGGAGAACAATTTACTCTGGGGGATGCGGTTTTTACGATTCTTGGGCCGGTTTCCGAAAGCAGTGACAGCAATAACAATTCCATTGTTTTGCTCCTGACTCATGGGGAGAACCGTTTTCTGTTTACCGGCGATGCACAGGAGGAAGAGGAAAAGGAGATTGTGGACGGCGGTATCCTGCCTGATGCGGATGTCTACAAGGCGGGGCATCACGGCAGCAGAACCTCTTCCTGCGAAGAATTGCTCGATGCCGTCTCTCCTTTGTATGCCGTTATCAGCTGCGGAGAGGGAAATGCTTACGGACATCCCCATGCAGAGACAATGAACCGGCTGCGGTCCATGGGGGTGCAGGTATTTAGAACCGATGAACAGGGAACTGTCGTGGTAAACAGCGACGGCGAACAATTGGTATGGAACTGTGCTCCCTCCGAGACCTGGAAAGCCGGGGAGCCGGGGAGAGCCCCGGAAGCCGTCCCTGAAACGGAAGCCCAGGTGGCGGAAGAAGGGACGGATACTGCGGAGAGTGCGGCCTATATCTGCAATCGAAATACGAAGAAATTTCACTATCCCGACTGTGACAGTGTGAGGCAGATGAAAGAGGAAAACAAGCTTCCCATGGACTGTACGAGAGAAGATTTGATCGGGCAGGGATATGAGCCGTGCGGCAGATGTAAGCCATGATGCATTTATGGCCGGGCCGCTGTTTATTTTGCCCGTTCTTATCGCCGCCGCAGTCTCTGTTCATGGGAGTTACGGACGCATGGGCCCCGGTTCCGAAAAACTCCTGTAGAACTCTATTCATGAGAGTTACGGATGCACGGCATGTTTGAAATGAACCGGGATGCCCAATTGTCATGCGGGGGAAGCGCGGTGAATATTTATCAATAGAGAATAGCCGTCTGGGCTCCCGGAGCCCCGGTACGGCGGAGGGAGAGAATTTATATGAAAATAGCGGTTTTGGCGGGGGGAATCAGTTCGGAACGGGATGTTTCCTTAAGCTCAGGAGGGATGATCTATTATGCCTTTCGGGAGAGAGGACATAAGGCGGTGCTGCTGGATGTGTATCTGGGGATAGAGGGGGAGACAGAGGGAATCTTTGACCTGGATACGGACTGGGCGGCGCAGATCGGCGGTATCAGGGAGGAAAATCCGGATATTGAGGCTGTAAAAGCGCAGCGCAGCAGTGTGTATAAAGGATTTTTCGGACCGAATGTCCTGAAAATATGCCGGGAGGCGGACTGCGTCTTTCTGGCGCTTCACGGTGCAAACGGAGAGGACGGCAGGATTCAGGCATGCTTTGACCTGTTGGGGATTCCTTATACGGGGGCGGATTTCGCGGGATCCTGCCTGGCCATGGATAAGGGGATTACGAAGGATTTATTCAGGGCTTACGGGATTCCCTCCCCTGAGGGCATCCGGTTGAAAAGGGGAGAGTCTGAAAGCAGACGGATTCCCTATCCCTGTATTGTAAAAGCCTGCTGCTGCGGCTCCAGCATCGGTGTGAGCATCGCCGAAAATGAGGAGGAGTACCAACAGGCCAAGGCAGAGGCGTTTCGTTACGGTGACGAGGTATTGGTGGAGCAATATATCAGGGGAAGAGAATTTTCCGTGGGGGTCATAGACGGAAGGGCGCTGCCCGTGATCGAAATGGCACCGCTGGAGGGCTTCTATGACTATCGGAACAAATATCAGGCAGGCGCCGCGGTAGAGACATGTCCGGCTGAGATTGAACCGGAGAAGGCGCGGGAAATGCAGGAAATTTCGGAGAAAGTGTTCTCTATATTGCGCTTGAAAAGTTATGCCAGGATGGACTTTATCATGGGCAGCCAGGGGGAGATTTACTGCCTGGAGGCCAATACGCTGCCCGGAATGACCCCCACATCCCTGCTTCCCCAGGAGGCGGCAGCGGCGGGAATGGACTTCGGGGAATTGTGCGAGGAGATTTTACGGCTTGCCTTTGCTGAAAAAGAAGGAGCATGAGCCAAAGGACTTGGAAGCAGGCAAAGAGTCAGGTTCAAGTGGCTTGGGAAATGCAAGGGGAGACAGGATAAGAGAAGTGAGGATTTGAACGGCAGGAGAAGAAGAGGAAGCAGAAAAAAGAGGATGCAGAAAAAGGAAAGGACGGAGACTTTCATATGATGGATCTGACGATCAGGGAAATTGCACAGGCCTGCGGCGGCAGGCTGGTGGTACAGGGAGGGAAGGCTGATGAGAACAGCCGTGTCAGCTGCGTGGTCATTGATTCCCGGCAGATAGAACCACAGGGCGTGTTTGTGGCCACAGTGGGAGAGAAGGTGGACGGGCATACCTTTATCGCCTCCACATTTGCCAGGGGAGCCATATTGGCAGTGACGCAGAAGATGCCGGAGCAGGTAGAAGCGCAGAGCCTGCAGAAATCCGGGCAGAGTATCACGCAGCGCAGGCAGGCGGAAGAGAAGGGAGAAGCTGCCGGCTGGGGATGCTACGTTCTGGTGGAAGACACGTTGCAGGCTTTGAAGCAGATTGCGGAAGCCTACCGGAGGAAGCTGAACATCAAAACGGTAGGCATCACGGGCAGTGCGGGGAAAACCAGCACCAAGGAATTCATCGCGGGCGTGCTGGCCAGGCATTATCATGTTTTAAAGACGGAGGGAAATTTCAACAATGAAATCGGCGTTCCGCTGACCCTGCTGCGCATACGCGGAGAGCATGAGGTGGCTGTGGTGGAGATGGGGATCAGCGATTTCGGGGAGATGCATCGTCTCAGCAAGATGGTGCGTCCCGATGTCTGTGTCATTACCAATATCGGGCAGAGTCATTTGAATAACCTGATTGACAGGGACGGTATCCTGCGGGCCAAGTCGGAGATCTTTGACTACATGGCGAAGGACGGTGAGATCTGCTTAAACTGTGAGGACGACAAGCTGAGCCCGCTGAAGGAAATCAAGGGACACAGGCCGCATTTTTTTGGCCTGGGAAGAAATCCTGCGGAAGAGGTGTCCATGACGGAGATTACGGGAAAAGGGCTGCGGGGGAGCGAGGCTACCCTGACGATACGGCGGGAGCTCTCCGGACAGGAGGGGGCGGAGACAAAGCGGGTTACCGTTCCTCTGCCGGGCGGGCATATGGTATTGAATGCTGCCGCCGCGGCCTGTGTGGGGGAGGTGCTGGACCTTGCCATAGACGAAATTGCAGCCGGGCTTGCGGATGTAACTGCAGTCAGCGGGCGCACCAATATCCTTCAGACCTCCCATTATACAGTGATCGATGATTGCTATAATGCGAATCCGGCGTCCGTGAAGGCGGCCCTGGAGCTGTTGGCCCAGGCAGATACACACAAGGTTGCCATCCTGGGAGATATGCTGAATCTGGGAGAGGAATCGGACAGATACCATGCCCAGGCAGGCCGTCGGGCGGCGGAGCTTGGGATAGATTTCATTGTGTGTGTGGGAGAACAATCCCGCCATATGTTTGAAGCAGCCAAAAAGCAGGGGAACGGACAGGTGCAGAGCTTCTGGTTTCCGGATACAGGGGAAGTGCTGGCGGCTTTGGAGGCAGACTGCAGCAGACTGATACCGGAAGGCAGCAGCGTTTTGATCAAAGCCTCCCATGATATGGGGTTTGCGAAGATTCTGGACCTGGTTCTGGCACGGTAGGGCAGGAATTTGAGGGAGACAGGATAAAATTTATAAAATCTTAACAACATTTTAGCCTTATTATGAGAAAATAAAGAAAAAACATCATCGAATGGCAAATCAGAATGATTAAAATTGAGGAATGAGATGGACGAGAAAATATTAATTGCAGACGATGAGCGGGAGATTGCGGATTTGGTGGAACTTTATTTGGGAAATGAAGGCTTTCAAGTGTTGAAATGCTATGACGGGGCGGAGGCTATGAAAGCGGTGGAGACGAAGCAGCTGGATCTGGCGATTCTGGATATCATGCTGCCCGGAGCCAGTGGACTGGAGATCTGCCGCAGGATCAGGGAGAAGTACAATTATCCCATTATCATGCTGACAGCCCGGAGCGGAGAGGTGGACAAAATCAACGGACTCACCCTGGGAGCGGACGATTATATGACGAAGCCATTTCTGCCTTTGGAGCTGGTGGCCAGGGTAAAAGCCCAGCTGCGCCGTTATAAGCGATACAATACCGGCGTAACGCAGGAGGAGATTTTTTCCGTTTCTGGGCTGGTACTTAATGACAAGACACATGAATGCTTTCTGAATGAGAAACCGCTGAACCTGACTCCCACGGAGTTCGCTATTCTGCGGATTTTGTGTCAGCGAAAGGGGCAGGTGGTCAGCGCGGAGGAACTGTTTCATCTGATCTGGGAGGAAGAGTATTATACGAAGAATAACAATACCATCACAGTGCACATCCGGCATCTGAGAGAGAAGATGGGGGATTCCTTCGAACAGCCCAAATATATCAAGACGGTTTGGGGGTGCGGGTATAAAGTTGAAGGATAAAAACGGAAGGAGGGCCGCTCAGGGAGAAAAGACGGCCTATGGAGTGAAGGCAGTCCATGGAGAAAAGACGGTCTATGGAGAAAAGGCAGCTAACAGAAGACATTTCCAGGGAAACAGGCATCTGAAGAGGACCGCCATCACGCTGCTGATTATTGCAGCAGGGCTCTTTCTGTGCAATCTCCTGTATCAGATGCTGGATTATGGCTTTAACGGATTTGTGCGGGATTGGTTTGCCCGCAACTTTATCTATACGGAATGGATACCCAGGGAAGAGATTGGGGAGGGCTATACCCATATTTCCATCCGATGGTCCAGGCTGAAAGAACTGGCCTTCGAGGTTTTTCTCTGGACCATTGTTATCCTGGCGCTGTTGATTCGCCTGATCTCCGTGCTCTATGCCTCCTGGCGGGAGAAAAAGGTCCTCCATGCCGCCGGGCGTTTGATGGGCGATTATATGCGCCATGACAGGGAGGCGTCAGAAGTGTTTCCGGCGGAATATGCGGAGATTTTCCTGCAGATGGCGGAAATCAAGGCTGCCATGCAGCGTCAGGAGCAGCTTCAGAAGGAGGAGGTGAGCCGGAAAAACGATTTGATTACGTATCTGGCCCACGATCTGAAGACTCCGCTGACTTCTGTCATCGGCTATTTAAGCCTGCTGGACGAAGCGTCCGACATGCCGGATAGGCAGAAGCAGAAATATGTGCATATCACCCTGGACAAGGCATTGCGGCTGGAGAAGCTGATCAACGAGTTTTTCGAGATAACGAGATACAATCTGCAGCAAATCGTCCTGGAGAAGGAGATGGTGGATCTGCATTTTATGCTGATTCAGATGACGGATGAATTCTATCCCGTTCTGAGCGCCCATGGGAATACCATTCATCTGGAGGCGGAGTCCTGGCGCAGGACAGAGGAAGGGAAAATGGCTGTCACAGGAGACAATGTGACAGTCTATGCAGACGGGGAAAAGCTGGCAAGGGTATTTAACAATATTTTGAAAAATGCCATCGCCTACAGCTATCCGGATACGGAGATTCAGGTGATTTGCAAATCTGTGGAGGATATGGTCCGCATTACGTTTTCCAACAGAGGAAAGACCATTCCGCCGCAGAAGCTGGATGCCATTTTTGAGAAATTTTTCCGCCTGGATGAGGCCCGTTCCACCAACAACGGCGGAGCAGGACTGGGGCTTGCCATCGCGAAGGATATTGTCACTCTTCACGGAGGGACGATTACGGCTGACAGCGTAAATGAAGTGACTACCTTTACCGTGGAGCTGCCCTGGCAGGTATGAGACAGGGCGCTCCGGGGCCTGACTCAGCCCATGTATTCCTGTTTTAATTCAAAATATCTGTCTTTGATGAGATTGCTTATCTGACCGCCAAGATTCTTTTTCTCATTCCGGTCCATTTTATCCGTATAAACGGGTTCCTGAAATTCAATGATTACAGTCGCCTTTTTGATCCGGGGCAGATGGTCTTCAAACAGGTCTGCGGAGTTGAGTATCACCATGGGAACAATGGGGACGCCGCCCTTCTCCGCAATTTTGAAGCTGCCTTCCCGAAACGGGAGGAAGGTGTCATTTTCCCGGTTGCGGGTTCCCTCGGGAAAGATGCACAGAGAGATGCCGTTTTTCACTTCCTCCACGCCCTTCAGGATGGTTTTCAGCCCCTCTTTGATATTGTCTCTGTCGAGGAAGAGGCAGTGGATATTTTTCATCCAGTCCTTTAAAAGGGGGTAGCGAAGCATTTCCTTTTTAGCCACATACCCGGTAATACTGGGAAAAAGGGTATAGGTGAGCACGATGTCAAAGTAGCTGCGGTGGTTGCCCACAAACAGAGCCGCGCCGTTCTCCGGAATACGTTCCGTACCTCTTGCGATGACCCTGGCGCCTGCGATGAAGGCAATGCAGCGAAAGCCCCAGCCGACGATGGCCTTGGACGCCTGATCTTTGCCCGCGGGGTTGCGTTTCCCTACAACCCACAGTACCAGCAGTGCCGGTATACTCAGAACCAAAAACAGGAACAGATAGAGTGCTACTAAAATAAGTCGAATCATGTCGTCAGTTTCTCCTAACCCGAATAAATTTCTACCTTATCTTAGCATAGAAACGGGAAATTGTACATAGAAATAGAAAAAGAAAGCAGCAGAAATCCTCTGCCGTTATTGGTACTGGTGAGGCTTTCTGCGGAACTGGAATAGGAGTTTTTCAGTGAAAATTCACAAGTCTCATTTTAGAACGGCCGGGTTGCAAATTTTAGGGATACTGGCGGTATGTATCGTGTTGCTTGACGGATGCACGCTGTTGAGCGAGGAGAAGATTAAGCTGCGGGATCTGGATTTTACGATCCTGGGGGAGGAAAAGATTCCGGAGCAGTTGATGACGATCATTGAGGAGAGGAAGAGGGAAGCGTTTCAGATTACTTATACGGATAATACAAATCTGTACATATGTATCGGATACGGAGAACAGGAGACAGGGGGATACAGCATTGCGGTGAACGAGCTGTATCTGACAGACAGCAATATCGTGGTCAGCGCTAGTCTTCTGGGACCGGACGGGACAAAGCAGGAGAATAAGACGCCGTCCTTTCCCTATATTGTAATTAAAACGGAATATCTGGAACAGACCGTGACCTTTGAGTGAGAGGGGCTGGTAATCGTAAAATTGCAGTTGACCATTCCGTGCAGGAAATGCAGATTACTGTCCACACGGTGCCTCCGCGAGGGTTTTCGTGCGCATTATGCACGAACAATCCCAAGCAACCGAATCGGTTACTTTGACAAATATACAGGAGACAGACGGCAATTTTCTATTGATAGTGCGGGCAGGCTGATTATTTCGGAAAGATACGTCTGAGCGCAATTGACTTTATTTATGGCATATTGTATAATATTGACCCAGAAGTGCACTGGGGCGTTTTTTGATTCCCTATGCGTTAATGCACATCGAATTGAAGTATAACGTTTGCTCAAAAAGTGCAATGGGTCAGCTTCTGAATTTCTACCATTCATTCATAAAGGAGTATACAACTATGCATTGGTCAGATAAGATTGCGGAGAAGATTATCAGCAGGAATCCGGACAAGGAGGAGTATGTATGTGCGGCCGGCATCAGCCCGTCCGGTTCCATTCATATCGGGAATTTCAGGGATATTGCAACCAGCCTGTTTGTGGTAAAGGCATTGGAGAGAAAGGGTAAGAAGGCGAAGCTCCTCTTCTCATGGGACGAATATGACAGGATTCGGAAGATTCCCGTTAATGTGCAGAAAGTGGACAAGGGTATGGAGAAATATATCGGGGTGTCTTATGCGGATGCGCCGAATCCTTTCGGTACGGAGGAAGCTACCTATGCCGAATATTTTGAGAAGGAATTCGAGGCCTCTATCAAGCGCTTTGGAATCAAGATGGATTATAGATACCAGGCTCAGATGAATAAAAGCGGTAAGTACAAGGAATATGTCATCGAAGCCCTGCAAAAGCGTGGGGAGATATTTGATATTCTGGACAGCTTCCGCACCCAGGACGCTCAGGAGGGAGAGCGGGAGGCGTATTATCCGGTGTCAATCTACTGTCCGGAATGCCACAGGGACACCACGAAGATTACCTCGCTTTCCGATGACTGCACGAAAGCACACTATGTCTGCAAGTGCGGCCATGAGGGAGAGCATGATTTCACAAAGGATTACAATTGTAAGCTGGCATGGAAGATCGACTGGCCCATGCGCTGGAAATACGAACAGGTGGATTTTGAGCCGGGCGGAAAGGATCATGCCAGTCCCGGGGGCAGCTATGACACCAGCCGGGTCATCGCAAAGAAAATTTTTAATTATGAGGCGCCCATTTTTCAGGGGTATGAGTTTATCGGCATCAAGGGAACCACAGGGAAAATGTCCGGTTCTTCAGGGCTGAACCTGACGCCGGCCACTTTGCTGAATATCTATCAGCCGGAAGTGATCCTCTGGCTCTATGCGAAGTCGGAGCCTACGAAGGCGTTTGACTTTTGCTTTGATGACGGTATCCTGCGGCAGTATTTTGAGTTTGACAAGCAGTACAACAGCTTTCTGGACGGTACGGCAGATGATTATGTGCGGGATATCATGAACAGCTGTCTGATGTTTGACAAAAAGATCAGTACGGTTCCCATGTCTCATCTGGTGCAGCTGGGCTCTGTGGTGGACTTCAATGTGGAGATGCTGGAGACGGTATTCGAGAAGATCGGCACGCCTTTTCGATATGAAGACTTCAAGGAGCGCCTGGGTCTGGCGAAATACTGGCTGGAGAACTGCTCGCCGGAAAATGTAAACAGGCTCTGTCCTGTGCGCAACTGGCCCGTGTATAACGAGCTGGACGAAAAAGAGAGGGAGGCAGTAGCGATGCTTCACCGCTACCTGGCCGGAAATGAATATACACTGGATGATTTGAATAAGGAATTATACGAAATACCGAAGAGAATATATGGCTATGACGCACAGAACTTAAAGGCACTGCAGGGTATCTTTTTCAAGGATGTGTATCGCCTGCTGCTGAATAAGGAGAAGGGACCCAGGCTGTATCTGTTCCTGTATGCCATCGAGAAGGACAAGTTCCTGTCGCTGCTGGACTTCTCCGCTCCGGTGACAGAGGAAGAAATACATGCTCTGGAGCCGAAGGAAGAGGAGCCGGCAGAAGAGAAAAAGCCGGAATACGGTGAGCCGGATGAGGTGGCTCCTGTGGCGGAGGAAATCACATCGGAGGAATTTAAGAAGACGGATCTGAGAGTATGTAAGGTGTTAAAGTGTACGGAGATCCGGAAATCTCACAGCTGCTACAAGCTTACCCTGTTTGACGGCATAAAGGAAAGAGTGATTGTGTCCAGCATCAAGGAATATTATAAGCCGGAAGAGCTGATCGGCAGGAAGATCATCGTGGTAGCGAATCTGAAGCCTGCCCGTCTGGTGGGAGTTACCAGCGAAGGGATGCTGCTGGCGGGAACCAACAACGCCTGCGGCTGTCAGGTGATCTTTGTGGATGATATTGTGCCGGAGGGAACGAGAATCTGTTAAGCCGGAGAGATACTGTGCCGGAGGGAACGCAGACCTGTTAAGCCAGGGAGATATCATGCCGAAGAGATGAGGAGAGAGGGGCGGCATTATGCCGAAAGGAAAGGGGATTTACAGGAACTTTTCCGTCATAGCCCCCCGCAGGACATTCCGAAACGGAAAGGACAGAATATATGAAACAGAAGCAGACGGCCCGTGTGATTTCCCAGCGGGAGATCGCGCCGGATATTTATGATATGTGGATAGAGACTTCTCTGGCGGCGCAGGCGCTTCCGGGGCAGTTTCTGGGGGTGTACACGAAGGATAAGAGCAAATTACTTCCCCGTCCCATCAGCATCTGCGAAACAAGGGCAGATAATGTGATTCGGATTGTCTACCGGATTGCCGGGGCGGGAACCGGAGAATTCTCCGGCTATGGGGCGGAAGAGTCTATAGAGATCCTGGGACCTCTGGGCAATGGCTTTCCTGTGGAGAAGGGAAGCGGAAAGAAGGTATTTCTGATGGGCGGCGGCATCGGGATCCCGCCGATTCTGGAGCTGGCCAGGCAGATGGATGCGCAGAAGCAGATCATATTGGGCTACAGAGACAGCAAACTTTTTCTGAAGGAAGATTTGGAGAAGTATGGGACGGTTTTTGCGGCCACGGAGGACGGCAGCGCAGGTACCAAAGGAAATGTGATGGATGCGGTCAGGGAGAATCGGCTGGAAGCGGATGTGATATTTGCCTGCGGCCCCATGCCCATGCTGCGGGCCATTAAAAAATATGCGGCGCAGTGTCAAATCCCCGCGTACATTTCTCTGGAAGAACATATGGCCTGCGGCGTAGGCGCCTGCCTCGGCTGTGTGGTAAAGACAAAGGAAAAGGATGCCCATTCTCATGTAAACAATGCCAGAATCTGCACGGACGGCCCGGTGTTCGAGGCTGATACGGTGGAGATTTGAGGGCGGACGCAGGCATTTTGTTGGAAGTTGGATTTGCCGGAAATACTATGCAGGAAATGTCACTTTGGAGGATTTATGCGGAACTGGAAAACAGCAAAAATGCTCCAAAGTGCCCATAGGATTTACGGACGCATGCATTTTGCGGCCGGAAATACTATGCAGGAAATGGTACTTTGGAGGATTTATGCGGAACTGGAAAACAGCAAAAATCATCCAAAGTGCCCATAGGATTTACGGACGCATGCATTTTGCGGCCGGAAATACTATGCAGGAAATGGTACTTTGGAGGATTTATGCGGAACTGGAAAACAGCAAAAATCATCCAAAGTGCCCATAGGATTTACGGACGCATGCATTTTGCGGCCGGAAATCCTATGCGTGAAATGGTACTTTGGAGGATTTATGCGGAACTGGAATAGGAGAACTTCATTATGAATACAGAGGTTACAATCGCAGGCGTTACATTGAAAAACCCTGTTATGACGGCATCGGGAACTTTCGGTTCAGGGATGGAATATGCGGAATTTGTAGATTTAAATCAGCTGGGAGCCGTGGTGACAAAAGGAGTTGCCAACGTACCATGGCCCGGAAATCCTACGCCCCGGGTGGCGGAGGTCTACGGAGGTATGCTCAATGCCATCGGGCTCCAGAATCCCGGTATCGATGTGATGCTGGAGAGGGATATTCCATTTCTGAAACAATATGATACGAAAATCATCGTCAATGTGTGCGGGAAGACCGTGGAAGACTATATAGAAGTAGTGGAACGCCTGGGGGAGGAGCCGGCGGTGGCCATGCTGGAGATTAATGTATCCTGTCCCAATGTGAAAGAGGGAGCCATTGCTTTTGGCCAGAAGGCGGATGCCCTGTCCCATATTACGAAAGAAATCAAGCGCCATGCAAAACAGCCGGTGATTATGAAATTAAGCCCCAATGTCACCGATATCGGGGAAATGGCCAGGGCGGCAGAGGCGGCCGGCGCGGATGCCCTGTCCTTGATCAACACCATCACGGGCATGAAAATCGATATTCACAGGCGTAAATTTGCCATAGCAAACAAAACCGGCGGTATGAGCGGCCCTGCCATCAAGCCCATTGCGGTGCGCATGGTCTATCAGGCGGCCCAGGCGGTCAAGATTCCCATCATCGGTATGGGAGGGATTGCAAACGGGGAGGATGCCGTGGAATTCCTTTTGGCCGGAGCCACGGCAGTCAGTGTGGGGGCAATGAATTTCGTGAATCCCTATACGACGGCGGAGGTTGTAGAAGGGATAGAGGAGTATATGGAACGCTGCCATGTGGAGCGTGTGGAAGAGCTGATCGGGGCGGTATCCTGAGGCGGTTTCTACAAAAAAATTTGGATGAATATACCTGGCAGCTTTTGGATCCTGGGTGGCATATATCGGGGAATACCTTCATATATATCCTTATACGAGTATATAGGGAGGTATTTTTGTGGAACTGATCAGGAGAAATATACATATGGACCGAACCAGAGTCCAGGCAGTCACCCAGTTTACACTGGAGGATGATGTAAATCTTCCGGAGAGCAAACCGGATATAGCGGCTCTGAATCTGGAAAAGGGAGAGATTCTCATCGACGAGATCAAACCCGGCACGGATTCGGTCACAGTCAGGGGCAGATTTGTGTTTGTGGTACTTTATCATACCCTGGAGGAAGGAAGCAATCTGGTGGTGCTGGAAGGCAAAATTCCCTTCGAGGAGAAAATCAACATTCAGGGCGTGGTACCGGCGGATGCGGTGACCGTGGAGGGAGAGACGGAGGATATCACCATCGGTATGATTAATTCCCGGAAGCTGAATATTCAGACATTGATTACCATGAAAGCCCGGGTGGAAGAACTGTACGACGAAGAAGCACCCATTGGCATCCATGGCGACGAGAAGATGGAGTACCGCCGTATGCCCCTGAATCTGGCCCAGATTGCCATCTGTAAAAATGATATTTTCCGGCTCAAGGAAGAGGTGGCACTGCCCTCGAATTATCCGAACATTTTCCAGATTCTCTGGAATCACATCTCCCTGGGGGATGTGGAATTTAAGGTGATGGAGGAGAAAATTACCATATCCGGAGATATCCATCTGTTTATTCTGTATGAGGGGGAAGGTGAGGATCATCCCTGCCGCAGCTTTGAGACCACCCTTCCCTTCAGCGGTGTGTTGGAATGCCATGGGTGCAGGGAAGGAATGCTGCCGGATATCCGGTACCATCTGGGGCAGCAGGAACTGACGGTACGTCCGGATTTCGACGGAGAGGAGCGCAACATCGGCCTGGAGCTGGTATTGGATATCGCCATCCGCATTTACGAGGAGGAGAAGCTGGAAATTATATCCGACATTTACGGTGTATCCAGAGAGATCAGCACGGTGACGCACAAAGCCAGTCTGCGCAGGCTTCTCTCCCGGGTTACGGGCAAGACGAAGGTGACGGATCACATTCATGTGACAGGCGGCACGGTATTACAGCTGCTGCACAGCGAGGGATGTGTGGCTTTGGAACAGCAGAGCACTGTGGAGAACGGTATTTTATTGCAGGGCAGCGTGCTGGTGAAGGTGATGTATATAACGGGGGAGGATGAGTCTCCCTATGGCAGTGCCCAGGCCAGGATTCCTTATCAGTATACGCTGGAAGTCCCTGACATCGCTCCGGAGGACATGGGAGAGGTACATGCGGAGGTAGAGCAGCTCCAGGCTACCATGCTGGACGGCGAGGAGATGGATGTAAAAGTCGTATTGAGCTTTTCTACGGTGGTATTCCAGAATGTGCCGGTGGATTTGATCAGTCAGGTGAATATATCGGAGCTGGACGGCAGCAAGATGAGCGCCCTGCCGGGGATGGTGATCTATATGGTAAAAGAGGGTGACAATCTCTGGAATATCGGAAAGAAATATTATGTGCCTGTGGATACGCTGCGGGAGCTGAACGGCCTTGATGGGGATGAACTAAAGACAGGACAAAAGCTTCTCATTGTGAAGGGAAATTAAAAAAAGGGCTCTTGCGAGCCCTTTTTCGTGTGCATTATTTTGTAGGATCCTCCGCCTGCTGCGTCTTGTCTGCAGCGGCTGCAGTCTCTTTCTTGGCATCTTCCGCCATCTTGTCGAACTTCTCCATGACTGCATCGTAAGTACGCTGGGAAATATCGGGCAGATTGCCGCCCCAGGTCTTGCCGGCTTTCTTGAACCCTTTTTCGAAGGCGGCGCGCATGTCTTCGATCTTATCCGGATCTCCGCCGGTAAGGGCCTTGGCAAAGTCGATGATTCTGTCGGAAGTCTGGTTGACACCCCAGTAGCCGTCTTCTGCGATATCTGCCTGGGCCTGCTTTTTGGTGGCGGGATCTACCGTGAAATCCCCTTTGCGCAGGAAGGACCAGATGTCGTTGGCCTTGCCGTAAGCGGTTGCCTGTCCGGTCATCATTTTCTCTACCAGACTGCGCAGCTGGGCGGTACGTGCATCCGCATCGGCTTTCATTTTGTTGATCAGATTGGTGTCGGGTTTATAAGTTTTCTTCACGGCAGTGGTGTCTGCCTTGGAAGGTTCATATACGGCGCCGCTATCGGCAGCAGTGGAGGAACCCTCCACCTTGGTTTCTTCTTTTACGGTTGTGTCGGCTTTCACATTCTCTGTAGCGGAATAGTTGTAGGCAGCCGCCGCCTGATTTGATGTAACTCCATTTACACTCATAGTATCCTCCTTCTTGACCAGATGTCATTCTATACCCACGCGGGGCGCATCATCCATGATTTGCTAAAAAATATTTCGGCTCTTATAGGGAAAATGTTTAGTGGTTTTCCTGATTTTTGCCTAATAATTGCCGAAAATGGAAATCATAACCGGCATACGCAGGGCCGGGGAACCTGCCTGCCTACTCGGCCAGAATGGTAAGCCGGCAGCGGGAAACCGGTATTCCCTGAGAACTCAGAATATAATCAATCCGGACCTGCAGACGGTCCCGTTCGGTTTGGATATCCAGATTCTGGGTAGATAGCTCCATTTTCAGGCTGCCGAAGGGGGTGGTATAGTCTGTCAGATATTCCTTACCCGGTTCAAAAACCATGCGGGTATTGATTTCCCCGCGTCTTGTCAGCTCCAGAAGCTTTGGTTTTAGTTTGATTTTGTTTTTAGTGACAGAATGGGTCTCTCGGGAAGTTTCCTCATAGAGGAGGTATAATACGCCGTCTTTTTCATAGAACTGTCCCGGAGCATGGGTTGTGGTCACGTATTCTTCTCCGGATTCATCCCGCTGGATTCCTGTCAGTGTGAGTCGGATGTTTTTCTCCATTAGTATATCTCCCGGTCAGTATTGTTCAATCGGAATCGTTCTGGCGGACAGGATACCATATTTAATGATAGAATTGGCGAAGGTGACAAATTTCTCCGCTTTGTCGCTGACATAGAACTGATAGCGATTGCCTCCCAGCCTGGGCGGTTCCAGATTCAACAGATCCATTTCGGCCAGCATATTCCGAAGCTCTCTGGCAGTCTCATATGCCGGATTGACCAGTGTGACGCCGTTCCCCATGATTCTGCCCAAAGTGGAGCGAATCAGGGGATAATGGGTACATCCCAGTATCAGTGTATCGATATTGATATCAATCAGCTCAGTCAGGTATCGTCTTGCAATTTCATCCGTAACCGGATCTTCCAGCAGGCCCTCTTCTACCAGCGGGACCAGGAGGGGACAGGCTTTCCCATAGATCGTTACATTTTTATTTAATTCCCGTATGTAATCCGTGTAAATCTGACTGCCTATGGTGGCCTCTGTGGCGATGACGCCTATCCGTCCGTTCCTGGTTACCTCCGCCGCCATTTTGGCGCCGGGCTTCACTACCCCGATGATGGGGATATCGAGATTCTTCTCCAGGGTATCCAGGGCATAGGCGCTGGCAGTATTGCAGGCCACAACAATGGTTTTCACCTGAAAGGTCATTAAAAAACGCACTATCTGTTCGGAGAAACGGGTGACGGTTTCCTGGGATTTACTGCCGTAGGGAACCCGGGCCGTATCTCCGAAGTAAATGATATTTTCATTGGGAATCTGCCGCATAATCTCACGCACTACGGTGAGTCCCCCCACACCGGAATCAAATACACCGATGGGGGCAGCTCTGTGCAGATTATTTTGATTGATCCTGTTTTTGGTTTCGTTCATGGAGCGCCTCCCAAAATGAGCCGAGATCGGTGAGCAGTTTGCTCTGGAATGTAATCTGATCCCGTTCGGCATTTAAAAGTTCAAGATAAAGATTGTCGTCGAAGCACCGGTTTCGGGATTCGCGGCCGGAGGTACCTTTTTGGGTTGCTGTGTCGATCACCACAGTGTCCGGAGTGAGCGCCAGCTCCGGATAGAGCAGGCCCCACCAGCCCAGGGCCGCACACAGGCCAGCCGTAATCCGAAGACCCATCCATTTCCGGAAATTGTTCTTATTCCGGGGAATGTCCCTTTTCGATAGAATGCTTTTTATCCATAATATGCTTTTTTCCCGTTTCATACGCTATACTCCTTTTCCTTTTTCAGGAGTATAGCCTGACTGCCGCGTTTTATTCCTGCGGACAATTACGGGATTTATACTTTTTCCGTCAGGGATCTGCTTTTGGTATCCAGACGGATCTGGCGCATGATGGCTTTTTTCTGATTGTCGATATGGGTTTTGGCAGCGGCCGCGGCGGTATCCTTATCCTTGTTCAGGATGCTCTGGTAGATGATTCTGTGTTCTTTGATCAATGTTTCATGCTGATGGCTGTCCTTGATATATTCAAAGCGGTAGCGGTACATTTGTTCGGAGAGATTATTTACCAGCTGGATCAGACGCTGATTTCCGGTAGCCTGTACAATAATGTCATGGAGGGATACATCCGCCTGGGCGATTTTTTTCACATCCCCGGTATCTACACATTGCTCAAAGACTTCGCAGGCGTACTTCAATGAGGTGAGCCCTTCCTCCGTAATCCGGTCACAGGCCAGTTCGGCGCAGAGTGCGTCCAGGGTCCGCCGGACTTCCAGGACATCGCTCATACTCTTTTCCGTAATCTGAGCCACTTCCGCTCCCCGTCTGGGAAACATGGTTACCAGACCTTCCAGCTCCAGTCTGCGGATGGCTTCCCGTACCGGCGTGCGGCTCACACCCAGTTTATCCGCCAGATGAATCTCCATCAGGCGTTCGCCGGGTTTCAATTCACCGGTTAAAATGGATTGACGTAATGTATAGAAGACCACATCCCGAAGCGGGAGATCTGCCTGTAGAGAATTCTGCATATCGATACCCGTGCCTTTCCTGTAATCTGCCTGCCGCCCGGATCTACGGAACGGTTCCGTGATCCGGGACCGGGACTGCGCAGTATATGCTGCCTTTTGCCACAGGAAGCAGGTGCTGCTTCCCATGACCAAATTTTTATCGGAAGCGGAAGACATGCTCCTGATAAGTTATCTTATGTGCCTTTTGTGTTTTAGAGACCTGAAATTTTCCTGAACACTTCCAGGTCAATGCGCCTCCGTTAAGAAAAGCTCTTTTGCACAAGCTTCTTCTTTCATGATCCGGTAAGCCTTCTGTGCCGTATCTTCCTTCTCAAAAATGCCGAAGACGGTGGGGCCGCTGCCGCTCATCAGACTGCCTGCCGCACCCAGCCGAAGCATTCTTTCCTTGAGGGCGGCGATCACCGGATGATCTCTAATCGTGACGATCTCCAGCACATTTTCCATGCGTTCTAAAATTCCCCCAAGATTCCCGGCTTTTATGGAATCCGCCATCCCGTCGATATCAGGGTGATGGGGAATGGCCATGGCGTCCAGCCGGGTGTAGACATAGGGGGTGGAGACGGAAGCCTCGGGCTTCGCCACCAGAACAAGACAGGCAGGGAGGGATGGGAGGGGCGTGAGCTTTTCGCCGATCCCTTCCGCCAGGGCTGTACCGCCCAGAATACAATAGGGGACATCCGCGCCGATTGCGGCCCCCTCCTCCATGAGACGGGACAGGGGGAGATTCAGTTCAAATAGATGGTTCATGGCTTTGATTGTTGCCGCCGCATCCGTGCTTCCGCCTGCAAGCCCTGCCGCAATGGGAATCTTTTTGTTAAGATGGACGCGCAGTCCTTTGCAGATGCCGTATGTTTTCATCATATGGCCGGCGGCTTTATAGATCAGATTCTTTTCGTCCAGAGGGAGTGTTTTGTTGTCCGTGGTGATGACAATATCCCCACCCGCCCGTTCGAAGACGAGTTCGTCATAAATACCGATCTGCTGCATGATCATCCGAACCTGATGATATCCGTTGGGCAGCCTGCCGGTGACGTCCAGTCCCAAATTGATTTTTGCATAAGCCTTTGTTCGATATGTTTCCATTATCTGCCTCCCGAAAATGATGCGCCGGATAGTTTTTTTGCCGGAATGCCTTTCTCGGAATATTTTCCGTGCTGTGGGCTTTTTTATTTCAGTGGCTTTGCACCGGCTTTTTCCTGTGCCATCTCGAGGGCTCTTCTGAAGCGGCTCTTTTTCTTGGCAGGGATTGCCTCAGTCTGTTTGCCGTGCAGTCCCTTTACATTGAGAACATAGATTCCGCTTACTACAGCCTTCACGTCTTTTTTTACAGGAACGGAATCGAAAATTTTGTCGTCGCAGATCAGGGATATGATCTTAGGGCCGACTTTGGCCTTGATGATGGGCAGCTTGGAACCGCGCATTAGCTTGGGCGTCTGTTCCATAACGATTGCGGGCAGACCCGCATCCCGCAGCTTCATTCTCTTTTTATCGATGATCAGCATGGAGACGGTCTGTTTGTTGGCTTCCAGCATTTCCTGCTGCTGTTGCTGCTTTTTCTGGGCCTTTTTCCCCAGAAAATAAAGTGCGATCACCAATGCGGTGAGCACAACCGCGATCACGATCAATACGATCACCCATGTCTTCATAAACGATAAGCCTCCTTCGGTATCTTTTCTGCTTTTTATTCTAGCACAACTTCCTGTGGATAAGCAACTAAAATTAAGGTATAATCATAAATAGTTGTATAGAAAAGGACTTTCCATCGGGAAATGAATGTGGTATAATGTTGACCCAAAAGAAAATCGGGTCAACTTCTGATTCCATATGCGCAGGGCGCATGTAATTATGGTATAATGTTGACCCAAAAGGAAATCGGGAAGGAAAACAGCACAATATTATGAACTGAGATGTGCGGAAATGAGGAGAAATATGCAATTGACAGATTTGAGAGACCTTTATCGCAGCCGTGAGAAGTATATCGATAAAGAGGTGACCGTCGGCGGCTGGGTCAGAAGCAACAGGGATTCCAAGAATTTCGGCTTTCTGATGATTAATGACGGTACCTTTTTTGAGCCGCTGCAGGTAGTGTATGGGGATGGACTTCCCAATTTTACACAGCTGTGCAGGATGAACGTGGGAGCCGCTTTGATTATAAGGGGGACGATAGTAGCGACGCCGGGAGCGAAGCAGCCGTTTGAGATGCAGGCGGCGGAGGTTATGGTGGAGGGACCTTCCGCGGCGGATTATCCCCTGCAGAAGAAGCGTCATTCCTTTGAATATCTGAGGACCATTTCCCACCTGCGTCCCAGGACCAATACCTTTCAGGCAGTATTCCGGGTCAGGTCTTTAATTGCGTACGCCATTCACAGCTTTTTCATGGAGAGGGGGTTTGTCTATGTCCACACGCCGCTGATCACGGGAAGCGACTGCGAGGGAGCGGGAGAGATGTTCCAGGTAACCACGCTGGATCTGAACAATGTACCCAAAACGGCGGACGGCAGGGTGGATTTCAGCCAGGATTTTTTCGGGAAACCGACAAATCTCACCGTTAGCGGGCAGCTGAATGTGGAAACCTACGCTTTTGCTTTTAAAAACGTATATACTTTCGGCCCCACCTTCCGGGCGGAGAATTCCAACACCACCCGTCATGCGGCGGAGTTCTGGATGATCGAGCCGGAGATGGCTTTTGCCGATTTGAAGGATGACATGCTTCTGGCCGAGGCTATGCTGAAATATATTATCCGTTATGTGCTGGAAAATGCGCCGGAGGAGATGGCGTTCTTTAATCAGTTTGTGGACAAGGGATTGTTGGAGCGCCTGGAGCATGTGGCTGCTTCGGATTTCGCCCATGTGACCTACACGGAGGCCATCGGGATATTGGAGAAGCATAACGACGCATTTGACTACAAAGTATCCTGGGGCTGCGATCTGCAGACGGAGCATGAGAGGTATCTCACGGAGGAGGTCTTTAAGCGCCCTGTATTTGTGACGGATTATCCCAAGGAGATCAAGGCGTTTTATATGAAGCTGAATGAGGACGGCAAAACGGTGGCGGCCATGGACTGTCTGGTGCCCGGTATCGGAGAGATCATCGGCGGCAGCCAGCGCGAGGATAAACTGGAGCTTTTGGAGCGGAGAATGGATGAACTGGGGCTGAATCGGGAAGACTATGCATTCTATCTTGATCTGCGCAGGTTCGGGTCCGTACGGCACGCAGGTTTCGGACTTGGATTTGAGAGATGCGTGATGTATCTGACAGGGATGAGCAATATCCGGGATGTGGTGCCTTTCCCCAGAACAGTGAAGAACTGTGATCTGTAATCCCCTGTTTGCCAGTTTACAATTTCTTAATATTTTGCATGGTGAAAAATTGCGGGAAATGTGATATGCTTAAAACTATGAGAAGAGCAGATAAAAAAAGAATCAATTTCATAGCAGGCGTTACTTTACTGGCGGTATGTGTATGCGTTGCGGGGGATACGCCAATGGCTGCCCGGGCCAGCTCGGTTTCCGAAATTCAGGGCCAGATCAATCAGCACACCAATGAACTGGATAAGATCAACAGCCAGATTGTGGCCTTGGAGAGCGAGCAGGATATCCTGCAGGAGCAGATGGACGATCTGAATGCCGAGATTGTCAATATGATGAGTACGATCAGCCTGAAGGAAGACGAGATCAAGGCAAAGGAAGAGGAGATCGCCTTGAAGGAGGACGAGATCCGGGCCAAGGAAGAGGAGATTGCCCGAAAGCAGCAGGAGATCGTACAGACCGAGGAAGAGTACAAGGCTGCCATGAAGCGGGAGGAAGAACAGAGGGAGAATATGGCTGTCTGTGCCCGGATGATTTATGAGCGGGGCGAGGATTCTTACCTGGATGCCATTTTGGGGGGCAAGGGACTTTCGGATATTCTGAACCAGATGGACCGCGTGGAAAAGGTACAGGAATATGAGAATGCCATGCTGCTGGAATATATCGAAGTGAAGAACCAGGTCCATGAACTGTGGCTGAAGCTGGAGGATGAGAAGGCACAGCTGGAGGAGGACAGAAAGCAGCTGGAGGCAGATAAGGAACAGCTGCAGGCGGACAGGCAGCAGCTGGAGGCGGATAAGGCACAGCTGCAGGAAGAGAAGGCCAGCCTGGACGGAATGCTGGCTAAGAAAAAGCAGGAATCCGCAAACTATGAGGCCGAAATCAAGAAGGCGAGACAGGCAGCGGCCGTGGCGAAAAAGATTCTGCAGCAGGATAAGGCAAATCTGGCCAGGGCTCAGGCAGCGGCGTCCAACGCTGCGTCCGGAGGCGGAAATAGCGGAAGCAGCGGAGGCGGGAATAACGGAGGCAGCGGAGGCGGAAGCAACGGAGGAGGCAGTACGTCTAACGGCGCGGGAGTTGTGGCAGGTTCCTCCGGCAGCGCCAAAGGGAAGGAAATTGCGCAATATGCCCTGCAGTATGTGGGTAATCCCTATGTATCCGGAGGGACAAGTCTCACCGGCGGAGCGGATTGTTCCGGTTTTACTTACCGGGTATACAGCGATTTCGGGTATTCGATTTCCAGGACATCCTACCAGCAGCGGAATAACGGAATCGGGGTGAGCTACAGTGATGCTCAGCCGGGTGATATAATCTGCTATGAGGGGCATGTGGGAATCTATATCGGCGATGGATTGATCGTCCATGCCAGCAATAGCAATCCTTATCCCAGCGGCGGGATCAAGGTCAGCCAGGCACAATACAGAACGATTCTGGGAGTGCGCAGGATCGTGAATTAAAACAGGGCCCACAAAACAGGCAGAGAAAAGAAGCGTCTGTAGTGTGGGCGTTTCCTGTGCGGATATCCGTCTATACTACGAAGAATTGAAATAAATATGTAGGAAATGAGGTTTGATATCAGTGAAAATAATAATTGCCGGCAATGGCAAGGTGGGGGCTGCGCTGACCCGCCAGCTTTCTGCCGAGGGTGATGAGCTGACACTGATAGATTCCAATTTAAAGGTACTGGAATCCAGCGAAGAGCGCTATGATATTATGGTGGTGCAGGGAAACTGCGCTTCCATGGATGTACTGAGACAGGCGGGCGTGAAGGAGGCGGATCTGCTGATTGCAATGGCAGGCGCGGATGAGGTGAATCTGCTTTGCTGCATGACCGCGCATGCAATGAATGCCAATATACACACCATTGCCAGGGTGTGCAATCCCCAGTATATGGATCAGATCTTTGCCATGAGGGAAATGTTCGGATTATCCATGGCGGTGAATCCGGAGCGGCAGGCGGCCGTGGAAATCGAGCGTCTCCTGAAATACCCCGGATTTCTGAAGCGGGATACCTTTACAAAGGGGCGTGTGGAGATTGTGGAGCTGCGCATCGACGGACGCAGCAAGCTCTGCAATGTGGCTCTGAATGATATGTACGGCATTGTCAAATGTAAGATACTGGTCTGTGCCGTGCTGCGGGAAGGGAGGGCGATAGCGCCCAACGGCAATTTCATACTCCGCGAGGGGGATCGGATCTTTGTTACGGCCTTTACCAATACGCTGACCATCCTGTTAAAAAATCTGGGAATAATTACGCATAAGGCAAAGCGGGTGATTGTCTGTGGGGGCGGGCGTGTCAGTTATTATCTGGCGAAACAGCTGGAATCCAGCGGTATCAAAATCCAGATCATCGAGGAGGATGCCGAGCGGTGCAGACAGCTGGCGGCGCAGCTTCCCAGCACATGCGTCATCCAGGGCGACGCAAGTAATCAGCTGCTGCTGGAGCAGGAGGGGGTGTCAGGCTGCGATGCGCTGGTGACTCTGACAGGGCTGGATGAACTGAATATGATTATTTCGCTCTACGGCGCCAGCTGTAAAGTACCGCAGGTCATCACGAAGCTGGGACATATCGAAAATACGGATATACTGGGAAATCTGTCTCTGGACAGTGTGATTTCCCCCAAGGAGCTGTGCTGTAATACCATCGTACAGTATGTGCGTGCCATGAAAAATCAGACAGGCGCCGCCCTGACCGTACACACCATTGCAGACGGACAGGCGGAGGCTATGGAATTTCTGGTGGACGGAAAGGTTCGGCATTGCGGAGTGCCTTTGAAAAATCTGAAGCTGAAGAAGGGAGTGCTTGTGGTGTGTATCGCCAAGGGTGCGAAGATGGAGATTCCGAACGGAGATTCCTTCTTCCAAAGCGGAGATATCGTCTATATCGTGACCAGCAAAGGGAAGAATATTTTTCAGCTGAACGATATATTTGAATCGTAAATCAGGATAGGTGCGAGGCGTGCTATGAACTATAAATTGATGGGAAGATTCATCAGTAAGATACTGATGGTAGAAGCAGTATTTATGGTACCGGCCATGCTGATCAGCCTGTGGGAAAGGGAGTATGGGGCTGTCCGGGCATTTATGTGGACATTGGGGGCGGTTGTTCTGGCCGCCGGACTGCTGAGATTACTGAGCAAGGGGTCTCAAAATAAGTTTTATGCAAAGGAGGGGCTGGCCTGTGTCAGTCTCAGCTGGATCGTTATGAGTCTGCTGGGCTGCCTGCCGTTTTGTATTTCAGGGGTGATTCCCGATTTCGTGGATGCTTTTTTTGAGATTGTGTCCGGGTTTACGACAACGGGGGCGTCCATTATGCCCCAGGTGGAAAATGTGCCAAAGGGGATTTTGTATTGGAGAAGCTTCAGCCACTGGCTGGGCGGAATGGGAGTGCTGGTATTCCTGCTGGCAGTTTCTTCTGCCGGAGGCGGTGATAACGGCTATACTATGCATCTGCTCCGGGCTGAAAGCCCGGGACCCAATGTGGGAAAGCTGGTGCCCAAGATGCGCAAGACAGCCAGCATCCTGTATTTGATATATATACTGCTGACCATATTGGATGTGCTGTTTCTGGTGCTGGGCAAAATGCCGTTGTTCGAGGCAGTGTGTACGGCCTTCGGAACCGTGGGAACCGGCGGTTTTGGGATTAAGAACGATTCTATTGCCGGGTACAGTCCCTATATTCAGAATGTCTGTACGGTTTTTATGCTTTTGTGCGGGGTGAATTTCACCTGTTTCTACCTGCTTCTGATCAGGCAGTTTAAGAGCGTGTTCAAAGATGAGGAGCTGCGGCTTTACCTCGGTATCGTGGCGGGCAGTATCCTGGTGATTACCTGGAATTTGAGGGGATTTTATGACACTTTCGGGGAGACCCTGCGCCACGCGGCCTTTCAGGTGGCAACGATTATGACTACCACAGGCTTTGCAACCACGGATTATGAGCTCTGGCCCGGGCTGTCCAAGACGATTCTGCTGTTGCTGATGATCATCGGCGCCAGTGCAGGCAGTACGGGGGGCGGTTTTAAATGCGGAAGGGCACTGCTGGTGATGAAAAGTCTGCGCAGAAGTGTACAGCAGATCGTGCATCCTCAGAAGGTACAGGTGGTGCGTGTCAATGGGCAGCCCATCGGCGAGAAGGTACTTCAGAATACAAACGCGTATCTGGCGGCATACGCAATCCTGACAGTGGTGAGCTTTCTTCTGATTTCGATAGACGGGTTTTCCATCACGACGAATCTTTCGGCTGTGCTGGCCTGCTTTAACAATATCGGACCAGGCTTTGAAATGGTAGGGCCTACGTGCAATTATGCCGCTTACAGCACTTTCTCAAAGCTGGTTTTGTCGCTGGATATGCTGGCCGGCAGGTTGGAGATTTTCCCGATACTGATTTTGTTTTCCCGTACTACCTGGGCGCACCGTTAGAGGGCGGATGCGGAACTGGACACAGCAGGCGGCGTGGAAGTGCCCCGAAAGCTTTACGGCCGAAAGCCCTGAGAGGCCGGAGAGATTTCGCC
>CAJUCE010000018.1 GCA_910584865.1 uncultured Acetatifactor sp.
TTTTACCGGATAATTTCGTCCGGTTTTAATTTGAGGCTAAGCTCACGGATTCAGGTATATTTAATCGCTGCGCGATGGCTCTAAAGAGTAAAGTCACTTCGCGGCTTTACCAAGTAATTTAATAATAATAATATCTGGTCACCGCCTGCCCCCGCAGCACCGCCTTCTGGTCGGTCATGCTCCCTACCATTTTCTCCGTGGCCTTGGTCAGCGCGTTGATGTAGATCCAGGAGGAATCGCTGCAGCGTGTCTTCAGGTTCCGGTAACTGGCCTGGAACAGGTTCATCATATCCCCGGGGGAGGCATTCTTCAACACGCAGAAATAGGACAGCAGGAAATCTTCCTCCAATTGTTCAAACAGGATGCACCCTACAGGCTCTCCCTGTTTGAGCAGCAGGAAGCTGGCATCCTGGTCATACACATATTTGACCTCCAGCTCCGTCTCCCCCGCCTCATCCTTGGGAAGCCCCTCCAGCTTCTCCGCAAAACGGTTCCACATCCTGGCCGTCACCTCCGACAGGGGCAGGACGGCTTTCCTCAGGCTGTTTTCATCCGGCTCCTTTCCGAAATACTTAAGGGACAGGTCCCCGAAAGCAGTCCGGTACACCGGGCTTGTAACCTCGTCCCGCTTGAAGAGATTTTTATCGAGGCACAGATCCAAATCATTTTGCTCCTCATTCAGCGCATACTGGCATATGGTCAGATCCATCCCGGAATATTTCCCGATCTCATGCAGCCCGTCTAAAAGAGCGGTGGCCATCCCTTTCCTCCGATACTCCTCTGCCACAAACAGATATTGCAGAACCATAATATGCTCCGGCTCCTCGGTGGCTGCCAATATCCCGCAGGCTGCGCCCTCCTCGATGGCGCCCAGGACCAGATCTGATTTTTCCCACAGCTCCCGGGGCATCAGCAGCTCAAAATAGCTCTGGTTTTCTTCTCTTACGATTGTGATCTCCATCTTCTTCTCCTCTTCCTCTCTTTATTTCAGCACAGCATCTGGACGGCTATCTGCTGCCCCGCGCTCCAGAGATTGCTCCGCCTCTCGGCCAGTTCCTGCCTCTGGCCGACCAGCCTGTCTTCGGCCTGCTCTTCGATGCCAGGCCCTTTTAGAATCTGGCTGTCTTTCAATGCCTGCTTTTCTTTTATCTTACACATAGATTCTCCTTATTTCGAAATATCCGGTTCCGATCCTCCGTTACAATTGGACTCTTCCCCGCTCCCTGGAGTAATGTTCCGCCGCCTGAAGCAGATCCTCCGCCAGATGATCGTACATTTTTCTCAGTACAAGATCTCCCTGGCCACCAAGCTTTTCCGCTTCCTGAAGCGCCTGTCCCCGGATAGCGAGGGCAGTCTCATAGTTCGCATAGAGCCGGTACATTTCCAGGGTCGCCCTCATACTCCTTTCCGTCCCGGTCAGAGGCAGTTCCGGAGCATCCTCGCCCGGATGGCGTTCCTCCCAGCCTCTCCTGAACTCTTCGCGGCGTGTGACATATGCCTCATAAGCCTCGGCCTCCCTGTCCAGAACGTCCTCCGGCATGCCGCCCATGGTCTTTGCCGCCGCCTGGAACAGTTCCCGGATACTTTTTCCTTCCAGCCGTTCCCTGGTATCTTTTTCTACAAAACGCCGGGCCGCCTCTTCCCTTGACATATGCTCCGTCTCCGGGAACATCTGATGCCAGTCCGGGCCGCCTCCCATGCCGGCCTCTCCCGCCCGCTCTTTGATCCGTTCCCGCATATCCTGTTGGGAGAGGGCGGCGGGAATCTCCGCTCCCTTTACGTCCGCCTCATCGAACGCCACGCCCCAGCGGATATCAAGGTGCATGGTGTCGCTGAGCTGAATCACCGTTTCCGCGCTCCTCTCCTCCTCCACTATCCCCAGCGCCACTCTTCTCTTGTAGTCGGAATAGGTCTGGCTACCTGTACTTTGGCCCCGGACGCCGCTCTTCTCCACAGTGTCTATGGCAACGCAGCGCAGGTAATAGTTATACAGCCGTTCCATCTCCACATCGCTCTCATCCTGAGGGTCGAACATGCCCGGAAGCCTTTTCAGATAATCGATGAACCTTTCCAGTCCCTGCATGTTGGTGAAATCATTCTTAAATTCATGTCCATGCTGCACAAGCTCCTCCGGGGAGAGCAGGATCAGGCCGTTCCCGTATTTTCTCTTCAAATAATTCATCTGCTTTTTCAATAGATCCTTGAACTGCCCCATTCCTTTCAGGTTCGCCTGCCGGCAGCTCTCCACCTCTTCCGTGTCATTGACATTCCGGGGTTCCCTGGCCAGGTTCTCCACCATGCTCCTGACATATTCCGGATCCGCATGCTGTACCGCCCTCCACCGGGGCAGATTGGCCATCCTCCTCACGAAGGACTCTCCCATGGCCTCCCGCTCCCCGGCTACTTGATAGTAGTTCGTCCGCTCCAGACGCTGCACGACGGCGTCATCCTCACGCCCCACAAGCTCCCGGAAATATCCTGCATGCCTGGAGTCTTCGATCCGGGAATCGTTCTTGCCGGACTCAGATTCCTGCTCTCCCAGTATTGCTTTGAACGCACGGGTCTCCTCTGCTTCCCCCTTGTCCTGGGTAGTCTCCCGATAGGCCTGGAACCGGGCCAGATATTCCGGAGAGGGAGAGAGGCCCTGCTTGTTTTTCAGATTCTCCGCCTGCCATAAAAGCATGGTAAGGTTTTTTGCCTCCAATGTGTCGCTTTCATGATACCGATAAGAAATCTCCGAATTATAGTGGCTCCGATAGCGGGCATTGGTGACGACCTTCTTCCGTATGGCGTAATAATTGGCCAGGTCCTGGGCCACCTCAAGCTTCGCGTCAAAATCGATCCTGTCATCCTCATTCAGGCTCTCCCGAACCTGTGGGAACTGCTTCAAGAGGCGCTTCATCTCCCGAACCTTCTGTGCCACTCCCTCCAGTTCAGGGGACGCCTGGGCGAAAGACCGGTCCGTCCGCAGGTCAAAATTCAAATTCATTTCCATGAACCGATTCTTGCAGGCTCTGGCCATATCTTCCTGATTCTCAGAAAGCCGGAGCAGTTCCTCGTCTTTCGCCTGATTCCCGGTCAGGAACACCCCGATTTTCTGCACCCGGGCCTCCAGTGCCGCTCTCTCCTGGGGCGGACGGCTATCCAACAGTTTTCGTTTGTTCTCCGTCAGAGCCGCCTCCCAGGTGTCACCGCTTTCTTCCGCCAGCCTGGCGTTTTCCTCCTTCTGGTGCAGGGTGGAGATTTTCCAACCCTGGCGCGTCTTCCGCTTTCCGGCTCCGATGCTCTCTTTGGATTTTTTGGCATATGTTTCACCCTGGACGCTCACGCCCTTGGTGGTGAAAGCCACCGTCGGCATAATGATCTGGCAGCCCTGGCGCACGGCCCGGATACGGCTCTCCCTGTGCTCCCTGGCCAGGCGCTCGGCCTCGCGCCTGGCCTGCGCCTGAAGATTCATGGCCTTTATTTCCTCCATCTCCTCTGCGGACAGTTGGAGCGCACCCAGATTTTTAGTCAGACTCGAATTTTCATTCTGGTTCTGATTCATATTTACATTCACGGGATTTTGCAGCTCTGCAGGCTGCTTGTTTAATTTCTCGTCTCCCAGCGGCATATTCTTTCCTCCTAATTTAATCGCTGCGCGATGGCTCTAAAGGGTAAAGTCCCTTCGCGACTTTACCGATCTGTTTTTTTCTTGTTTTTAAACTTACAGCCCCACCAGAGAAGCATAGGGCTCGAAGTCTGACCTGGTGAACACCTTCCCCGTCTTGACGAATTCGTAGCGAATGGCCTGGAGATAGTGCTTCATGCAGACCTCCTGCCCGTCCCCGTCCGCCGCCGCCAGAAAGGCCGCGTTCAGGATGCAGTTCTTGATATTTCCTCCCACGAACTCGAATTTCTCCGCCAGGAACCGGATGTCCACATCCTCCCCCAGGGGCGTCCCCTTAGGGATGGTGGTCTTCCACAGCATCTCCCTGGTGTCCGCGTCCGGGAACTGGAATTCCACGATGTACTTCATCCGGCGGAAGAACGCCGGATCGATATTGTGCTTATAGTTGGTGGCCAGCACCGACACGCCGTCATAGGCCTCCACCTCCTGCAAAAGCAGCGCCGTCTTGTTATTGTTGGAAGCCTGGTTGCTCCCTCCGTCGTCGGAGCGCTTGGCGAACAGGGTGTCGCACTCGTCGAAGAACAACACCACATTACACTTTTTCGCCTCCCGGAAGATCATGGAGATGGACTTCTCCGTCTCGCCTACGTATTTGTCGATGACCTTGGACAGGTCCACCCGGTAGAGCTCCAGGTTCAGCTCATGGGCGATGACCTGGGCGCACATGGATTTACCCGTGCCGGGAGCCCCGAACAGCAGGATGGACAGCCCTCTGCCGTAGGGGTATTTTTTCGTGTAATTCCAGTTGTCATAGACCTTCTTCCGGAAATTCATCTGGTCGATGGCATGCTCCAGTGTCTCCCTCTGGTCTCTGTTCATCACGATGTCCTCAAAGCCGAAATTGGCTTTCACCTTGGTGGCCTTCTGGGTCAGCTCCGAGCTCATCTGCTCATTGCACCCCCTGAAAAGGGTGGCTCTCGGGATCCTGATTTTCTGTTCCATAGCGGCAAAGCTCCTGGCCTGGTGGAGGGCCGACTTGATCTTCCCCGGGGTAAACAGGAACTTGGTGGCCATCTCCAGCAGGTCTACATCCTCCTCCAGGGCATAGCCTTTGGAGAAATGCCGCCAGCAGTTCTCCCGCTCCTGATTGGAGGGGGTGGGCAGCTCCAGCTCGGTGAATTCCTCTTTGGTCATCTCCCGCAGGGCCAGCTTCTCCCTGCTCACCGTAAACACCAGGATCCCCTGGCTTTTCAGCTTGGAAAAGGCCAGGTCCATATAGCCGAAAAATTTGTCCTTCTCTTCCTCTCTGTAGGCCAGTTCGTCCAGACAGCAGCAGGCGCCGGTGAGGATGCACTCCCTGGACACCGCCCAGAGGGCCTGGTCCACAAAGGAAAAATCGTACACGAACAGCTTCTTGCAGTTGATGGAGATGGCCCGGAGATTCTGCTTTTTACAGAACTGCCGGATAAAGAACTTCCTGCCGCTCCCCTCGTCCCCGTAATAGGAGAAGATCCGTACGCCGTCCCCGTAGGAGATCTCCATAGCGTCCAGAATCCCCTGATTCGCCAGAATAGGGTCCAACTTCTCCTGCTCTTCGGTTAAAAGCTTCATAAAACGCACGTAAGTTTCGTCCAGGCGCAGGGGATGCCTGCCAAAGAGATAATCAATCAAACGCTTGTCGGGAGAGACCACTGTGGAAAAGGGCATGCTGTCTCTCACCTGGAGATGCAGAACGGGCAGAAGCTGTTCCAGGCACACGGACATATCCCCGTAAGCCCCCGTGATGGAAAAGCGGTCTCCATAGTACAGCTTCGCCGCGGACTCGATGGTGGGCAGGGGCAGGCCGCCGTTCTCATTAACGACTTGGAATACGCCCGCGTAGTCTGTCTGGGTGGAGGAGAGGATCCCGCAGGCCAGGCAGAAGGCCGTAAAAGGCTCGTATTCCAGCTTCCTGCAGATCTCATAAAAGGGCAGGACAGTCCCCTTCTCCGCAGCGGCGGCAGCCCTGGACTGGATGTAATCTATCATTTCCTCGATAGTCCAGGGGGCGTCCGGAGCCTTTTTTCGTTCCGGCGCTTCCCCCGTCTTTCCTGTCCTCTCCAGCGCTTTCCACGGCTCCTTTGCCCCTTCCGGCACATTCCTCAAGTCCTCCGCTCCTTCCGGCACGTTCCTCAGGCTCTCCGCCCCTTCCGGCACGTTCCTCAGGCTCTCCGCTCCTTCCGGCACGTTCCTCAGGCCCTCCGCCTCTTCCGGCACATTCCTCAGGCTCTCCGCTCCTTCCGGCACGTTCCTCAGGCCCTCCGCCTCTTCCGGCTCTTCTTTCCCTTCTGCCGCCTCCTGCCGCTGCTTCTGCTCCTCCAGATAGTCGCCGAACAGCTCCAAAATGTCCGGATCGAAGCTTTCCCAGACTCCCTCCGTCTCCTGCGCCTCTTCTGTTCCTTCCGCCCCCGTGGATTCCTCTCCGCGTATCCGGAACTGGTTCAGCTTCTCCCTGCAGGTGTCATGGGCGATCTCCAGATCCGGATACAAGACATTTTTGTAGTCTCCTTGTCCCGTGGCATATATTTCCTTCAAATGCTGCAGATACCGGCTTATCCCCTCGTTCACGCAGGCAAACAGATATTCCATATAAGTTTCATAGCTGTCAAACGCTTCCCTGCTCCGCTCTCTGTCAAACAATGTCCTGCCCCTCCTGTCCTTTTCCCGTGCGGAAAACCGCGCTCTCATCGAACGCGCTCCTGCGGGTATTGATCCCTTCCCTCATGGCCGAGCCAAAGGCTCCCGGCTCCTGGTTCAATGCCTCCCGGTGTATCCTGGGAAAGTATGTGTATGTCTCTTCTTCCTCTTCCCGCAGTGCTCCCCGCCTTTTTTCTCTCTTTTTCGCATCCTGAATCAATCTCTCTGTCACCCGCATATCCGGCTCCTTTTCTGCTTTTTTCCCCGCGTTTTTCCGTTGTGTTTTTTTTCAAATCATGCTATGATAAATACAGTCACAGATGAAACAAGGAGACACACACTATGAGAAAATTGGAAAAGGAAAAGAAATTCCCAGGTTATGTCATCGCAGGTTTCTATATTTTGGCCGGCGCCCTGATTTGTTTTGCCCTGTTTCTGTTCGGTTCTTCTCTGGCGAAGAACCCTGTTACAGCCGGATCCCTCTTCCCGGCATCCGCCGCTCCTAAAGAGGAGACTGCATTCCCCATGGCCGGAGACTCCGGTACAGCAGACGCTTCCGAACCGGAGCCGGAAGCTGCTTCCGGACAGGATCCCGACCAGGAGCCGGCAGAAGCGGAACCGGTTTACTACTCCTTTGTAACCTTAAATACCAAGAGCGCGCTCCACGTCCGCATACGGCCCGGTATGGACGCCGAGATTATCTCCCGCCTCGCCCCCGGCACTACCGGTTATGTCCTGGAACGGGACGATGAGTGGAGCCTGATTCAGACTGCCGAAATCACTGGTTATGTGTCAAACCGGTATCTCCGGTTCCAGGAGATTCCGAAGGAGGAATATCTTCCGGAAGCGGAAGATGCTTCTCAATAGCCAGGATATTGTATCCGTCTTCATACCGGTATGTGATTTTGTCCATACACTGTTTTACCATAAAGATTCCAAGTCCCCCGATTTCCCGCTCTCCCGCCGAGAGCGAGATATCGGGGTCTTCTTTTTCCAGCGGATTATAAGGAATCCCCCTGTCTTTAAACACTACCCTGCAGATCCGCGGGTTCTGTGTGACTTCCATCTGCACGGTGGCCTCCCCTTTGTCTCCCCCATAGGCATAATGAGCAATATTGACATAGATCTCTTCCACTGAGATCAGCACCTGTGTCTTCACCGCATCCGGGCATCCGTTCTTGCACAGATGCGCCTCAATGGCGTCCAGCACGGTATATAAAGTATCATCGCTGGCCTGCAGCGTAATGTCCTGCATCCTGTCCATCTCTTCCCTCCTCCAACCTGTTAAAATTATTTGCAGCCCCTTTTCCATTGGAACGCCTCTCTTCCATCCGATGCGGTTTCCGGATAGCGGTTCGGCGTCCCGTCCGGACCTATGCTTCCGCCCCCGCATCTCCCAATGCAATCTCCCTGTATGCAAGTCCTGCGGCGCCCTCCCTGTCGTGGGTTGCCACAATCACCGTGATCCCCTGCCGGTGCACCAGCTCAAAAAGCCGAAACAGCTCTCTGGATTCGGCCGGGGACAGATTCCCTGTGGGCTCGTCGGCCAGAAGCACTGCCGGGTAGTTTACCAGTGCCCGGGCCAGGCAGACCTTCTGCTTCTCTCCCCCGGATAATTCTTCGGGATACCGATTATGAAGATGCGAGATTCCAAGCAAAACAAACAGGGATGTGATAACCCGCCGGTTTTCCTTTCTCGTACTTCCCACGATCCGCCTGGCAAGCTCCACATTCTGATAGACGGTCTGCCCCGGAATCAGGCGGAAGTCCTGGAACACCACTCCCAGCTTTCTCCGGTAAAAGGGCCTCTGCCTGTCGGAAAGCGTGCTGAGCCTGTGATCCAGCACGAAAATCTCCCCGGAGGTCACCGGGATCTCCCCAAGCAGCAGCCGGATAAAGCTGCTTTTCCCCACGCCGCTCTCTCCCGTCAGAAGAATGAATTCCCCATCCCCGATGACGGCGCTGAAATCCTTCAGAACCGGTTCCTTCTCTCCGTCATAGTACTTTGTCACATGTATAAACTGAATCATATTGTCATTCAATGGTCAGCATCTGGGAAAATCCGGTCATGTCAAAAACTTTCCGCACGCTGTCCCGCACATGGATCAGTTTCATGGCTCCTCCCTTGGAGCCGGCCGTCTTCTGCCCGATCAAAAGGGCCCTCAGGCCGGAGCTGGAGATGTAATCCACCGCCTCCAGGTTTAAAATCACCGTGTTTCCCTTCTGGAATGCCTGTAGAATCTTCTTCTGAAGCTCAGGGCTCGTGTTTGTATCCACCCTTCCCTCTACGTCAAGCTGCACCATACCATCTCTTCTTGTCTCTGCAATCGTCATAATCTTCTCCTATTCCAGTTCCGCAATATCCGCTACACTACCATGTCCTGCAGAACAATGCCCGTCTCAAATGCGTAGCCGGTCATTGTTCTGGGTACTGTAGCGGCCATTGCTGTTTCCAGTTCCGCAATATCCGCTACACTACCATATCTATTTCTGTTTCCAGTTCCGCATCTGTCACCCCATGCACACCGTCCCGTCCATCTCCTGCTCCGTGTCCAGCCCTCCCTGTCCCTGCCAGGGAACCATGGCATTCCAGTCCAGATAGGTATAGGAATCCAGAATACATGTTCTTTTCAGGCAGACTACATGCAGCCTGGCGCGGACAGGGCAAAACTGCTCCAAAAGGAATAAAAGCTGCGACTTCTTCACCTCCGTAAGCGGTCTGCCGACTAAAATCGTCACATCCTGAGCCGTCCTGCCGTACAGGCGGTTCATCTGTGCAGTCTCTTCCTTCCCGATATAGGCGCCCATCACATTCCGCTCCAGCACCACCACATCCTCCCCCAGAACAATCCGGGCGATCCGCAGCAGCGCCGCCCTGGTTCCCTTCATCCGGTTCAGGGAAAAAGCCTCCTTCACCAAAGCCCGAAGCACCGACTCCTCCAGAAAATTGTCCCCTACCGAAAGCCCCAGCCAGGAAGCATACACCGGAAGCAGGAAAGCAGGACAGATATCCAGATCCAGGAGCCTGGGAAGTTCGTCGATCTCCTCCTGAAAGTCCTCGTAAATACTGGAAAATACCGACAGATAGCGGTGAAAAAAGCTGCCCCTCTCCCGGTAAATCTCCGGGAATGTATTCATAAAGGGATCCCCCTGTCTGTCTACCCGCATCCCCCGCATGGAAAACCGCCCCTCTCCCTGGACCTCCAACACCAGATAGAGATACCTTCCCTGAAGATCATACAGCAGGATATCCTTCTGGCTGGTATACCTGGAAAAGCCCGCCTCCTGCATAAACTGCCGCTTAATCCCTTGAGACTCTCTGCTGTCGCAGAGGAAATCCTCGATCAGCATGGGCTGTTCCCTGTGGTAAAAGGAGTCCTGGTCAAAGGCTGCCGCATAGAGGTAGTATACCATATCCTCGGAGCAGGAGACTTGGAAATGCAGCCTCCCCCAGGCTGCCTTCTCCTCCCCGCCGTCGACGGCCCGAAGATACAGCGCATGTCCCCCTTCCTTCGGATCCAGAATCAGGGCTCCGTCCTCTTTCAGTTCAAATCCCGGATACAGGCCTCTCTGTATCCGATTATAATTTATGGAATATGAAGCGCCAGCCACTGTAGTCGCACCTCCGATTTTCGTTCCGCAATTTGCCCTTCCGGTACCATGACCTGGCCTGGCAATGTCCTTCTGAAATGCATAGCCGGTCATTGCCTGGGACACCGGCGGGCAGATACTCTTTTTCGTCCCTCACATTTATACTTACCCCATCTGCAGCCTGACGCTGCCCGCATAGCACAGACAGTTCTCCTCCGGCACAATATCCGCCTCCACCAGCCTGGCCAGGCTGGAATTGCGCGGGTACAGGGACAGTTCATAGACAAATTCCACACAGTCCAGGGCCTCAATCTCATGAAAAATCTCATCAAATTTCAGGGTCTCTCCAAAGTTTCGTTCCGAATGGACGGAATCCATAAACTTCCGTATGGTTTCCTCAATCTGCTCCAGACTGTTTTCGTACTGGCGTTTCACATAGATTGTACCCTGGACATCAATTGGGGTATACACCGGCGGCAGAATCTCAATCCGGGTGGTGAGAAGCCTCCTCTCCTCCAACTGCTTTCGGATGTTTTGGCGGTACACATCCGAAAGCCCCGGGAATGCCTCGTCTGTCCCGGGCATCACGGCAATCCGGACCAGATTGCCATTCCCGCTCATGTACGCCCGAACCTTGCGGATACACAGCCTCGGAGTCTCCAGCACCAGACGCTCATAATCCCGGGCCGTCACCGCCACAAAAGGTCTTTTCAGATCCATAAGGAACCGCTTTTTTACTTCCTCCGGCGTCTCCCGGCTGCAGCCACCCGTTCCCGGACCGGGATTATAAAAGGTCAACTGCGGAGAAATACCTGCCCCGGTCAGTGTATTGCCTTCCCTGATATTTCCCTCCGCTCCTCTGGTGACCGCGAAGCCTCCCACATACAGCCTGGCCCCGATATAATCCCCCGCGTCCTCAATACGCAGAAATCCCTCGTTCTCATACAGGTCATAGCTCAAATCCTTATCCCCGTAACGCCCCGGTCTGACAAAGTCGTAGATTGCCTCTCCTCTCTCATCCTTCCTTTCGGCGATGATGCAGAAAGATTCCGGCGCTATATTTCCCTTGGGCAGACGGATCACCTGATGATCATACCCCAGCACGGTTCCCAGGCTATACCGGCGCATCATGATTTCCTGATACACCACGATTTTGATTGCGTTCTTTACCTTAATCGGCCCGTAACCGAATTTACGTCTGTCGAACATCCAGGTCACCAGACCGCTCTCATCTTCCCGGATTTCAAAAAATCTTCCCTTTTCCCCCAGGGTATGGCAGGGTTCGTATTTTTTATAGGAGGCGCCCTTTTCTTCCTTACAGAACACGGTCACATATCCCTCTCCCAGAAGACGCCCGGGCAGGCTGGCCGATACCACCCTGTTGAAGGTATAGCAGGCGGACAGGGTCTCCTTCTGCCACACTTCAAAGAGAAAGCCGTCTATCTGGATCAGCCTGGGTGCCACATCGTAATCCGCCCGCTCCAAAACGGCCCGAATGGCATACATCCCCTCCGGCGCCTCCTGACAGGCAAGGGCCGGCACGTCCGGCAGACGCATCCTGATCTCCCCGTCTCCCAGAAGCCCTCCGGTTTCGTCCCGCACATGCATCTTTACAAATCCCTGACCGGTATAGCATTCCCACCGAAGCTGTGCAAAAGTACTGTCTCCCCGCTCCCCAAAAGGATTCCGGTTATGCCGGTCCGCCACCTTGATACCGAAGATCAGCTCCTCTCCGGGCGGCGGCAATGCGTCCGCCGTAAGATACAGACAGTCTCCGGCTTTCGGCTCCTCGCCGAAGACACAGGCCGGCACCCGCACTTCCCGATCCATAAGATAGGAAATATCCTGCATCCGGCCCCCTCTAACCCGATAGACTCCGGTGAGACGACAGGGAAAAAGCCGGATGCTGCGGTTGGTCTCGTAACACAGATCCCCCAGTCTGAACTGCTGATTGGCGGGCAGCAAAATCTCCTCCCGTTTTACCCCTACGGCAGACAAAAGCATTCTGGCACACCGCCCCTTCCCGGCCTCAAAGCCCGCCAGCTTTAAGAGCATCCTGACGACGGCAGGCGTAATTTCATGGATTTTGCTCTGCTGCAGCGCCTCGAAGGCGGTCAGGTTCTCCAGAATCGTGATTCCCGGATCCGACGGATTCCGGTTCGTCCATTCTCCGGAATACAGCGGTATCTGCATCAGCGCCTCGGCCAACAGCTCTTCATATGTTTTGTCCTCTTCATATGCGTCATTCAACATATAGTACCTCCCCGGCAATCTTCACTGGATGCAGTCTTCTGACGTTTCCTCCTTCAGCGTCCTGTCTGAAGTGTTACCACGCGATGACTCCCGCTGCAGCAGACCATATAAGGATTCTCCTCCACATCGCTTAAATCCGCTTCATGCATACCCGTCTGATCCGTGTACCGGACCGTCACCGCCAGCCTGCGTATCACAGCTTTGCTCTTGAGTACATTCAGCTTCATCAATATCTGGGAGCGCCTTGGCAGGACGCCGATCTCCCAGCCCATACCCTGTTGGCCCCTGAGAGGACTCAGGTACTCCGTCAGCGTCTCCGTGAGGAGATTCTGCACCTCGAAGCCGTCGTCCATATGCATCACATCCGCCCAGATATCCACACAGACCCGGGCAAACACAGGTTCTACCACCGACAGATCCTCTGGCGCAATGGTCAGCTCACAGTTGTCCAGCAGATGCTTTTTCAGCAACCCTGCCACATTGTAGAAAGAATAGGAGCCCTCCTCAAAATCCTTCAACAGCAGGCAAAAGGTCAGGGCATTATCCTGGAAGCCGCCGTCTATGGTCCTGCCTGCCACACAGCGGACCTTGTGTATGGCATCGGAAAAATTCAGAATCTCCTGTACATAATCATCTGCGGAAATCAGCCTCTTTCGGGATTTCAGAATATTTGCTCCCCGCTGCAGCGCCTTTTCCATACTCTCGATGCTGCTTCCCCCGTAGGCCTTTACCGGATTTTGGATGCTGTCCACAAACATCAGATTGCCCAGGGTCTCATGAATCCGCCCGGGGCCCACGTTTCCTCTCTCCCCGTTGCAGCACCGGATCCGCGCCTTGAACGCCACATCATCCTGCACTGTAGGCAGACCTGTATGCACCCCATCCCCGAAGATCAAGAGGCTGTTCATACGGTCCAGTCTGTAGCTGCGCCAGGGCGGCTCCTCCTCGAACTGGTCGGTCTCCTGCCATCTCACATAGAAAGCTGAAAGATTCCCCATCATGTCATACTCGGCCCGCGCGGACTCCGGATGATCCCTCAGCATCTGCTGCATCCGGGCTTTGGTATGTTCCCCCCGCTCGTTGACCCAGAGCTCCAGATCCAGAATATCCGGCACCCCCAGAGGCACCGAAAGATCAGGCCTGATCTCCTCCAGATAATAGTCCTCCTCCTCACGGGTCTCCACATTGGCGGCCTGAACTGCGTTCAGACAGATATCCCGGATCAAAGGCAGCGTATCCTCTCTCCTTTCGGACTCCCGATGCATCCGGCTGATGCGGATCCAGTACGCCCGCTTCCCCTCTAAGGTCACAGCCTGCATATCCGCCTGGGGCATGAAGAGCACGGTGCCCGATCTGGAGAAATCCCCGGTGTGATCCAACACCTTCATCTGGCGGAAGCCCTTTTTCGTGCTGTACTCGAACTTACACTGCACTCCCTCATACCGGATCCCCTCTTCGATCCGGAACAGGAGACTGACAGGACCGGATTCCGCCCTCCTCTGAAATCCCAGGTACAGCGCGTCCTCCCCATATTCCCCTCTGGAGAACGCGGGGAACGTATGCCCCTCCTTCACCTTTCTGGTCAGATCCATCCTCCTGGTCCCGGCGATGGACACCAGATGTTGAGGCTCCATGTAATGTCCCTCATAGGAGAAAGACACCTTCAGGCGCTCTACATGGGGATAATGGTGAATGCAGGGACGCATATAGCAGTTTTCGGATTTCAGGAGCCTGATACGGACGCATCTTCCGTGATAGGCTCCCGCCTCCGTCCTCTGCCAGTCCCCGGGACAGATAAAGGAAAACGTTGCTTTCCCTCCCTGATCACCCATAAACAGGCCTGACACCTCCTGCATGCACACAAGCTTTTTCCAGCCCAATCCGTTAAAGTATTCCAGAGAGATTTCCTCCGCCCTTGCGTCTGCCGCCGAATCCACCCATATCACCCTGGGCTTTCGCTTGATGATCTTCAGGTTCTCCTCCTCCCCCGGCACACGCTCCAGAATCCGGTGTTCCCGATAGGACACTTCCATGGAAATCTGCACCACCGCCCCCGCTTTCCCGAAATAATCGTCATGCCCCAGGTAGCATTCCTGAAACAAAGACAATGTATCCCCGAAAGGCTCAAATGCCTCTGTATCGAAATCCGTGCTTCCATTGTTGACAAAATCCGCAGAAAGGGGCCGGCCCTGGGAGGATATCCGGATTCCCGTCACCTCCTGATTGTCCGTCACCGGGTCAAGTGCCTTCATCACCAGCAGACTTAACCTGTTTCCCTCCATCTCCACACCGGCGTTTTTCTTTTCCTTTTTTAACACCACCGTCTCTGCATCCGGCAGAACTTCTACCGATTCCACCGGCAGGAAGCCCTCCTGTGCATAATACCAGAACCCATAAGCACCCCTTTTGATGCTTTCCAGGAGAGGAGCATTGCCTGTGATCTTCAGATAGATCGGATTATTCTCCACGTCCAGCGCCGCCGGATGATAGAGCAGGAGGGCATTGCGGTGAATCGAGCGCAAATGGAGGCTATGCCCGAACAGCCGGAAAGCATGAAGCCCGCCCTCATCGCCTTCCCGGGCCGGAATCTCTTCCTCCTCCAAAATCTTCGGTCCTTCCATCCTGCCTTTCAGCGGCAATATGCTTCCGTCTCTCTCCAGGGCCAGAAAGGCATAATCCAGAGCGGCGCTGGTCACATACAGATTGTGGGTAGTCTCAAATACGATCTGCTCCTCCCCGTCCTCGGTGTCCGCCAGAAACTTGGTCCCTTTCGGCACATGAACCCCCGGTATGGTATCCTGCACCAGCCCCAGAAGCACTGTTGCGCCGGCGGGTTTTGCCGGAAGCAAAGACACGCCCAGGAAATTCACGAACTCTGTGCGGTATCGGTTCAGCACCTGATTGCAGCGTCCGATATTGCCCTCCATCTGTCCGGCGAACAGCTTTGCAATCACGGAGCCGATGTCCGGATTCTCTCTGTCAAAATGCCATTCCGGCACATATGCCGCTGCCAGCTCTCCGATACGCTCCTCTATGTCCGCGGCGGTCCGGCTGTCGATTTTCCACTCATTCATACTGTTCGTTTTCATAACTTTCTGGTTCATACGCCTCATCCTCAGGTGAAACATTCAAATAAAAAGGAACTGTCAGACGGTCCTCCTCCTGGCTGCTTTTGATGACATAATCGATATTTACCAAAAGGCACCCTTCCCTGACCTGTTCGTCCGTAGTGATGGCCACACTCTGTATCCTGGGTTCATTGGACAGAATCTGTTCGGTCAGGGAGCGGATCATCATATTGACGGAAGTGGTATTGATATCCATAAAGGTGTAGGACATCAGGTCGCTGCCAAACCGGGGTCTTAAGAACCGCTCCGTCTTCTGGGTCATCAAAATCAGGTAAACCGCTTCTTTCACGCTCTCCTCCTCCGACGAGACGGCGAAGCGTCCCGTGGCCGGATTAATCTGCGGGGGGAATTTCATCCCTGTTCCTAAAAAGCTGTTTTCTGGCATTCTTTTTCACTCCTGTCAGGTATTTTCTCCTATCCCGGCTTCGGACAGGGCGTCCGGCTGTTATTCTCTATCCCAGCTTGATGGGCGTCCCGGCCAGGCCGGCAGGACCGTTGCTGCTTAACTTCAGCGATGCATTGGCCTCCACGGTCAGGTTCCCTGCCTGCAGCTTCATGGCGCTGTTGGATTTTACGTCCATATTGCCTCCGGCCTCAATATTGATCTTCGACGCTTTCAGGGAGACTGCCCCATTGCTGCCGTTTAAGATCAGCTCGATATTGTCCCCCACCTTGATGGTCAGCTTCTTCTCTGCGGTGATCTCCATCTGGCCGTCCTCTGTCTTCATGCGGATCAGGTTCGCCCCGTCCTGATCCGACAAAAGGATCATCTTCTTCTCATTGTCCAGTTCGATCCGATGGCCGCCCCCTGCCGTGAGAATGCGGATTTTGTCCTTGTCCCCGTCCCCTTCTTTGTTATCCTCGAAATAAATGGTGTTGCCGTTGCGGGTGACGATCTTTTTGTACTGATTATCTTCGTCCACGGATTTTTTCAGGATCTGGTCACTGTCCTTAGGGATACAGCCGATGACGTAGGGCTTTTCGATATTGCCCTGTTCAAATGCCAGAAGCACCTGATCCCCGGCCTCCGGCAGGAAATAGTGCCCCCAGCCGGAACCTCCCGAGAGCATGGCCACCCGCACCCACTGCAGCTCGTTGGCGCTCTGGTCCCGCACCGGCACGGCCACGCAGACCCGCCCCGGCATATCCTTGTCATAATTTTTCACGATCTGCCCGATGACCACTCCCAGAATCCGGTTGTCGCCCGTATCGGTCTTCATGACCTGCTTCCCGGCAATATCGTCAATCACATCATACAGTCCCATCCCTTACGCCCTCTCCTATGAATACCCTTCTTCATTTTCCATGCCTGCTGCCTTCCCGATAACCTTAGTGATATAGCCCCTCTCATCCATAATGTGGCGCACCGTCACCAGATAAAAAGTATTCGATACGGCGGTTCCAAGTCCCCTGACCTTTAAAAACCTGCCAGGTGTCAGCTCCGGAAGCCCGATGAACTCCGCCTCCAGCGTACCCAGCCTGTAGGAGATATCCTCCGCCAGGTAATCCGCACGGTACTCTGCTTCCTCCCTGGAAGTAACGGTAGGGTCGATATATACTTTCTGAGAATTTTTAATCAGGGGACTGGCCTTGTTTCCCTGGGAAAGCTTGTTTTTCATCTTTTTGGAAGCTGTAATCAGCTTCGACTTCCCGGCATCCATCCCCCGTACCTCCACTTTCTCCACGATTCCGGTGAAATCGTATCCAATCTCGTAGCTTCTCAGCCCGTCCCCGGGAGCCGCCTCCATCAACAGCTCCTGATTGCCCTTTGCCTTCCGGAAATACACTGTCCCTCCCACAGAGAAGAACTCGTAGTTGTACTTCTTTGCCGCTTTTACTACAAATTCATAGTCACTCTCGCAGACCATCTCCATGGTCCGGTCATTTGCCTGCCCCTGTCCCGGGGCGCTGCCCTGCTTTTTATCCGGAGTGTCCTCGATCTCCTGTCTGGTGACGATCTCATTGGACTGCAGCCTCACATAGGCCGTCCTGCTCAAAATCTCTTTCACGCCGTCAGAAAAGCTGGTTGCCTTCAGCTGTCTGGAATAATTCCCCGCCATCATGATACCCTTGATATCCATGGCCGTGATCTCCACGCCGGGAATCTCCTCCTGACGGAACACGAAATTGACCCTGGAGATAAAGCCCCGGAAAATCTCCCTGACACGGCTCCCGTAGCCCATGCTGATAATCACGCAGGAGCCCATACAGACGTATTTCTTCAGGTCGTCGAAAGCAAATTCGCAGGTGAGCCGGTTATAGCAGTTGTAGATCCAGAAGGTAGCCATGGCCGCCTCGAACCCGCTGGTCATCTCCACTTCCACATCGGAGATCCGAAACCCGAACTTATTTTGGGAAAAATCCTTCCCGTTTACCTGGACATGGATCAGGGGGTGGGCAAAGTCCTCGTATTTTTTCTTTAGCTCCTGAAAATCGTATGCCGCCATAATGAAATGCCTTCCTACAGATTAAAATTCAGCAGATTGCCCACCTTCTGAGCCGCCTTCACATAGCTCTGGCTCCCTCCCTGGAACGCCTCTTCATAGTGCTTCTGCCAGATGCCCATGCTGAAGGGAGAAACCTCCGCGTCCGCGCAGACCAAAGACAGGTTCACCACTGCCCGGATGGGCTGTCCCTTTACATTGAACATGGTGTACTGGGAGGAGACCCGGTTCAGCACGCCCGGATAGTTCATGTCCCCCCAATGGAAGGTGATGCGGTTGGTGTATTTGGAGCGCAGGGCTGCGATAAAGCCCTCCACCTGCGTCTGCACGGAATTGTCCTTTTTCCCCAGGGCTTCCCTCGTCGTCCTGACGGCCCCCTGGGCCATGGCGGTGACCGATGAACTGAGCTTATCCGACAGAAACGCATCCCGGGGGTCCACCTTGTCGAAGATCAGCTTCACATTCAGCACAATGCGCACCTCCGCCGCCTCATAGCTGATCCCTCCGCCTTTCCCGCTGAAATCCGTCTTTGCCACCCGCCCGCCTCCGTATCCGGAGAGGGACAGCTCGCTGGGGTTGAACTGTACGTGGAAGCACTTTCTCGTGGCTCCGCTCAGGTAAGGCAAGATGCCCGCCCTGGCCCCGGACTGCAGCACCGAGGCAGCTGCGTCGGCCACCGCGGCCATGCCGCCGAAGGTGGAAGCCGCGGAGAGGCCCGGCACAGAGGAGCCCCCCACGGACACCGGCGGGTCTATGGACACATCCCTGCCCCTCATGTCAATGATCTCTATGACGGCCTTCTCAATATGCCCGCCGGCAGTCTGGGCGGCATTTTTCAATATAGATCTCACAGCCATAAGCGCCTCCTACAGATGAATGTTCAACAGATTATTTTGCATGGCTTTCGCCGCCTTCCCCGCCTTCCCGGACACCCGGCTTTCCATGGAATCTCCGAAGGCCCTGGAGAATGCCTCGTCCCAATAGGCCTCGTCAAACCCGGTTTCATCCCCGCTTCCCTGGCAGATGGAGAGGTCTGCCACGCCCCGGATGGGATTTCCGTCTTTGTTGAACATGGTATAACGGTTGCTGACACTGACCAGGTCGCCCCGAAAGCACATCTTCGCCCAGTAGAAAATGACATGCCTGGTCACATCCTGGGTCAGAAGGGACATGAGCCCGTCCATCTGAGCCTGGACGGAGTAAGCGCCCTTCACCTTCCTGGCCACATTCGCCGCCCCGGAAACCAGGTTCCCCGCCGTAGGAGCCATATTTTCCAGCACAAAAGCATCCTGGGGGTTCATGTCGTCAAAGACCAGCTGGAAGCTCAGGGTGGTGGATGCGGGCTGCACGATCTGGGTGATCTGGTTGGCGCTGCCCTGCCCCAGGTCCCCGCCGGAATACTGAACCTGCTTGCCCGCCTGGGTATTCATGTAGATGGAAGCCGGGTTATACTGGACCTCCAGGGACAGATAGCCGCTTCCCGCCAGGCTTGCGTTCTTGCCTGTGAGAGAGCGGAATGTCCGGCTTCCCATGCGGTTATTTTCCATCAGGCCATTTAAGGCATCCTCTGTGCTCTTCAAAAGACGCTTCTGGAGATCCGCCGCTTTTTTTGCCGTGTCTCCCAGTTTCCTGTCCTCCGCTGTGGCCTGGGATAAATCCCTGACACAGAGAATCGCTTTGGGAAGATTGCCCGTGAGGCTGCTCACTGCGTCCTGTATCAATGCGTTCATAGCTTAAAATCCTCTTATATCCGGTTCTTGGAAATGCTGTCAATACCCTCTGCGCTTCTTCTCATTTTGCAGACGCTTTTCCAGCCTGCTGTAGATCTGTTCCGACAGAACTCCCATCTGCTGCCGGACCCCCTTCCGGATCATCTCGGTGATATCCTCTGACTCCCTGTTTATTACCTGACGGGTCTCCTGATGCAGGGTCCGGTTTACCGTCTGCCGGTCCCGAACTTCCTCATGGTCCACCAGCCTCTTCCCCTGAACCGTCCGGTTCTGCTCCATCAGATATTCCAGCATCTCCTGGTTGGTCTCCTGCCGGGTGGATTTGTGGATCAGGGCAATCTGGCTCTTCTCCTGCTCCTGCCGGAATGTGCGGGCGGCTTCCGCTTCGGAGGGCGCCGCTTCCCTCCATTTCTCCAGCACGCTCTCGGAAGTCGCCTGTATCCTGTGCAGCTCCTCCCGGCTCTGCTCCGTCTCCCGGTGCACGGTCTGCGCCTGGCGGATATCCCTGAGCAGCATTCCCATTGCGCCGGCTGTCTGCGGACCGTTGGGAGTCCCCACCTTCTGAGCGCCCAGATATTCCTCCAGCTTCTCATAGACCCTCCGGGTCTGCGCCGGCAGAAGCTCCATCAGCTTTTGGGCACGCTTCTGTTCTACCTGTTCAATTTCCTGCTGTTCTTCCTCGTATTCCCGAAGCAGCCCATCCGGATCCTGCAGCGCCTTCAAGCTGTCCTTTCGCATATCCCTCCGGACGGCGGGCCTTTTCTCTGGCTCCGGCGCAAGCTCTTTTTGCATTTCCCGAAAGAGCTCCAGCCGCTCCAGATTTTGCCGGTTGATCCGGCGTATCTGCTGTTCCAGCGCTCCGGCGGATTCCTCCTCGGATGCCCGCCCCGGCGACGGAACCTCCCCCGGCTGATAAAAATGGTTCTCCTGCGTCTCGGTTCGGTGCACGATCTCCATGGACTGGGGTTCCGTAATCCCCTGGGGCAGTGAAGGCTTTTCGGGTTCTCTCACAACCTCCTGTCCCATGGCGTCCCCCGGCGTTTTGTTCATTATGTCTATGGGTTCTCCTGCCCGGGAGGTTTCCGTGGACTTTCCCTCAAGGTACGGTTCCTGCTCTCCTGCCTGCCATCTCAACAGCACCGTCTCGGCGGCCAGGGCCCGTTCCCTGTCTTTCCCTGCCGGCATCTCCTCCCAAGGCTGCGCGTCCCGGAGCCCTTCCGTGATATGTTCCTGCTGCCCGAAGTCTTCTCTGGTCCGGAACATCTCCCGGCTTTCCCGGTATTCCCTGTCGGACACCTGCAGGTACTGTTCCGTCATTCGGTAGAACTGCTCCCGGCTCTCCTCTACTTGGCGGGCCAATTCCCTGACGGGTTGCTCCGGGGATAGTTCTTGCAGGACAGCGGATTCGCCGGGCAGAAAATGAATCTCGGCCTTCGCCTGCTCTTTCCCCGGCTCCCGCTCCTGCTCCGGACGCCGGGCCTTTCTATCTCCGGCCGCCTTTTGAAGCAGCACTTCCGGTTTCCCGGAACCCTCCCCGCTCCCTGGCTGTCCTGTCCCTTTTTCCGGTTCTGAAATATTACTTCTGAAATCTCCCCCCGCCTCTGCTTCCCTTTCGCCGCCCTGACCAGAAACCACCGTATCTGACGGCTTCCGGCCCTCCTTTTTTCCTTCCGGTTCCGGAAGAAGCGCCTGGGAAGCACCTGCCGCTTCCGGAAAGAAAATATCGGCCCTGGCATCCTCTAAAAGCTGCCAGGACTGCTCCCCATATTCATTCCAGAGGACAAAGAACCGTTCCTGCGCCACCCGTCCCGCCTGTAGGAGCACCTGGGCCAGATGGATTTCCTGCTCTCTAAGCTGCTGCTGGCGGATGTTCCACAGGCTCTGTTTGTTTGTGACCTGCCACTGGGCATGGAACCCGGTTTTGAGCCTGTAGAGAGTATTTTCCGCCGACTGGTACAGGGCGTTCTCCATGGACAGCCACAGATCGGTCCTGCTCTGCTGTCTCTCAAAAAGGCTCAGGTACAGATTGTCGATAAGGTTCAACAGCACCGAGGAAGAAATCCGGCTGGCAACCCATGCTTCTATGGCGCTTTCATCTTCCGGCTCCGGCTGCCGGTACCCGTCCTCATGCCGGTATACCAGTGGAAGAGTCTCCTGACGCACCTCCTGGCGGAGCTTCTGCAGCAGGATCTGGACCGCCACCCGCTTCTGTTCGCTGATCTGAAGCTCCTGCCTTGTGACATAGCGGCTGTTCCCGCTGTGGCTTTGCTGGAAATTATTCAGTATCTGGTAGACGGCGCCTGTCTGCAGACGGTTCATGATCTCCTGGTAAAGGGTAATCTCTTCCTGTCTGTCAGCCGTCCTTTTCTCTACGGTCTGCCGATCTCTCTCCCGGCTGTGATAAGCCTCCACCCGCTCCTTCAGCTCCTCCAGGTGATTCCAGTAGAGACTTACCAGCCGCTCCGTATCGCGGGTTTCCTGCTTCAGACGGAATACCTCCCCCATAAAGCGTTCCGCCTCCCGGATGCCCAGCTTGTTCAGCACATCGGTGATGAATACACGGTCCTGATAGGTCAGGTTTGCCTCCTCCATCACCGTGATCCGGTTGAGGAAATTGTTGATGATCTCCAGCTTCGTCTCCTGGCTGTTCCGGATGCTAGTGTTCTCCGCGATCCGGATGCCCCCGCCCTCCTCCAAGTAGAGCTCCGGCGGAGCGGTGACGACATGGAGGAGATCCTCCCTGTCGATCCCCGAGGACAGCAGGCTATAATTTCCTATGATCCTATGGTAAAAGGCCTCATGGGAGGAGATCATGGCAGGATTGCATTTCAGTTCCAGCGGTGCTTTTAATGTCAGCATCTATCATCGTCCCTCCCTCTTTTACCTGTTTATGAATCCTGTGTTCGGGCAGCAAGAAATTTCGCCGTGTCCACTGCGCTGCGCTTGGGGGGCCATCTCTGTGCCCGATCTTCCATGGCGGCTTTGCGCATTTCGTTCTGTGCGTAAGTGCTCCCTGTGGTGCTTCCGTTTGAACCCATGAATCCGGCCTGGGAACCCTCTTCGCCGCCTTCTCCTGCGTCAAAGCTCCACTTTTTTGCTTTGCCTTCCATGGCGTCCTTGCGCACTTCGTTCTGGGCGTAGCTGCTCCCTGTGGTGCTTCCGTTGCTTCCTAAGAATCCGGCCTGAGAGCCGTCTCCGTCCCCTTCTCCTGCGAAGCTCCACTTTTTCGCTTTTTCCTCCATGGTGTCCTTGCGCACTTCATTTTGTGCATAAGAACTTCCTGTTGTGCTTCCGTTTGAGCCCATAAATCCGGCCTGACTTCCTTCACCGTCTCCGTCTCCTGTGAAGCTCCACTTTTTCGCTTTTTCCTCCATGGCGTCCCTGCGCACCTCGTTCTGGGCGTAGGTGCTTTTCGTGGTGCTTCCGTTGCTTCCAAGGAATCCGGCCTGACTTTCCTCCCCTTCTCCTGCGAAGCTCCACTTTTTCGCCTTTCCCTCCATGGCGCTCTTCCGGAGTTCGCGGGTATATGTGTTCCTGGTGGTGCTTCCGCCGGAGCCTAAGAAATCCGGCATTGCAGCTTCTCCCTCCCCGGACGCTTCCTCGTCCCTGTGGAAGGACCATCCGCTTGCCCTGCCTTCCATCTGGGCCTTCCGAAGCTCCTTGAGCGCATAGGCGCTGTCCGTGGTGCTGCCGTTGATTCCCCGGAAATCCGGCTGGGCATTTTGTCCGTTGGAGGAAGGCCCCTTCCCTTCCGCCCGCCTGGCACTGTCGCCTCCTGCGAACATCCACTTTTTCGCCCTCTCCTCCATCCGGGCGGCAGATTCCTCGTCCCGGGAGCGGTTTGCGGATTGATTACCGTTGCCTGCCTTGCTGACGCTTTCAAATTTCCAGGGCTCCTCCATCAGGAAGCTCCCTGCCACATTCTCCGTACACACCAGCTCTCTGTAGGCGATGGTGGTGGTCTCTACCAGCAGTCCTCCCTTCTCCGCATTCAGCTCCCCATACTTCTTCGCCATCACCGTGCATCCGGTAAAGACATACATGCGTACCGGGAGAAAATCCCCGTAGATCCGGTAGCGGTTCACCATCAGAATCACCGGCAGAGCCAGGTCCGTCCCATTGGCCAGGGGATCCAGGATATCCGTCCCCACATACCGTTCCACCTGAAATGTAAAGGGTTTGGAAATCGGCTTCCGGCGCATATGGACATAGTCGTTGAGCCCGCCCTCCTGAATCAGCTCGTACTCGTTTTCCTTCTGGAATACATGTACGGACCTGCAGGGCAGATCGTAGATTCCTTCTACCCGAAGCAGAAAGTTAAAATTCACCGCCGGATTATTTCCATAGTTTCGGACTACTATATTGCCGGAATTCGCCTGGGCCAATGCCATATCCTGTCAACCTCTCTTTGCCTAACGCGTTGGTTTCATATCGAGAATACTCTTCTCTTTTGATTTCTTTTCGGGGGACAGACTTTTGTTAATCTTCGAGATCTCGCCGCACCATCTCCTGCGGGACTCGTGGTCCAGCTTCAGGACCTCTTCGCTGCTCCAGTGAAAATAATAGGAAATAAATGCCATCTCCCGATAAAGCTCTTCCTCCGGATACAGCTTTATCCCCCTGTTGTAAAATTTAGCGGCACCCTGTACACCTTCCCGCAGTCAGGACAGACCGTCTCCATCATAGGCGGCTCGATGTCATTGATCCGCTGGTACATATCCTGCAGAAACGCCAGGTCTGCCGTGAACAGCTTTTCGATCAGGTTAGCCGTCACCATCTCCACACCTTCCAGCTGTGTCACTACCTTTCCCAGCACCACGATGGTCAGATAAGAGGGGTTGCTCAGCACCCGCGGGTCCCTGGTGGCGCTGATCTCATCCCCCGCTGTGGCCAGCCGCATCTTTCCCTTTCTGTGAAGCTCGCCCGCGCTGTCCAGATAGCCTCTGGGCAGTGTAAAATCATATACGGTCTCCATCCCTTACCTCCTGAATGCACTTCTTCCATGGAGCGCCTCTCCTCCATTGGAGCGTTTCTCTTCCATTGGGCACCTCTCCTCCATTGGAGCACCTCTCCTCCATGGAACGCCTTTCTTCCATTGGAACGCCTTCCTTCCACTGGAGCGCCTCTCTTCCATTGGAACGCCTTCCTTCCATATGCCCGGCCGCCCTTAACGAGCGTCCGGGTATACAGAATTCCATTTCTATGTTCTATCCATTTCTGCCGCCGGAAATTTTCCTCTCCCCTGCACAATAACGGGACAATGCACGGCAGCGCGGCCATCTGCATGGGCGCTTAGTTCGGAATCACCAGTTCCTCGTATGCGATCTCCACGCTCTCAATTGCCACATCGCTGGTCTTGGCATCCAGGTCCGGCGCATTGTACTTGGTCACCCAGGCGTTGGTCAAAACCCACACTCTGGTGCCTGTGATGGCCGTGGCCAGGGTCTGGGGAGCGCCTCCGTTGATGTCGATCATCTCGATCTGCACATTGTTTCGGGGAATCTCTCCTCTGACCTCGCTGACACACTCCTGCACCCAGGTCTTAAAGGCGCTGTCCAGCGTGTAGCCCATCTTCAGCGTCACATTTCCATGCTTCACAAGGCCCGGAATCTTCACCGGAGCCAGGCTGTTGGCATTGCCCTGGCGGAATTCAATCACGTCCACGGTGGCTTCCACCCCCGTCACCTCACTGAACGCCGCCGTTCCCGATACCCCGTCCACGGTTACCAGGAAGTTCATTTTTGTCAAAGGATAGGCAAGGCCTTTACTGTTCTCATATGTCGCCATCTTTCATCTCTCCTTCATTACTAGTCTTTTGATTTCATATCATGATCCGCTATTCTGCCGTCATCCTGCGGGTGCCTTTCAGCCGCCTCCGGACTCTGCCGTAGCTTGCCCTTCAGCCGCCTCCGGGCCCCGTCATGGTTTACCCTTCAGCCGCCTCCGGCCCCTGTCATTGTTTACCCCTCAGCCGCCTCCGGGCCTCCGGATTCTGCCGTATGCTGTGTCACCCGGAAAATCACGAATTCTGCCGGTCTGGACGGCGCGATGCCGATATTGCAGATCAGTCTGCCGTTCATAATATCATCCCTGGTCATGGTAGACGGCCCGATCTCCACGAAATATCCCTCACCCGGCGTGGAGCCTGCCAGCATACCTGTCCTCCACATGCTGTCCAGGAAAGAGGAAATCGTCAGGCTCACCCTCTGCCAGAGCGCCGTGTCGTTCGGCTCAAATACCACCCAGTTGGTATTGGCCTTGATACTCTCCTCCACATAGATAAAGAGCCTTCTCACATTGACATATTTAAATGCGCTGTTGCTTCCGGCAGTCCTTGCGCCCCACACGCGGATCCCCTGTCCGGGAATGGCACGGATCAGGTTCACGCCCTCCGGATTGAGAACATCCTGCTCTGCCCTGGTATAGTTCACCTTCAGGCCGGTACAGAACACGATTTCATTGGCGGGAGCCTTGTGGACTCCACGGTTGATGTCTGTTCTGGAGTACACCCCAAGCACTGCCCCCGAGGGTGGTATGTAATCGTTCTTGTTGGAAGACCGGTCAAAGACCTGAATCCAGGGATGATACATGGCGCCGTAAGTGGAGTCGATAATATTGCGGTATTCGATCAGATCCCTGGTCTTGTACAGATCCCCCGGCATGTCAAAGACCGCGATACGGCTCTTGAGGCTCTCACAGTGCGCAACCAGAGATACGATCACTTCCGGATCCGTAATACCCGGAATTGCCATCATGCTCACCGTGCTGTTCTCCAGGAAGGACTGGATTCCCGTACGCTTGCCGGGCCCTTCATCTCTACCGATGAAGACAGCCTGCGTCACCTTGCTGACGCTTCCGTCAAACCCGTCCTCCAGATTGAAGATTCCGCCCGGATTGCCCTGTCCGAACACTTCCTCTACCGGATTGCCGATCTGTTCCGTCTGACCCACAGTCACTTTTACCAGTTCGCTTCCCGCCAGCCTGGAACCGATATAATTCGGGGAAGACTGGTTAAAGCTTAGTTCCCCGTAATTTTCCACCTCGTCGTTGTAGCGTACGCTCACATCCACCGTCACAAGGTACAGCACGGTCCTGGGTATGATACCTGTGTCCACAACCTCGTTCTCAAAAGGCTTCTCAAAGGTAACACTGTTGTCATAGATAGCTGCGATCCGGTTGTACTCCCCTCCGGCCACAACCAGGTCTCCTTCCCGGAAACCCTCAACGGTTTTTGCGATATAGCCGCTGCCTGTCTGGGCAATGAGCTGCATCTTCCGTCTGGTCACCGTCTCCATGGAAATCTGAATCCGGTTTCCCCATTTTCCTTCGTTGGCGGCTTCTATGGAGAGAATTCCCAGCTCCTTTTTCGCCGCCCTGGCATCCGGTGCAATCACCCGGGACACATAACATCTGGTCCCTCCGTTTATGAAAAACTGTTCCACACTGTTGGCCAGATACCGATATCTCCCATAAGTAAACTCACTCAAAAAACCGCCGAACTGTCTGGTAAAGCTTTTAAAGCTGGTCACCAGGGACGGGGCTCCCACAGTCGGCCCCTTCTCAGCAAAGCCGATAAAACCGGCGGTACTTGTTCCGACACCTTCTATGCTCCGGGGAGAATTGTCGTATTCCTCCACGTATACTCCAGGTGTAAAATATTCTGCCATAGTTCTTTCTCCTTATTCTAAGTTCCGCAGCCGCCCTGACAGGGCTCTCTGCCGTGTTAAAAGTTACTTCTGATATCATGAGATCACTGCCATAACCTGGCCCGGATCCGTAATGCTGATCATGCCTCCCCCGTTTCCGCACACCAGAGTGCTGTCCCTTGTGAGGCACGGCTGCCCGCTGACCAATACTCCCGGTTTCATGGGCGTCCAGGCGCCTGCCGGAACCAATACGCAGGGCTGGGGCGTGAGTACCCCCATGGCCGCCGCCGTGGCTGCCGCCACCTGAGGATTGGTAAGGGATGTACACATTCCAAAAGGCGTAATACTTGACGGCTGCGCATCCTGAATGATCGCCGCCGGCTTTCCCCCCGCCATGCAGGCAGTCTGGGAACCCCCGCATATCGTTCCCGGTGCGGTTCCGAAGGAGCATACTGCCGATGCCCCGGCCACTACAATCTCTGCCATAGACTCTCACCTCACAAAAGTGCGGATTCGGGATGGCGGAAATCCACCATCCGGAATTTCACCTCATCCTCCACCACATACCGGATCAGGTGCAGAAGCTGCTCCCTGTCATCCCGGACCCGGATACAATAATCCCCCTCCTGCGTCACGCTTCCGAATATAATCCGGGAGATGGGCGCATTCACGGAGAATGGCTCCTTTAAAGGATGGTCAATCTTCACTGCGTCTCCCGAAATTTCTTTCTGTACTGCAAAGGGCTCAAAATCCTGCCTGTCCGGATGAATCAGGCCGTAATGGATTCCATCCATACCTAGCCTGTGTATGCCGAACAGCTTCATGATCCGCTTTCGTTCATCAAAACCGCCGATACAGCAGCAGACCTTGTTTACATTTACCGCCTGTATAGACTGAATGCCCGGAAGATTTCCGGTAAAACCGAGCACCGGAGAGCTCCCCTGCGCGTTCTCTGACGGAATCAGGAACGCTTCGATGACGGGCATCTTCTCATCCAATGTCTCATACCTTACGCGCATCCGGAACGGCTCATATCCATACACGCAGACCTCCAAAGATGAGTCTGTCCGCCCGCAGTTCAAAAAAACATAATTTCCGCTCCCCCTTGGAATAGGGTGAACCGTCTCTGCGTCTCTGAAAAAACGGACATTCCTCTCTTCCACGGATTCGCCGGTGGTAGTGTCGATCAGCCGGACCAACAAATCCAACCGGAAACGAATCACTGATGCATTCATCTTCTACGTTTCCCCTCCTTCCCCGCCTGTAAGATGCAGGCCAAAACTGGCATCCACCACGCGAGGCGTGTTGATCACCACTTCGCTGGATAAAAATACAGGCGCCGCCTTATAAAACAGACTGATTTGATAAGGTTTGTTGATTGCCTGCCACACCCGCACCTTCTCCTCCAAACTTATCTTCGCCTGAGACAGTACAATGGGAGGTTCCTGGGTGTCCAGCCAGGACTGCAACTGGTTCGGAAGGACGGAGCTGTTGTCATTGACAATCTGTGCCACTCTTCCGATAATCTTCTGTATATCCGGCGCCTTCAGTCCCATCTGGGAGGAGCCGTTGATAAATACCATATAGTACAGGCCATATGGTCTCGGCGGTCTTAGCAGCTGTACCCTTCCCTTCTGGATAAAGGGCTGCTGTGTCACATCGCTCTCTTCCCTGATATCGTAGAGATACAGTCCCAGGATATAGTCCACATCCTGGTCCGCCGGGGAAGAAATCTCTATATTATTGGGGGACGGTATAGGTTCCGGGCACATCTTTTGGCGCAGGGTCCGGACGATATAAGAACTGACATCTGAAATAATCGGATAATCTGCCATATCACTCATCCCCTTCCTGCGCAGCATCCAAAATGCTTTTAACAACGCCCTGTTCCTTCGGCCCCAGACAGACCCCATATTCTGTCTGGTCTATATACTCTGCCTCACAATTGAAATACAGCCCGGCATCCGTCTCCCCAAGATACGGAGAGCCGTCCTGTATCTTTACAGATCCCTCCAGCTTCTCCGTCACATCATCTATCAGCTGTACCTCATCCTTGTACACACAGAAACGGTACACCGAAAGCTTTTTCGACAGCGTCACTTCCGTTTCCGAATCGCTGTATACATAACGGTACCCTGTACAGGCAGCTATCACATTGAGCGTAAGATATTTTTCGGCCTCTCCCTTCAGCTTCCGGAAGATATATTTGTTGTTCTCTCTGACACAGGTATTCAGCCAGGTTCCCGCCATCTGCGCTGCCGCCGCGTTGCCGGATCTGCCCATACGGTTCAGTGCCGCAACCACTGCCGCTTTCCGGCTGTGGTCCAATTCCTCAAAGGGCGCTCCCAGAGTCTCCTCTATCAGGGCTTCCAGGTCCGCTGTGGCCAGGGCGGAAAATCCCGGGCTTCCGGCTCCCGCGCCAGTGCCTGTACCGGCTCCCGCGCCGCCTCCGGTTCCTGTTCCGGATCCTGATTCGCCCCCGGTTCCGCTTCCTGTTCCTGCGCCGCTCTCGGTTCCGCTTCCTGTTCCTGCGCCGCTCTCGGTTCCGCTCCCCGTTCCTGCGCCGCTCCCGATTCCTGACCCGCTCCCTGTTCCACTTCCTGTTCCCGTTCCGCTCCCGATTCCTGACCCGTCTCCGCTCCCGCTTCCCGTTCCTGATCCGTCTCCGGTTCCGCTTCCTGTTCCTACGTCGCTCCCGATTCCGCTTCCCGTTCCTGCGCCGCTCCCGGTTCCGCTGCCATCCGCTTCGTCCCCGGAGGAACCCACGCCCCCGTATCTGTCATGAAGGCTGCTTTCCCTGCTGTCCAGAATGGCCTGATCCGCCTTTTTCTCCGCCTCTTGAAAGCCATTGCCCGAGGCGCGCATTTTGTCCCTGATTTCCGCAATAGCGCTCTCCGCCCCCATGGCGGACAAAGCGTCCAGCTTATTTATAATGCGCTCCTGGTTTTCCTTATTTCCCTGGGCAATCTCCAGGAGAGCCGCATCCTTTATCTGATCAATCCGGTTCAGCACGGAACTGCTGCCGGCCTGGTTCGCCGCTCTGGCTCTCTCTGCCGCAGAGCTGGAAGGATTAGAGAGGATAGCCTGAAGCTTTTGTTCCTCTGCCTGGATCTCCCGATCTGCCTGGGCAATCATGGCTTCGTATTTCTTGGCCGTGCTTAAATCGTTCCGGTCCATGGCCGCTGTCTGTTCCTCCAGAAGCTTTGATTTCCTTTCCTCCAGTTTCTGCATATCAGAGGAGGCGTTTTCATCTGCCTCTTCCAGGGAACGGGCCAGTTCCTTCAGCCAGAGGATATGGGCGTCGATGCTCTCGCCGGCTTTTGACTGATAGTCATCCTGCCGGATTTGCCCGTAGAGTGTCTCCGCATGCTCGATTCTCTGGTAAGAAAACTCGGCCCCTTCCCGGGAGGGCAGCCTTTTGGTTTTGGCCTGCAGCAGATACTGAAGCTCCAGCCTGGCCGCATCGGTCCCCGCCTTCTGATCTTCCAGCACCTGATTTCTGGCCGACTGGCTGGAACCGTTCGCCACTGCCGTCCGGTAGGCGCCGGAAGCCCCTTCCGTGAGCATCCGGGTATATTTTGCATCCGCCTGGCCAATCAGTTCCCCTTCTAACAGGCGAAGCTCCGCGTCCGCATCCGCCACCACATCCTCCTCCAGGTGATACAAGTGTTCCAGTTCCAGAAGCAATGCCTCCATCCCGCCTCCATAGCCTCCCGCAGCCATGCCCACCACCGCCATGCTTTTGGCGTACTCGGCATTTTTCAGCACCGTATCGCCCTCCTCAAGTATGTTGCCGCTGTGTTTGATATAGCTTTCCTGGCAGTTCTGAATAGCCGTGCCGATGGCGTCTATAACCGCGCTGTTTTCCACAAACTGTTCACCGTCATATCCGTCGGATCCTCCCTGGTCCCCGTCCTCCTCTTCTTCATCTTCTTCCCCTTCTTCGCCTTCCTCGTTCTCTCCGTCCTCCTCTTCCTCATCCTGCTTGCCGTAATACTGGGATCCTCCGCAGATATCCTGCAGGACGCTGAGCTCGTTTCCGTCCATCTGGGAAAGCCTGTAAAATATCTCCGCCCGCCTTCTGGAATCGATCCTGCTCATCAGCGTACTGACAATTTCCGCCAGTTCGTCCTCTCCGTCCCCGCGGAGTCTCTCATAGCAGCTTAGCAGCCCCGCAAGCTGCAGATCGCATTCCTGCGTAATCTCATTCTGCAGATCCAGGCTGAAGAAATCCCGCAGCTTCTCGTAATAATACCGGTCCACGCCCTTGCTGTCGGATGAGAAAGCGTTGCTGTACTGGATCCTGATCGGCTCCAGCTCCGTCATGTTGTAGAGATCATAGGGAGAGGGTTCGCTGAAGATGTTTACCACATGATCGTCCCTCGCATCCCTTGTGATACCGTCCGAACCCGTATAACAGGTCACCCAGAGAGGGAACAGCTCCGCCTCTTCCACCACTCTTCCCTCTCCCGCCAGATCTGAGAGCCCGCCTGCATCTGTGATATCCACCCAGGCGCCTCCTGCCAGTTCCGATTTGTAATACACATTCATCTGGTTGGAATCCGATGCGCTCTCCTGTGCCTTTTCATATAATTCATCTGTCAGCGCCCGGACGTGGATCAGATAGGTTCCGATAAACAGCGTTGCATCCTCCGTCGTATGAGATGCCCGGAAGGATTCATAGGAGACCGCCTGGGATTCGTCAAAAATTTTCCCCAGGACTGTCTGCGAACATAGAAACCACAGCAGTATGCAGCTTACCAGAAATATATTCTTGTTCTTCATGTTCCCTCCTGGATCTTCATCAGCTTCTGACCGCCGGTCTCAAAATATCCGGTATAGAGAAGCTCTGCATCCGTGCCGAAAAACTCGATAATCAACTCTTCCATGCTTCCCTGCACCAGTGACAGATGCTTAAACTGCATATCAATAGGCAAAGGTTCGTCTCCCAGCAGATAATTTCCCTCCCGGTTCCGAATCCGGTAGTAACCAATCCCTTCCGAAAGCTCAGGCGAAAGGGCGATACCTACCACCCCTGTCTCCGGATAACTCTCTATGGTATAAGTTCCGATCTGCAGTGTCTCCTGCTCCCTGACCTGATACTCTTTCACAATGGAGAGAGGCCCGCTGTAAACCTCCGGATCGATGATACAGTCATCCACGAACCTGCCGTTATTGTAGAACCGAAACTTTACCTCGCTCACCTGATCCACCGAAAGTGCCAGGTGGCGGATCGTATCGCCGATCGCCGATCGATTCCCGATCTGTATCTGATCGCACCACAATTCAAAATGCGTAATCTCCGTTTCAAAATCCGACGGAATACTGACACCGGCCCTGAATTCCTGCTGTTCAATGATCGGTTCTATATAGTAATATGCCCCCTTTGCATACTCTTCCTCCACATAAGATTCCCCGCCGCTCCCGGCATTCAGATCCGCCTCCGTCCCCTCTAAAAGAGCGGTCACGCCCCCGCAGGTAAGACGGTCAAAAGCGTACAGCGCCTGGGAATAGTCCCCCAGCGCCTGGTACATCTCCTGCTGCAGTTCTTCGTGGGCGGACAGGGATGTGCTGTATTCTTCGTAGGTCATCTCGCCCAGCCGGTTCAGGGCGGCCTCTGCCCGGAGGCTTTTCTCTCCCTCCTGCACCTGCTCTGACAGGGTATCATAGGCATTGCGCATGCTGACCAGATTGTTGAAGCTCTCCTCCACCTGCTGCCTTAAGGAACGCTCCTCGTTCTGTTTTTCCAGCAGGGCATCCTGATATTCCAGGGCCGCCTCATACAGCGCATAAGGCTCATCCTCCACATAGCGGATGCCTGAAATCTGCCCCTTGAACCACTCCTTGGGAATCCGGATGAACAGAATCCGCACGCTCCCCTGCCAGGGGGCGTCAATCGCTTTCAAAAATTCCTCATACTGTTTCTTAAAAGCCTTCTGGCTGACTTTCTGCCCCGCCAGAACCTGGTTGACGAAATCGGAAATATAGGACATCTTGCTGCCGTACTGCCCCTCCATCAGCCGGTAATTCGTCCGGAGCGAAGTCAGGGCGGTGGATGCGTCAAGGGATACTTCATAATAATTTTCATCGTGATCCAGTGTATACTGAGTCAGCCCGTTTAAGCTGTTTCTCTCGATGCGGGCGGATACGAAAGGATTTTCGAAGCGGTATCCTGTAGCCACATCCATGCCGATCAGCTCTGACAGCTTTTTCTTGTCCGCGCTCAGGTTCCTTTGATCCAGGGCGATCTGGTCATTCAGAGCCTTCAGGGAGCGCTCCATGGCCTCCACATCCCCCTGTGCCGCCTCCCCGGTTAAGAGTCTGGCCCGATTTTTTTTGAGCGTACGGTCCATGACCTCCAGACGCTCCTCCTCGAAAGCGATTTTATCCTCCAAAATCACGATATCCACATACAGACTGGACACATCCTCATACACCTGCAGCCTCTGGTCCGTCATCCGGTGCCGTATGGCATCGATCTGAGCCTGAATCTGTATGGGTTTAAACTCGAACTCATAGGCCTCCGCCAGATCCGGTTTCTCCGGAAATTTAAAGGACAGAAGCGGCGACCAGCGGAAGGTGGACATGTTCTTTTTCTTTTCCTTGATGGATTTTACTGCCTGCCGCAGGGAGACCTCTTTCACATTCAGTTCGCTCTCCAGCTTCTCCAGCCTGGGGCTGTTGGCCACGCCTGTTTTTTTCGCCATATCCAGCGTCAAAATGCGGTCCTGCACCGCCTGCACGGGAAGGCTTCCCCCCGGATACAGACCTGCAAGGAGAGACAGCGCAAAAAGAAATGTAAGCCATCTGCGGTGTGCCGTTCTTTTTTTCATACAGCCCCCTCTCCCATCCGCTCAATGGTATAAAAGGAAAATCCCGCTTCCCTGTCCTGGCAGATAAAATTGTAAATCAGCCCGTCTTTGTGAAAGGAATACAGATATACCGTATAGTCTGTGTCATATCCTTCCACCTGATAATAATCTCCGTATTCGGAGGTAACCTCCATCTCCACTTCCCTGCGGAATCCGATTCCCGTGCCCCTGGAAACCACCCGCTCCACTGCCACGGCCTCAGGAAAGGTGACGGCCGCATTCCCCGCATAATCCTCTTCTCCGAAATAGTCTCTCAGCTCGCCAATCTCTGTACAGACCCTGTCTCCTCCGCGGAAAAAGTCTTCTAATACCAGCACCTGCTCCACCGTCCGTTCCCCGGCCAGGGTGTCAGGCTCCCCGGCCCCGGAGTAAACGGCCCCGATATCCTCCAGAACTACCGCATATTCCCGGTCATACTCATACAGCGTCCGCTTTCCCTGGTATGCCTCGGAGACCTCCGACAGCTTTTTCCCAAGCAGAGCGCTGTACAGAAGCGCATCCTGGCTGAATGCCCCGGTGTAGACCGGATTGCCCCCGGCATCATACAGCCGTCCCTCTCCCTCCTTTTTCCCCAGGGAAAATTCTCCGTCATAAGCCAGGCTTCCGTTCTCCCGGTAGAGCTTCCCGCTGCCATGGAACAGATTCTGCTCGAATTCCCCCACATACATGACAGTGCCGTCGTCATAATAACGGGTACCTCTGCCCTGGTAACAGTTCTTTACAAAATTTCCCTGGTACACAATGACACCCTGGGGATTGTACAAAGTCCCGTACCCGGTGACGCTGCCCTTTTCCACCTGGCCTTCATAGGCCAGGTAGCCGGAACTGCCCAGGATACGGACTTTTTCCTCCGCAAAGCGCAGCAAGACAGAATCATAATCATATGTTTTTACACTCTCCGCCTTCGCGGAAGGAAGAACAGAATGGACGCTGAACAGATACCAGAGGCTGATCACCCCCACCACCACAACCAGCGCAATGGCCAGCCGCCTGCTGATCAGCCATCCGAAGACTTCGTAGTAGTCTTTTTTGTGTCTCGGCCTGACATTTAACAGGGAAGAAAAGAAATCCCGGATCTTTGAGATCAGCCGTGTCCGGATAAAATTCCAGCTGGTCCAGAGCTTGATCTTCGTCACCAGCGGCGTAATCTTCGCCTTGGCGGATGTAATCAGCACTTTAAACAGATTGTCGCCCACCGGTCTCTTCCTCCTTCATTTTCGCTGCGCGTCAAATTATGCGCCCGGCGCTTTCCCCTCCGGAAATTTCCGGACAAAGTCTGCACACATCGCCTTTTACATGTATTTCATTGAGATATTTCTCACAGGTAAACAGATACCAGGTGGCCATGGAATCCTCCGGATTCTCCCGCAGCACCTCGTTGAACGTGTTTCTGGCCAGATAAAAGTCATGCTGATAGAACAGCTCTATCCCTTTCTGGAACTTCGGATCGGTCTGCGCCTTCAGCTTGCCCTCCCGAAGAGGACAGGCATCCAGTACCTCGTATAGCCTTATCCGCTCATTCACATCCGAAATGAGCAGATAGCCCAGATAACGAAGCGGGCTCTCCAGATTCTCCCTGTTTTTCACGGTTTCCGTAATCACCAGGGGAAGATTCAGAGACCGGAACCACCCTGCATACCGCTCCAGCTCCTCCATCTCCCCGGATAAAAGATAGGGAAGACTGTGCTTGCCAGTCCCGGCAATCCCGTATGTATATTGGGAATAATGCAGCAGAATTCCGGCTTTTCTGCTCCCCGGGCACGATGTATCCTGCCTTGCGAAATCCTGCATCAGGGAAACACCGAAAGCCGCCGTATCCCTGGACTCTTCCAGGAAAAGCACCTTCATCATGTCCAGTCCGCAGTGTCCCGACACAAAGAATCCGCCGCTTCTCTCCTGGTGCTCTTCAATCAGGGATACAAAGCTGCTGATCTCTTCCGCAAGCCCGTTTTCCCTGTCCTGTCCTCCCGCTATGGAGACCACTGCCATGGTTCCGTGGAGAAGGACTCTATCCCCGCTGTTTACCTCTGTAATGGAATCTCTGCCCAGAATCTTCTCGATGTTCTTGGGTGCAAACCGGTAGCAGGATTCAAAAATCTGGTATTTTGTATAATTGATCCTGCTGATGGTCTTCCTGATCTCCATCAGGCTGTTCCACATAAAGTCCACATCTTTCCCACGGACGGTCTCTTTCCTGATCTGAGTCTCCCCCCCTGCCAGCATCTGCATGGCCCTGGCAAGCCGCTTCAGCTCCCTGCCCTGTAAAAGCAGAAGCCAGATACTGATCACGCTGCCTGCCAGAAATACGCACGCGCTGTAAAGTAACGGCGATATCCGGCTTTTGACGGCATTTCCGGCGGCGTCCTCCCTTCTGGTGATCCCGGTGAGCACATATTCCGGATACAGGGCTTCCGAGGCGGCTGTTGCGATCACCTGGTGGGATTCCCCGCCGATGCCGATGAGCATACTGCCCTCCCGTCCCTTATCCGCCAGATCCTGAATCAGTTTCCCCGTCCCCACTCCGTACACTTCCTCAAATATCTGCCCGTTGCGCCCGCTGACGCTGACCAGAATCCGGTGATCGCTGCTGCGCACCAGGCAGATATCCACAAACAGGCGGGAGAGATCGTCATGACGGACAAATCTGGACAGCTGTTCCTGCAGCGCCTGATAATCCGCTCCCTCATAAAATCCTTTTTCCTCCGGATGAAATCTTGCCGGATCCCCCATCTCTTCGGCCAGAGCCCTGACATAATACCGTCCGAAACGCTCTGCCTCCGCTTCCCTCGCCTTCTCCTGAATCCGCGGCACCTGTACCGCGCCTGCCAGCGTGATCACAAGCAGCGCCAGCTCCACCACCGCAATGGCATATACCGTATGGCTTCTGTTGCGCAGAACGCTTAAAAACAACCAGAGTACTCCGTATCCGCCAATCAGCAGTGCACCATAGAGGAGCATCCGATCTCTGCGTACCCTCATAATCTGTCCGAAAGACAGGCTCCTGTACCAGAAAGCCCCCTGGAGCTTTTCCCCCTCCTGAAAGGCTTCCGCTCCGCTTCCGTCATCCAGATGGAACAAAAAATCTCCGTTTTCGTACCTGGCCTCAACCAGGATACGTCCGGAGGGACTGTAGCCCATCCGGACAGGTTTCTTAATAAGCGGCGTCTCCTCGCTTCCCAGCTCTTTCTTCTCCACGAAATAGGAGGCTGCCGACGCCTGATCCTCCAGCACCGCCGTCAGGTAGAAGCCTTTCGGCTCTGCATGGAAGCCGGTCAGTACGCCCTCCTGCTGCAGCGTGAACTCCGGCGTCTTCACCGTCGCCTGCCCCCGGGCGTCAAACTGTACGATCCGGTACCGCATAGCAGTATCCTCCGAATCCGCCTTTTTCACCATAAGCCCATAAAGAGCGTCCTCATAATCAATTTTTGCAAAAAAGCTGCCCTTTTCCACAGCGGAAGCCAACGAGACCTCTTTCACCGTCCCGTCGGAGTCCATTACGTAGAGAATCCCGTCCCTTTCCATATTTTCCACCAGATAGATCCGGTCTCCTTCCGCGCACCCGTCCAGGTAAGCGGATCTCGTCCGCTCCCTGCTCCAGGCCAGCCCGTCCGCAAAGGCAAGGACAGCCACCGCCATCATCCATGCAAAGGCCACTATATATGGAATGCGTTTTTTCATAAAGCGATATCCTTTCAAGCTTTATCTAACCAGTGTCTCTGTCCCGATTGTCTTAAATCCGTTGATAAACAGACGAAGCCACGGAATATCTCCCAGGATAAGCTGCGAAAGCAGGGAGACGAGTACCAAAATGGCAAGTACGGAACATAAATACAGCAGAAACCGGAACAACCCGTCCTGGTTCCTGAGAAACCATCCCACAATCCGTTTCCGGATACCCTTTTTCTGCCCGGGAGCTGCCGTAATGCGGATATCCTTGTACAGTTCCGTGAGCTTCCGATAGCTCTTTCTCGCGATCTTTTTCTCCAGAAGCCGGTAACTGAACGCCTTCTGGGAGGATTTGGGCCTCAGCAGATCCCGCAGGATGGAGGCGCATTGTACGGCACAGTCCCGCTCAGATTTCGCCGGATCCAGTTCCGCCAGGTCGATCTGATAGCCCAGACAGACCGTGCGATCTTTCGCCAGATGAAGCTGTCCCTGTTCCAGAATCAGATACAGGACAGGATAGGGAAGATTGGATGTAATGCAGGCCATAATGACGCTGATACACACATTCTCACATTCTGTCAGCGTATAGGATTCGCCCATATAAAAATCCTTCAGGGGGCGCTCCTGCTGCCAGGGAAATACCATGCAGAAAGCTCCCTGATCCGAAAAACTGTCAATATAGGAGTCCTGGGCCGCAAGCCCCGCCTGTTCAAACACTTCCAGATAGGTTTTGACTGTCTGGTGTTCTTTGATCACCAGCAATGTATACAGGTTCCGGGCTGCAGTATTCAGATCCTCACATATAACGATGTCGTTGGTCCTGCTCTTTTTCACAATACGCACACATCGAAGCTTCATCCTCTGTGACTGATAGAACATTCCGCCGTTCTCCTTAGCTTTCTTTCTTTTTCACGATGGCATATGCATAGGTGCAGATCACCGGCATATCGATACAGTAGATCCGGATCTCATATACTCCCTCTTTCGCAGGCGCAGTGTAGACGCCGTCCGATGTAATCTCGCCGCTTCCCGGCTCCGTCAACTCGTAAGCCACACTGCAGCTGTCCATATGGTTGTAGTTCACATGGAAATAATGGCTCTCCCTTGTGCCCATCACCACCGTGGGCGTATCCACGCTGATACTCTTCCCGCCGTAGTTCTCCATAAGACCCAGATCGTTTCCTGCCGGAAACCGGATCGCCACCCAGCGATATGTCAGCACCAGATATTCCACATTTTCCAGAAGCTGTGCAGCCACCACAAAGCTTCCCTTGTCGTTCATCACCTTCACCGCAGTCTCCGCATCCACCGCCATGGGGCTCTCCTTTTGAAACAGCTTAGGGCTTCCGTAGATTGTATTCTTCGCGCTGCTTCCCAGGGCCGGATCCTCGGTTATATATTCATAGCCTATGCTTATATAGACATTTCCTCTGCCCAGGCCATGCATGATCTCGCCGGAGTAGCGGATATCCCCTTTTTTCGCCGACTCTCCAAGGGGAATCTCCAGAACCCCTGTGGCCACCTCCGGCGCCCGGCCGCCCGGAAGCGCCGGATTCGGGCTCTGAAGCTGCTCCGGCGAGAATCCCCGCTCCTTTTCCAGCGACGGTTCTTTGATAAAATATTCCAGGTATTCGCTGCGGAGCATCTCCTGGGCCGGCGCCGTAATATAAGTCTTCACGCCCCGTTCGATGACTTCTTCTATAATATAGGCATTTTCTGTCCGCACCAGTTTCAGGTCCGCCAGACGTATGTAGTCCCGGAGCTCTCCCATACTCCTCATCTCCAGGCTCATGCGGCCAATCTCCCGGCTCACCAGCTCCCGGGGACGGCAATCCTCCAGCATAACCCGGATCGAACATCCTGAAGGCGTTTCCTGTGCAATCCCGTCCACATATACCCGGGCCGTACCGCTCTTTAACAGAATCGTCGTATCCAGCATGGTCACGTCCTGTACGGTGAGCCAGTACTCCTTCTTAAGCCATTCTCCCTCAGAAAGCGCCACGTCCGAAAATCCAATCTCCACTTCATGCTTTCCCTCCGGCGTCAGGAAGATGGGAACCTGCAATGTTCCCTGATAGCTAAGAGTCTTCCGGATCTGGGAACGTTTCCCCACACGGACCTCCAGTTTCACATTCCTGCCCTTGCACACCGCGGCCGGCATCACCACGCTGACCTCGAAGTCCTCGTCTTCATAGAGAACGGTCTGGGTCAGAAATTCAGTCTCCATCCGGTAGCCGTCGGCCGTATCATCCCGCTCTGTCAAAAACAGCTGAAAATTTTCGCTGATCCGATTGTATTCATACTCCCGGCCGTCCTCCCCTGTCCCCGGATTCATTGTGTATACCGCATGGACCGGGTCTTCTTTGTAGCGCAGGCAGAGACTTGCCATATTGCTGTGCAGGGACTCAAAGCCTTCCACCGCAGACAGCTTTTTCACCACCGAGGACTCCATGATAATCTCCCGGCCCATGCCGTCCACGGCTACCCCGCTCTCGATGAGGACGGACAGATCGTCTAAGCTGAACACCCCAAACCCGCAGACCACCCCGCTGCCGTACATCAGGCTGTTGATGAATCTTCTCTTGTTGTTGAAATATGTCTGCTCCGCCTGAAAATCAGAGGAGGTCAGCATCTTACCGGAATAATAACGGTTTCTCTCAAACGGATATAATTTTGTATTATTCATAATTCTTACCTTCCTGATGTATACTTCCTGACGTGTATGCTGTCTGACTCAAATTTTATCAAATCCCTTTTGAAAAAGCTACTACCCAAAAAGGTAGTCGGCTGCGGAACGCTGCGGTCTTATTTTTCGGACAAAAAAAGCCGGAAAGCGCGCTGACAAGCATGAGCTTTCCGACATCTTTATGTAATTTACAGAGATTCTATCCTGATGAAAAAAGAAATCTACTGCGCTCCTGTAAACAGCATATAGGGACTGCACTCCGCATCTCTGTCATAGGCAAGCGCAATGGCGAAAGGATTGTGAATCTGCGGAAAATCCCAGTCCTCCCTGCCCATAAAGGTATCCGGATCATACTGGGCTTCCTCAATCTTCACACTTGTGTCCGCAAAAGCCGCCATATAAGGCACACGCAGCATCACATCATGGCTTTGGCCGATACGTTCGCGGGGCTGCAGAGGCTGCACGCCGATAAACTCCACAAGCATGTTCTCGCAGAGACGGTAGGCGGTCTGGCATACCAGTTTCTCGTCCTTTCTGTATACCACAAAAGAATAGCAGTAAAGACTTTCACCGTTATCCAGTGTATAGCGGTCAAACTCAAAGGTATCCGCCGAATCGCCCCAGTACGCGGCGGCGCTTTTTCTGATGCGCTCCTGCACCTCGGGCCAGCGGCCTGCAAAGAAATCCCCCTCCGGATTGGCATCCACCCGATAAAAGATGCGGATATCCTCCGACTCCGCCGCATCCGGTGTCTTGGGCCACAGCGTGTCCAGCCCCGCGTTAGCCGCAAACCGCATATTTCCATAGTACCAATCGATGGGTTTGGAGAGCACATAGCGGGTGGGACAGCTCTCGCCGGAGGGCAGCCTGCAGTAGGCAAAGCCAAGCCCTTCCTCGTCATAGCGGCGCACCGCGGCCAGATCCCTGTGGGGAACGGTAAGCTTCATTCCCGGCAGAAGAATCCCTTCCTCTAATGCAGGATTTTTCCACAACAGATTACCGTAATACCGTCCATCCCCATAATACCGCTCCGCAATGTTCCAAAGATTGTCGCCGGGCGCCACCTCATACACCACGTCCTCCGGCGGCCCGAATCCCAGACGGATATAATCCGGATCATCGTCCGTTTCCGGGTCATAGGGCACAAAGCCTGAAAAATCGATAAAGTCCGTCCTCTCCAATCGCTTTTCCCCGGAAAAATATGCGGAAAATTCTGCCAGTTCGGCCTCCTTCAGCTTTCGCACGCCCCGCTGCGGATAGGCCTGCAGCGCCTTCTCTTCCAGATAGAAACTGTTTTCGATCGTACCCTTGTCCGGATTCACGGTATTGCAGGCAATCCCGTAGATGGGCGGAAGGTAGCTTAAATATTTCTGGCTGATGGTGACGGCACCGGTATTGACACAGGTATCCACAATGCCGCCGTTGGAGGCACAGATGCCCGCGCTGACCAGAGATTCCACATAGTCGCGCTCCATCTGCCCGATGTGGACATTTCCGCTGTTCCGGCATTTGTATATACTGCCCCAGTTTGCGCCAACGATACCGCCCGCAAGCTCGATGCCCGTCACATCTCCCACATTGCGGGAGTCTTCAATGCGCCCATCCTCCGACTGCCGTCCGGAAATGCCTCCTGCGGCAAAATCATGCACATAGAAGGTTTCCGAAATGGACTCCATCGTTACCGTACCCTCATTCACACAGTTCCGGATAATGCCCTGGTTGGAACGGCAGATGCCGCCTGCAAACAGGGCGCTTTGGGTGGACGTATATTCGGGTGCTTCCGTATGATGGTCCCATCCCGCCTCCACCGTTCCCGTAAACTTACAGCCCGTCATCTGCCCGCAGTTGATTCCCACGATTCCCCCCGCATCCCATGCGCCTGTTACCTTTGCCTGCACCTCACAGTTCTCAATCACACCATGGTTGGCATAGCAGAGAGCGGATGCGGTGACCACGTCCGTATTTCCGCTCTCGCTCTCATAGACACAGTCCTCATAAGTGGTCTGAAACAGGCTGTTCCGAATCGTAAGATCCGTCACTCTGGCGTCCTCCTCCAATACAGAAAAAAGAAACGCCAGCCAGTTCCCGTATGCCGTATAGTACCCCTCCAAAGCATGGCCGTTTCCGTCAAAATGCCCGTGGTAACTGGGAATGGCCCCGTAGCTGTTTTCAGGCGGCGTATCCGCCCAGTTCTCCCACCCCTGGGTGTCATTTAAAATCAGATCGTTTGCCAGACGGACATTGGTATAGGGATCCCTGTCCCTGGAAACAAACCACCTGAAATCCTCCTTCGTAGACAGCAGATAGTAACCGTCCGTATCCCGGGGCGGCGTCTGCGGGTATGCATTTTGCTCCTGATACACGTAAGCGGCAGCCAGGAGCACGCACATCAGGCAGAATACCGCGGCGGACTGCGCTATATTTTTTCCGGAAAGTCTCTCTTTCATGTAGGAATCTCCATTCCAATACTCCCTTTTCAGAAACGATTAGAAGTGATCTATTGCTTTTTCGAATCATGAATGACTCTGACAATCGTAAATATACAATTTCCGATCATTCCTGCCCCAAAAATAATTGCAGAAATTATTATAACATCCGGGTTCATATCTCCAAATATCTCTATTGTTAATCGAATAAATGTAATCACTTCAACAATCAAAAAGATGATATTCAGCAAATTAACTTTACTCACTTATTTATTTTCTCCTTATGAATTCCCAAATTTGCAAAAATAGCTATCCATCATTATAATATATCTTTGCAACTCATTTTCCGATAAATACACATTTCCAAAAGGGACGTTAACAGCGAATTCTTTTGTATTATTTCGGTTAATCTCACAAATCTTTTTATATAATATGGAAAACCTTCCACAAAAAATGCTGATAGCCCGAAATATTGTAAGTTCCTCTTTCCCCGTTTCTTCAAGGAGGAATTCTTTACTCAATTCCTGACAATAGAATTCTATTGTATGTGTGCATCATATTGCTGCGAAGCCGTGAACAGTAAAAATGCTCTCGATAATTAAGGAATAGAGGCGAAAAACTTCTTGCGCATCACCCTCCCTTTCTTTCGTCTGGAGGGCTACTTGAACCCTCCGAAAACAAGAGGGTAAGAGCCGCCTTAGCTCTATGACTTTTCCGTATTGACAATATATACTGCACACCAATGAAATTTGCGGTAACCTACAACGAAAGACCGCCAACCATATATGCACGTCTACGGTGGATTCGTAAATTCTGGCGGTCTTGAGTCTAACACAGATTCCGACTTCTGGCAAGAAATTTACCAAAAGCAGTCAATAAGTTCACAATTTCTTTATGACTGGTTCCCCCTCACTCCCGCCTTCTCTGATCGCGGCTTTGCTGCAGCTGTTTCCGCAAGACAAGTTACAGGTCTTTCTCAGTAACCATACCTCTTCCTGTACTTTAAAAACATAAAAGCGGACAATGCAAGCGCCATCAGCTCCGCCGCAGGCGTGGCAAGCCAGATTCCGTTCACGCCCAAAAGAAGCGGGAGCACAATCATCGTAATCAGCATAAACACAAAGGACCTGGAAAATGCCAGAACAGCCGAAACCACCCCGTTGGATAGTGCCGTGAACATCCCACTGGCAAAAATATTAAATCCGATAAACAACAGCGCAACGGTACAGATCCTGTTTCCGGTTACCGCCAGGCCGTACACCGGATTGTCCGGGCGGGCAAAAACGGACACCAACGGCTTCGTCAGCAGGAAGGACACCGCGACGGTCACCAGGGAAATCCCCCCGATCACCCGCATGCTGACCGCAACCAGTTTTTTCAGCTTTTCATGGTTCTTTTCCCCATAATAATAGCTGAGCATGGGAGCCACGCCATAGGAATACCCTGTATACAGGGAGCTTGCAAACATCAGCACATACATGATAATGGTAACCGCGGCAACCCCGTCCTCCCCCACGTAATGCAGCATGGTCCAGTTGAACATCATGGTGATAATCCCGGTCACCAGGGCAGTGGCCATCTCCGAGCATCCGTTTGCGGCCGCATTTGCCAGAATCCTGAACCGGAATGCCGGTTTCCTGAAATGCAGAAGGCTCTTTTTCCGGCTGAAAACGAACAGCCCCACCACCGCCGTCACGGAATAGCCAAGCCCCGTTGCAATGGCGGCGCCGCTGATCCCCATGCCCAATCCGGCGATAAACACATAGTCAAGCGCCATGTTCAGAATGCCGCCTGTCACGGAGCAGACCAGGGAAAGGGTGGCCTTCTCACTGGCAATCATGTAAAGCGTGAAATTATTCATCAGCAGAATCGGCACGGTAAACACCAGGTACCGGCTTAAATATTCCACACAGTACCCTTCCACCTCCGCGGAAAGGTTCATGCCGGCAAAAATATGCTCCATCGCCAGATACCCCGCCCCGCACATCACAATCCCCACAATGACATTCACTAAAATCAGGAAGGTAAAATCTTCCTTCGCTTCCTCCCTCTTTTGCTCCCCCATCTTTTTCATGATGACCGCGCTGCCTCCGGTGGCAAGCATGGTGGAGACCGCCGTGACGAGCTGAATGATGGGTGCCGTCAGATTGATGGCGGAAAGCGCATTTGTGCCGATCAGGTTGGACACAAACAGACCGTCAACCATGGTGTAAAAAGACATGAACACTGTCATCGCAATGGTTGGGACGGCAAATTTCAGGATATTTTTCAGTGTGACAGGCTTTTCATATACATTTGAGCCACTTGTATTTTTGTCGTGCACGTTTTTATCATTTGTTTTTTCGCTATTTACGTTTTCGCCGGTTACATTTTCGCTATTTACATTTTCGCCAGTTACATTTTTCATAGGTTTTTCCTCCGTTGACCTTGTTTTTATTTCCGGTGTAGGGTATTATAAACTATACAGTAACTGTACAGTCAATACACGATCAGAAATTCTTAGAAATTGGGTGCAGATATTTTGGGAAGAGAGGTGACCATGAGTAAAAAAGACAAGCTCCTGACCATCGGCCAGTTTGCGGCCATGCACGGCATCAACAAGAAGACGCTTATGTGGTATGATGAGATTGGACTGTTTAAGCCTGCTTTCATCAACCCCGAAAACGGATACCGCTGCTATAATTACCACCAAAGCCCTGTCTTGGAAACCATCCTGCTGCTGCGGGAACTGGATGTGTCCGTCAGCGAAATACAGGATTTCATGAAAAATCGGTCCGCAGGCAGCATGAAATGCCTTCTGGAAGAAAAAATAACAGACCTTGACGCACAAATTACCCACCTGCAGGCAGTCCGGGCGACTCTATGTAACCATCACCGGAATATGGAGACCCTGCTGTCCATGGATCTGTCCGAGATCAGCATTGTGGAAAAAGAGGAACGCTGCCTGGTCACTGTGGACGTGGACAGAAATACCTCCTTTGAACAGGAAGTGGAGCTGATCACCGCCGAGACCGAGAAATACCGGCTTGGCCGTCTCCACAAGGCCTCCTATGGCTCCATGCTCCCCGTTGCTGACCTGCTGAACGGCAGCTTTGACAATTACTCCAGGCTTTTTATTGAGATTCCTTTTCTCCCATACCAGGCCGGGCTGCATATCACGCCGAAGGGCAAATACCTGAGAGCCTTCCATAAAGGGGATTGGAGCGGCATTCCCAATCGGTATCGGGAAATCCTGGCCTATGCAGGGGAACATGGACTGACGCTCAACGGATATTCCTATGAAATGGGTATTAACGAAAATGTGATTGACAGGATTGAAGATTACATCGTTCAGATTGAAATTCCGGTTACCGGATAGGCGCGGACTGGACTGCCCTCATCCTCCGTAAGGCGCGGCCGCCGCGCCGGCCGGAACTGATACTCACGGCCGAACGCATTCCGCACCTAAATATTTCTCTCAATTTGTGCTTACTTCCGTAGCGAAAATTTTGCTGCAAAATTCCGAATACTCATCATAAGAAACGACAGCGCCATTCAGTGTATATTTCGTTTCAGACTCAGCATTATCGGGGTCAGTGAGTTCCTCGCCGAAGTTTATTTCCGCCGCCAGATTATCGGCTCCTTCATACTTTTCCATATGGTAGGCTTCATATCCTGCGTTCATGCTGTTGCTATACAGAATCCATACAGCCCCATTATAATAGACATAGGAAAGGCTGAGCGCATTGCCCTCTCCTGCGGCAAATTCATATACCTTGTTGTCACGGGCATCAAAGTATATTCCGCCGTAAGGACCGCAGATAATCAGTTCATTTTCACCATCATTGTCGAGATCGGCTTTCTCGCCAACCGAATAGGAGTCCCATTCCCCAGTGTCCATATTTAAGTCAGTAATATAAAATGCCGATGCCGGATCTTCTGAATTAGCCGCGCTTATGGAACCGTCGATAAATAAATCCAACAGCTCATCCGCCGTCCTTTCCGAATCCGCATTCTCTGCTTTCTTTGCGGCATGATATAAAAATTCAGCCTCTTCAAACGCAGATTTTCCGTAATATACATCTATGCCGTCGGCGTCATATTCCAGAATATAATACCCAAAGACAGCCTCCCCATCGGAAAATACCTGTTCAGGATACTTTATATAAATTCTGTCTTCTTCCATATTTTCTATATTCGATGAATCAGCCAAAAAACGATAGGAAGATTCTGAATCATAATCGGAAATGTCATAGCCATGGGATGTCTTTTGAATCGTTAATCTGCCCGTTCCATTATCCGATACATAATCATATTCTCCTACGAGGCTTTCCAACGTATCTTCTTTACCGGTTGCGGAATGCCCCTCGTCCTTATGATAGGCGTTATATACCATGTCCATTTGCTCATTCCTTACACGGACGCCGTCTGAATAGCCTACAGCCGACATTTCCGATAACCCGTATTTTTCTGCTATGCGATTCAATTCTTCGCTGTCCACTTCCAAATCATTTACATAAAACCTGCTTTCATCACTGTCAAATTGCGTAATGCTCTGTGTCACATCCTTACAGACAGCTTTTCCGTTTTCCATTGCATAATAAAAAACCTGGGTGGAAGTCTGCGATTCTGTTACAGATTCATTTTCCGCAACAAAAATATTTCCCTTTTCCTTATATGCAAACCCGCCATATTGTCCAAAAAAATCGCTGCCCTCCGCCACAACCTGAACTGCTTCCCCGTTCTTAATTGTGAACAGATAACCGCCGTCTGCCTGGGATTCACCGAAGAAAACAACCATTTCCCTCGTGCTGTCATCATCTAAATCAATAAAGGAAACGGCAAAATCCGTTTTTCCCTCCGATAAATAATTCTGAAGTACATTTACATAAAGTTCAATAGCCTTATCTTGGCTGCCGCTCTCTATTGCCATTGTCTCCGGCTGACTTATTTCACCCTGCTGCTTAGACAAATCATCTGTCACAGTTTCTTGATCGGCCTCAGCAGATTCCTGATCTGTCTGCACATTCTGTGCAGCGCTTTCCGGCGCTTCCGGCTGATTACTACAGGCAGTCAATGACACAACAGCCAAGATACCTGTCAGGCCAACAACCTTCTTCATATTTGTTAAAGACATTTTACTTCTCCTCCATTTTTCGCAGACAATCCTTCTATCTGCGTTCTCTTTCCTTTTTGGGCATTTCCGGCTCAAACATCCGGTACACCGTTGCATGAATTCCCGGGAATCAGTGCCTGATGTCCGTGCCAGGACAAGGCGGCGGAAGGTGACGCGGCGGACACGCCTGCCGATGACTGCTCAGTACCGGAACGGACAACGAATGCGCATTACGCAAGATTCCTGCAATGGAGTAACGCTTATTTTATATCACAGTGTAAAAGACAATAAAATACTTCCTGCGTAAACAACACTTTTTCTGCACAAATGACACAATTTAATCATCGAACAACATTCTCCATCTAAAAAATGCTTTCTTAAATTCCCTGCCATGGGTTCTGCCGATTGCTATCTCCACCCCGTTGCAGAGCATAATCTCACGGCTGTTTACCCTTTCAATATATTTTAGATTGACGATATAGGACCGCTGTACCTGAAAAAAGCCGAAAGGCGACAGGCTCTGCGCCGCTTCCGATATCAGCCCTTCACAAAAATGCTCCCTGCCGTCAAGCATGAGATATCTTAATTTTCTTCCGCTGGTCTCAACAAGCAGAAGCCCGCTTAAGTTTATCTTTATCTGGATCCCTGCGGTATCCTTGCAATATATGATTCTCTCCTGAATCTTTGTCCGAAAGAAAGCCCCAAGCGCCTCCCCGATTTCCTCCGGGTATTTCTTGTCAATGTATCTGAAGGCGTTAACTTTGTAGCCCTGCCTGGCCATTTCCGTATGTGAGGTTAAAAAGCATACCCTGCACCGGCTCCCGGATTCCTGCAGTTTCTCAGCTATCTTAAAACCGTCTTCGCCGTCTTCTTCGCCGTCTGCAAGTTCAATGTCCAGAAACAGCAAGTCCGCCTCCGGACTTTCCATAAAATCTCTTCCGCTGCCATATGCATTGACCTGGACAGAAAATTTTTTGTCCCTGCAATATTTTTCTACGATATCTCTTATTTTATCTCTCCATACTGCCTCATCTTCCACAATCCCTATTCTCATATCCCGTTCTCCTCCTGGGCTATAGTCCCTGGAACTGCAAGCCCCGGAGTTCCAGTATCTGGGCCTTCAGTCTTCGGGGGTACAATCTCCGAAATTTCAGTCTCTGGGATTTCACTCCCCGGGACTTCAGTCTTCGGTATTACACTTTCAGGGATTCCACTCCCCAGGACTTCAGTCTCCAAGATTACACTTTCAGGTCTTCCAGTCCCCAAGACTTCAGTCTCCAAGATTTCAATTTCAAGGCTTTCACTCCCCGAGACTTCAGTCTTCGGTATTACACTTTCAGGGATTTCACTCCCCGAGACTTCAGTCTCCGAGATTTCAATCCTTGGGATCGAAATGCTGACTTGAAACATTGCCGTTCCGTCTTCCGCTGCAGACTCCATATAATATTCCCCGTGATATTTACGGACTGTCGCGGCAATATTTTTCAGGCCGAATCCATGGTTCGCCGCATCTGCTTTCAATGTCCCGTGGAACCCTTTTCGGCTGTTCATTTCTTCAGCCACACTGTTGCTGACGACAATGAAAATTTCTTTCCTATGCTCTGTCAGCTCAACCCGGATTTTGGGAACGGCCGTCCGCACTGCCGCTTCCATGGCATTCTGCAGTATATTTCCCATCAGTGTCGTGATGTCAAACATTTCAAGGCCTGTTTTCCCGGACAGCTTCCCTGTTACGGTGAAATCTACCTTTTCCTTTTCCGCCAGGTAGAAATAGTAATTCAGGATAACATCAAGCATATCGTCTCCCGTGTGGATTTTCAGCTCAAACTCGTCCTGTATGTTCCAAATGGTATCTATGTACTCCCTGACTTCTTCCGTCTTTTTCTGACTGGCCAGTTCCCTGAGAACGCCCACATGATTCACCAGGTCATGCCTGAAACGCCGCACGGCTTCCGACTGCCGCAGCTGATAATCGTACTGCTGCTTCTGCATCTGCATAAAAAGCCGCAGTTCCCCGTTCTGTCTGTCCGACAGTATATTTCTAATGGCGAGGCCAAGCGTCAGAAAAATGGAATAAACCGCCCCCACTATGCTGATAAAAAACACCGCATAGCCATCTAAGCCATACCTTGCATGATTTTCGTCAAAAAAATAAAAAACATAATTATAGAACATCTGGAAAATACTGCCCTGGATTAACAGCGCAAGCTTATACTTCAGCTTTATATCGCATAAGTAAGCGTCATTTTTCCGAAAGAGCCGCAGATATACCAGAAGATACACCAGAAAAGAAATCAGATAGGCAGGCTCCATCCACCATGTGATATCCGCTCCGCCGACTCCCCCGCCTATTAAAACAACCTGTATCAGCATCACGCTGAACGTATCGATGATTCCCGTGAAATACATAAGGGCGGCGCTTAATATAAACAGATGCCGCAGCCTGTCTTCAAAAAACAGACATATGGACAGCACGCTCCAAAGCAGATAGACAAGAGGAGAGTTTGTATCAAAATATGCATTGTAAACCCCGCCGGAAATCATGGCCAGAACCGACGCACCAATCAAAAGTTTGCTTTTTCTTGGATATAACCTGAATCCGAAATGAATGATAAACAGGTATATAAAATAATTTGCTATATTGTCCACAATATAAATCATGATAACCTCTCTGCTGTTTTCTGCCTATTCCTGCAACAGTCTATTCTTCCTCATTACCCTGTCACTGCATGAATCTCATTGAAAAGGTTACTTTTTCCAAGGTTTTCGGCGCTTCCTGTCAGTCCTAAGGCCAAATTCCAATTCAGATCAAATTCAAGAAAGCACTGACCATTTTCGTTATATATCGGTTTCTTTTATAATAAAAATTCACATTCCGCACCGCATCCGGATACCCTAATTTATAATAAACCAGGCTTCCGTCATCCGGCATATGACGGATCAGAATATCTCCGTTAAAGGATATCCCCATCCCATATCTGGAGAGATTGTATGCCGTAATCTGCTGATCCAGCTCCAGTCTGGCCCTGGGATAGAAATGTCCGCTTTTCCGGCAGATTTTCTCCGCCCGGTTACGGGTATCGTTCCCGCTTTTGAGCAACAAAAAGCAATCCTCCCGAAAGTGTTCCAGGGGTACCGGCAGAACATCCGCATCCAGATGCCGATTGGCCTTGATATCCGAAATGGTCAGGGCATACTTTTCTACCTTTTCATTGGAACGGAGACTTTTGGGAACCACCAGCAGCAGATGCTCTTCGCAGAAAAACTTCTTCTCAAATACAACGGAATCCATACTCTGGCTGTCAATCATCAAATCCAGCGCTCCCGAAGAAAGCTTCTCCTCAAGCTCCGAAGTAGAAGCTTCCACCAAATTGACATGAAGCATGGGAAAGTTCTCCGTAAAACGGGAAAGCAGCGGGGGAAGAACGTAGGATACAAACAGATTTGTTCCGCCTATGGCAATTCCTCCGCTTTTCAGTCCCTGCATATCGTTGACATAATTTTGAAATCCATGCTCCACTTCCATGATACGCTCTGCAGAACGGATATATTCTTTTCCGGGCTCCGTAAGGCGTATGGGATTGGAGCTGCGGTCAAATATGGGAAATCCGATCTGACTTTCCACCTTTTTCACTGCCGCGCTCAAGGAGGGCTGGCTGATGTACAGATTTTTCGCTGCCCTGGAAAAACTCATTTCCTTATAAACTTCATAAACATAATCCATTCCCTGAAACATTTTCTCTATTTCCATTCCGTATATGCCTTTGCTATGCGGCCAAATTCCGGCATATTCTGTTTTATTCCGCTTCCGGTTTCTCCGGCTAAACTTTGCCTGATTCCTTCTCCCCCAGGCCACCGTATCGTATAGACTATAATCTATAAGAATTATACTTTTATAAATATTTGAAAATATTATAACCTGGATATATAGTTAATGCAAGACAAACATATCGTTTGGCAGGGCATTATAGCCCGATTCCACAGAAACGGAGAGATAACATGAGCGAAGAACAGAAAAAGTATCGTATTGAACACGATTCCATCGGAGAAAAGGAAGTTCCCGAGGACGCCTATTACGGGGTACAGACTCTCAGAGCCTACGAAAACTTCTACATCACCAGACTGAAAATGCACCCGGCTATGATCAACAGCGTGGCCCAGATCAAGAAGGCGGCCGCCATCACCAACTTCGAGGTAGGCGAACTGGATAAAAAACGTGCCGACGCCATCGTAAAGGCATGTGACGAAATCATTGCAGGCAAGCTCCATGACCAGTTTATCGTAGACCCTATCCAGGGCGGAGCAGGTACCTCTCTGAATATGAATGCCAATGAGGTCATCGCCAACCGGGCCATCGAAATCCTGGGAGGCAAAAAGGGCGATTACACCATCGTCAATCCTAATGACCATGTAAATTTCGGCCAATCCACCAATGACGTCTTCCCCTCCTGCGGTAAGATGGCGGCATTGGAGCTCATAGATGAAGCCCAGAAACAGCTGAAACGCCTGGAGACGGCTCTGCTGCATAAATCGGAAGAATTCGATTCGGTCATCAAGATGGGCCGGACCCAGCTCCAGGACGCAGTTCCCATCCGCCTGGGTCAGGAATTCCACGCTTACGCCTCCGCCATCGGCCGTGATATCAAGCGCTTTGACACTGCGAAGGAAGAGATCAAAAGCCTGAACCTGGGGGGCACAGCCATCGGAACCGGTTTGAATGCGGATGTACAGTATTTCCGCCGTGTAGTCAAAAACATGGCGATCCTCACCGGCCAGGATCTGGTACAGTCCTATGATATGATCGACGCTACCCAGAATCTGGACAGCTATGCCGTGGTTTCCGGCATCACCAAAAACTGTGCGGTAAACCTGTCAAAAATGTCCAATGACCTGCGCCTGATGTCCTCCGGCCCCAAGACAGGCTTTGGCGAGATCAACCTGCCCGCAAAGCAGAACGGTTCTTCCATCATGCCCGGCAAGGTGAACCCGGTTATCCCGGAGGTGGTGAACCAGGTATGCTTCAATATCATCGGCAATGACGTGACCATCACCATGGCTGCGGAGGCAGGTCAGCTGGAACTGAACGCTTTTGAGCCCATCATCTTCTATAAACTGTTCCAATCCATCGAGACCCTGGCCTTCGCGGTGAAGACCCTGGTGGACAACTGTATCGTAGGCATCACCGCCAATGCGGAGCACTGCCGCTGGCTGGTGGAGAACAGCGTGGGTATCATCACTGCCATCTGTCCTTATGTAGGCTATGAGAAGGCTGCCGAGATAGCAAAAGAAGCCCTGCGTACCAATCAGCCTGTCCGCAAGCTGATTCTGGAAAAAGGTATTATGAATGAGGATCAGCTGAATAACATACTGGATCCCTACCATATGACAGAGCCGGGTATCCCGGGCAAGGATCCGCTGGATGCGCTGAAATAGACGGCCACGACAACACTTTTTCTGCAGATCATGAAATCTCTTCAGAAAAAGTACCGTCGGCACCTTAACGCAAATTAAGATTGCGGCACAATTTCACATACCGATTCCGGAAAAAGACTTTGACAGGATGACGGAATCATTATACAATCGATATACAGGCTAATAAAATTGGCAGCACAGAAAGAAGGTATTCTATATGAATTATTATGAAGAAGCATTGAAAATGCATGAGGAAAACAAGGGCAAGATTGCGGTCAGCAGCAAAGTAAAACTGGAGAGCCGCGACGACTTAAGCATCGCCTACACACCGGGTGTTGCGGAGCCCTGCCGGGAAATTGCCAAAGATAAGAAAAACGTCTTCAAATACACCGCCAAGAGCAATCTGGTAGCCGTGGTTTCCGACGGCACCGCAGTACTTGGACTGGGCGATATCGGCCCGGAAGCCGCTATCCCCGTGATGGAGGGCAAATCCATCCTGTTCAAGCAGTTCGGCAATGTGGACGCGTTTCCCATCTGCCTGGACACCAAGGATCCGGAAGAGATCATCAAGGCCGTAAAGCAGCTGGCTCCGGTATTCGGCGGCATCAATCTGGAAGATATCTCCGCCCCGAAATGTTTTGACATCGAACAGCGCCTGGAAGCGGAATTGGACATCCCCGTATTCCATGACGATCAGCACGGCACCGCCATCGTGGTAACCGCCGCCCTGATGAATGCGTTAAAGGTAACCGGCAAGAAGATCGATGAAATCCGTGTAGTCCTGAACGGCCCCGGCTCCGCAGGCACCGCCATCATCAAAATGATGCTGACAGCAGGCGTAAAACACATCATTGCCTGCGATACAAAGGGAATTCTCTATAAAGACAGACCCGTAGGCATCACGGGACATAAGAAGATGCTCTGCGAGATCACCAATCTGGAAGACCGCAGAGGCGGCCTGGCAGAAGCCCTGGTAGGCGCGGATGTATTTATCGGCGTCTCTGTAGCCGGCGTGCTGACACCGGAAATGATTAAGACCATGAATGCAGATCCCATTGTGTTCGCCATGGCAAATCCTGTGCCGGAGATTATGTATGAGGATGCAATGGCCGCAGGCGTGAAGGTGATGGGGACCGGACGCTCCGACTTCCCCAACCAGATCAACAATGTCCTGGCTTTCCCCGGCATCTTCCGCGGCGCTCTGGACGCAGGCGCAAGAGATATCAATAATGAGATGAAGCTTGCCGCCGCTACAGCCATAGCCGAGCTGGTAGAACCGGAAAAGCTGTGCCCTGAGTACATCATCCCCTCTGCCCTGGATCCCAGGGTAGCTAAGCATGTATCCGAGTGCGTGGCAGCGGCTGCTGTCAGATCCGGCGCCGTGAGAAAATAATTTTCGGGAACGCTTTCGCCTCAACACAAACAGTCTCATTCACAGCAAAAACAGTGTGCAATGAGGCTGTTTGTGCACAATGCCTCAGATACCATACTTTCCGTATAATTCATGCCGCTTTTCTCTGTTACCGGTAATATTCTCAATCATGCATATAATGGAAAGAGAGCATTCCATGGAAGAAGGGCATTCCAAAAAAGAATACTTCTTGAAAAGGACGTTCCCTCCTTCCATGAAGAAATTTCCATGAAAAAAGAACTCGCCTGGGAAAAGATGTTCTTTGGAAGAAATGTCCCCCGCAAAATAATGCAAAGGAGAAGATATTATGAGGCTGACAAACATAGATATGACAACTTCTCAAGAAAAATGCGCTTCCCAAAATGGGGCACGCCCTCTGGAACAATTACTGCAAAACATCATTGAAATTGTCCGCAGCTGTGATACGATTTTGCTCAGTGCAGACGACATCCAGCGCAAAATACATCAAAAAACCGGAAAGGGGAATTTCGTCACCGATTATGACTCAAAAGTACAGGACATTCTGAAAAAGCGCCTGATGGAACTGGTACCGGAAGCCGCCTTTCTGGGAGAAGAGGATCAGATGGACCAGACAGACATTTCAAAGGGATATGCCTTCATTGTGGATCCGATAGACGGCACGGCCAACTTCACCAGAGGCTATAATGTCAGCTGCATCAGCGTAGCATTGGCTCTGGACGGTTCTCCCATCCTGGGCGTCATCTCCAATCCTTATCAGAAGGAAACCTATCATGCCATAAAAGGAAAAGGCGCCTACCTGAACGGAACACAGATTTTCGCTTCCGGCAGGACGCTTGAGGAGGGACTGATCCTGTTCGGGACAGCCCCCTATCATGCAGAACTGACCCGGCAATCCTTCGAAGTGGCTTACCGCTATATGTCCCGGGCACAGGATCTGCGGAGAAGCGGATCGGCCGCCCTTGACCTGTGCGCGATTGCAAGCGGAAAAGCAGAATTTTTCTTCGAGCTGTGTCTGTGCCCCTGGGATTATGCGGCCGGCGCTCTGCTTGTGGAGGAGGCCGGAGGAAATGTCAGCAATCTGCAGGGACAACCCATCACCTATGACAGAAAGCAAACCATCACAGCCAGGGCTCCCAAGGTTGAGCTGCTGCAATTCTGAAATCAATCCCATTACCCGGCTGCATTCACGCTGCAGCCGGCTCTATATCGACAGCCACAATTGACTGCCAAAAGCTTCGTACCTCACCACCCCAAAATCTCATAAGCGATATATGCCTGATCGAAATGATATCCCAGCTTTTCCGCCAGAGCCGCAGACCATAAATTCTGGGCATCCCAACTGGGATACCATCCTCTCTTCCTACATTCCAGGATCAGCTTTGCTCCGCAAATATAGGCGAGTCCCCGCCTGCGGTAATCCTGCCTGGTATCGATCTCCACTTCGATGGAACGGCTTACCGCCGCCTCTCTATAATCCTTTTCCACAGCATCTGCTTTTCTCGCGTAATCTCTGTCTTCTCCGGAACACTCCTCTCCCATAGCATGCTTTGCTCCCTGGGAACACTCCTCTCCCATAAAATGCTTCGCTCCCTGGAAATACTCCTCCCCTATGAAATACTTTGCTCCCTGGAAATCCCTTTCTCCTATAAAATATGTTTCACCCCTCGTAAATCGATAATTCCCTAAAATATCACAGCCGGCATAAGAGGAGGCACCTGAGACCGGCTCGCCATCCTTCAAAATCACCGCTCCCATGCCGTACTTCCGATATCTATCATAATCTTCATACTGGTATACCCAATCCCTGCACCATGGAATCTCCCTACACCGCCAGAATAAAGTTTCATCCATCATTCTCAGTTCATATTCTTCTGGCAGAGCCTCTACTGCCTTCCGGAGTTTTTCCAGCACCTGCTCCGTAAAAATATCCGGCTCCTTCCGAATCCCATATCTGAGCACCTTCTTCGCCCTGGAGCGTTCTTCCATTCCATAGCAATTCTCAATCAACGCCGCCCACTTCCCGTCCCCGGGCACCATAATTACAAAATCCTGTCCGCAGCACTGCGGCTTATACAATACAAGCTCTCTGTTGGGCTTCCCCGCCAGGAAGCAGAAATCTCCCAGCAAAGCCATAGCCGAGGAAGGCGCTTTTGCTGAATCCCCGTAGAGCCGGCCCATTACTCCCTGCAGACAGGCCCATATCATCGGTTCCTGCCATCCCTGAAACAGGCTTGCCGCATTTTCTCCCTGTGTTATCTCAAAAATCATCCTTTCCTCCTTTTTTCAGGAACCTTCTTACTTTCATCTCACATAACCCTGCCGGTTATTGGAAAATCTGCAATATTTTATCATTTTTCCAACTTCTGCCTGTCTGCCTTCCGTTTTGAAGCAGCCAGCAGGCCTCCTGTAGCTGCCACCACCAAAACCACCAGAATAACCGCCAGCGCCACGGTTCCCTGATTGATTTTCGGTACAATACGCTTCCTCCCCCCGCTTTGCGCCTCCCGGACTCCGTCTTTCCGCCCTGCATCGGAAGCCGGTGAAATATCTATAGCCGGCACACCCTCCGGAAACAATTTTTCAAGATCCGCCGTCGGATCATCCAGGCAAATCCAGACATTCCGGTGTCCGAAATAATACCCCACACAGCCCCACTTCTTTCCGTTCCCGTCCACATACAAACTTTGATACTCAGGAGTATAAGAATCGGCCGTCATCTCCGTATACACCTCCGAACCCGGATATTTCCAGAAAAGAACGGTCTCTCCTATATATTTATCATCCAAAGCTCCGTTTTCCCGGACGATTTTGTCTGCATTTTCTTCCTGAAAAGAAATGCTGTCATACTCCGGTTCCATATATTCCATCGGCATCCAGCCCACAGTGCCCTGATAATCGTCACAGATTCCCCAGGAAACACCGTCCGCATCCTCATAGATATAGAGAATCCCGACCCTGTATCCGTTCTCCCAGGTAGTTACCGTTATGGGCATCTCGGGACTTTTATATAAAATAACCTCTCCATCCGGTCCGTTGGCTATGTATACCCGATTGACATACGTGCATTCTTCCGCATGCCTATGGTAAAAGGAGTCCTCCGGCTCCCAGATCACATCCGCCTTTACGGAAATCCTACACAGCATAGCGCAAACCATACCCGCCATCACAAACAGTATTTTTTTCATAATCATCTCCTCCTATTTGCAGACTCTTTGCTACAACAGCCGCATACCAAACCATCCCAGCATCCATGAACATCCGTTCGCCACGAGAGACAGCCGGACAGGACTTTTGATTTTCCATCCAAAATAACCCGCATATTCCCTGTAAACCCATGCCTCCGCTGCCACCACAGCGATTTCAGCCAGGATCTGAATCAGAAGCTGCGGAATGGACGGCAGAAATATTCCTCCCAGCCAACATACTAAAACAGCCGGCGGGTTGGTCAGCAGATTCACGATTACCACCAATCTCCATCCTGTAGCTTCCTTTTCTTCCCCTTCTGCATGGACATTTCTCCCGGCATACTTTCTCCCGGCATGCGGCGCTCCCTCCGCCCCGCTGCGCTTCTCTTCTATAACATCCGTTCCCCCTGTTTGCGCCGGTTCTGTCTGCGGCTCCTCCGCGTCCCTCCGCCCGAAAAACGCCCTCCTGCCACGCAGCAGAATGCAGATCAGAACCAGTTCAATCACGACAGTCAACACGAGAGATATGCCAAACATTTCCGTCAGATAAACCGCCATTTACACCTCTCTCCGATCCCGGCTACCATCAACAGCGCCAATGAAAGAAGGCTGCCCGCGCATCCCGGACTACCGCCCCTTGCCGCAGGCAGCAAGCCCAGATACCCGGGCAGGAATCCCAAAAACAGAGCAAATGTCAGAACTCCGAAGACAAAACCCGGCCGCTTCGGCATAAGGCATCCCATCCCATACAGGGTCACCGGCATGGTCATATTGAACAAAAACAAGGCTGCCAGGCCGACAGGCATTACAAACGAGAGCAGATAGCAGCACGCCGCCGCACTTAAGGAGACTGCCGCGGTCTTTCGCATCCCCCACCGCGCCGCGACAAAACCTCCTGCAGCTTTACCGCCCGCTATGGCAAACACAGTCAAAATACCCGCCAAAACTCCTGTTTTCCAGGGGAAATTAACTGCCATTCCCACATAGGACCGCAGGATTACAACTATCATACAGCATGCCGCAGCTCTTATTGTTTTCCCGTGTTCTTTTGCATGTCCTGTTAGATCGTTTTGTCCGTTTCCGCAGTTCTTTCCTTCCGTCTGCAAGTCTCCCCTCTTTCCTCTCACCCGGCATCCCGGCTCAGCAGACGGCTCGTATTTCGGGCTGAAGCTTTCCCGCTCTTTCCGATTCTCTGTCTGCACCAAAAACTCCCTTTTCCCGGCCTTTCCCGTCCTGTATGTTTCCGCTCCGCACAAAAGCAAAGTCACGATACCAATTCCCCAAAGAACAGCCTCCCATCCTCCGCTTTTCCCCATCCATGTCCCCAGATACAGTCCCAACGCCCCCGGCGCCACAAACACGCCCAGTCCTCTGCCCTGCCATCCTTCCTGCCAGTCCTCCCGTATGGTTCCCACGCCGCCTCCTACATGAAACAAGGCATTTCCGATCCCCAGTATCACCGGATGCAAAACAGCTCCCGAGAGGGTACACAAAATACCTGCCAGAGCTGTCATAAGCGCATAATCCCGCTTCCGTTTCCCGCAGTCGCGGATCAGGGTATCCAGCAACACTCCCATAGGCATCTGCAGTGCAAAGGCACAGAAATTGTACAGCAATAGATAAAAATATCCGTTATCCTCTCTCAGGAATCTGCCGAACATCGCCAGCGCACATACACAGTCCACTAACAGATGCAGAAGACAATACCATGCCGTCCTGTGTATCCTCCTGTTTTTGGCTTTATCCAAGACCTGCACCCCCATTCCTTTTCATTGACGGTGTGATACGATGTGACTCACAAAGATCCCGCTTCCTCCACCACCCCCATAAACACCGGAATGCCTGTCTCCATATCCAGAATCATATATACAAATGGCCTGTTCAAATACACAATCCGGGTATCAGGCGACACCAGCACCGCACATCTATCCTGCATTTCCACCGCAGTGGCAGCCCCGGCTTTTGTTCCTTCCTCGTCCACCGCAATGAAAGTCTTATGCAGCACTCTTCCGATATAGATATTGCCTCTTTCCGAATAACCAATCCCTGAGAAATCTGCCCTCACGGAATCAAATGCATCCTCCATGCCCATATCCTGCAGCACCCTGCTCATCTCGATGCTGTACTCACCCTCGTATTTCGGAATGGCCGCCTCCACCTGTACATCCTCCGTTTTGGCCAATATTTCGTGCAAAATTGTTCCGTCCAGCGAAGAGATATATTCCTGTACCGTCATGCCTTCCTCCGGAAGAAGGGCTGCAAAAGCATATCTTCCCTCCGCGTATTCTTTCAGAAACCCCTCTGCATGCGCGTCCTTCAGATACCGGCTCTCCGTGGAATACATCAGCTCCACATCCTGGACAGTGCCGTCCGCTTTCGTAAAAGTGCCCTCCCTCACCTGACCATCATGATACTTCTCCTGCCATTGTGCATCAAAGGCCAGCGCATTTACCAAATACATAACGGCATCCGGCGTAATCTCATCTATGATCTCCTCGATCATACCGTCCGTCTTCTCCCTCACCCATCCGTTGATCTCCTGCAAAGCAGAATCATTGAACGGCACTCTGTATATCCCTGCTCCGAAGCGCTGTTCATTTTCCTGCAAAAAGCTCTGATCTACGGTAAACCGTTCATCCTCTGTAAACCAGATGCCGTTGGCCATGCTGAACTTAGCTCCGATTTGATAAGCGGACAGATACCTAGCCAGCTCCGGCACGGCCAATCCCAACGCCTCCTCCATCTGTGCTCTGGTCTCCCCCTGTGCGCCGCCTGCGGTCATGGTCAACGCAGTCATCACGGACAGCGGCGACAACAGAATATTCCTTCCGCTGCCTGTCTGCAGATACACATCCATGGGCATGGAAGCGTAAGGCGGAAGGCCATCTGCCGCCTCGCTGCAGTACTGCAGCAGTCGCACACTGAAATCCGTCACTGCCGCGGCACAGTCAACTCCATTCTCCGAATCCATCCGTCCGCCCCCGGAGGCATCCCCGGTTCCTGTAACCGTCTCTTTATCATTTGAAGTCTCTGTGCCGATACCGGCGCCATCACCTTCCCCGGATGCGCGGACTTCACTTTCTGCCGCACCCTGAAGACCTCCTCCAGCCGTCTGCCCATCCGCCCGATCCGCGGCCGCTCCTCTTACCGTCTGTCCATTGCCCGCTTCGTCTCCGTTGTCATTAGCCCCCGTCATTGTATCACTCCTGTCATTCCCTTCCTGTGCCGGAGTATCCGCAGCCGCCGAACCGAATCCGCAGCCGCCCATCATCCCTGTCATCCCCGCCAAAACAGTCAGTACCAGGACCGCCAACCTCTCTCTGCCGTATTTCCTCATAAAAAATCCACCTTCCTTCCGTTTCCTGCGGACAGTTTTTCCAATTTCAGAGTACTGTTGTCCCTCTTCTATGGAATGTCCTTCTTCTATGGAATGCTCCTCTTCCATAATAAACGGAAAAAATGTGGATAAGTTCCCTATACCAAAACAAAAAATATTATAGTACGCGCCCCTTAAAATCCCGCCATCATCATACCGATCAGCTGATCCCGCTGCACGGCATCCTCCGATCCTTTTGCTTTTGACGCCATCCCCTCCAGTTCCATCTTACTTGCAGCGGCACGCATCAGCTTCTCCTGAAATTCCCGCTTCTCCTGCTCCGCTCTTGCCGCTCTCCGCTCCGCCTTTGCCCTGTTCTGCAGCCTGATACTTTGTTCCATGGAATGCAGCATCTGAGTCATATCATTCATATCTTCTCTCCTTTCCAATCTGTTCTTGCCTCTTTATCATATTTATCGGCAATTTGCCCTGTTTCTTTATGCACAATTCACTCTTTTTAATCAAATCGCCGGGAAAGCGGATACCTGCCGCATCCCTCCGGCCCATAATCCGAAGGAACGAAAACAGAATCCTTCTTTGGAAAAAATTTAGGAAAATGTGTGACGGTTCTTTAGAATAAAGGCCTATTATGGGAGAAAGGGTTTCCAATGGAAGAAGGAACTTTCCAATGAAAGAAGGGATTTTCCAACGAAAAAGTTTTCCATGGAAGAAGTGCCTGGCATACATTGAAAGAAACCGGAATAACAGGAGGATACATTATGAAAAAAAGAATCTGGATATACTTTGCCCTGTTTTTAGGGTTCCTGGCGATGATAAAATATTTTCGGAAAAATACCGTCTATATTCATCCCCAATCCTGAAATGTGCGCCGCCGGGCGCACAGCAACAGAGGTTGCCGCATCTTTGATTTAACCATACTGATGCGGCAGCCTCTTTCCTTTTAAACAGCCTTCTCCTTCCACTTACCTCTTTTATAGAAGAAAAACGTGATCAGCGCGCCCAAAACCCACGAAGTCAGCAATGAGATAAAGATACATTCCTGCCTGCCTCCGGGAAATTCCGCAGAACGGGTAAGCCAGGCAATCCCATAGGCCACCGGCACCCGGATACAGATCGTGGTTACAATGGAAATCCACATGGGCGTCATCGTATCTCCGGCGCCCCTCATAACGCCGGATAAGCTCTGGGTAACCGCCATTGCGATATAGCCCACCGCCAATATGCCCATCATCTCTCTGCTCAGTTCCACCAGCTCCGGCGTCTTGGTAAAGATTCCCATCAACGTCTTTCCGAAGATCAATATCAGTCCCGTAAGCACCGCGGATGTCCCCATGGCGATAGCGGTTCCCTGCTTCGCGCCCTTCTCCACTCTGTCATACATTCTGGCTCCCACATTCTGTCCCGCATATGTAGTCATGGCCGTACCGAAGGAGAAATTGGGCATCATGGCAAAACCGTCCACACGCATAATGATCACATTGGCCGCGATAAACATCTCTCCGAAGCTGTTGGTCAGAGATTGTACCACGATCATTGCCATAGAGAGAATCGCCTGGGTAATTCCGGAAGGAAGTCCCAGCTGAACGATCTTCACCGTATATTTATTCCGCAGTTTGAGATATTGGGGCTTTAAATCAAACAGCTCCGTCATACGCATTAATTTGAAAAGACATAACAGCGCGGATACAGCCTGGGCGATGACCGTAGCCAGCGCCACGCCGTTGACGCCCATCTCAAGCTTTGCCACAAACACCAGATCCAGCACGATATTGATCACGGTGGACACCAGCAGATAGACCAGCGCTGACATGGAATCTCCCAGACCGCGCAGAATTCCGCTGAGAATATTGTAAAACGCCAGTCCCCCTGACCCGATAAACAGAATCAGAAGATAGGAATGGCACCAGTCGATAATCGACTCCGGCGTATCCAGAAGCTCCAGCAGCGGTCTCGCCACCAAAGATGCCGCCACCATCACAAACACAGTGGCCAGCAACGTCAGTGTAATACAATTGCCGATAGTGGCGGACAGCTCCTCCCGTTCCTTTGCTCCGAAATATTGAGAGACCATAATACCCGCGCCCACACTGATTCCCACAAACAGTACGATCAGCAGATTCAAAATAGGACCGGCACTTCCCACGGCTGCCAGCGCATTATCTCCCACATAATTGCCTACTACCACGCTGTCAACCGTATTATACAGCTGCTGCGCAATATTTCCGATCAGCATAGGCACCGTAAACAGCACAATCTTCTTCCAGGGGGACCCTTCCGTCATGTCCACCGGCTCAAATAATTTCTTCAGCATCTCCATAAAACTCCCTTGTAAAATAGTGCACCTTACTGATTCTACGTCCATTTGGCGACGGATTCTATATAAGGTAAAAGAGATCGAGGCAGAATGGCCATCCGGCCGCTTTTTGCCAAGAATAAGGCCATTATACAACAGCTTTCCCTTTCTGTCACCCTTTTCACCGAAAATTCTTTTGATATTCCCGGGAAATTTATTTACCGAAATTTGCCAAACCTCTGCATGCAAAAAGACCCTGACATCTGCCAGGACCTTTTTACTATTTCTTATGAGGGGGGAGATAGTGAATTTATCAACTATCTGATACATATCATACAGATAAAATGTGTCCAAAGTATGGCTATTTTCTAATTTATCTCTAAAAATCCTAAACAGAATCAAAAAATTTAATGATATTTTTCTCTCTCCTCCAACTCATTCAAAACTCCCTGATATACCAGCGGCCGAATCAACGCCGGATCCTCATAGAGAAAATCCTTTGATATCGCCGCCATCATATAGACCGCCAAATGCGCAAACAGGCAATGCATCATATAATTCAGAGGCAGGTCCCTGCGCAATTCTCCCCGCGCCACTCCCTGGGAGAGAATCCGCTGAAATACATTCATAGGGGAATCAGCCCCCGCTGTCCTGCTCTTCAGCTTCTCCTGAACCAGCCGGCTGAATTCCGAGCGATCCGTCATCAGATGTACGAAGCGCAGAAAACAGCTTTTATGCTCATTCTCCTGTCCTATTTCTTCCAATAGAAACAGCAATTGTTCCCGAAAACTGTCCCGCTCCCCCAGCACTTCCTCCAACCAGGAAAACATACGCCGTACCTGGTATAGGATGGCACAGGCCACAATATCCTCCTTTGTATCAAAATATTCATACGCCGTGCCCTTGCCGATACCCGCTCTCTCCGTAATCATAGAGACACGGATACTGCCGACGTCGTAGCCTTCCTCCATCATCGCAGTCACGGCTTCATACATCTGGCATACCTTGGGCGGAAGCTGACTGCTCTCCTCCAGACCGTTGATTTTACCCATTACTATCCCTCCTCAAATCCTGCCTATTCATCGCTCCCGGATCTTCTATTCCGTCTCCTCCGTTTCCGTCCCTCTTCCGGCAGACATTCCAGTTTTTCCTTCTTCTCACGAATCAGAATATCATAAATACAGGGAATCACGATCAAAGTCAGCAGCGTACCATATGTCAATCCCCCGATGGTCACCACCGCCATGGGCTTCGCCATCTCCGATCCCATATCATTGCTGAATACCATGGTGGACAATGCCAGAATAGTGGTCAGAGCAGTCATCAATACGGGACGGAGCCTGGTCCGCCCCGCCGTCAGAATCGCCTGCCGCTTCTCATAGCCGCTCTCCCGCAGCTGGTTCATATAATCGATGATAACAATACCATTATTCACGATGACGCCGGCCAGCATAACAAAACCGATCATGGCAATGACACTCACCTCGCTGTTGCTCAGATAGAGTCCCATAAAACCTCCGGTAAATGCAAGCGGAATCGTAAACATGATGATAAAGGGCGACAGAAGGGACTGGAACTGTGCCACCATAATCAGATACATAAACACAACCGCCAGTACCAGCATCAGCATAATCTGCTCCATGGCATCCACAATCATCTCATTCTCACCGGACGAAACCAGCTGATAACCGGACGGTACCTCATAATCGGCCAGCTTCTCTGACACAGCGTTAGACACCAGACCTACATTATAGCCCTCTGCAATCGCCGCAGACACTGCAATATACCTGGTCTGATCCGCACGGCTGATGGAATGCAGCGCCTCTGTGGTCTCAAAGTCCGCGATATCGGACAACGGCACCTTTATACTCTCCCCCTCTTCACCGGTACCGTCCACTTCCAATGCTTTCACCAACTCTCTGGTCAATTCGATGTCATTTCCGCTCATGACGTATACATTATAGTCTTTTTCCTCCGATACCAATGTGGTAGCGCTGCCTGCCTCTGCCAGCTTTGCATATAACTGGGCATATATCTGGGCCACAGTCAGCCCGTAATGTACCGCCTCGTCCCGGTCAATGATAATACGCAGTTCTTCGTCCGCATCTTCCAGACCGTCGCTGACCTCTGCAGTCCCTTCCACACTCTCCACTATCGCCGCCACTTCCTCTGCAATACGGCGCAGCGTATCCAGATCACGTCCCCTGACCTGAATGGAAATCCCGCTTCCTCCCATGGCGCTCATATCCATACTGGAGGTGTCTATGGTAATCTCCGCTTCCAGTCCCTGGGTTTTCTCCCGGATAATCTGTGCAATCTCCTCGTTGCTTCTGGTCTTGTCCTCTCTGGTCACCACATAGACGGTAGATGCATTGGTACTGCCTCCTCCGCCGCCCAAAAGCGACATATTGGAGCTGCTGGTCATGGCTCCCACATTTTCCACATCCTCTATGGACAGGATCTCCTCCACCACCTGATTTGTCAGCTCCCCTGTCTCCTGCAATGTGGCGTCCTCGTCCAGCTGTACGTTCACTGTCAGCTGCGTGGAATCCATATCCGACATAAAAGCTGTTCCGTTGGTAAAGGCCAGCGCAACGCTTCCCACCAGGAGCACCAACACCAGGATAAGCACCAGCGGCTTCACCTTCAGGGACAGGCCAAGCAGCTTTTCATATCCCCTGGTCAGGGCTCCGAATATCTTACCCTCCTTTTGTTCCCTGGTCTTTCCCAGCATCCTGGAAGACATGGCCGGAACCACCGTCATGGCAATAATCAGACTGGCCAGCAGGGAATAGGCAATGGTCAGGCCCATATCCACAAATAGCTGCCTGGTAATGCCCTCGGTAAATACGATCGGTAAAAATACGCAGATCGTCGTCAATGTGGAAGCGAGAATCGCTCCCGCCACCTCTCCTGCCCCCTTCATCGCAGCCTCTTTTACGGAATAGCCCTCTCCCCGCAGCCTGTAGATATTCTCAATCACCACGATGGAATTATCCACCAACATGCCGATGCCCAGCGCCAGGCCGGAGAGAGAGATGATATTCAGTGTCACACCGCTGAAATACATACACACGATTGCCGTCACAAGGCTGACAGGGATGGAAAAGGCAACTACCAGCGTAGGTCTTAAATCTTTCAAAAACACCAGCAGAATCAATATGGCCAGCGCCGCTCCGAAGAGGATATTATTCACGATGGAGTCCATTACCAGATCGATGTAAATTCCCTGATCCATCAAAGTGATCAGCGATAATTTCTCATTTTCCCCCATCATCTGGGCAAAACGCTCCGCCAGAAGATCGGATACTTCTCCGGTGGAATAACCCGTCTGTTTCTGGATGGTCAGCATAATACCGGCGCTGCCGTCCACATTCGCATAGATCTCTTCGGAATTGTCCGTATAAAAGACGTCCGCCACATCCCCTAAAGTGATCACAGGCACACCGTCCATATGCATATCCAGCAGAGGAAGGGCCTGCAATTCCTCCACCGTAGAAGGCTTATCACCCACACGCACCAGATAACTGACACCTTCCTCGGTAACATATCCGGCAGGCATGGAGAAATTCTGCGCCGTCAGCAGGTTCTTGATGGTGTCTACTGTCAGGGCCTTGGACATATCTGCCTGCTCGTAAGCATCCTCCTTCGCTTCCGCAAGCTGCTTTTCCCCCTCTTCCAGCTGCTCCTGGGCCTCCTTGAGCTGTTCCTCTCCGCTCTTGATTTGTTCCATGGCAGAGTCCAGCTGGCTTTCCGCTATTTTCATCTGGTAATCTCCCATGGCGATCTGGGAATTGGCCTCCGCAAAACCCAGCGCCGCCTCCAGCTGTCCTTTCTCCACCTCCACCAGGCCGGCGTTCACCATGGACAGCTGCTCCTCCAAAGTAGCCAGAGTCTCATTGGCCATCGCCTCGTATGCCTCCATGCCCATACCGCTGGTGATGGAATTCAGCGCGCTTTCCAAATTCTCTCTCTGGGATACAATCTCATTGGATCCCCCCTGGGAGACCAAGGTCAGCACAGCGGCTACACTGACAAAATTTTCACAGTCCGCCCAGTCCGTTGCATCCAGCTGCGCAATCATTTCGTCTAACTGTGCGTCTGCCCCCTTCATCTGGGAGACGATTTCGCTTCCCAGGTATGCGGATTTCAATTCCCCGATCTCCTGCCGGATTCTTGCCTCCTCATCCGGATTGGGGGTCTCGCCGTATATACTTTCATACAACGCCTGATATAGACGCAGATATCGTTCCGGGGCATTGATCAGGATATCTGTCAGCGAATTGATCTGGGCGATTCCCTGACTCAGCTGCTTTGCCGTAGCCAGGTTCGTGGTCAGATTCATTTTGGCTGCCTCCAGATCCGTCTTGGCCGTCAGCAGATCCTTTTTCGTATCGGCCAGCGCCTGAGCCGTCTCTGTCTTCTTCTGGTTCAGCTCCGCCTTCCCGTTCTCCAGCTCCGCCTTTCCGTCTGTCAGTTCCTTGCGCCCTTTCTGAATCTCCTTTTTTCCATCCTCCAGCTCTGCTTTTCCGTCCTCCAGGGCCTGCCGTCCGTCTGCCAGCTCCTCTTCCGCCTCTTTCATCTTCTCATCGATGGCGGCGAATACCTTCTCATTGACCGCATCCACCTTCTCCTGGCGGAGAATAACATTTACGCTCTCCTCCAGCAGGCCGGTGGCACTGACGCTGGCCACGCCCTCAATACTCTCCAGCTCGGGCATTACCGAATCCTGTACATAAGTGCTGATCTGGGCATTATCCATGCCTTCTACGCCCACCGCGGCGATCATGATGGGCAGCATATCCGGATTCAGCTTCATAATAATGGGGTTCCCGATAGACTCGTCCCAATAGCTCTTAATCTGATCCAGGCTCTCTCTGATTTCCAGGGAAACCGCATTCATATCCGCAGTCTGGGCAAATTCCAGAATCACCATGGAATAGTTTTCATTGGACACGGAGCTGATGCTCTCGATATTGCTCACTGTGGCCATGGAAGCTTCCACCGGCTGCGTCACCGCCGCTTCCACCGTCTCGGGACTGGCCCCCGGATATGTAGTCATGACAATGACATAGGGCAGGCTGATATTGGGAAGCAGATCCGCAGTCATTCTGGTAACCGATACCACTCCCAAAATGATGGCAAGCACCACCCCCACCAGCACCGTATAAGGCTTTTTCACGCTGAATTTCGAAATCATCTGTCCGGTTCCTCCTATTTCAGTTCCGTCTCTCCACTCCCATGCCCCTGTGGGGGAGTATTTTTCAGCTGAAAAATGATCCAGCTGAAAATTCTCCCGGGCAGGTCCGTTCCGAGACTGTTTTCCAGTTCCAAAACTGTTTTTCCAGTTCCGTCTCTCCACTCCAAAATTATTTATATTCCCGCCTGACCAGTCGGTCAGTTTCCACTTCGTAGATTATATGCTTCTATCCCCGAACTGTCAATAAATGCTTTCTTTCCCTTTTATAAAAAAAATATAAAAAAGACCCTCCGATTCTCTCCCCGGAAGGTCCCCTGCTCATAACATTTTCCGTATTTTGGATTTCAACCTGGTCAGGGCATTGTCTGTGGATTTCTCATCCCGCCCCAGCACCCTGGCAATCTGGCTGTAGCTCATCCCTGTAATGTACAGATCCAGCACCTGCTTCTCAAAATCGCTCAGCTCCTCTTCTATCATTTTCTCCAGATAGGCCACCCGCTCCTTGTCCAGAACCATCTCCTCCGGATTCAGCTCGCTCCTGTCAGCCAGAAGCTCTGCCAGATTCAGCCCATCCCGGTCGTCTCCTCCAGACTCCCCGTACAGGGGCACATAGGTATTGAGAGGGACGTGTTTCCGCCTTCTGGAAGTCTGCACCGCCGTATACATCTGTCTGCTGATACACAGCTCCGCAAAAGTGCTGAAGCTGGCATCCCTGCCCATATCATAATCCCGCACTGCCTTGAACAACCCGATCATGCCCTCCTGGATGAGATCCTCATTGTCCGCCCCCAGGATAAACATGGATTTGGCCTTGCTGCGCACCAGATTCTTGTATTTATTGCAGATGTAGTCCATGATGGCCGTCTCACCGCGGCGAAGGCGGTCTATCAGTTCATCGTCATTATATTGTCTGTAATTTGCGTATCTCTCCGCCATATATCACACTTTTCCAACGAAAGACCGTTAGAATGCCTTCCTTTCGCCCCCTTATAAACGCTGCCGCACGATTTCATAAGCCAGCACCCCGGCCGCCACGGAAGCATTCAGGGAATCAATATTTCCTTTCATGGGAATGGATGCCGTCATGTCGCACTTCTCTTTCACCAGCCTGCCTACGCCTTCCCCCTCACTGCCGATCACCAGCCCGATGGGCCCTTTCAGGTCCAGCCGGTACATGGAAGTTCCTCCCATGTCCGCGCAGACAAACCATAATCCCTCCTGTTTCAGATCTTCAATGGTTTTTGCCAGATTTGTGACCTTCGCCACAGGGGTATAATTCAACGCTCCGGCGGAGGTTCTGGCCACCGTGGCGGTCAGGCCCACCGCACGGTTCTTCGGTATAATGACCCCATGGGCTCCTGCCAGATTGGCAGTACGGATGATGGCGCCCAGATTATGCGGGTCCTCGATATTGTCCAGCAGAATGAGAAAGGGCTGCTCCTGCCTGTCTCTGGCAGCCCGCAGCATGTCCTCCACGGTTGAATACTCATAGGCAGCCGCCACGGCGATTACCCCCTGATGCTTTCCGGTTTCCGACATTTGATCCAGACGCTCTTTTTCTACAAATTTAATCATTGCAGAATGTTTCTGGGCTTCCCGCTTGATAGACAAAACCGGACCGTCATGACAGCCGTCCAGGATGTACAGCCGATCCACCGGACGGCCCGCCCGAAATGCTTCCATCACGGCATTGCGCCCCTCTATTACTGCGCCGCCGTCTGTTTCTTCCCTATCCGCCTCCATCCTGCTCCTTTTCTCCGCTGCTTTTCCTCTCACAGCTCCTATAGAATATCTATCCTCGTCCTTCGCCCCGGCACTTTTGTCCACCGGCCTGTATCCGGACCTCTGCCCGGATTTTCCTGCCGATTTTCCGGTCCTCTGGCTTCTGCCCTCTGTTTTGCTTTCTTTGTATGCCATCTTTTATTTTTCCTTCCCTTGTAAACCATTCTGCCGCCAACGGCAAAACAACGATTCTATATCTCCATCCCTGCCAGTTCGATTCCCTTTTTCACCAGCTCCAAGATGCGTTCCCAATCGTCCGTCAGGTACAAATAGCCTATCACCGCCTCAAATCCCGTAGCCTTCAGATAGTCAGACACACTTGCATTTTTTGCAACAGTATGCGGTTTTGAATTCTTTCCTCTTCGAAAAATCGCTTTTTCTTCTTCGGTCAGCTGCCCCTCCAGAGCCTGTACCATCTTTGCCTGAGCCGGAGCGCTGACGTGTTTTACAGTGATCCGGTGGAGATCGTTGACAGGGCGGTTGCCCTTTTCCACCACAGCCGTACGGATAATGAGATCATAGACCACATCCCCGATGTAGGCCAGGGTCAGGCCGGAGTAGGTACGGATATCCTGTCTCTTTCCCGGAAATGCAGCCGCTATCATTTCCACAAGGCCTGACCCGGCCGGCCTGTTGTTCGGGCCTTCTTTCGAATCTCCGCCGAAGCTGCCGGCTGCATTTTCCTCCAGCCTGTCTCCGCAGCCGCGCATTATCCCTTCATTTTCCCTCTCTCCGCCCTGCTCCGCTTTTCTGCTACAGGCATCTGACGCCCGGCAACCCTTCTGCCCGCTTAACGTCCCTTCTCTTACGCCATCTTCCACTTAACGCCCTCCCTGGTATCCTCCAGGATGATCCCTTTTTCCAGAAGCTCCGCCCTGATTTCGTCGGCTCTGGCGAAGTTCTTTTCTTTCTTTGCCGCCTTCCGCTCCTCTATTTTTTCCAGAATATAGCATTCCATGTCCCCGTCCACTTTCTTCTCCGCTTCCTTCTGCGCATGGGCGGTGGTCAGATCCAGGGACAGAACCTTGTCAAAATCTTCCGCAAGGGCATATTTTGTGACGTCCGTCATGTCCTCCTTCAGCATATCATAGAGCACCGTCAGCGCCATGGAGGTGTTCAGATCGTCACAGAGAGCCTCCTGGAACTTCTGCTTATAAGCGGCAAATTTCTCCCTGTCCACAGAATTACTCTCTGCCTCCCCTTCTGCGGCATGGGTTGAATGCAATTCATCCGTCTGCAGGCTGCCGATGCGCTTCACCAGCTTCTCATAGGCCGCTACCGTGTTGTCCAGGGTCTCATAGGAGAATTCCAAAGGTTTGCGGTAGTGGGACTGGAGGCAGAAAAAGCGGTACACTCTGGGGTCATACCCCTTGGACTCCAGGAGAGACAGCGTCAGGAACTCTCCTTTGGACTTGCTCATCTTGCCGGTCTTGTCCGTGAGATGGTGCACATGGAACCAGTAATTGCACCATTTATGTCCCAGATAAGCCTCACTTTGAGCAATCTCGTTGGTATGATGGGGAAAAATATTGTCCACGCCGCCGCAGTGGATGTCCATATATTCACCCAGATGCTTCATCGAGATGCAGGAACATTCGATATGCCAGCCGGGATACCCTACTCCCCATGGGCTTTCCCATTTCAAAGCCTGATCCTCGAACTTGGATTTGGTAAACCACAGCACGAAGTCATTACGGTTCTTCTTGTTGGAGTCCTCCTCCACATCGTCCCGGACTCCCACCAGAAGCTCCTTCTCGCTCTGGGAAGAGAAGATATAGTAGTCTTCCAATTTGGACGTGTCAAAATATACATTGCCGCCTGCCAGATAAGCGAAACCTTTTTCCAACAGTGTCTCCACCATATGGATGAACTCCGGAATGCAGTTGGTGGCAGGCTCCACCACATCCGGCGTCTTGATGTTGAGCTTTGCGCAGTCACTGAAAAAGGCGTCCGTATAGAACTTTGCGATTTCCATCACGGTCTTATGCTCCCGCCTGGCGCCCTTGAGCATCTTATCTTCCCCCGTATCCGCATCGGAGGACAGATGCCCCACATCGGTGATATTCATCACCCGCTTCACGTCATATCCCATATAGCGCAGGGTCTTCTCCAGCACATCCTCCTCAATATAGCTGCGCAGATTGCCGATATGGGCAAAATGGTAGACTGTGGGACCGCAGGTGTACATAGCCACCCTTCCGTCCTCATTGGGTATAAATGTCTCCACCTTCCTGTCCAGTGTATTGTAAAACTGTAATCTGTTCTCCATTTTTTCTCCTTTCTTTCCCTGTTAACGAGGTTCTCCGTTCGTATCCGCCTCCGGCGCTTCTTTCCCGGATAGTTCCCGAAGCTGTCTCTCCAGTTCCAGAATCCGGTTAATCATCTCCGAGTTAGCCCGCTGCAGGCTGGCGATATCCTCCTTCACCGGATCCGGCAGATCCGTTTGGTTCATGGTCTCCTGGGGCAGCGCCATATTATTCCGCTTCACCACCCGCCCCGGCACACCCACCACCGTAGATCCTGAGGGCACTTCACTGAGCACCACGCTCCCGGCGCCGATCTTGGAATTATCCCCGATGGTGAAGGATCCCAGCACCTTGGCCCCTGCGCTGATCATCACATTGTTGCCGATGGTTGGGTGACGCTTTCCATGCTCTTTCCCGGTGCCTCCCAGCGTCACACCCTGATAAAGGGTCACATTGTCCCCGATGACGGTAGTCTCGCCGATGATGACGCCGTTGCCATGGTCAATAAAGAATCCCTTCCCGATCCTGGCACCGGGATGAATCTCAATACCGGTCTTGCGCACCCCTCTCTGGGACACCCATCTGGCCCAGAAATAATGTCCCTTCAAATATAACTTATGGGCAATCCGATAATGAAGCATCACCTTGAAACTTGGATAGAGAAATACCTCCATAGCGGAATGGATCGCCGGGTCCCGTTCCCTGACAATCCGGATTTCCTCCGTAATATTGCTGATTACTCCCATATAAACACTTCCTTTTTCTGCAAAAAACGCGGTAAACCCATCCCTAGAGACGAATTTATCCGCGGTTCCACTCTGTTTAAAGGCCTGAGCCTTTCCCTCAATGCGTTTAACGCACGCCTACGGATTTACCTACTTCCAACCCTCTTCGATAAACCTGCTCCCGGATGCACTTCCTCTTCCTCCGACGAGGATTGCTTTCAGCGTACCGCAACCCCTCTCTGCCGTCTTTTCCGGAAAAGTACTCTCCCCGTTCCCCGCATTTTGTTTTTATACTCCCTCTTATAACAGAATATGCAAAAAACGGGATTCTGTCAATGCCGAATCGACAATTATTTTAAAGACCTTTATCAAAGCCGTCTCTTCTTCATTTCTTCGGGCATCCGTTACAGCTTCCGCACCCGCCCTCTGCCTGACGAAACGGCATATCAAGAGGCGAAGTCAGCAGACAGACGGCCTGTGCGGAGATTCCCTCACCGCTTCCGGTAAAGCCCAGCCCCTCCTCCGTGGTAGCCTTTATATTCACGCACTCCGCATCCGTTCCCAGCGCGTTTGCAATATTTTCCCGCATTGTATCTATATAAGGGCGCATCCTGGGCGCCTGCGCGATGATAGTGGCGTCGATGTTTTCTATGAAAAAGCCTTTTTGGGTCAGAAGCGCCCCTGTTTTTTCCAGCAGGACCATGGAGGAAATCCCTTCATAGGCCGGGTCACTGTCCGGAAAATGCTTTCCGATATCTCCCAGAGCAGCCGCTCCCAGAAGGGCATCCATCACGGCGTGTAGCAGGACATCCGCATCCGAGTGCCCCAGCAATCCCTTCTCATAAGGAATCTCCACGCCTCCCAGGACAAGTTTTCTGTTTTCGGTTAATTTGTGTACGTCATATCCCATTCCGACTCTCATTTTGCATCTGCCTCCTGTTTCTTCCGGCATGAGTATCCGTCATTTCTTCTTTTTCTTTTTAGGAAAGGAGAATGCGCGGCGGCCGTCACGCTCCTCCTCACGGCCTCTTCTGCGGCCGTCATATTCCTCCCCACGGCTTCCTCTGCGACGATCTGCTCCTTCCTCCCCGCGGCTTCCTCTGCCCCGGTCCGTTCTTTCCTCCCCGCGGCCACGCCTGCGGCGGCTTACTCCTTCCTCCCCGCGGCCCCGTCTGCCGCGTTCTCCCCTGCCGTGTCTGTCCCGCCCGCGGCTATCATATTCATCCACAGCAATCTCCGGTCCTTTATCCCCGATCTGCATCTTCAGCATGGCCGCCGCCAATTCAAGCGCGTCACATTCCTCCGCATCGATTTTCCGCTGCAGATATTTCTTCATCAGCTCCATGTCTTCATGCTCATGCAGCTCCCACGCCTGGTTCAGATACTTATCCGCCTTGGCCTTCATCACCTTCGCCGCGCCGGGCAGCTTCTTCTCTTCAATGGTAGTTCTGCAGAAACGCTCAATCTGACGTATACGGAAGATCTCCCTGCCGCTGACAAAGGTAAACGAACGTCCGGTCTTCCCCGCCCGTCCGGTCCGGCCGATCCGATGCACATAATATTCGATATCCTGTGGCAAGTCATAATTGATAACTACTTCCACATCATCCACATCGATTCCCCGGGCGGCCACGTCCGTTGCAATCAAAATATTCGTACTCCCGTTCCTGAAACGTCCCATGGACACATCCCTCTGATGCTGGGACATATCTCCATGCAGCCCCTCCGCCTGGAAGCCCGCTTTCTTCAATACTTCCGCCAGCTCGTCCACCTTGATCTTCGTATTACAGAAAATCAGACACAGACGGGGCTGATAATACTCCAGCAGCCGGATACATGCGGCATCCTTGTCCTGGCTTTTTACCTTATAATATCTCTGGGATACCAGCGAAATCGTCAGCTCCTTCGCCGCCACCCGCACCAGCCTTGCATCTTTCTGGAACCGGTTGGCAATCTCCAGAATCGGCTGGGGCATGGTAGCGGAAAAAAGGGCTGTCTGATGCTCACCCGGAATCTGTCCCAGGATCAGCTCCATATCCTCTCTAAATCCCATATCCAGCATCTCATCCGCCTCGTCCAGTACCACCATATTCACATGGTCCAGCTTAATCGTATGACGGCGCATATGATCCATCACACGTCCGGGGGTTCCCACAATGATCTGTGTTCCCTTTAATCCCATAATCTGCTTACGGATCTCCTGTCCTCCATAGACCGGCAGCACCCTGACCCCGTGCATATATTTTGCAATGCTGCGAATCTCGTCCGCCGCCTGCATGGCCAGCTCTCTTGTGGGACAGAGGATGATGGTCTGCAGATTCCTTGACTCCGGATCCACCTTCTGCAGCGCCGGAATGGCGAATGCAGCCGTCTTGCCTGTTCCCGTCTGTGCCTGCCCGATGATATCCTCTCCCTCCAGAAGATAGGGGATCGCCTGTACCTGTATGGGGGTGAGCTTCTCAAATCCCATCTCCCGCACTGCCCGCACAATTCTTGTATCCAGCAGCGGTTCGATGGAGGCCAGACTCTGCTCCCCTTCCGCTTCCTGCTCCTTTGGTCTGCCATTCTCCGCCGTCTCATCCATACCTGTCATCTTAACCTGTTCTTTCATTTCACTGATCACTAAAATTAACCTTAATCCCTTCTATTAGTATTCCTTCCAATTCTGGAACCTGCCTCCTGAAAAAATCCGGCAGCGTTCCTCTCGTCCGTTCGCTCAGCCTCCCAGGCCTCTCTCACAATATCTTCTCCATTCCGATCTTCTGCGGCTGCAATCCGCATTTTTCATAAAATTTCCTGGCCCCGGGATTGCATTCCCACACATTCAGCGTCACATTATAACAGCCTTCCCTTCCCGCAAAGTCCAATACATACTCATAGAGACGCCTGCCGATATTATGTCCTCTGCACCGTTCATCTACACACAGATCGTCAATATAAAGAGTCTTGATATCCGTCAGTATATTGTTGCCGCAATGCTGCTGAAATACACAGAATACATAGCCCAATACCTCTCCGCTCTCATCCCTGGCCACGAATATGGGCTTTTTATCATCCCCAAGAATCGCGAGCAGCTCCTCGTCGGTATACTTTTTCGTATTCCCCTTAAATAAATCCGGCCTTCCCTTATGATGCACTTCCAGCACCTGGCCAAGCAGCCTGTTGATTCCCGCCATATCCCCTGCCCGGGCCCCTCCGATCTCCATCGTCTTCTCCTCCGTTGTCTCGATAGAATCCCAAAAGAAAAGCCCGAAAACCCTTTCAGGTCTCCAGACCTCAAAAAGCAATATTACCTGCCGATAAAAGCATATTGATAGTAACACATCTGTTCAAAAAAAGAAAGACTTTTTTCTCTTATAATTGCATTGTGATTGCATTTCTTTCTACTTAATGATATAGTTTTTAAAGGAGGGTTACAATATGATACATATTACACTTGCCGGGACCGATTTACGATTTGATGAAGCCAGTCTGCATTTTTCCATGACCCGGAATGGAATCGACTGGAACTGGGAAAGCGGCTATATTCCCGCCCTGGCTACGGCAGAGGAAGAAATCCCTTTCCAAAATGCCGCGTCCGTTACCCATGAGGAAAAGGAAACAGGGCTGGGGATAGGCGTGTTGTCCCGCTACGAAGGCTTCCGCGTCCACGCAGAGCCGTCAAAACTTGCCTTTGCCACTTGGGTGTGGATCGAAGGCGCTACCGGAAACGTGTTTTTTGAGTGGATTCCGCTCTGTGAGGAAGACATCTCCATCAAAACCGTTTCATGGCCCGGCTCCATGGAATTCGGGGAAGGGCGCAGCGACTGGTATACCCTGCTGAATCAGCATCAGGGCCTGCTGATCCCGAACACCTGGGAGACAGAGATGGGGAAGCTTCCTTTCGACGGTTTCCTGTGCTCCGCTGCCAATTATATGCCCTGGTTCGGTCAGGTCAAGGCCGGAAACGGCTATATCGCCATCTGCGAGCAGCCCTGGGATTCCTCTTTCCAGGCCGAGCATCCGGCAGGCGGGCCTTACACCAGAGTCGGTGTCCGCTGGGGCGCCAGTCTCGGAAAAATCCGCTACCGCCGCGTCATGCGCTATACTATGCTCTCAGACTGTGACTACAATGATCTCTGCAAAGTATATCGCTGCTATGTCAGAGAAAAGGGCCTCTTCTGCAGCCTGAAGGAAAAAGCGGCCAAAGCACCCAAAGTAAATCAACTCATCGGCAGCCTCTTCCTGCATCAAGGCATCAAAAACCATGTATGCGAGGAATCTTCCATGTACGATCCGGAAAATCCCGGAAAATACGATCGCGTAGTCCCCTTCCGGACACGGACGCAGCAGATTAAGGCTCTTCACGATCAGGGATTTGAAAAACTGTTTCTGCACCTGGACGGCTGGGGCGATCCGGGATATGACAATCAGCATCCCGATTATCTGCCGCCCTGTGAAGAAGCCGGCGGCTGGGAAGGGATGAAAGAGCTGGCCGACACCATGCATGCATGCGGGTATCTGTTCGGCATCCATGATCAGTATAGAGATTATTATTTTAACGGCAAAACATTTGACATTTCCTTCGGATGCCTCCAGGCTGACGGAACCATTCCCGAACATGCCCACTGGGCCGGCGGCCGCCAGACCTATCTGTGTGCCACACAGGCTCCTTACTATGTAAAACGGAATTTCCGGCAGCTGACGGAACACGAAATCAATCCGGACTGTGCATATCTGGATGTATTCACCTGCAACGAACCGGATGAATGCGCCAATCCCATGCATTATATGACTCGCAGGGACTGTCTGGAATTCAGAGGCCAGTGCTTCGAATACCTGCTTTCCCAGGGAATCCTGCCCAGCTCGGAAGAGGTGTCGGACTGGAGCATGAAGAGTCTGGTATTCTGCCATTATGCACCTTATCAATTTATGATGTACAAGCCCGGTACTCCCCAGAAGGGCATACCTGTCCCGCTGTTCAACCTGGTGTACCACGATTGTGTCATTGTTCCATGGATGATGGAGAAGATGAACGAGCAGACTGATTACATGCTCTACGCACTGCTCAACGGCGGTGCGCCCTATCTGATCAGAGACGGCGCCTATCCGGGAATCGACGGTTCCTTCCAGCCGGAATGCACTTTCACCCAGCAGGAAGCCTATGAAAGATGCCGTGTGGTATCCGCTCTCCACGAACAGGTAGCTGCCTGCGAGATGGTATCCCACAAGCTGCTTACCCCCGACGGAAAGCGGCAGGAAACCGTGTTCAGCGACGGCACCTGCGTACAGATTGACCTGGATGCATTGACCTATCAGATCAGCAAGATCACAGACTGAATTGTCAGCTTCTAAAAGGGGAAGAACAATCCGCCGATATCAGGCGTTGTCCTTTCCCTTTTTTCAGCAATCTCACTGACAAGCGGAGGATTTGCCCCCTGCTCCTGTTCCTCATCCCGCAAAACCATTCAAAATCCAATCTTTTCCTATAAACCTATTGACAAAGTATGTTAATTGGTATATACTTTCGTAAAATTCATTGAAAGGAGCTTGTATTATGAATCAATATAAATTCGAAACCTTACAATTACATGTAGGCCAGGAACAGCCGGATCCGGCCACTGATGCCAGGGCCGTGCCCATCTACCAGACTACTTCCTATGTCTTCCGGGACTCTTCCCATGCAGCCGCCCGCTTCGGGCTGGCCGACGCAGGCAATATCTACGGCAGACTGACCAATTCCACCCAGGATGTGCTGGAGAAAAGGCTGGCGGCTCTGGAAGGCGGTACGGCAGCTCTGGCCCTGGCTTCCGGCGCAGCGGCAATTACCTATGCCCTGGAAGCCCTGGCCCAGGACGGCGGACATATCGTGGCCCAGAAGACCATCTACGGAGGCAGCTATAATCTCCTTGCCCATACGCTGCCTCACTACGGTATCAGTACCACCTTTGTAGACGCCCATAATCTGCAGGAACTGGAAAGCGCCATCCGGGACAATACCAGAGCCGTCTATCTGGAGACATTGGGCAATCCCAACAGCGATATTCCGAACATTGATGCCATAGCAGACATCGCTGACCGCCACGGACTGCCCCTGGTCATAGACAATACCTTCGGCACGCCCTATCTGATCCGCCCCATTGAGCACGGCGCTGATATCGTCGTCCATTCCGCCACCAAATTTATCGGCGGTCACGGCACATCCCTGGGCGGTATCATCATAGACTCGGGAAAATTCGACTGGAAGGCCGGCGGTAAATATCCCGCCATTGCCGAGGCTAATCCCAGCTACCACGGCGTTTCCTTCGTGGATGCTGCAGGTCCGGCCGCTTTCGTGACCTACATCCGTGCGATTCTGCTGCGGGATACAGGTGCGACGATTTCCCCTTTTAACGCCTTTTTACTCCTGCAGGGCGTGGAAACGCTGTCCCTGAGACTGGAACGTCATGTGGAAAATACCAAAAAGGTAGTGGACTATCTGGCCTCTCATCCCCAGGTAGCGCTGGTTAATCATCCCAGTCTGCCCGATCATCCTGACCATGCCCTGTATGAGAAATATTTTCCCAACGGCGGAGCCTCTATCTTCACCTTTGATATCAAGGGCGGACAGGAAGAAGCATATACTTTCATTGACCATCTGCAGATTTTCTCCCTGCTGGCCAATGTGGCCGACGTAAAAAGCCTGGTCATCCACCCCGCCACCACCACCCATTCCCAGCTTACGGCAAAGGAACTGGAAGAACAGAATATCCACCCCAACACCATCAGGCTCTCCATCGGCACGGAGCACATCGATGACATCCTTGCAGATCTGGAACTGGGCTTCTCGGCCGTGGCCCAAAAATAATGTCATTCGGAGGAACCTATTATGTCAAATATTTATCATTCACTGGACCAGCTCATCGGCAGGACACCTCTGCTGGAAGCGACCCATATAGAGGAAAATCTGCAGCTGAAGGCCCGTCTCCTGGTAAAGCTGGAGTATCTCAATCCTGCCGGTTCCGCAAAGGACCGCGTAGCCAAAGCCATGATTGATGAAGCGGAAGCAGACGGCCGGCTGAAGCCCGGATCCGTGATCATCGAACCTACCTCCGGCAATACAGGCATCGGTCTGGCCTCCCTGGCCGCCGTGAGAGGATACCGAATCATCATTGTCATGCCGGAAACCATGAGCCTGGAGCGCCGGCAGATGATGAAGGCTTACGGCGCGGAACTTGTCCTCACCGAAGGGGCGAAAGGAATGAAGGGCGCCATAGAAAAAGCAAAGGAGCTGGCCGCCGGGATACCGGACAGTTTTATCCCCGGTCAATTCGTGAATCCTGCCAATCCCGCTGCCCATAAGGCTTCCACCGGACCGGAGATCTGGGCCGACACTGACGGTCATGTAGATCTCTTTGTAGCGGGTGTGGGCACCGGCGGTACCATTACCGGTGTCGGCCAGTATCTGAAAGCCCAAAATCCGGCCGTTAAAATCGTGGCCGTAGAACCCAAGGATTCCCCTGTCCTCAGTGAAGGGCATGCCGGGGCACATCAGATTCAGGGGATCGGCGCAGGCTTCATCCCCGAGATTCTGGACACCTCTGTATACGATGAGATCATCACCGTATCCAGCGAGGAAGCCTATACCGCCGGGAAGCTGCTGGGGCGGAAAGAAGGCGTACTTGCGGGCATTTCCTCCGGTGCGGCATTGCATGCGGCAATTACACTGGCAAAACGCCCTGAGAATGCCGGCAAGACTATAGTCGCCCTGCTTCCGGATACAGGGGATCGATATCTGTCCACACCTTTATTTGCAGATTGATATCTGTCCCGGATATTCCAGGGAAATGCATAATGCCGTATTTTTATGATTTTTTGTTGATTTCCGTTACGATTTACCCGAAATAGCCGATTATAAAATACCCCGCCTTTTCCTTATGATAGGCAAAATAATTAAAATAGCGGAAAATAAACGGAAAAATATGAAATTTTTCATAAAAATCTCTAAAAATTCTCTTTCGTTATGCCGGTTGACAGCAAAGATAAGCGGTGCTATAATCCGGAACATAAGCAAAGGCGCTTTGGGATTATCCTGAAGTGCCTTTTTTCTTTGGCAGGAATTGCGCGCGCGGCCGGATGGAAACTGCTTATTATGATGGAACAGGTCATCAAATATTGATAGAATGCCCGCCGAAACGGGCAGGAGGACAAGCTTATGAATGAGGAATTGATGAGTGTGGTAAACGGGGAAATCTTCGGCGTATGGTTTCTGATCGGAGCAGCCCTGGTATTCTGGATGCAGGCCGGATTTGCCATGGTGGAAACCGGCTTTACCAGGGCCAAAAACGCGGGAAACATCCTGATGAAAAACCTGATGGACTTTTGTATCGGTACGGTAGTGTTTATATTGATCGGATTCAGCCTTCTCCTGGGGGAGGACCTGGCTGGGTTAATCGGCAGGCCGGGTTTTGATATTTTTACTTCCTATGAAAATTTCGACTGGTCCAACTTCGTGTTCAATCTGGTGTTCTGCGCAACCACAGCCACCATTGTATCCGGAGCCATGGCGGAACGGACGAAATTCCTCTCCTATTGTATTTACTCGGGAGTCATCTCGGCGCTGATATACCCCATTGAGGCCCACTGGATATGGGGCGGAGGATGGCTTTCCCAGCTGGGTTTTCATGATTTTGCAGGTTCCTGTGCCATCCATATGGTAGGCGGAATTTCCGCCCTTATCGGCGCGAAGCTGTTAGGACCCCGCATCGGAAAATTCGTAAAAGATAAGGACGGACATGTCACGAAGGTAAATGCCTTTCCCGGACACAATCTCCCCATCGGATGTCTGGGCGTATTTATCCTCTGGCTGGGCTGGTATGGCTTTAACGGCGCCGCATGTACCACCGTGGAGCAGCTCGGTTCCGTGTTCGTGACGACTACCATTGCACCCGCCATCGCCACAATGGTCTGTATGTGCTTTACCTGGATAAAATACGGAAAACCGGATGTTTCCATGTGCCTGAACGCCTCACTTGCCGGTCTGGTGGCCATCACCGCCCCCTGCGATGTGACGGACGCTCTCGGTGCGATTATCATCGGTGGTGTGGCAGGGCTTCTGGTGGTATTCGGCGTGTGGCTCCTGGACAACAGGCTGCACATTGACGATCCGGTGGGAGCCGTGGCAGTCCACTGCCTCAACGGTATCTGGGGAACCATCGCCGTGGGACTTTTTGCCACCAGTTCGGCTCCGGGTTATTCCATTGCCGACAGCGCCGGGAATCAGCTCACAGGACTGTTCTATGGCGGCGGCGTAAAACTGCTGGGCCTGCAGCTGCTGGGATTTGCGGCAGTCGCTTCCTGGACGGCGGTTACCATTACGGTCTCCTTCCTTGTCATCAAGGCTCTGGTGGGCCTGCGGGTCAGCGAAGAAGAGGAAATTATCGGACTGGATGCCACGGAACACGGACTGGCAAGCGCTTACTCCGGATTCTCCATCATGGATGTATCCAACACCATGACCATGGACGTAAACGAGAATACAGACCTGGGAACCAGTGAATACGAGAAAGCCTCCCAGGTAAAAAGGGATGCCGCCGTCCCTGTAGTCTCCATGCCGGTGGAATCTGGCGGCATGTACAAGGTAGCCATCATTGCGAAGCTGTCCAGATATGACAAGCTGAAGAAAGCCATGAATGATCTCGGCGTCACGGGAATGACCGTCACCCAGGTAATGGGATGCGGTATCCAGAAGGGCGCCGGCGAGAAATACCGCGGTGTGGAGATGGATGCCACATTACTTCCCAAGGTAAAGGTGGAAGTAGTCGTCAGCAAGATTCCTGTGGAAACCGTAATCTCCGCAGCGAAGGAAGCGCTCTATACAGGACATATCGGAGACGGCAAAATATTTGTTTATAATGTAGACAGAGTAATCAAAATCCGCACCGGCGAGGAAAACTTCGCGGCGCTGCAGGATGTGGAATAGATGATGTAATGATCAGTGAGGGTTGTCCCCTGCCGGGGCGGCCCTCTTATCTTCTCTATTTTTATATCTTATCTGGGGAAAAAGTTCAGATTGAATATTCGATTTGGTGTTGATATATAAGTAAAAAATAATTCTTTCTGACTGCGCAAAGCAGAAAAAACAGCTACAGATGTCCTGGAAATAAAAATCTCTCCGCCATTGATTTCAAAACCAATAACGGAGAGATTTTTCAGAAATGGAGTAGATGTGAATCGAACCCAAGGGCTTCGATTCTTCCCATTTACAGCAAGTGGAGTAGAGGGGAATCGAACCCCTGTCCAAAAGCCCATTCCCTGTCCTTCTACTATCATAGTCCGTTATTCCGGCTGGCCTGACCCAGCCTGTTCCCTCCTGTGACAGACAACGAACAATCTGTCATATTCGGTAGCTTCATAATACGCCCACGCGGGCAAAGCTTAACGCGCGTCGTTTCCCACATCGTCGATGCCCGGATTCCAGAGTGTGGGTGCCCCGGAGCGGACAAGCCGCCTTAGGCGGCGTCACCAGCTGCGATTAGGCAGCCAGTGCGTACTGATAATTATCTTCAGCGTTTATTTTTAAGTTTGCGATTAACGTGTCGCAACGGATAGCTTCTCCAGCTGCAAGACCCCTGTCGAAACCTTTACTACCCCGTATTTTATTCAATTGTTATTCCATTGGAATGTACTTTATTCCATTGGAATGTACTTTATTCCATTATGATATCCAATTCTGTAAGATTGATTCCAGACGCGGTCAATATAACTTTCAGCTCAATATATCTGCCTTTCATCGCTTTATATACATCGGAATCCTTCTCCGCAAGCACCATATATCTCTGTAATCTTGCAAATTCCTCCACATTTTTCTGCAACAACTCTTTTTCAGACATATAACACCTGCCTTTCTCAAACCGTCTTCAATCCTGAGATATTTTTATTATAGCAGTCTTTACACGGCTTGTAAAGCCTTTTGCCTATATATTTTTCACCTTAAACTCCCGTTCCGTCTCTCTGCGCTGGTCCTTCTTCGCTATATCCTGGCGCTTGTCATAGAGCTTCTTGCCCCTGGCCAGGCCCACTTCTACCTTGACCTTACCGTCCTTGAAATAGACCTGCAGGGGCACAAGGGTGTATCCTTTCTCCGCCACCTTCCCGGCCAGTTTACTGATCTCGTATTTATGCATCAGGAGCTTCTTCACCCGCAGGGGATCCTTGTTGAAAATATTTCCCTTTTCATAGGGGCTTACATGCATGTTGTAGACATAGATTTCCCCGTTTTCGATCCTGATGAAGGATTCCTTGACGCTGCATTTGCCCATGCGCATGGACTTCACTTCCGTGCCGTGAAGCGCAATGCCGGCCTCGTAGGTTTCGTCTATAAAATAATCGTGATATGCCTTCTTATTGTTGGCAATCAACTTTTGGGGCGCTTTTTGCTGTGCCATTTTTGTTCCTCCTATTAAAAGTTCCGCAACAATCCGCCCAAGTACCTGGAATCGCAGAAGAAATCCTGGCACAAGCACAGTGCCAGTATTTCTTCTGGGCACTTGCGCGGATTGTTGCTGTTTTTCAGTTCCGCAACAATCCGCCCAAGTACCTGGAATGGCAGAAGAAATACTGTCACAAGCACAGTGCCAGTATTTCTTCTGGGCACTTGCGCGGATTGTTGCTGTTTTTCAGTTCCGCAGCAATCCGCTCAAGTACCTGGAATCGCAGAAGAAATCCTGGCACAAGCACAGTGCCAGTATTTCTTCCGGGCACTTGCGCGGATTATTGCTGTTTTACAGTTCTGCCTGGCGCAGGGGCTTCGCGCCCCGCGGCCCTATTTTCCCTGGCCGTCATCCTCCGCTATGCTGAAATCCACGGTGCGGTTAAATCGGTCACAGCCATCCACGCATACCCTCACCGGCATGCCCAGTTTATAGCTCTTCCCGGTGGCCTGGCCGATCATCTCGTAAGTGCTTTCGTTATAGTAAAAATAATCCCCCGGCAGCTTGGAGACATGAACCAGTCCCTCCACGGTATTGGGCAGCTCCACGTAGATTCCCCAACTGGTGATGCCGGATACCACGCCCTCGTAAGTCTCCCCGATGCGCTCCTCCATATATTCCACCTTTTTGAGCTTGTCGGTCTCCCGCTCCGCCTCGTCGGCACGGCGCTCCGTCTCGGAAGAATGCCTGGCCACTTCCGGCAGAATCTCCCGGTAATGAGCCGTCCGCTCCTCCCCAAGCCTGCCCCGGAGCTGGTCCTTGATGATCCGGTGTATCTGCAGATCCGGATATCTGCGGATAGGCGAGGTAAAATGGCAGTAATACTGGCATGCCAGGCCGAAATGCCCGCTGCACTCCACGCTGTACTTGGCCTGCTTCATGCTGCGCAGGGCCAGACGGCTGATCAGCGGCTCCTCAGGGGTGCCCGCAATCCTGACCAGAAGCTTCTGGATCTCCTTGGGATGGACTTCCTCCCCGGACACCTTCTGTCCCGTCCTGCCCACAGCCTTCATATAATAACCGAAATTGTTGATAAATGCCGCCAGTTTCTGAATCTTCTCCCCGTCGGGCACATCGTGCACCCGGTACACGAAGGGCAGCTCCATCCAGTAAAAATGCTGCGCCACCGTCTCGTTTGCCGCCAACATGAAATCTTCTATGATGTCCGTGGCCACATTCCGCTCATAGGGCCTGATCTCCAGAGGATGCCCTTCCCTGTCCAACAGAATCTTGCATTCCGGAAAATCAAAATCAACAAAACCCCGCTGCCTGCGCTTTTCCCGCAGGATCCCCGCCAGAGTCTCCATCTCCCGGAACATGGGAAGCAGCTCCCCGTACTGACCGTATTCTTCCTTCTCCACCAGTGCGCCATCTTCCAGAAGGGCCTTCACAATCGTGTAGGACATTCGCTTATTGACTCTGATCACGGACTCACAGATCTCGTAATCCACGATTTCCCCCTTCCGGTCCACCGTCATCAGGCAGCTCAAGGCCAGCCTGTCCACTCCCTCATTCAGGGAGCAGATGCCGTTGGAAAGGGCATGGGGCAGCATGGGAATCACCCTGTCCACCAGGTAGACGCTTGTGCCCCGGTTCAAAGCCTCCCTGTCCAGGGCGGAATTTTCCTGGACATAATTGGTCACATCCGCAATGTGAACCCCCAGATGATATTTCTCCCCGTCAAAGCTGACGCTCACCGCATCGTCCAGATCCTTTGCATCCTCGCCGTCTATGGTCACCATGACCACATCACGCAGATCCCTGCGCCCGGCCCGGTCCGCCTCGGACACCTCCTGGGCCGTCCGGCCTGCCTGGTTCATCACCTTCACCGGAAATTCCATGGGCAGCTCATAATTCCGGACGATGGACAGGATATCCACCCCGGGATCATTCATATGACCCAGAATCTCTACCACCTTTCCCTCCGGACTCTTCCGGTCCGAACCGTAATCCGTCAGCTCCACCACCACTTTATGCCCGCTCACCGCGCCCATAGAACATTCCTTGGGCACGAAAATATCCTTGGAAAATCTGGCATTGTCCGGCACTACAAATCCGTAGTGCTCCCTGGATCCATCGTAAGTTCCCACCACCCGGGTGATGCCCCTGGCAATGATCCGGACTACCTTCGCCTCCCTGCGCCGTCCCTCCTGCTCCGGAAGCAGCGCCACTTCCACCCTGTCCTGATGAAATGCGCCATTGGTCTGGTCTTCCGGAATATATAAATCCTGTTCTCCGAAATATCCCTGTGCCGCTGAACGCTCCTGGCCTGCCGGACGCCCTTGAGCCATGGAGTGCCCCTTTCCTGCAGGACGCTCCTGATCTGCGGACTGTCCCTGGCCCGCTGAACGCCCCTGCCCTGCGGATTTCCCCTGTCCCGCAAAAGATCCCCGTCCTATGGAATCCCCCTGGTCCGTGCCGTCTAGCCGCACGAAGCCGAAGCCCTTTGCATTGCTGATAAAAGTGCCAGTCAGGAAACGCCCGTTGGATTTCACATATTTTCCTTTGGCAGTGAGGGTAAGCTTCCCTTCGTCCAAAAGTTCACGCAGAACCGTCCGAAGCTCCTCCCTGTCTTCCCTTGCCACCTGGAGCAATGCTGCCAGTTCCTTTTCCTTCATAGGAACATATATGGGATCCTTCACCAAATCGCAGATTACTTTTTTTCTGGCTTGTAATGTCTTTCTGTTCTCTTCTTTCTCCATATCCCTCCCGATACCCGTTTACGTATGATATATTTTATCTGAATTTTTCCATTAACTGTTTATACAGCGACTCACTGATATGCCTTCCTGTTTTTCGCATAACATCAATACATGCCACCACATCTTCTTTTGATATAAGCCCTTTATTATCAGAAACGAAATGGCTCAGCAAACTGAAAAAAGACACTCCTGCCACTTCGCAAGGGTGTCTGTCCAACAAACAAATTGAAACTACGGAACCGATCAGGAAACGGCTCTGCCCTGAACCTTTAGAAAATGCTCAGATTCAATACCACCGCCAGAACCATGAACAATACCGCCAGAATCTTGGTGAACTTCACCAGCTGGCCTTCCATGGAACGTCCCTTGTTCTTGCCCCAATAGGTCTCCGCCGCTCCGCTGATGGCGCCAAGCCCTGCGGACTTGCCCTCCTGCATCAGCACCAACACCACAAGCGCAATGCACACCAGTATAAAAATGATGGTAAGTACAATCTTCAATGCTGCCATTTCGCACCTCCTGCGTAAAATGCTGCCCGTCTGCCTTTACAACAGACTAAAACACATATTACCATAAAAACAGCCAAAAGACAAGGTTTTCTTAAAAATTTTCAGCCAGAATTTTCACAAATTGTTACTGTTCACGGCTTCGCCGCTCACAGCAACATGATGCACACAAAATGAGCAAAGTGCGCTCATTTTGGCGCCTGCTGTCTCGGGATTTTCGTGCAAAGCGCGCACGAAAACACCTCGCAGAGGCACCCGTGAACAGTAACTCACAAATTTACACCCAAATTTTCAAGCCAAAATTCTCACAGGTTCCCCCACCCCAATTTCACCTTTACTGTACCTTTATGGTAAATCCCTCATATATCCCTACCGGAACCTCATCACCAAAGAAATACTGCTCCATTGTCTCCGCTTCAAACTGATACACTGTCACCAGCTCCCTGAGCGGGTCCACAATCCAATATTCCCTGACGCCGGCTGTGCGGTATTGAAACAGCTTGGTGAAATAATCCAATCTCCTGCTTGCAGGCGAAACGATCTCTATAGTCCAGTCCGGCGCTCCGTGGCAGCCTTTTTCGTCCAGTTTGGATGGATCGCAGACGACTAAGATATCCGGCTCAAAATAGTTTAGATCGTCATCGTACAGATATACGCCAAAGGGGGCGGCGTACACTTCGCAGTCACCATCATTATTTTTTATATATGCAGATATTTCACTTGCCAGGAACATACTGAGTCTCTGGTGCGTCCTGCTCGGGGGCGCCATATTGTAAATCTGCCCATCAATCAGTTCTGCCCTCTCTCCATCCGCCAGTGCATAGATGTCATCTATTGTATATATTTCTTCTTTTCTCAAAGCATCCGTTTCCCAACCTCCTTCGATATCACCAATCCTTTGACAAATCGGCCGGTTCCGTGTCCTCCCCGTTTCGCAAGCCCCAGGCAGTCCCCGTGGCATAAGTATACCACGAAAGACTGCCTTTGACTACCCGGCTCCCCAAATATGCTTTCAGTTATAAACGATTATAAACAGAATTAACATCATCCAAGCAAAACGGAGTATAAAAGAAAAAGCGGCCTGCCGCCTGGCAGAACCGCCTTCCTAAATAAAAGCCGAAATCACAAAAGAGACCGCCAGGAACACCGCCCCTGTCAGCAGAAAGGGCAGGAAAGGCTTTCCCATCCTGTCCCTTTTCTCCTTCTTCCAGACGGTATACTCGTACAAATCCTTGTATCTGCGCACGGAAGAAAGCGTGGAAAAACCGTATCCTATGGTGTCGAAGGCTCCGGCTGCCGCCACCCACATGAGCAGCCCCAGCAAGATGGAGACAGCCCCCCCAACGCCGAACGCGTCCACATAATAGATTTTCAGGTCAAAGCCTTTCATACACAGCACCAACAGGGCGACAGCCCCGTTGACGGCAAGAGCCGCCCCATACCTTTTCCAGGATCCCATATTCAGTCCTTCAATCTTTCAATTCTTTCTGATATTGCTCAAACTCCGCGTTGTTGCAGTACACGAAATGATCTTTCCTCAGCTCCCGCAGTGCCGGTTCGTCACCATGCCCGTAGTCATGTACCTCCGAGGGATTGTACAGAATACGCTGCCGCTTCTTCTCCGACTTAGGGTTAGGCTTGGGGATCGCGGACAGCAACGCCCTCGTATAGGGATGCATGGGATGGGCGAAAAGTTCCGCACTGGGCGCCTTCTCCACCACCTTGCCGAAATACATCACCACAATGGTGTCACAGAAGTACTTTACCACCGACAAATCATGGGCGATAAATATAATGGAAAGGTTCAGCTCCTCCTGCAGCTCGTTCAGCAGATTGATAACCTGGGCGCGAATGGATACGTCCAGGGCAGAGATAGGCTCGTCACAGATCAGAAGCCTGGGATTCATGATCAACGCCCTGGCGATGCCGATCCTCTGCCTCTGGCCGCCGGAAAACTCATGGGGATACCGGGATGCATGCTCCTCCACCAGTCCCACACGGTTCAGCATCTCCACCACCTTCTTGTGGTTTTCCGCCTTGTTCCGGAAGCCCTGGATCCTAAGGCCCTCCTGGATAATGTCCTCTACCGTCATACGGGGATCAAGGGAGTCCACCGGATCCTGGAAGATCATCTGGATCTCATTCAGCAGCTTTCTGCTCACATGGGCATTGTCATATTTGATCTGCTTGATCTTCTCCTGCTGTGTCGCCTTGGTGGCGGCGATGTTTGCCTGGATCTCTCCTATGGCTTTATCCGCCTCCGCCTTCAGCTGATCTGACCGGGAGGCATTTGTGACCAGGTCTTTTTCCAGTTTCTCCTTGATTTCCTTTATCCTGGCAGTTCCGCGGATCTTTGTCCACTTGATCTCCTTGCGGTTCCACCTGGCACCGCCGCTGATGCGGACACCCTTGTAATACACGGAGCCGGATGTAATGTCGTAGAGGCGAATAATGCTGCGCCCTGTGGTGGTCTTGCCGCAGCCGCTCTCCCCCACGATCCCCAGGCACTCCCCTTCCTTGATGTCGAAGGAAATATCCGAGACTGCCTTCAGTTTCTGTCTATTAGGCCCCTTCCCGAAGAAAAAGAACTGTTTCAGGTGCCGCACGGAGAGGATGACCCCCTCTTTGCGAAGCTCCGGTTTCTGCTTCACCTTGGGATCGATCTTATACTGGCTGTTGAATTCTGCGTCGCTGCCAAAGCCCGCAGGCTTATTTTTCGTCTCACTCATCTTTCTGATCCTCCTCCAGTGAAATCCGGATCCTCTCGCTTACGATCTTGGGCATCTCCACCTTGGGCGCATGAGGATCCAGAAGCCATGTGGCGGCATAATGGGTATCGCTGACCTTAAACATGGGCGGCTCTTCCCTGTAATCGATATTCATTGCATACCTGCTGCGGGCAGCGAAAGCATCCCCCTTGGGCGGGTATATCATATTGGGCGGTGTCCCCGGAATGGCCTCCAGTTTCTCCTTGCTGTCCACGTCCGGAATACTGGAAAGCAGCGCCCAGGTATAAGGATGCTTCGGATCATAGAAGATTTCCTCCGCAGTGCCGTACTCCACGATCTTGCCGGCATACATCACTGCCACCCTGTCGGCCATGTTGGCCACCACACCCAGGTCATGAGTGATGAAAATACAGGAAAGGTTCCTCTCCGCCTTTATCCGGTTAATCAGTTCCAGAATCTGGGCCTGGATGGTCACATCCAAGGCCGTGGTGGGCTCGTCGCAGATCAGTATCTCCGGCGACGCCGTCAGGGCGATAGCGATAACGATACGCTGTCTCATCCCCCCCGAAAATTCAAAAGGATACTGCTTAAAACGTTTCTCCGGATCAGGTATGCCCACTTCCTTCATGATGGCAAGAGCCCGCTTTTTGGCCTCCGCCTTGGTGAGCTTCAGCTTATTGATATAGGCAAGCTTCTCGTTCTCGATCTCTTCCTTTACCCTGGCTTCCTCCGTCTCCCCGGAAGCCTCCAGCTTTTTCTCCAGTTCTGCCAGGCGCTCCTTGTGCTCCGCGGCCACCTTCTCCCTGTATTCCTTCACCTGCTCTTTGGCCTTCTTCTGGGTCTCCTCCAGAACCGCTTTCAGCTCTTTTGCCTTTTTCCCATAAGTCTCCCGGGTCTTCTTCTCGAACTCCTTAAAGGCATGCTTCCTGTCCTTTATAGCCTGTTTCCTGGCCGCCTTATCCATCGCGGCGCCGCCTCTCCCGCTATCTGCTCCGGAAGCTTCCGCTCCTGCATTATCTCCTGCGGCATCCTCATCCTGCCCTGCATTCAGCTGCGCTATATAGGTTTCCATCTTCTTCCGCTCATTGGCGATCTCGATATTCATTTTCGCCAGGGTATTCTTATAGCGGATCAGATCGTCGCTGATCAGATCCTGGTACATGATCTTCAGTTTGTCCGAATTGATCAGCATGGCCTCCGTGATCTGTTTGCCGATACGGACGATGGGGTTTAAGGAAGACAGGGGATCCTGGAAGATCATGCCGATCTTATGCCCCCTGATCTTATAAAATTCATCTTCGGATATCTCCAGGAGGTTCTCTCCCCGGTATATGATATTTCCATTCTCTATGATGGCATTATTGGCAAGAATCCCCATAATGGCCTTGGAGGTAACGGATTTTCCGGAACCCGATTCTCCCACGATACACAAGGTCTCCCCCCGGTTCAGATCGAAGGAAATATTCCGGACGGCCTTCAGGATGCCGTTGTCTGTCTTAAAGTTTATTTCCAGATTATTTACCGATAATACTTTGTCCTGTGCCATATTCTATTTTCTCTTTCCTTTCCAAGTCTGGAAGTTTCCAAGTCCGAAAGAATCGCTTCTCTTGCGATTCTTTCATGTAAAGCTTGAAACCACATAGCGAGGTACTTTTGGGCTTAGTGGTTTCCTTTACATTATTCGCTTCCTTTCAAAGCCGGGTTGAGCGCATCCCTGAGTCCGTTTCCGAACAGATTGAAGGAAATCATCATCAGCGCCATAACCGCGGCAGGGAAGATTACCAGGTTCGGATAAACGGCCAGGTACTGCTGATTATTGGACATCATGACGCCGAAGGACTGCAGGCCCTGAAGTCCCAGATTCAGGTATGCAAGAGTAGCCTCGGAATAAATTCCGCTCGTAATCATCAACACGCTGGCGGTGATAATCGTTCCCATGGCGTTGGGCAGGATATGCTTGAAAATCAGCCTGATATCCGATGAACCCAGCGTCCTGGACGCCAGCACATACTCACGCCCCTTGAAACGGTAGAACTGGGTACGAGTTCTGGCAGCCGTACCGATCCATCCCGTCATACACAAGGCCAGTACAAAGGTAAAGAAATTATTGCCTAAATGCAGGATGCACAGCGTCATCACCACGATCCAGGGCACACCCCCCAGGATCTCGCAGAAACGCTCCATCCACAGATCCACGTTTCCTCCGAAATAACCGGAAATGGAACCCCAGATCAGACCAAAGGTAAAGCAAAAGGCGGCGGTACATACACCCAGAATCAAGGATGTCCGAAGCCCCGCAAAGGCACGCTTGAACAGGTCAAAGCCGGAAGCATCCGTGCCTAACAGGAACTTAGGCATTTTGTCATAACCCATTTTCCGGTATGCCCAGCCCCTGGCGTTGATACTGGAAAGCTTTTTGGTGATGCCCATGACAGTCTGGCTCTCCACCACGTCGATGGGACATTCATCGGAAAGCTTCACGAAAGACTCCGGCCCCACCTTGTGGTCATAAGTACAATAACCTGCCTCAACCCATTTGTTCAGCTCCGTTGCAGGATAGGTCACCAGTTCAGCGTCACCGTAAACCAGCGCATAGGTATCCAGAATGTAGCTGCAGTAATAAATCCGGGAATTATGAATCCCCTTGCGCCCTGTACATGCCCAGTAGGAAAGGGCATTGGCGTCGCTGATATTGATAAAATCCGTAGCGTCCGTGAAGGAAATTTCCGCAATCTCCTCCCCGTTTTCCACCGTATCCTTTGCGCTGACCACGGCGCTCTCAACCAGCACATACTGGAAATTAGATGCGGCGGACTTCACCTCAAACACGATCTGCGCCCGGAGCTCGTTAAGCCCCGCTTCTGAAAGCGCTTCGCTTAAGCTCACGGACAGAGGGCTGTAATCCCGTGAGAAATCCCGGAGCATGATGACCTGCTCCCCTGCTTTCAGATAGACCGCATATTCTCCCTGTTCCGAGGCCGACACTCCGTCCTCGTCACTGAAAACCACATCCAGACGGTAGTCCCCTTCCGAATCCAGATCCATGGCCTTGGAGGACATGAGCACATTCTTATCCTCAAGGACAGTGTCCGTGGCCACCACCACCACGCCGCCCTCCCCGTAAGGATTGGCAGTATCGATCATGGAAGGCTCCGGATCCACATTGATCTGCACCAGGGCTCCCTTCACCGCCGCCGGCGTATATTTCCCGGACAGCGCCGGCACCTCATTCTCCCTGTCATATACGATTCCTTTGTATTCCCTGGTTCCGTCCCAGAATCCCGTCCCCGCCTCGAAAAGCTTGGGAGCCAGGAATGCCTCTATTGTATTCACCGTGGTAATATTACTGGTGGAAAGCAGGGGTACAAATATGGTCAAAAGAACCAGGATCCCAAGAATAATGCTGCCTGCCACGGAAGCCTTGTTCTTACGGAAGCGTTTCATGGCATCCTTGAAAAAAGTGGTTGGCTTTGTATCCAGCTTCTTGTCTGTCACCCTCTTATTCTGTTGAATCAGGACGAAGTCATCCTCCCTGAATGCTCTCTCTCTATTCGTATCAGCCATTATTTCTTCGCCCCCATTCTGATTCTCGGATCAATAAAGCCATAGGACAGATCCAGTAAAATACCCGCTAACAGTCCCAGGGTGGTAAATATTGCCATATCCACAAACAAGATGTCATAATCCTTATAATTTAACGATAAAACGAACAATTTCCCGATTCCCGGAATGCCGTACAGCTGCTCCAGAATCATGGAACCGCCCAGAATCCCGATAAACTCCGCCAGAATGGACGGGAAAATAGGCACCATGGCATTCTTCATGGCATGGCGCAGTATAGCCTGTCTCCTGGTCAGTCCCTTTGTACGGGCAAGCAGCAGATAGTCGCTTTCCATTACCTCGCACAGCTCTGCCCTGGTAAAACGGCAGTAACCGCAGATAGGGCTGAACGCGAGGCAGAATACAGGAATAATGTATCCCTGCATCTTCACCGCCGTTGAAGCCGAATCCGTGGGCCAGGAAGAGGGAAACCAGCCCAGGTTATAAGCAAACAGCCGCAGCATAAAGGAAATCAGGACAAAACTGGGAATCGATATGAAAACCATGACCAGCGTGGAAATCGTGTGGTCAGTCATTGTATTCTTCTTCAAGGCCGCCCATATACCCAGCAGAATGCCGATGGGCACAGAAAAAATCACCGATAAAATATTCAGTCGTATGGAATAGCCGATTCTGGAACCGATGATCACCGAAGCGGCCACATTGGGCTGGAAGGTCTTGCTGTAACCCCAGTCCCATTTGGTAATAATGTTTTTCAGCCAGTTAAAATACTGTGTCATAACCGGCACCTGGTAATAAAAATTGGAGCGTCCGTGATCTTTCGGGGTCTGGTACAGGCATTGGCCGTATTCCTTTACCTCATGATCAAAACGATATACATACCCCAGCGCGTACTGGTTATCAAAATATGCAATCTGCTGCGCATCTCCCCCGATGGGACGCTCAAACGGAAGGAGCTTTACCAAAATAAAAGTCAATGAAAGAATGATAAAGGCCGTCATAAAAGCCAGGCCTATTCTCTTCGCTACATATTTTCCCATGATCCCACCCTTAATTTCCGTATACTTGAAAAGTAATGCGGTTGGCAATCCAACCGCATTACCTTCAAATTAACATATCTGTGTCCTTTTCCGTTCTGTATTTACTCTACTACAAATGTATCTTCTACAGAATAGTAGCTTCCTGCGTTCTCCTTGCCGCCAAGGACATAGTCATAATAGAAATCGAATCCTGTCACTCCCGTAGGATTCTCGGAAGTGCCGCTGCCCGTAGCAAAATCCGCTGCGATATCGGCAGGTACGGTAAATGTAACACGAACCACACCGTCACCCTTATCCTCGGTCTCGAACTCGATGTACTCTTCCGCATACTCTCCGTCGCCGTTGCGGTAACGCTCATAGTTGCAGCATGCGATCTGCGTAGGAGTAATGGTGGTCTGGTCAGGAAGCGCTGCCTTCATCTCCATTGCGCCAGTATAGCTTCCGTCTTCATTTTTCGCGATGGGCTCATAGTTGAAAGTAACCGCTGCTCCCTCCACGCCGTCCGTTACGATAGCCTGGCTGTTGGCTGCCTTATAGAAAGCGTCATAGGAGAAACGCTCTCCGTTGTATACGATAGGATAAGAATCCGGATCGTTGGTATCCGCGCCCCAGCTTAATGTAAAGTTGTTGGAAATATCCTGGTTGGTGGACAAAATGTTCATGAAATCCAGAGGATTCAGGGAGTTGCCGGAAATGGATCCGAACCCTAAGTCAAACTGGCCAACCAACAGCTTGTTGTAGTACACATCAGACCATTCGTTGCCTACCCAGAATTCCACGTTGAGCTTATACTTGCCGCCGGATACGCTCTCGTCATTGAAGGCGGTCTCCAGGAAAGACTTCAGCTCATTGTGATACTGCTCCTCATGCTGTGCATACATCCAAGCAAACTCCAGATTGATCTCTGTAGGAGCCTCCGGCGTGCCGGGTGTGTAAGCGCCCTCGCTCTCCAGCTCGGAAAGGGCTACACGGAAGTACTCTCTGGCTAGCTCAAGTGAATAGCCGTAACCGTCTGTCTCCTCCACCAGGGGAGCGATTACCTTCTTGTGTGCATCTGTGTCGCTGTAGGACAGACCCTCTTCAGGCTCCCACAGATAATTGGATGCCAGATAATCCACGGAAGCGATGCTTCCTCTTGCATTTGCAAAGGTCTGGCGGTCAATGGAGTACATCATACCCTGTCTGAAGTGGCTGTTGTTCAGAGCAGGCTCTACCTCCCAGTACTCCCCTGCGGGCGTCTGGGTTACGGTACCGTTCTCACCGAACAGCTGCTCCCACTCTTCCGCATTCAGGGCATTCATGTTCAGCTTGAACACGGCGGTACCGGTGGTCTTTCTTGCACGGGGATCATTGCGGTACTCATCCAGTCTGGTCTGGGGAATGCTTGCCGCATCTGTATGTCCTGCCAGGAACTCGTTGAAGGCTGCTTCCTTGTCGTCCTTCATTGCAGGGAAAATCTTGATGTGGACGCCTTCGATGCTGTTCTTGGTATCGGCGAACACATAGTTGGGATTCTTCTTGTAAACCACTTCCTGATCCTGGTTGTAAGTCTCCAGATAGTACGCGTTCAAAGACAGAGAGTTGTCTACCGGCGTCTCTGTAGCGTCGCTGTTGAAGCCCAGGTAATTCTGTACAGTCACCAGATCCAGGAATTCCTGGGGAATGGGCATGTACATACCGCCGTTAATATAATACATAGCATAGAAGGGACTCATCTCCTGGGTAAATTCGTATTCAAAGTAACTCTTGCCGTCCTCTTCATATACCTTGATGCCTACTTTGTCCCACAGCTCCTGGCTGTAACCGTTGGCCGTGCCGTCATAAAACGCCTTTGCGCCCACGATACCGCCGGTGGTATTGTTGGCCATTTCCGCGCCGCGGAACATCTGGTTGCTCTGGGTGAGCAGGAGCTTAAAGGGCGTCAGATAATCTTCAAGTTCCACCTCTCTGTTGTTAAAAGCAGCCCTGGACTCCATCTGGGAACCCGTGGTATACTTCAGGCCTTCCTTGCCGGTGCGAACCTGGAATCTCCACTTGGTGGCCGTGCCGTTGCCGTCATCATCATTCAGGGCTACAGGCTTCTCCATGGCAAGTACGGGAACCCACTCATAGCCGTCCTTGGTTTCATTCATAAAGGTATCAAAATAAGATGCCGCTATATAATCATAGAAATCACCCACCTCAGAACCCTTGTCATTGAGGTAGTTCAGCGTTCCGGGATCGCTGGCGTTCAAGGTGTGGTAATACCGCTTCCATTCGGGATTGCTCTCGTACTCCAGATCCGCGGTGATGGAGCCTTCCTTCAGCGTACCGAAACCGTAGCCGATGATATAGTTCTCGGTTCCCGTGGTAACACGCTCGTTGAACAGCTGTGTCACGCCGTCTTCAAACAGCGGCAGACCAGTGATACCGTTCCTGGTTCCGTAGGTCTCCAGGATGGACAGCATGTTCACTCTCTCCTCATTGTCCTGATCCGCATAGGAAACCAGCCCGTTGGCCAGGGGAATGCATGCCAGGATCGCATTGTAGGCATCATCATAAGCCTTCTGCACATCCGCAATGGTGCCTGCTGCCGCAATGGCCTCCGTTCCTGCTGTCTGGGCAGCTTCCACCGCTGTCTTCTGCTCCGCGGTCAGCTGGTCCTGAATGTCTATGACGAGCTGATCCAGATCATGGGCAATGTATGCCTTGTAGTCTTCTGCATCAATGTAGGCTCCGTCCCAGTTTGCGTCTGCCTGCGCATCCCCGCCGGCGTCTTCGGACGATTCCGCACTGCTGTCCGATGCCGAAGCGCTGTCCGATGTGGACTCGCTGCTCTGACTGGAATCACCGGCCCCGTCATTGCCGCCGCATCCTGCCAGTGACACTGTCATGGCCGTGGCTAACAATAACGCAAGAAATTTCTTGTTTTTCATAACCTTTCCTCCTAATTATTTTTACCATACATACTTTCCGCTTCATTGTGTGCTATGTATTGGATACTTGTATACAATAAAGTTCGTATGCAATCAACAGAATTTAGTATAAATTACATTGCGTAAAATGTCAAGTTCTTTTTGGTCATCCGTACATACTGCAAATCCTGGAAAAATGCCCTTTTTCAGGGTATATAGTTATATTTATTCAATGAACCGGTACTTTTATATCCATGGGACGCATATTTTGTACAGCCATGCCTATGCGGAAGGAACAAATCAGACAAAAATATCCGTCATACAGGGGAAAAAATGTCGAAAATGTGCAATTTCCCGCTTCAGGCGGGTAAAAATATCCGGAAACGGCTTTCCCGGTATGAAATCCGTCGTAAGGTGCAACTCCCCTTCATACATTTCCGCATAGAAATTCATCCAGTTTATCACTTACCGTCCGCTTCTCTTGGCTCTTTTATGTCAAAAGCAGACCAATAACAGCGCTGCAGCTACCTATATCTCACCAAGCAGCTTAAACAGCCTATTCACCAGCAGTTCATCTGTCTCCGGATGATGAATAAAGGAACTGTTCAGCCCGTTTTTTCTGATTCTGTCTATCCAAAGCAATACGGACTCCCTGCTGATATTTTGTTCCAGCATTCCATAATAAATATAAGCGAGTTCATTCGATACATTGGTATTGAAAACTGACGGATCATCCGAATTAATGCAAACCAGCAGATTTTCTTCATCATTTATCCGGTTTATCTGGTAAAACTGATTTTCTTCCGTTACATCTAAATCAGCAATTGCTGTATTGGATGAGGGATTTACTTCAATGACAATTCCTTTTCTCCCTAATTTTTTCTTCAGAATTTTCTGTAATTCTTCTACAATCAGTATGTCCTGCTCCGTGACTTCATAGTGAATGGGCCGTTCCATCTCCTTCACAAACTTTTTACAATGCCTTGCCGCAGCCAGCAGTCTGGCATCCCAGACAATCTTCTCTCCCCCGAATAACCTTGCGCACAGATTCTCTTCTACTACCGCAGCCGTCTTTTCATCTTTCATAACGCGGACCTCAGCAGAAAATAATCTGCGATAACCGGACAGCAAGACTTCTATACCGATTTCAGCCGGGATTTTCTCCTCTCCGCCCTGTACTGTACCATAGATTTTTCCTGACAATTCATTCACCTGCTTCTCGATATAGGCCAGGATGGTGGCTTGAAAGTCACTGTAATTTTTACTCAAAGTATCGTATGCCCACAGATAATTCTCCAGTGCCTCAATCTGAGGAATGATAATCACGGGATTCTGACTTTTCCACTTTCTGGGCAACATTCCCAATGCGATTCCATGTCCGATCCTGTCCCCGGCATGGAATTTTAAATACTCTGCCGCTTCATCGATTCTGCGAAGCCCTGACAGGATATGACGGAAGTCTTCCCCGGCATGAAAGGTAAATCCCAGGCTCTGTATATAGCTGCCGCCTTTTCTTCCGATGGATTCGATACTGCTGTCCCTGGCGTTTTCATAAATCGGTGCAAACACCCATACCGGCGTGGAATTCTCCAGGCTTGCAGCATCAATCCCCACCAGATATCTGCTTAACTCCCCAAATTCCGTCCGCAGCTGCTTAAAAATCTCGATTTGCTTTTTGTAGGATTCCTGCAGCTTGCCGAAAAGACAGTACGAGCAGTTCTCTACTCCGTTCTGCAGACATTTCTCCGGAACGGAATCATCCGGCCTTTTTAAGAAATGGATGACCAGCCCCACCTGCGGAATCCGCCGATAGGGAATATATTTTTCTCCGTCATAAAAGCAGTAATCCTCTTGCAATATTTTGCCGTATGCCCGCAGAAAATTCGCCACATCTTTTTTAAAGCTTTTATAGGATTCCGGCATGGAGGAACGGAATTCGATCTTATGCAGATCCTGATTCTGCAATTGTTCCCGAATCGCATTTTCCCAGAAATTTCTAATATTTGCATGATTCAAGGCGGAATTAACACTGTAATGTTCCTGCTGGAAGTAGTCCAGCCCCTTGATTGTCTTTTGCTGTACGCTGATGTGGAAGAGATAATTACGGACCCGCAGATACTGCATAATGCATTTCCTCTGAGTGGCCGCATACTTTCTCCTCTCGATATCCTCTATCCTGTTGATATCTTCCAAATCATCTATCTTCCGCAGAGCATAGTATAGGAAGACATTTTCATCCAAAGTATGGAGGTCCGGATCTTCTCCCAGTATCTGCGTGCACAGCTTACCCTGAAACGCATCCTCCGGTAAGTATTCTCCCAGACTGTCCCACAGGCCCACAAAATATGCGGTAATTTCCTTTTGCCTGTCTTTTTGTATTTCTTTTTCCCCAGTCTCCTGCCCTTCCTTTTCTTTTTGAAAATTCTCAAGGAAATAGCTTTCAAGCGCCTGCCCGTTTTCAAAAGATTTCACAAAACCGTCTAGTTCAGCGCCATATCTGCTTCCCTCCTGCTTCCCGTTCCTCCGCATTTCCAGCGCCAGATATGCCCTGATAATCCCGCAGCCCAATATATAGAAAAGTACTTTATCATTATGTTCTCTGGTGCCGTTTACAAACTCCCTGCCCAGAAAAGTCCGTGCTGTCTTCGGCGTCAACGGTTCCATCAGAGAATCCCATATGCTGGAAAAGGTTCTGGACACGCCCTTGTGCAGATGGTTTTCGGCAACCCCCAATTCCAATACGCGGGAAAGCTGCAAGTCAGCTACTTCTATATTTCCGTAGAAATAATTCAGGCAGCCTGTATCACGCTTTTCCTGATTCCTGATCATGTAGGTGATAGCGATGACGTCCATGGGGATATGGCAATTTAAGCTGTGAAATAATGTCACCTTATTGTTTCCTGCAAATCCGCCGAAGAGCTCCTCATCCTCTTTATTTCTCCAATATTTAAAAACGATCCGTCCGTCCCTGTGAGAAATTAAAGCGGAGGCCATTTTCCGCATAATGTGATAATAGAGCTGCGCTCCGTCCTCATATTCTGTCGCGGAATAAAGAAAGCATTTTTCAAGGTACAGATATATTTCATCGTAAGAGTAAACATTGTAATTCCGGCGGATATATCCGACAAGCTGGCTTCTTAAGGATTTCCGGATCTGCTCCGCCTGTACTTTGTTGTGCGTCCTGGCCGCTTCAATGTATTCTGAAATCAGATCCTGCCGGAATACTTCCATGGAGGTAAACGGGTAGCAGAGAACTCCGAGGAAACGGTTAATGGAATCATTTATCATTTCTGTGCTCCTTCGGTCTTAACTTCTTAATGAAAACAATTCTTCAAATTCTTCAATGCTGATCTTCTCCTCAGGCAGCTGCTTATTTAATTTGTCAATAAAAGTGCCCAGCGCCTGCTTATCAGACTCCGAATAGACGTCCGCCAACACCTTGGTAATTTCTGCCAGAGACGATGCATCCTGAAAGATACTTCCCATATCTCCTGTGGCTCTCTTACGCTTGTAATAGCACTGCAGGAGGAAAGTGAAATAGGCTTCTAATCTATCCCATATGTCATCAAATTCCGCAACAGCATGGCTTTGCTGCAGGACATCCAATACCTTCTGCGACTCAGCTCTTCCATACCAGACACGGTAGTTTCTGGCCAGTTTCCCCAGTATACTGATGATCTCTTCATACTCCGCATATGTAATTTTTCTCTTGAAATTATCTCCTACTTTATCTTTGATAGCCTTCTTTGCCTTATATGCCTTTGTTTCAGACGCTCCGTCATAAGAATATAAAAAAGTCTCCCAGCTCGTATTTGCAATGCCTATATCCATTTTCCATGAATATTCTTCTGCCTCGTTCGTTTCATGCTTCAGACGTTCTTCTATATGTGTAATACATACTTCTATTTCCTGCTCCAGGTAAGTAACCACCGCTTCGGACATTGTTTCGTCCCAAAGGCCTCCCTTGTCAATTGCTTTTAAAATGTCACAGGCTTTTCTAAATTTTTCCTTACTAAGGTCAGTTACGTCCCCCTCGGCAACAAAGTCCGTATCAAATTCCACCCACTCTTCCTTAATGGATTTGCCGTCACTGGGATCCATTAAGTAATGGGCTATCGTATTCATAATGACACGTCTCATCCACAGTTCCTTTTGCTGCTCTTTTTGCTGCTCTTCTCTTGTTTTTGCCTTATTCTGTTTGTTGTTGTCCTTATTTCCATGCGCCTTTTTCCATACATTGTCAAATACTCTCATCACAACATTTTGTTCGACAGAGCTGGATAATTGATCCCTGATATATACAAACTCCATCGTAAAAACAGAGATATACTCAAATGCTTTTTCTGCGACGGCAACGCTGTTTGCTTCCGCAACCGATGTAATCGCTTTCCAAAAGGCAATTATCATACGTTGCTTCAGTTCCACCTCATCTTCATTAGCTGACTTCGAAGCATTACTGTTCTCATATAATCGCAGCATCCTCTCCAATGGCAGATTTCTATAATAAGCCAGATTCAGAACCAGATCCCCCTTCAGAAGAAAGCACTGATTCAATGTCTCTACAGACAGCTCCTCGTATTTAATCTCCTGCAGGTTTCTCTTGTCTGCGTCCGAATCTCCCCATCCCTCACAATTCATTTCCAGTACTTTCTCCGCCACTTCCGGATGAAAGAAAAAGTCTTCCATAGCTTTGGCCTTCAGGTTTCTATAATCTTCATTTTCCACAAGAATCTTCCTGTACTTTTCTTTCTCGTACAGCAGCCTTGCCGCAAAGTCAACCAGCAAAAAGAGAGAAAAGCGCTCTGTCGGATCCTCTATTTCATAGCGGCGGTGTTTTTCCTGCTCCCGTATTGTGCCTGCCCCCTTCCCGTCAGACTTAACGGTATTAGAAAACATCGTCTTTTCTTTATAAATTATGGAATTGGCATTATCAAAGTATACTTTGCTGGATGCCAAATCAATGCCGATGGTATACATCCGCTTTTGTATGTCATCCCGATGCTTATTATAAACAGCCTTGGATGAGACCATGGTATCCAATAGCAGTTTCTTTTCTTTCAGATAGTTTCCTTTTCTGCCCCGCTTTCTTTGCCCGGCAATGTCATCCAATATATTATAAATATTGTTTAATCCTCTGGAAGTATTATCGAACAGGCAATAGGTATAGGGAAGGGTCTGTCTGGATCTCCTGGCGCCCTGGGACTCGTTTCCGCCCTTAGATTCATTTCCGCCTTTGGACTCACTGCCGCCGCTTTTCTCTATATAGTCGAAAAGTGCCGGGTCTATCCAGCCCTTCAGCGCTTCTCTCAGCAGATCGGAAAGTCTTCTCCCTGCCGCTCTCCCCTCTCCTGCGCTATGGCTTCCCGCCTCATTTTCTCCCTGCCCATTCTCTTCTGTCCCATTCTCTTCTTCCTCATCCCCTGCTGTCCGATGCCCTGCCCGATGCCCTTCCTCATCGTCATCTTCCCCCATAACACAGTAATTTGCCTTTTCTTCCAGGGACCAATACTTGATATGATGTCTGTAGACAGGCGGAAGAATCTTCTTCAGATACTCATAGGCAAGCTGCTTTTTACTCTCCAGAACCGTCTTGGAGATGATCTTTTTATTCAATACATTTTTATCCAATACGCCTTCCTGCCGGAGGAAATCCAGGGTCAGGGCTTCTTCGAAGGTCTCCAGATCTTCCGATATAAAAGTAACGATATTCTCATTGGATAAATAAGACAGCAGCGTCTTGACCACATCCGCACAGCGATACGTACTCAAATCAATATCGTCTATAAAGACAAATAATAAGCTGTCATTTTTTCTGCCCGAGCCGCTTTTCACCGCATTTTCATTTATCAGCTCTTCAACCATTTCATTAAATTTGCATATAAATTCTGTGTCCGAATTAAAGACCCTGGCGGAACGCACTACATAATCATTTTCCGTTGTGTATTCATGAAGCAAAATATCCCGGTATTCTTTCTGAATATAGGTATACTGCTTGATCACTTCATCGCATTTCTGACGAAGTTCGCTTTTTTTAATACAATCCTCATTTTTTCCTTTCGAACGTTTCTTTTCTCTTTCGTCTACTATATTGCTGATCATCCCCAAAACCGTCGCCATCAATGTACTGGATTCCGACATATTCTCCGGCACAATGATGGGCAGGATAATATCATTGGACTTTTTTGACTCCGTCTGAAGCTTTGCTCTGATTGTCTTCAATACAGAAGTTTTACCGGCGCCTCTGACGCCGATAATGCCTATGTTATTCGTCTTCTGGTCAATGTCCTGGTTCTGCCTTTTCTTCTCCGTATCGGCACTGTCTGTACCCAGCTCTGCTTCCAGTCTGTCGGCACTTTTTTCTCTTCTGAATTTGCCGATCTGACTGTAGATCTGGTCATAGGTAGGAAGAATCAATCCGGCTTCCTCTTCCGTCAGTTTCCTTGCGCCGATTTTGCTCTTTTTTGTACTTTGTTCGCTCATGTTTATTCCCCTTTGTAATCAACTCTGTATTTCCTTTTGTAATCTGAATTTTAACCTACTCCTGCCCTCTGCATAGTCTTGAGATTTCATGCAAAAAAGTTCGAAATAATACGACTCAGAATAACTGGACACAATACGCCGGCACACTCAGATCCCCTCATGGACAACCAATCAGCACCTCCTTGCCCTGGAAAGCGAAACCGTATTTCCGGATTCTATCCGCCGGGAACCCCTTCGCCTCCAAGGATACCGCATACTGCATGCTCTCGATCTGGTCCAAGGCCGACTGCACGGTATCGCTCAGCGTCTTTTCGCCGTCTTCCTTATCGAAGACCTTGAATTCTATGATAATTGCATCGCCGGCAAGGGCTCTGATTGCAGCGCCTCTATGAGAACGGCTCTGGAACGGAGCAGTTTGGGCGTTTCTTTCGGACGGCCATGTATTTCCGGCGGAGTGCGAGTCCTGCTCTCTTCCAAAACTGCCCTCTTTGCTATTTTTCCCACATAGCCCTGAATTTCCAGAGGCGTATGCATTCTGCTCTCCTCCAAAACCACTCTCCCCGCCATTTTTCCCACATGGTCTTGAGTTTCCGGAGGCGTACGAATTCTTCTCTCCTGCATCTCCGTTCTCCCACCACTCCTTGATAAACAGAGTCTTATCAATATAAAAATGGTTGTTCTGAATCACTGAATATTCCGGCTTCCATGTCCCTGCTGTCCGGTGATAGGAAACCACAAATC